>DATMMD010000217.1:0-80067 GCA_035569875.1 Bryobacteraceae bacterium
TCGTGTTTCACCATAAGTTCTCCTAGCGTTTACGGTCGTTCCCTCGATAGCGACACAAGGAATTCCCGGCGTCCATCCTCGCTGGTGCCGGATAAAACATCCGCACCCGCCATCTCGAAACGGGGGAACTTAACTAGTTCCAGTGAACGTTCCCCGCGCTGATAGTATGATCGTTAGGATAAGGCCCCGACTTTAGAGACCCCACCGATAAACACATTATTTTTTGGGCTGGCTGCCAGGCGCCTCCGACGTTAAGATCCAGTTGCCATGCCCTTGGAGTTGCGCCTACTTAGACAGCAAACCTGTAGGAAGAGCTCCCAATTAGCTGATGGTAGTAAGGTAGTCACCTTATAAAGGATCGATAAGCGCTTTACCGTATAGAAACTCCTAATGTCACTCTTCATGATTCGCCCCTAAGAGCCGATTACACGCATATGCGTTGCCTGTACTGTGGCAAGGAACTGGCGCTGCTGAAACGGCTCACTAAAGGTGGCGAGTTCTGTTCCGACGCTCACAAGCACAGCTATCAGGAAGAGTACAACCGCTTGGGCCTCAGCCGTCTACTGCAGGCCCGGTCCAGAGCGGATGAAAGCAAAGTCGCGCCGAAGTCCGCCCCCGGTCCGGCAGCTCCTGTGGCTGTGGCGGAACGGTCGGTGGAAGAAATCGCACCGGAAATCGAAGAAGTTGTTGTGCAAGCCCAAGAAGGGGCAATGCAAACCGAAGAAGTGGCCGTTCAGGAGGAGGAGGCTGCCCTCCCACCACCTCCGGTGGCGCGACGCGTGATCGCCGCACCACCAGAACCTCCGCCCCCGGCAATGGCTGGGTTCGTGATGGAAACGCCCTCCATTGCGGTTCCCGAGGAGCCTGTAACTTACCTAGAACCATGGGTGTCTGAGGAGGCGGCAGAGCCCGCTTCGCCACCGCTCGCCCCCACCTGGCGCTTGGAAGGCCCCTCCATAAAGCATCCGTTTTTCACCTTACCGTCCGCTAATCTCTTGCCTTTGGAGATGCAGCCGGGGGTTTGCGAGAACAGTTTTGCGCTCATGGATACCAGCGTGACGCCTCGGGAAAGCGGGGTTCCACGCGTGCACCTCAGCCTGCCCTTGACGGTGACCTCGTCGCACGAATTCCAGCGGGGCGGGTCCGTAACCATTGAAATTTTGCCGCGGCCATCGGAAAGCAGTTGCTACGCGAGCCTCAACGGAGCTCTCGATTTCTCTTTCCCCGTGGGAGTCCAGGTTCTCGGTCTGCTGGATTTGGCGCCCGCCGGCATCGCATATCCGGCTGAAGAGTGCGAGGTTACAGTTCCGGAATCTTGGGCGAGCGAAATTATGTCTGAAGGGCCGGTCGACCTCATTGTTCCGGCCATTCCAAGGGACGATGCTCCTGCGCCTGAGCCGCCGGATCAGCCTGCAACTGCCCCGACTCCCCGGGCGGCGCTCGAAGCTCTGTCAAGACTCCATCAGGACATGCGGGATCGCAAGGAGGCTAAGCCCGCGGCGCCTCCCGCAGAAGCCGCATCACTAGCAACTGGCGCTGTACCGGCGGCGGAAAAATCCAAACCATCGCCCGCCCGGCCGTCGCCAGAAAAACCATCGCCGGCAGAAAAATCGCCGCGCGAAGCCGCATTAATAGCCATCCCGGTCAAAAGCTTCGCCCCGCCCAAGGCGACCGCAGCGATCGATGCCAGTGCCCTTCTGGCCAACGGACATCCATTGCTTCCTCGGCTCAAGGCTTTGCCGCTGCGCCCAAAGGTGGCTCCAGCACCACGAGGCTTCAGCCCCCAGGTGCAGCCCGTGCAAAGGGTCAAGCCCGCACCTACTGTCGAAACCTCGAAGGCCGCACAGCCCGCTCCTCCGCCTGCCAAGAAGACTGTCCCACCGGCCGGCGCAGCCAAAGCCCAGCAGCCCGCTCCTCCGCTTGCCCAACCGGTTCAATCAGCCCAGTCTGCATCGCTGCCCAAGCCAGAACCATTGGCCCAGCCTGTCCCGGTGAAGAGCGTTCCAGTCGTGAAGACGCAAACATTGCCACCGGCACAAACTCAGAAGCCTGAGCCTATCGCCGCGACCAAGGCCAGTCCGCCACCTAAGAGCGAGCCGGTTCAGAAAGCCCCGGTCTCCAAAGAACCGCCCGCCGTTAAAGTTCCCACAGTTAGGGCTCCCGAGGTTAAAGCCCCTGCGGGTAAAGCCGCCGCGGGTAAAGCACATGTTGCAGCCGCAATATCCGCCCCCGGGGCATCCGCCGACCATACGGTACCGAACTTCGGCGCTGTCGTTAACACATCCATGTTCGGCTCACTCAAGGTCAAGATCGGCATGGCTGCTTTAGCGGCGGTGATCGGGATTGGTGTCTACGTCCAAGTAACCGGCAAAGCCAAAACTTCCGCTAATCCAGCCAAAGCGAGCGACGTCGGCATGAGCATCATGGTGGGAGAAGGGGGATGGGTTGAGAACTGGGCCGGCGACCCGGCCGGTCTCCACGGCGACCGGCAAATCACAATCTATCGTCCATCTTTAAAGCTTTCCGATTACCGTATCGAGTTTCAAGGGCAGATTGACACCAAGAGCATTGGATGGATCTTCCGCGCGGCAGATCCAAACAATTACTACGCCATGAAGCTGCAGCTCGTGTCGCCGGAATTACCCCTGACGGTTGTGCTGTACAAGTACATCGTCCTCAAAGGCCGGCAAGTGCAAGTGGGCAGGGTTCCGATCGAGGTGCCGGTGAAGAACGACACGGTCTTCAACATCCGCATGGATGTCCGCGGCCCCAAGTTCAATACCTATGTGCAAGGTCAACCAGTAGATGTCTGGACGGACGATCAAATCAAGTCCGGCGGCGTAGGCTTCCTGAACGAACGAAGCGAGCGGGGCAAGATCAAGTCGGTATCGCTGTCTTACCTGTCCGGGGGAATCAAGTGACGAAGAATTCCATGGAACAAACAAACGATCAATGGCTATGGTTCGTAGATAGCGAACTGGTAGAGGCCCTGGCACGGCACGACACTCTGGATTCAAAGAGTGAGAAGCGGCCAGTGCAGTCCGCGGCACTAGTCAAGGCACTGGCGCTCAACATGGAAGGCAAGACGGAACAGGCCTTGCGCGAAGTTCGGGCGGCTATAGAAAAGGGCGAAGCCCTGCTGGAGCTGGATTGGACCGAAGCGCACCTGGAGTTTCAGCTGGGTCAATATCAAGAGGCCTTGCAGGGCTATCAGAAGGTCTTAAGCGCGCAGCCCAATCACAAGGCGGCGGTCTACAACGCCGCGCTATGTCTCGAAAAACTGGACAAGTTTGAAGAGGCTGGCAAAGTTTTCCAAAAGGCTTTCGAGCTGGACCCCAAGCTGTACGAAGCCAATCTTGGTTTCGGCGTTTGCCAGCTTCATCTGAATCGCGCCGAACAAGCCTTGGCGGCCTTCGAAGTCTGCCTGACTGCCAAGCCCGGCTACGACAAAGCGCTGTACGGCAAGGCCATCGCCTTGCAATCCATGGGGCGAGCGGACGAAGCGATGCAGTTGTATGCGAAATTGCTCCCGGCGAATGGCGCCAATGCCGATCTCATCACCAACATGATCGGCCTGGCGCTGAAACTGGGCGATGACGCCAAGGTACGGGAGTATTGCGACAAGCTGCTGCGGGTGAAGCCTGGCGCGCGTCCGGCTGTCGAAGGATTAGTTGCGGCGGCCATCGCTCGGGGGGACTTCAAGACGGCCGCCCAACAAGGCGCTCAGTTGGTAAAGATCGCGGCGGATTCGTTCGAAGCCTGGTTTAATCTCGGGGTGGCGTATCAAAAGACGAATCGGCTGGAGCAGGCCGGCCAGGCATATTCCGAGGCGATCAAGATTCGTCCTGAAAGCGCATTACCCTACGCCAATCTCGGCGCCACGCTGCAGGAGCGCGGCGATCTGCCGGCAGCGCGCAAGGCTTACGAGCGAGCGTTGCAGTTGGAGCCTGGTCACACCGGAGCTCTTTGGAACTTAGCCAACGTTTTCGAACGTCAGGCGAACAGTGAAGAGGCCGAGAAGGCCATGGAGAAGCTGCTCGAACGCGAGCCGGAGCGCGAAGATGCCTGGTTCCGTTTGGGCTATTACCGTCTGTTGCGCGGAGACTACGCCGGGAGCATCGAGCCCTTTCGTAAATGCGTGAACAAACGAGCGGACTGGCTGGATGCGCTGATCAATTTGGGCTTGGCCCAATGGCGTACCGGGCAACTCGAGGCCGCCAAAGCAACATTGGTGCAAGCCGTGGCGCGTCATTCCAAGTCCGCCGATGCGCTGCGCACCTTGGCCGCGGTGGTCGTTGACATGGGCGATTATATTCTGGCTCTCGACATCGAAAAGCAACTCGGCGAATTGGGCCACACCATGCCCGAGCTGTCCTACAACATCGGCATCCTGCTGCAGCGATCGAATCTGCACGAAGAGGCTGCCCGCTCTTATCGACGCGCTACCGAAGAGAAACCGGCTTTCGCCGAAGCGTTGCTGAATCTCGGACATGCACTCAAGGCCCTGGGGCAGGAACAAGAAGCGCGCACCTGCTGGCAGAAGGCTGTTGAAGCGAAGCCAGAACTAGCCACTCAGTATTTCTAGCTATGTATCTATTTCGTCTCCAGCCACTTAACGCTGGTTGGATCGGCGTGCTCGCACTGCATCACCTCGGTAACTCCCGAAACCAGTAAGGCGCAGGCATTGGATTGAGCGCTTCTCAGCGCGTGGTCTTGGGTGTCGGCCGAAGCGATGCGGCAATCGTTTCTGCCTTTGTATGCCACGCATACCTCCACTCGGTACTTAGCGATATGCATGCTCGAATAGACCAGGAATACCAACACCAGGACTACAAAGATGACGCCCAGGACGACGGTCTTATTCACGCTCCCGTGCCTTCCTCGAAGAAATTACCCATCTCGCGGAACTTCTTGTATCGATCGTCGATTAATTCCTTGTCCGACCGGCATGAGAGCTCTTCGAGCGCCGTCCGGATAGCCTGTTTTACGAACTCGGCCGCTTTATCGGGATCGGTGTGGGCGCCTTCTGGTGGCTCGGGAATGATGCCGTCGATCAACCCCAGCGACTTCAGATCTGAAGCCGCCATCCGGAGCGCGCGCGCGGCCTCGGAGGCTTTGCCGGAATCCCGATAGATGATGGCCGCACAGCTCTCCGGCGAGATCACGCTGTAGTAGGCATTTTCGAGCATGTAAATGCGGTTCGCCACGCCGAGGCCTAAGGCGCCTCCGCTCCCGCCTTCGCCAATTACGATCGAAACCACGGGTACGCCCAACCGCGACATCTCGCGCAGGTTCACCGCGATCGCTTCCGCTTGGCCGCGCTCCTCGGCATCGATGCCGGGGTAGGCGCCGGGCGTGTCCAGAAAAGTGATGATTGGGCGGCGGAATTTGTCGGCGAGCCGCATGAGTCGCATGGCCTTGCGGTAACCCTCCGGCTTCGGCATGCCGAAATTCCGATGCAGTTTTTGTTTAGTATCGCGCCCCTTTTGCTGGCCGATCACCATGAGAGGGCGGCCTTCAAAGGAGGCCATGCCGCCTACCACGGCGGGATCATCGCCAAAGAAGCGATCGCCATACAGTTCCGAAAACCCAGTGAAGATGCGGGTTATATAGTCGAGCGTGTGGGGCCGCTTAGGATGACGCGCGAGCAACACGCGCTCCCAGGTAGGATTCGTGGGTTGCACCGCCCCATCGTTCGTGCTTAGAGGGGACGACGGTTGTTTAGGGTGTTCTGCCATTCGGATTGCGACCGGCCCGCGGGCCAAGCCTAATGCCGGCGAGCGGGCTAACTTGCCAGGATCTCGACCGACTCCGGTCCGCAGATCCGCTCCACTTCGGCCCAGAACTCCTTGTCCGGGCGGACCTTGGGGGTCACATCCAGAATAACGGAAAAATCGCGGGGCTTCTCGAGGCGCAGCCGCACCTCGGTCTCGCCGCGCTTGCGCGTAAAGAGCTGGTTCAG
Source organism: Bryobacteraceae bacterium (assembly GCA_035569875.1). Taxonomy (GTDB): domain Bacteria; phylum Acidobacteriota; class Terriglobia; order Bryobacterales; family Bryobacteraceae; genus Palsa-89. The sequence continues at coordinate 5,963 of DATMMD010000217.1, forward strand.
CGCTTCGGCCTTGTCCACAGTGCCGTTGGCGCCCACTGGAATACGAATAGATATCAACGTGGGAAGATTGACGCGCGCCACTTCCAGCGGGACGATGTCCTGGACGGAAATCTTCGGCGGAGCGTTTTCCTCCGGCAACACCATACCGCGCACTAGCACGGCTTGATCTTCCACCAAGGCCGCGAACAACCGATCGTATTGCGTCGTAAAGACCATGGCTTCGACGCTTCCGGTCCGGTCTTCCAGACGCATGGCCGCCCAAAGCTTGCCTTCCTTATTCCGCTTCCGCACAATGCCGGTTAGGATGCCGCAGATTGCCACGTCGGCGCCGCGCTCCAATCCCTCCAGCGTTTCGGTTGCGTGTGTGGACAGTTCGGCCACCTTGTCTGTGTAAGAATCTAGCGGATGGCCAGTGACGTAAATGCCGATGACTTCTTTCTCGCTCGACAGCTTCTGCTGCGGCGTCCAATCGGGCAGCAGCGGCAGCGGATGCTCCTGATGCGCGGGTTGGTCGGCCACCATCCCGAACAGTCCGGTCTGGCCGCTCTGCCGGTCTTTCCAAGCCCGCTGACCGGATTCCATGGCGTTCTCAAGCATAGCCGTCAATTGCGCGCGGTTGCCTTGGAGACTGCTCATCGCTCCGCACTTGATAAAGTTTTCAAGAATCCGCCGATTCACGCTAGTGAGATCCACGCGCTCGCATAAATCGTAGAGCGACTGGAACGGTCCTCCGGTTCGCCGCGCTTCAATGATCGAATCCGCGGCAGCGGCGCCTACGTTTCGAACCGCGCACAGACCCATCCGGATCGCTTGTCCGTCGGGCGTGAAGTCTTTGCCGCTCGCGCTCACGTCCGGCGGCAGCACCGCGATCCCCATTTCGCGGCACTCGTTGATGTACTTCACCACCTTGTCGGTGTTGCCCATTTCCGACGTCAGCAGTGCCGACAAAAACTCCAGCGGATAATTCGCTTTCAAGTACGCCGTGACGTAGGCGAGATATGCGTAGGCGGCCGAGTGAGCCTTCGGGAAACCGTACCCGGCAAACTTCTCCATCAGGTCGAAAACCTTCTCGACCTTTTTTTGCGGAAGACCTTTTTGCTTCGCGCCCTGCAGGAAGCGCTCGCGCTGCGCGGCCATCTCTTCGGGTTTTTTCTTGCCCATAGCCCGGCGCAGGATGTCGGCGTCGCCCAGCGAATAACCGGCCAGGCGATTGGAGATCTGCATCACCTGTTCCTGGTAGACGATAACGCCGTAGGTCTCTTGCAAGACTTCCTTCAAATCCGGGAAATCGTAGGTGACCTGCTTGCGGCCGTGCTTGCCGTCGATAAAATCGTCGATCATGCCGCCCTGAATCGGGCCAGGCCGATAGAGCGCGTTGAGCGCGCAAAGATCTTCGATCCGCGATGGCTGGTATTTGCGCAAAATATCGCGCATGCCTGGCGATTCAAACTGAAAGATCCCGCTGGTGTAGGCTTTGCAGAAGATCTGATAGGTGGCCGGATTGTCGAGCGGAATGTCCTCCATCACGAGTTTCACGCCGTGATTTTGCTCGATCAACGCCAGCGCGTCCTGAATGATGTCGAGGGTCGTGAGGCCCAGGAAATCCATCTTCAGAAGCGAGAGCTTCTCCAGCCCAACCATGTCGTACTGCGTGACAATTTCGTCTTTGTTGGTCTTATAAAGCGGGACCAGTTCCTGCAGCGGAACCGGCGAAATCACTACGCCGGCCGCATGCATGGACGCGTTGCGCGCCATGCCTTCCAACTTGACCGCGACCTCCAACACTTCTTTCAGTCGTGGATCCTTGCGGGCCGCGTCCTCAATGGCCGGCTCCTGCTGGAGCGCCTCTTTGAGCTTGATATTGAGCTGGGTAGGGATGAGCTTGGTGATGCGGTCCACATCGCCGAAGCTGATATCCAGCACCCGTCCCACGTCCTTGATTGCCGTGCGCGCGCCTAAAGTACCGAAGGTGATAATCTGTGCCACCTGCTCGCGGCCGTATTTCTCCGTGACGTACTGGATCACCTCGCCGCGGCGCCGGGTGTGGAAATCGATGTCGATGTCCGGCATGCTGATGCGTTCCGGGTTGAGGAAACGCTCGAACAGGAGCCCATTCTCAAGCGGGTCGATATCCGTGATATTCATCGAGTAGCTGACCAGGCTGCCGGCTGCCGAGCCGCGGCCCGGACCAACTGGAATCCCGCGCGACTTGGCGAAGCGGATGAAATCCCAGACGATTAGGAAATAGCCTGAGAACTTCATCTGCTGGATCATCCGGATCTCGCGCTCCAGGCGCTCCACATATTCGGCCAGATCGTGCTTCAGCGCGCCGGCCTTGCGCATGGTCTCAAGGCGCGTCCGCCGTTTCTCGAATCCCTGGCGGGCGACGTACTCGAAATATGTATCGGTAGTGTGTTCCGCGGGTACGTCGAATTTGGGGAACGGCTCCTTCACCTTTTCGAGATTTACCTGGCAGCGCTGGGCGATCTCCCAAGTCCGGTCGAGCGATTCCTCTAACTCGCCGAACATGGCCAGCATCTCGTCGCGCGTCTTCAAATAGAACTCGGGCTGCGTGAAACGCATGCGCTGCGGATCGCTCATCGTCTTGCCGGTTTGGATGCACAGCAGAATTTCGTGCGCCCGTGCATCTTCCTTGCGCATATAGTGCGAATCGTTGGTGGCCACCAGCGGAATGCGAGTCTCTTGCGACAGCCGGTGGACCTGGGGCACCACTACTTTGTCCTGATCAAGCCCGTGGTCCTGAATCTCCAGGAAAAAATTCTCTTTGCCGAACATGTCCGCGTACCCGTACGCCAGACGCTTGGCTTCCTCATAACGATTAGCCATGATCGTCTCGTTAATGTCGCCTCGCAGGCAGGCCGACATCGCGATCAGGCCTTTGGAATGCCGCGCCAGCAGATCCTTGTCGATCCGCGGCTTGTAATAGAAGCCTTCCAGAAACGAAGTCGAGACCAGCTTCAGAAGGTTGCGATAGCCTTCCTGCGTTTCACATAACAGCACCAGGTGGTTGTAGCGATCATGCTCGCTGCGCGTCGCTAGTCCCTGCTGCGAAACGTAGACCTCGCAGCCGATCACAGGCTGCACGCCTTTTTCCTTGGCCTTGTTGTAAAACTCGACGGCGCCGAAGAGATTGCCGTGATCGGTCATGGCCACGGCGGGCATTTTCTGTTGGACCACCAGATCCATCAACTGGCCAATTTCACAAGCGCCATCCAGGAGCGAATAATCGGTATGACAATGCAGGTGTACGAAGGGTGGTGCGGAGCTCATGCGTTAACTCGTGCGGGGGGAGGACACTTCCATTGTACTGCGTACTTCAATCTCACGAGAATTTTCTTCGATGGCTCTCAGCCGTATTTCGATCCGATCCTCCGGCATCAGGCGTTCAAATCGCTCGCCCCATTCGATCAACACCACTGCATTGCGGTCGAAAATCTCATCCAGCCCGAGCGTCGCCACTTGATCCTCACGATCCAGGCGATAAAGATCGATGTGATAAACGCTGGGGCTATATTCGTGGATCAAGGTGAAAGTAGGGCTCGAGACTTCGTCGGGTTGCGCCGCGCCTAAACCCTTGACTATCCCTTTCGCCAGAGTCGTTTTTCCAGCGCCGAGATTCCCGATCAGCAGCACCACCGCTTTCGCCGGCAACTCTGCTGCCAGCTTTACACCTAGAGCGACCGTATCTTCTTCAGACTGGGTGTGAAAGATCCGCGACTTCACGCATGGCCTCGGGCAAAAACTCGAACAGATCGGTGGCGATCAACCCTTTCTCACCCCGTCGCGCAGCGCCCAGTTCGCCCGACCGGCCGTGCAGGTAGACCGCGGCGAGCAAGGCCGTATCCAGTTGATCCGGGAATTGGGCTGCGAGGCCGGCGATCATTCCCGTAAGCACATCCCCCGTGCCTCCGGTAGCCATGGCCGGCGAACCGGTCGGATTAATCCACGCTCGACCGTCGGGAGCGGCGATCACCGTGCGATTGCCTTTGAGCACCAGATGGACACCATGTTCCTGTGCGAACGAGCGCGCGCAGCCGATGCGATCGGCCTGTACTTCGGCGACCGTGCCATTGGTGAGCCGCGCCATTTCCCCAGGGTGCGGCGTGAGAATGCGCGGCGCAGGGGCGCGCAGGTTTTTGGCATCCAACGCATTCAGTCCGTCCGCATCCACTACCATCGGGCGCGGGAGCTCGTTCACCAGCCGGCGAATGACCTGTGTGGTTTCGGCGTTTCGCCCCATGCCCGGTCCAAGCGCCGCGACATTTTTCTTGTCCAATAGTGCACTCAATTGATCCAAAACGCGCATTGAAATCGAACCATCCTCGGTCTCCGGCAGCGGCTCGGTCATAAGCTCGGGAGCGTGCGATGCGATTTGAGCGATGGCCGACTGCGCCGATGCCACGGTCGCCAGACCAGCCCCGACGCGCAGCGCCGCGATCCCCGCCATAGCCGCTGCCCCTGTCTTCCCACGCCCGCCCGCTATCACCAGCACGTGACCGTACAGACCCTTGTTGGAATCGCGCACTCTCGGTCGAAACAGTTTTGCGAATAACGTTGGTTCCGAGAGCGCCAGTGAGATCGCGGGATCTTTTTCGTATAGATCCGGCGGGCTTCCGATCGCGGCCACGTGCAGTGTTCCAACCAATTCGCAGGCCGGCGAAAGCACTTGGCACGGCTTCGGCGCCGTGAACGTGAGGGTGTGGTTGGCATGGATTGCCGGACCCGGTGGAGTCGCAGAATCGCTATCTAGACCGGATGGAATGTCCACCGACACCACTTCGGCCAAAGGAAACCGTTCGTTCACGGCCGTAATCATCTCCAGCGCTTTTCCAGTCGCGGGCCCGTGGAGACCGGTGCCAAGCAGCGCGTCCACGATCAACGTCGCCGTCTCCATGGACGCCTTAATTTCGAAAGATACGGCGCATCCCACCGCCTGCAGCATCTTGTAATTTACCGCCGCGTCGCCCTTCAGATCGCCCGGATCACCCGCCAGAACCACATCCAGCGATCGCGGCCGGATGTGCGTGTGAAGCTGCCGGGCCACCACCATTCCGTCGCCCCCGTTATTCCCCTTCCCGCACAGCACGACAACACGCTGCGCCTGAAGTGGGACGTAGTGGCGCGCCAGGAACTCCACCACCCGTTGACCTGCATTCTCCATCAGGATCAGACCCGGCACACCCAGCTCACTCGTCCGGCGATCCACCTCGCGCATCTGGGCCGCCGTCAGAATCTTCATGCGCGTACCTCGGCCAGCATCTGTTCCAAGCGCTGCAGGTTCGCGCTTTCACCCATCACAATCAGGAAATCGCCACCGTGGATTTCGGCCTCGGCCGGTGGATTGAACAGCATGCGGCCGTCGGACTTGCGTATCGCGAGCACGATGACACCCAGTTCCCTGCGAAGCTGCATTTCCGCCAGCGATTTGGAAACGAATTCGCTCGAAGCGTGTACCCGCACCTGCTCGATCCCGACCTCCAGGCCCATCCCCTTGGTGGTGAAATCGATGAACTGGAAGACATGCGGCTTCAACATCACCTGCGCCATCCGATACCCGGTCATGTCATATGGCGCGAACACGTAATCCGCCCCCGCCAAGCGCATCTTCCGCTCCGTCTCCTCGGTAGCGATACGCGCGGAAACCAACAGCCCCGGCTTCAAGGCTTTCGCGGACAGTATGACAAACAAATTATCGGCATCGCTGGATAGAGTCGCGATCAGGCCCTTGGCGCGCATGACCCCAGAATCGCGCAGCGTCTCGTCGTTGGTCGCGTCGGCCAGCACCGCCAGCATGCCCGATTTCATGGCCCATTCAACGCGATCTTCATTCTTATCGACCACCAGAAACGGCGCACCGGCGCGCTGCAGTTCGCTAGCCGCGCCCCGGCCCACGCGCCCGAAACCGCAGACGATGTAGTGGTCGTTCAGCTTGTCGATCATTTTCCTGTTCCGCCGCTTTCCAAAATACTGGTTCAACTCCAGCTCGATAATGGCCTGTGTCATGCCGCCCACGGCCAGCAGCATGATCGTAACGCCAAAGAATATCAGAAATGAATTGAAAACCCGCCCCGCGTGGCTAAGTGGATGCACTTCTCCATACCCCACCGTGCTCACCGTGATCAGCGTCATATAGAACGCATCGAAGGGCGGGTAACCTTCAATGAAGACGAATCCCAGCGTTCCGCCGGCGAGGATTACGATCAGCGCGGCGCTGATCAGGATCAGCCGGGTGCGGTAGCGGCGCATGCTGTCGCTATTTTAACTGCTGAGGAATGGCTTACTGTTTGCGCGCTAACAAGACCGTCATATCGTCGGTCAGTTCCGGCGAGTTGGTCCATTGCCGGACCGCCTCCATCACGGTCTCAATGATTCTGGTGTCTTCTCGATCCGCATGCTTGGAGACCAGCTCAATCAGCCGTTCCTCGCCGAACATCTCGCCGTATTCGTTCTCGGGCTCCGTGATACCGTCCGTGTAGCACACCAGCAAGTCACCGCTCTCAAGCTGAACCTTACTCTCGTCGTACTTTGAAAATGGAAACGCGCCCACCACGGTCCCGTTCACGTCCAGGCTTCTAGCCGAGCCGTTGCGAATCAGGACCGGCGGCAAGTGACCGGCGTTGGTATAGGTCACCATGCCGCTCGCTTCGTCATATAGCGCCAGGCAGAACGTCGCGTACTTCTCAGCGGAAGTGGTGGCATAAAGCTGCTGATTCAGATCTGAGACCATTTGCGCGGTCGAGAGCCGGAAACCGTTTACCGGCGTATGCGACGGCGCCGCCAATTCCGCCACTCGCTCCAAAGACGCCCGCAATTCCATCCGCAGAGCCGATTGAATGCTGGCCATTAGCAGTGCCGCCGAAATTCCCTTCCCGGCGACGTCTCCAATGGCGATTGCGAGTTGGTCGCCCGCGACCGCCTGGTAGTCGTAATAATCTCCCGAGACCATGCGCGCCGGCTGGCACATGCCGATGATATGCAGAGTCTTCATAATGGGAGCAGTCTTCGGATAGAGCTGCTCCTGTACCTCGCGCGCAATTTCGATCTCGGCCTGCAGGCGTTCCTTCTCCTTGGCCACCGCCAGCAAACGCTGCAGGTTTTCCGTCATGGTGTTGAACGACGAGCTCAGGTCGGCCAACTGATCGCGCCCCGAGACTTTAATGAGATGCGAGAAGTCGCCTCGCATCACACGCTGGGTTCCTTCGTACAGCGAATGCACGGCGCCCGTGATGGTGCGGGTAAGCGAGAACCCGATCGCGAAGCCGATGATTCCGACGATCAGAAAGGCGATGCATACGGCGTAAAATAAGATCAACACCGTACCCTGCACCACGTCCAGTTTCTCGCTCAGCAAAATTTGAAATAGCGCGGAAAACCGGGTGTGCGCCAGGAGCAGCGCCGATCGAGTGCTCTCTGGATGATTCCAGTCGGTGACACGGATGACCGAAAACCATGGGACATCCAGATCGAACCGATTGACCGAAGGGGCCAGCGGCGTGCCGGCTGCGTCGCCTCCGGCGGGTGTCGTCTCCACCCAATCGTCCCCGAGCGCTTTGCTGGTGAAGCGCCCAGTTTTCTTCTCGCCAGGTACCGGTGGAGTTGAGGGCTGCAGAAAGTAAACATCCCCTAATCCGGGAACCATTTCACTCATATAACGACGGGTTAGCGGCATCAGCGTCGCAAATCGCGCGCTATCTCGAACGGCGCTCGACCAGGCGTAATAACGTCCCCGCAGCAACGCGATGCCGCCGCTTTTCGGCGGGAGCTTCAAAGGCGCATCGATCGCGGCATGCTCGGGCCAGCGCAGCGTCGAACCGCCATCTTGGATCAGAAATTCGATGCCGGGATAGCGCCGGACATAGATTTCGCCTGTCTCGCGCATCAGCTCCTGACGAGCCGTGGGCTTAGCTTGCGTCAGTCCTTCCACAGCGGCCTGTAGCGAAGTTACGCGCCGGTCCAGGTCGCTCCGCACCATATAGATCGCTATCTGGCCGGCCATTATGTAGCCGCCCAGACCCACCAGAGTGATAATCAGCAGAATCGGCACCACCGCAATCAACACGTAAGTTACGATCAGCCGGTTGCGGAGCCGCCAGATGGCTCTGCGCAGTCCAATGCGAGCCAGTCGAAGGATTTCCCATCCACCCAAAACGAATACGACGAACTGCAGAAATACGGTGAAACCGCTCTCTGAAGCGAATAACAGCAAGACGAAGTAGAGCGCCGCAAGAATGATAAACGACTTCTCCACCTTGCCCTGTCGCTTCCAGCGGGATTTGAGGTCCAGAGTCACGGTCGCCGGTCAGACTCGCGATTTTGCGATTTGCGGCGTCTCGGGGACGGGCTCGGGTAGGGGTTTCTCCGGCTCCAGAAAATACTTCGTCAGCTTCTCTTGCAAAATGGCAAGGGCCGTTTCCGGATCGTCGGCGTATTGGAACAGGTTCAGGTCCTCCGGATCGATGGTGCCATGCCGCACCAAAGCCTCGAAATTCATAACCTCTTTCCAATACTTGGATCCGTACAGCACGATCACGATTTTGCTTTCCAGTTTCCGGGTCTGCGCCAGCGTCAAGATCTCGAACAGTTCATCCAAAGTGCCAAATCCGCCAGGGAAAATCACCAGCGCCTTGGCCAGGTAGGCGAACCAGAACTTGCGCATGAAGAAGTAGTGGAACTCGAATACCAGCTCAGGTGTGATGTATGGATTGGGCCGCTGCTCGAAGGGCAGACCGATGTTCAACCCGATGGTCTTGCCCCCCGCGTCGGCCGCACCCTGATTGGCCGCTTCCATAATTCCCGGACCGCCTCCCGAACAGATTACGAAGCGGTGAAAGGGCGACAGGATCTTGCTGGACCACTCCGTCATCAAGCGGGCCAGCGTGCGCGCGTCGCGATAATACTGGCTCAACGGGCCTTCTTCCTGAATCCGCGCCGATCCAAAGAAAACCACCGTATCCTGGACCTTTTCATCGCGAAAGTGAGACAAAGGCTCCAGATATTCGGATAGAATCCGTAAGCCGCGGGCGTCCGGGCTTTCCAGAAACGTTTCATTCAGATAGGCGACGGGCCTGCGGCCGCCATTGTTATTCTCATCGATCATTGGGAAGGTTCCTGAACGTCCTGGAGTTTTTCCAGACGCTTTTCTAATTGTCTCACTGTCTTCAATAATTCCGGCAATTTCTGGAAAGCCGTAATGGCGCGCAGCCAGTCTCGAGCTTCGAAAGCCGGCGAGCCGGACATTACCGCGCCTTCCTTCACATCCCCGCCGATGCCGCTCTGGGCGTATATTACGGCGTTGTCGTGAATAGTCAGATGGCCGGAAATGCCGACCTGGCCGGCCAGCAATACGTTCTTGCCCAGAATCGAGCTGCCCGCCAAGCCGGTCTGTGCGCAGATGATATTGTCCTCCCCGATCAAGCATCCATGCCCCACCTGCACCAGGCTGTCGATCTTGGCCCCACGCTGGACGCGCGTCTCGCCCACCGATGCCCGGTCCACCGAAGATAGCGACTGAATCTCCACGTCGTCTTCAATCACCGTCACGCCCGATTGAACAATTTTGAAGTGCGTGCCTTCGGCGGTTTTGGCGAATCCGTAGCCATCGCCTCCCACCACCACGCCGTTTTGCAGAATCACACGATTGCCTACGCGACAGTATTCGCGAACGACGGAATGCGAATGCGCACAGAAATCGTCGCCTATCTCCGCTCCCGGGTAGATCACGACATGTGGATGAAGGAGGGCGTTTCGGCCGATGGAAACGTGCTCGCCGACCACTGCAAAGGCCCCGATCGATGCGCCTTCGCCGATGCGGGCTGTCCGCGCGATGGAAGCTTGGGGATGAATTCCCGGCGCGGGTCTGGGTGGCTGATAGAAGAGAGCCAAGGCGCGCGCGAAGTCGTGATAAGGATTGCGGGATACCAGACTGGCGGGTTTTGATTCCTTTAAGGGCTCGGACACCAGCACCGCGGCGGCTTGCGTATTCCGAAGTTTGGGTGCGTACTTGGGATTGGCTAGGAAGGTGATTTCGGTGGGACCGGCCTGTTCCATTCCAGCCACGCCGGTGATTTCGACATCCGGGTCGCCCCGAAGTTCGCAGCCCAGCCGAACCGCGAGATCGCGCAGAAGGATGCGTTGAATGGTGGCCATAGGATGGCTTTATTGTATCGGTCCGCACTAAAAGCCTTCTATCCGAGGGTCGGTGCGGGCATTAGAATAGAGCTACATGAAACGCCGGGATTTTCTAATGGCCTCGACAGGCGCTGTGGCTGCCTTCGCCGCGCCGTCCACTTCCGCGATGGCAACCGTCTTGTATAACGATCACGCGGTGAAACTGGACAAAATCCGCCCCGACGGCGGCACTTTCAAGGATCTGTGGGTACGCGCCGCCGATCTCCCGCGCATCAACGAATTCGAGCTGACACCGCAGGGCGCCTGCCGCGCCGACATGTGTATTCCGATTTCGAAGAACCTCAAGGCCGGTGAGTGGCTTAACCTCACGGGCTTTGCGCAGAAGCTCGGCCAGACGGTGGTCCAAGATTCAGGCGTCTGGAGCTTCGGCGAGATCCCGGTGCTTAGGGGAGGCTTTTATAACTCCCGGATGGCGCCCGAGTTCGCGGCCCCGGATCGCAAAGGCCGCATCGTTCATCTTTCTGATTTCCGCGGCAAGAAAGTACTGGTGGTCACCTGGGCTTCCTGGTGAGGCTGCCGCTTCGATCTGCCAGGCTGGCAGAAAGTCTACGAAGAACTAAAAGACCAGAACTTCGAAATCGTCGCCGCTGCCCAGGACATCGGCGGTGAAGCTGCCGCCGGACCGTGGTACGACAAGGCTCACGCAACTTACACAACTCTGATCGACGCGCAGCACGCCGTTAGCTCGGCGTATCAGTTCATTAACGTGCCGATGGGCATCTGGATCGATGAGCGCGGCCGCGTGGTGCGTCCGGCCGAACCCGCCTGGACATCGACACAGTCGATGAAGTTCGGCGGCAAAGGCCTCGCAACCGAAGGCCAGCTTTATGTCGCTGCCCTCCGCGATTGGGTGAAGGCCGGCGAGCACAGCGCGTATGCTCTCTCGGACGAGGAATTCGCGCGGCGTGTGAAACCGCGGTCGCCGGCTGAGATGGAGGCCGAAGCAAGCTTCAAACTCGCGGTCTGGTTCCACGAGAAAGGCAATAACGAATTGGCGGCCAAATATTTCGGGCGCGCCGAGCAGCTTAACCCCGACGATTGGAACTACCATCGCCAGGAATGGAGCTTCACGCCCCAGGAAGCCGACAAGAAATGGCTCGAAAAGTTCCAGAAAACCGAGAGTCCCTACTACCCCAAGCTCGATATGCCCGCGGCCGGGCCCAAGCCCGAATCACAGCGCCCCTAAAGCTTTTTGCCCCATTCTTTCATCGATTTGCATTTTCTCGCGTGATGAGACGCCAGGACGCGCTTCTAGAATTCAACTAGAAAGGAAATGCGCCGTGCAGAAGAAACCAAACGAACCAACTGAGCAAGTGCTACCAGACGTTCCGACCATCGTTCAACCGATGGTCGACGAATTGAAGCAAGCCCACAAGACCAAGATTCCGGACGAAAAAGCTCCGCCGGTCGGGCCCGTTCACCCTCCCCAGTCCGCCGAACTGGACCAGGACCCCGGCGGCGGTTACAACACGGACCACACCATTCCTCAGCCATAGAACTCGTCAAAGGATAGAACTAGTTTCTAGTACTACCCTCTCCCATTGAAGGAAAATCTGGACGATAATGGGAACAGCACTACAAGGTGCTTTCATCCAGCAGTACAAGGAAGGTCCCATGCAGAAGTTCGCCGCAGTCGCTGTGGCTCTTGCGTGTTCTTTTGTCGTCTTCGGCCAGGAGCCTGCAACCCCCGTTCGTCCTAAGGCCGGCAAAGTCCAGATTTTCAAAGAGAGCGATCTCAAACCCGGAATGAAGGGCTACGCGTGGACGGTGCTCTCGGGCTCGGAACCCGAGCCCATTCCGGTTGAGATTATGGGAGTGCTCAAGAATCAATGGGGCCCCAAGCAGGACATCATCCTCGGCAAGATGGGCGGCAAGGCCATTCGGACCAACGTGGCCGGCGGTATGAGCGGCAGCCCGGTTTACATCGACGGCAAGCTGGTGGGCGCGGTAGCGCTGCGGTTCAGCGTATTTTCACCGGACGCCATCTGTGGGATCACTCCCATCGAGCTCATGCTCGAAGTGAACGATTTCGATCAGTCGCGCCCCGCCGACGCGCGCACGCCGGACAAGACCGTCGCGAAGGAAACGGTGTCTGTTCCTTCCGGCATGCTCGCCCAAGTGCTCTTGGCCGGCACATTCAAATCGCCGGGCTCAGATTTCACGATGGAGCCGATCGCGACTCCGCTGAGTTTCGCGGGCTTCAACGATAATGTTATGCGGCAGTTCGGACCGCTGTTCCAGCAGATGGGGGCCACCGTAGCCGCCGGCGGAGCTTCCAGCACGATGACCAATTCCAAGCCCGCCCCGGGCTGGCAGAAATCGCTGCAACCGGGCGACGCTTTTTCGGGTGTCCTGGTGTCCGGCGACATGAGTGTTACGGGCATGTGTACCGTTACCTATAACGACGGCAAACACGTACTTGGCTGCGGGCACTCTTTCTTCAATCTCGGACCTGTTGACATGCCCATGGCGAAGTCCGAAGTGCTTATGACACTGGCCTCCCAGTTCCAACCCAACAAGTTCGGAAACGCAACCGAAATCGTCGGTGCGTTGCATCAGGATCGGCATAGCGCCATCATGGGCGAATTGGGTGCGACGGCTCCCATGGTTCCGGTCACCGTCAAAGTCCGGTCATTTGACGACAATAACGGCGTACGCAACGAGAAGGCCCTGCACTTCAACGTGTTCGTGCAGCAGAAATGGACGCCTTATCTGATGATGCTGACCCTGTTCAACTCCATTTCGGGGCTGAACGATTTCGCCGAAGAGACCACTTATCGCCTGAGCGGCAAAGTGGAGTTCGACGGTGGACCGGGGCTTTCGCTCGCCACCATGCTGGCCGCCAACGAGGCTCCGGCGCCCGCACCAATCCAACTAGCCGGCTGGTGGGGCGACAAATTCAACCGCCTGTTCTTGAATCCCGTGGCGATGCCGAAGCTCAAGAGCGTCGATGCGACCATCGACATTCTTCCCGAGCGGCGCGTTGCCTCCATCGAGAACGCCTGGATTCCATCGAGTGAAGTCGAAGCCGGCACCCAGGTTCCCGTCAAAGTTTTCCTGCGCCCCTATCGAGGCGAGCGGCTGGAGCGCGACTTCATGCTGAAGATCCCGGCTGGTCTGCAAAAAGGCGAACACCGGATTCTGCTAAGCGACGCCGACACGCTGAATCGGATGCAGAGCGTGGCTAGCGCTTCCGATCGCTTCATGGATATTCCGCAAACCGTATCGCTCATCAACCAGGAGCGCACCAATAACAAGCTGTATATTTCGCTGATTGAGCCGCGTCCCACCGTCTTCTACGAAGACAAGACGCTCCCCAGTCTTCCGGCCTCCGTCATGAACGTCATGCAGACCGGCCGCACGGCCAGCCGTCATTTAGTTAGTTCTTCCGAAAGCGCCGTCGAGCAGGGCAGCCTTCCGTTCGACCTGATGATCGACGGCAGCTATTCGCTAAAAGTCACCGTTAAATAGTTTTGAAGTAGTTCGATAATGAAAATCCCCAAACTCCTCCTGGCGGCCCTGGCCGTCACCGTAGCCTGTTTTGCCGTCGAAACCAAATTCTGGCAACAGGGCGATCGCACAGATTTTGAAAAAGGCAGCCTCACGCATCTCTCGCTGCGCACCGACGGACGTATCTTTCTTGCGCCCGAATTTCCCGAAGTCTTCGACTCGTCCACGCCCTATCTCTGGGGCATCGCTGCAGATTCTAAAGGCAATCTTTATACCGCCGGCGGCGGATCCGGCAGCGGTTCGGCCAAGGTCTTCGTGATCGACTCATCCGGCAAGAGCCGTACCTTTGCCGAACTAGAAGGACTCGAAATCCACGCCATAGTGATTGACTCCAAGGATCAGGTCTATGCCGCCACCGATCCGGATGGAAAGATTTACAAGATCGGATCCAACGGCAAAGCGCAGCTTTTCTACGATCCCCACCAGAAATATATCTGGGCCATGGTCTCCGACGCCAAAGGCGACCTGTTTGTCGCCACCGGCGACCAGGGTGAGATTCATCGTGTAACGCCCGCAGGCAGCGGCTCGGTGTTTTTCAAGACCGAGGACACGCACGCGCGTTCGCTCGCCATTGATACACAGGGCAACCTCATCGTCGGCACAGAGCCTGGCGGGTTGATTCTGCGAGTCTCGCCAGCAGCCCAAGGGTTCGTGCTTTATCAAGCGCCCAAACGCGAGATCACCGCGGTTGCGATCGCCAAGGATGGTGCAATCTACGCTGCCGGGGTTGGCAACAAGACTCCGGCCTCCACGCCGCCCCCAACCAATCCGGCGCCCGCGCCGTTGCAGGTCACGCCGGCCGCGATTTCGATTGCCACCGTCAATCCGCCGCGCAATCCCCCGCCGACCCTGAACCAGGGCGCGGCTTCCATCGCGGGCGGCTCCGAAGTCTATCGTATCGACACCGAAGGGGCTCCCAAGAAAGCCTGGTCGAACTCGCAAGACATCGTTTATGCCATCAGCTTTGATGGGCAGGACCGCCCGCTTTTGGGAACCGGAAACCGGGGCAATGTCTACCGCCTGGATTCCGACGTCATGAGCACGCTGCTGATCGATGCATCGCCGACCCAGGTCACTGGATTCGGACGGGGGCGCAAAGGCGAACTATACGCCGTCACCGGAAACATCGGCAGGGTCTACCGTATCGGCCCAGCTTTGGAAAAGCAAGGCACCTTTGAGAGCGAGGTCCTGGATGCCGGATCGTTCACCTATTGGGGACGTATCGGCTATCGCGGATCGGGAGGAATTTCCGTTTTGACGCGCAGTGGAAATTTAAATCGCCCGGAGAGCAACTGGAGCGCCTGGGCAGCGCTGCAGCCGGATGCGCATGAGGGCAGCACGCTCTGCGAATCGTGCGGCGGAGGGCGCGTTACTTCGCCCCCAGCGCGATTTTTGCAATATAAGATTGAGCTGAGCGCTTCGGCCGGAAAGCCCGTTTCCGATCTATCGGAAATCGACATCGCGTATCTTTCGAAAAATGTCGCGCCAGTTGTGGATGAAGTGGAAACCACTCCCGCGAATTACAAATTCCCTACCCCCGTTCTGTCTGGTACGCCTTCAACTAGCATCACGCTTCCAGCGCTCGGCCAACACCGCGGCAATTCTTTATCGTCCAGCTCGGATGTTCCCAGTTCCCAGACACTGAGTTATTCGAAGGGCTCCATCGGCGCACGCTGGTCGGCGGCCGACGAGAATGGCGACACGCTGGTATACAAAGTCGAGATTCGGGGCGTGAAGGAGTCTACTTGGCGGCTTCTGAAGGACAACGTGAAGGAGAAATATCTGAGCTGGGACAGCACCGCGTTTCCAGATGGCGAATACGTGATCCGCGTAACCGCGTCGGACGCGCCCAGCAATCCCCGCAATCAGGCGCTCGAGGCGTCGCTTGAAAGTGATCCGTTCCTGATCGACAATACGCCGCCGCAAATTTTGAATTTAGCGGCCACCTCCAGCGGCAACAAAATCGATGTGCGCTTTGTCGCTCGCGACGCGCGCAGCGACATCGACCGCGCCGAATACTCCATTAATGGCGGCGAGTGGCTGATGGCTCAGCCCGTGACCAAGCTGTCCGATTCGCCCGAGGAAGAGTATCAGCTCTCGATTGATCGCTCGACGCCAGGCGAGCAAGTGATCGCGGTCCGAGTCACCGACGAGTTTGAGAACCAAGCCGTCGACAAAGTCGTAGTAAAGTAGCCGTGGCACAGGCCAGCCTGTGTTCTATCGTCTTTTGGTCTTGATCACAATCGGCGTCCCATCAAAACCGAACCGCTTTCGAAGCTGATTGATCAGGAACCGCTCAGTCGAAAAGTGCAACTCCTTCGCTTTGTCCGTGAACACTACAAACGCCGGCGGCCGCACCGACGCTTGGGTCATGTAATAGACTTTGATGTCGCGATCGAAATCCAGCATCTCCACGAAGCGATTTAACTCGCCGGTCCCCACCCGCTTTGAAGCGGACTTATACCCGTCGCGAATCAGGCCGAAAAGCTGCTTCACACCCGTTCCATTCTTTGCCGAAACAAAGGCGATCGGCGCGTAATCGAGAAACTTCAGCTCATCCCGAATACTCTCGGTAAATGCCCGCTTGCTCTTTTCACCCGCGATGTCCCACTTATTGACGCACAGAATCAGCGCGCGGCCTTCTTCGTGCGCGTAACCGGCGACAGTGGCGTCGTGGCCCAGCACCCCTTCGCTCGCATCCAGCACCAGGATCACGACATTCGCCATCCGGATGTGCCGCCGCGCCATCACTACGCTCAGCTTCTCGGCCATCAGCTTGGTCTTTCCCTTGCGCCGGATGCCCGCCGTGTCGATGAAGACAAACTCGACGCCGTCGTGAACCACGCTTTCGTCAACGGCATCGCGAGTGGTGCCCGCGACGGACGAAACGATCGACCGCTCCTCGCCCACCAGCGCATTCAACAGGGTCGACTTGCCTACGTTCGGCCGGCCCACGATCGCTACCTTGATGGCCCTAGGTTCAATTGCGGGTTCCGCCGCGGGATCGGGGGCGTCTTCTTCCGGCTCCACGCTCGTCTCAAAGCCCTCGGTCACATGATCCAGCAGATCGCCGATTCCCATGTGATGCTCGGCGGAAATCGGAAACAGATCCCGGAAGCCGAGCGCGTGGAACTCATGAGCCAGACCCTCGCGCGCCTGAGTGTCGATCTTGTTCACCGCCAGTGTCACCGGCTTGCCTAGCCGCCGAAGCATCTTGGCCAACTCGCGATCAGCGCCCGTAATCTCGGTTCTGCCGTCGATCAGGAAAATGATTTGCGCAGCTCGTCCCAGTGCCACGCGCGCCTGCTTGAGAATCTCGGTCGGGATCCAGTCCGCATCGTTCTGAATGATACCGCCGGTGTCGATCAACTGAAATCGCCGGCCGCGGTAAACAGCTTGTCCGTGGATTCGATCGCGCGTAATGCCCGGCTCATCGCCCACGATGGAGCGGCGCTGGCCCAGGATTACGTTGAACAAAGTGGACTTCCCGACGTTCGGCCGGCCCACAATGACAACTGTCGGCAGGCCGTCGATTGGGGGTTTTGGCTCTGGGCGTGCGACCATGGAAGTTACCGATGCAACCGGAAGTATTGAACCACACTATCGATCATAGCGAAGCGCCTGTGCACAACCAGACGATTCGAAACATTGCCATCATCGCGCATGTCGATCATGGCAAGACCACGCTGGTGGACGCTATGCTCCGCCAGAGCGGCATCTTTCGCGACAACGAGCAGGTAGCCGAGCGCGTCATGGACTCCAACGAGCTGGAGCGCGAGCGCGGCATCACCATTCTCGCCAAGACCACTGGGGTGCGATACGGCGGCGTCAAGATCAACATTGTGGATACTCCGGGTCACAGCGATTTCGGCGGCGAAGTGGAACGCGCGCTCAAAATGGTGGACGGCGTCATGCTGCTGGTGGACGCCAGCGAAGGCCCGTTGCCGCAGACCCGCTACGTCTTGATGAAGGCGCTCGAAGCCAAGCTCCCGCCCATTGTAGTCATCAATAAAATCGACCGGGCCGATGCGCGCATTCAAGAAGTGCTGAACGAAGTCTACGATCTGTTCATCGATCTGGACGCCACCGAGGATCAGATCGGCTTTCCGGTCATCTATACCAATGCCAAAGCGGGCATAGCGAAGACCGCTCCCGAAGACAATTCCACCGATCTCCGGCCGCTATTCGATTCTATTATCAAGAACATTCCTCCGCCAGTGGGAAATCCAGACGCGATCCTGCAGCTTCTGGTCGCCAATCTGGATTACAGCGATTATCTGGGGCGCCTGGCCATCGGCCGCGTTTTTTCGGGTGTATTGAAATATGGCGATGAAGTCGCAATCGCGAAGCTGGACGGCTCGCTCCACAAAACTCGCATCACCAAGCTTTACTCGTTCGAAGGCCTGAAACGCGTAGATGAAACCATCGGTCAGCCAGGAGACATTCTCGCCATCGCCGGAGTGGAAGGCATCACGATTGGTGAGACTATCACCAGCGCGGAAAATCCGAAGCCGCTGCCCAACGTCCAGATCGACGAACCGACCATTTCGATGGTGTTCACCATCAATACCTCGCCGTTCGCCGGCCGCGAAGGGCAATACGTTACATCCCGTAATCTGCGTGATCGCTTAGACAAAGAACTGTTGACTAACGTTTCCATCCGCGTCGAAGAGGCCGGCGGTCCCGACGCCTTCAAAGTGATGGGCCGTGGAGAACTGCAGCTCGCTATCCTAATCGAGATGATGCGCCGGGAAGGTTTCGAACTGATGGTCGGCAAGCCCGAGATCCTGACCAAGACGGTCGGCGGCAAACTGCTGGAGCCAATCGAGCTATTGGTGATCGATTGTCCGGAGGCGTTCGTCGGCGTGGCCATTGAAAAGCTCGGCGGGCGCAAAGGCAAGATGAGCAAGATGGTCAACCATGGATCCGGCCGAGTGCGGCTGGAATTCCAGGTGCCATCGCGCGGGCTGATTGGGCTCCGCAGTGAAATGATGACCGACACAAAGGGCACGGCGATTATGAATTCGCTGTTTCACGGCTATATCGATTGGCAAGGCGAGATCCCGACCCGTCCAACCGGTGCACTGGTAGCCGACCGGCCCGGCAAGACTACTGGCCACGCGATTTTCAATCTGCAGGAGCGGGGCGAGATGTTCGTCATCCCCGGCATCGAGGTGTATGAAGGCATGATTATCGGCGAGAATGCCCGCGATGCCGATCTCAACGTGAACATCGTCAAGGAAAAGAAGCTGACCAACATGCGGGCATCCACCGCCGACGAAGCGATCCGCCTCGTGCCGCCGCGCATCTTGAATCTGGAGCAGGCCATTGAGTTCATTCGGGATGACGAATTCGTGGAAGTGACACCACAATCCATCCGCCTGCGCAAGAAGATTCTCAAAGCGAATCAAAGATAGCGCACGCACTTTCGTGCCGCGTCGGTCAGGGCTTCGTCCAAGGACCTACGTATCGCGGGACAAGGCTCCACACGGCTTACGCCGCAAGGCAGTGGGGCCGTCCTGGATGCCCGTCGTCGCCACTCGTGTGTGCGCTATTCGTCTGAGGCCCAGCGAGAGCGCTCAGTTCGACGCTGGCCAAATGCGGGTGACACGCGGGGCTTGTGTCGACACGACGTCAATGATGTGATCTTCGCAGCCAATGCAGATGTGCTGGACCGGGGCAGAGTATCCATCGCTTACGCGCCGCTGGGGCCAAATTTAGTACTACAATAGGTACCATGCGTGCGTCAGACGTCAAGCCTATCACTTACATGAAGACTCATTCAGCCGATCTCATTGAAGCGGTTAACAAGAAGCGCAGCCCGGTAGTCATCACGCAGAACGGGGCGCCGCGCGCAGTCATGATGGATGTTGAAAGCTACGAGCGCCTACAAGACGCAGTGATTCTGCTCAAGCTGATCTCGCAATCGGAAGAAGCTCTGAAAAAGGGAAAGTGGCTCTCGCAGGCGCAGATGGAAAAAGAACTGCGCAAAAGGTTTGGCAGTTGAAACGACTTCTGGTTCGTTGGTCTGAGCCGGCGTCGAATGATCTGATTGAAATCGTCGAGTTTATTGAGCATGACCGGCCAGAGGCGGTGCGAAAGTTAGGTCGCAGACTTTGGCTGGAAGGTTCGCGCTTGAACCGGAATCCTCGCCGAGGGAGAATTGTACCGGAGCTTGTTGAACAGGGAATTTCGGATTACCGTCAGATCCCTGTCGCAACGTATCGTGTGATCTACGCGGTTAGAGCAGTTTCGATTGACATCGTGGCTGTCATCGACGGTAGACGCGATTTGCAAGATGCTTTGTTTCGGCGGCTAATTCGATAACTTCGTCTTCAACACCTCATTCGTTGCCGCCGGGATCGCCCGCCGGATCAAACGTGGTGACAGTGCATATCCGGATCGAGCCGCCTATAGAGCAAGCACTTTCTCAATCAGCTCCGCCTGCAGCACGCGTTCAGAACTTCCGTCCCGGCTGACACGCGAAATCGCTACGCCATCCGAATAAAACGCGCTGCCATCGCTCGCCAAATCGAACGTGAGCACGTTGCGGGCGATCACCTCCGTCTCGCCATTGCGCCCGCGCCGTACGAGCTCCCATGACGACGGCACCACTTCTTTGGCCTCATCCTCGGAAACCTGTGCCATCTGTGCCTGTGCCAGATTCCCGTGAATAAACAACTGCCGCGGATCCATCCGGCGCTGTACCGCACCCTTGCCCGTGACCAGCGGCTTCCCGGTGTACATCATTGAGAAGACGTTAAAGTACTGAAATAGCGCCCGCCCCATCCGGAAAGGAAACAGCCCCGCATCTTTCAGCGAACCCAATAGGCTCGCCTCGGGGACTCCTGACTGGTAAGGTTTGCGGATGTAGTAAAGCGAGCCATCCTCAGTCTTCCGCGGTTGGAGCAAGTCGCGCCCTGACTCCGCAGCCACCTCCTCTAGTTCGCCGGAATCCAAATCCAACTCTTGAATGCTGCAAGGCCCGAGGCCCGCGAAGCGACCCGCGGCATCCCGGCCCACGCCCGCGCTCTGAAACACGATCCTTCGTTTGGCCCCGGCCACCCATTGAGGAAACTGATCGAACGAGTCCCCTTCGGTTACCTCCGATAAGTCCGTTCCGTGCAGCGGCAACACGACGACGTTGGAGCGCATGTCATCCTTGTGAAACGCGGTCGCCGCCAGCAATGATCCCTCTGGGCCCAACGCCGCGTGACGAATGCAGAAGTCGGCCGTATGGAATAGACGCGTCTCCACACCCGCGGCGTCCAAGAGAAAAATCCCGCTGACCGAGTCTGTCTCCATGGAGTACAGGAGTGTTCCGTCCTGCCCGGCCGCCAAACCTGTTAGCAATACGGGCACTGCATTGCGGGCGTTCGCCTGCGCAGCCCAAACGCCACCCATGAACATCGCACCCCGCCCCTGTGTCTTCCAGGCGTGCCGACGCTCGATGGAAGCCGTGCGCTCCCGCACGGTCCGCTCAAACTCACTGTCCACCACGCGCGTCACGCCATTCCTCCGCACGTGCAATTTCCGTTTCGACAAAAAGGCGACCGCAGGTTCGCTCATCTACATTACCTTCGGTCGTTAATCGGCAATTCGTTCTAAGGCTAAACACTGAGTTGCACAGCCTGAGTGTTTCGAGACTACTTCAATTTAGTCTTGAGCAGCTCATTCACCGCGGCCGGGTTGGCCTGACCCTTGCTGGCCTTCATCACCTGCCCGACGAAGTAGCCGATCACTGTCGTCTTTCCCGACTTATATTGCTCCAACTGCTTTGGATTCGCGGCGATTATTTCGTCTATGATTTTTTCGAGTGCGCCCGTGTCGCTGATCTGCCGCAGGCCCTCGCGTTCGATGACTGTTTCGGGCGACTCCCCCGTCTCGTACATCTTGGCGAAGATATCCTTGGCCATCTTGCCGCTGATTTCACCTTCATCGATCTTCCGTACGAGTGTGCCTGTGGCCTGTGGCGTGATCTTGTCAAAGCCGTCGGGCATTGCCATCAGCTCGCCGGTCACCCAGTTGGCGGTTCCGCGCGGATCGCCGGCCACCGCCGCGGCCTGCTCGAAATAGTCACTGATCGAGCGCGTTGCCGTCAGCACCTGGGCGTCATATTCGCGTAGGCCATAATGATCGATAAAACGACGTCGCTTATCCGCCGGCAACTCCGGCATCGCCTTGCGAATACGCTCCAGCCACGCCTCACTTACCCGCAACGGGACCAAGTCAGGCTCGGGAAAATAGCGATAGTCGTGCGCGTGCTCTTTGCTACGCATGCCGGCGGTCTCCCCCGTCGCGACGTTGTAAAGCCGCGTCTCCTGCTCCACCCGGCCGCCGCTTTCGATCAAGGCTACCTGCCTCGCGATCTCGTAATCCAGCGCCATTTTGGCGAAGCGGAACGAGTTCAGGTTCTTAACCTCGGCCTTGGTTCCAAACTTCTCCGCGCCCTTCAAGCGTACCGAAACATTGGCGTCGCAACGTAGTTGGCCCTTCTCCATATCGCACTCGGAGACGCCCACGTACTGCATCACCTGTTTCAGCTCGGACAGATACTCATACGCTTCGTCGGAGGACCGTATATCCGGCTCGCTCACAATCTCAATCAGCGGTGTCCCGCTGCGATTCAGGTCTACATAGGTATAGCGGTCGGAATCCTTGAAGCCGTCGTGGATACTTTTACCGGCGTCGTCCTCCAGATGAATGCGCGTAACCCCGATGCGCTTCTTCGCGCCATCTAGCCCTACTTCCAGCCAGCCGTGCTCGGCCAACGGCTGATCGTACTGTGAGATTTGATAACCCTTGGGCAGATCCGGATAAAAATAATTCTTGCGCGCGAATCGCGAAAACGAATTGACCTGGCAGTGCATCGCCAGTGCGGCCTGAATCGCCATCTCGACCGCGCGGCCATTCAGCACCGGCAGCGCGCCCGGTAACCCCAAACAGACCGAGCAAACGTTGGTATTGGGCGGCGCGCCGAAACTCGTCTGGCAACCACAAAAAATCTTGGTTCGGGTGTTGAGCTGGACATGCACCTCCAGCCCGATTACTGGCTCGTACTTGGCGATTTCTTCCGGCGAAGCAATAGCCGGCGCGCTAGACGACATGCTTCATTGTAGTATCAGGCTACTGTTTCTGATTCGACAGCGCCGCCGTGCCTATCATGCCGCCCAGCCCCATGGTTTCGACCGCGCTCGAGGGCACGATCACCATTGAACCGCGCTCTTTGATGGCTTCATAGAGCATGTTCATGGCACGCAGATGCAAGGCTACCGGATTGTTTAGATAGACCATGGAAGCCTCGGCAAATTTTGACGAGATTTCCGTCTCGGCGGTGCCCAGAATGATGCGGGCCTGCCTCTCGCGCTCGGCCTGCGCCTGGCGTGACATAGCTTCTTCGAGCGCTTGCGGAATATGAACGTCGCGGATCTCCACCGACTGCACCGTGATCCCCCAGGGATTGGTCTTTTCGTCCAGAATTCGCTGCAGCTCGCGGCCCAGCATCTCACGTTCAGTGATCATTTGCGCCAGATCATGCCGGCCAATTGACTCTCGCAGCGCTGTCTGGGCGCTGAGAGTGATAGCTTGATCGAAGTCCATCACTTCCAAAATCGACTTCTCGGCATTCCACACCAGCCAGAACACGATCGCGTCGACATTCACAGGAACCGTGTCGCGGGTCAAAGCGGATTCGGCATTGACACTCGTCACGCGCACGCGCTGATCGACATACTGGCTGACCTGGTCGATGATGGGGATGATCAAGAAAATCCCAGGGCCGCGCAGCCCGATGTAGCGGCCTAATCGCAGCACAGCGGCCCTCTGCCATTGCTCGGCGACTTTGATGGCTAGCAGGAAATAAAGCCCGATTAGCGCTCCAAGGATCGCTGGGGCCGGATTCTTGTAAAGTGCGGTAGCGACCCAGCCGGCTCCAAATAAGATCACGAACACTGCGACCCCGAGGCTGCTGCTTTGCTTGAGTGTTTGTCCAAATAGCATGGCTTAACTCCTCCTGTTCTGTTCGTTCTGCAATTCGTCGAAATAATCGACTAGTTCCTGCAAGCTGATTCCCTCGGCGCCCGCGCGCGCCAACAAGTCGCCCGCCAACTGCGCCACACGCCGCCGCCGTTCCAGATCATCCGGCTGCGGCTTCTTTTCGGTGATAAAAGTTCCAGTGCCCTGTTGTGTAGCCAGCACTTCGCGTATTTCCAATTCCCGGTAAGCGCGCACCACAGTGTTGGGGTTAATCGCCAAGTCAACCGCGAGCTGGCGGACTGTTGGCAGTTGGTCGCCCGCTTTCAGGCTCCCGGCCGCGATTCCACCCAGCACTTGGTCGATGATCTGCCGGTAAACCGGGACGCCGCTGCGGACGTCCAGTTTGAATTCGAAGCGGCCATTCTTGTTCGTGCCGGTCATCTATAGTGCTAGTGTATCAATATACTAATACATTGTCAAGACCGAAATGCAAGTAAACGTTACGGTCGGTACTGACGTTTAATGAGATATGAGATCGCCAGCTTTTCTCGCCACTGGGCTGGCTTCGTTTTTGCTTTTACCGGCCATAGCCCCCGCCAAGCCATCGAAGGCAGTGGACGACGCCAAGCGGCAAGCCAAGCTCTACCAGAAGAAGCTTTCGAAAGAACAGCAGATTCAGCACGCTCTCGACCGCCTGACCTTCGGGCCCAAGCCGGGCGATGTCGCGCATGTAAAGAAGATGGGCCTCAAGAAGTGGCTCGATCTGCAGCTTCATCCCGAGCGCATTCCCGAAAATCGAGATCTGGACGCTAAGCTCCAACCGCTGGAGTCACTGCGCATGACTCCTATGGAGGCTGCGCAGCATTACCCATCTCCCCAGATGATCCGGGCTATCGCCGCCGGCCGCCAGCAGCTGCCGGAAGATCCGGTGCTGCGGGCAACCATCCAGCGGCTGATCGCCCGCTACAAAGTAAAGAAAGAGAACGACGCCGAGATGGAGCCGGTCAAAACGCTGGATGATGTTCTGGACCCTTCAGAACGCCAGACCATTCGCAACGGTAAGCCGGACCAAAAGCGCGCACTGCTCGAGTCCCTTCCCGCCGACAAGCTGGACGACGTGCTGATCGCTCTTCCGCGTGGCCAGCGGCAGCAGTTATTCAATAATTCTCCGGTGGATGTCCAACGCAGGATCATGCTGCTGAACTCCCCGCAGCAGGTAGTTGCGTACGATCTGCTGGAGGCGAAACTCCTGCGGGCTATCGAAAGCAATCGCCAATTGGCCGAAGAGCTGGACGATTTTTGGTTCAACCACTTTAACGTGTATTACGACAAGGGCTCGGACCGGTTTCTGATTCCCGATTACGAACGCGAAGCGATCCGCCCGCACGTGCTCGGCAAATTCCGCGACTTGCTTGAAGCCACTGCCAAAAGCCCCGCCATGCTTTTCTACCTGGACAATTTTCAATCGGTGCGTCCGGATATTGACGCCAATTCCAAGAATAGGAAAGTGAAGCGCGGTCTAAACGAGAATTACGGCCGCGAGCTGATGGAACTGCATACGCTCGGCGTGAATGGCGGTTATACGCAGCACGACGTCACCGAAGTGGCTCGCTGTTTTACGGGTTGGACCATCCAGGAGCCGCGGCGTGGTGGAGCATTCTTCTATGACGACAAGCTGCACGACAAGGGCGAAAAGGTAGTGCTGGGACACGTCATTCCTGCGGGCGGCGGCATCGAAGATGGCGAGAAAGTGCTCGATATCCTGGCCGCGCACCCCTCCACGGCAAAGTTCATTTCCACCGAGCTGGCCCAGCGATTCGTCGCAGACAATCCGCCCCAAGCGCTGGTCGATAAAATGTCGAAAACGTTTCTGGACTCGGGCGGCGACATTCGCCAAGTGATGAAGACCATGTTTGATTCGAAAGAGTTTTGGTCGCAGGGGGCTTATCGGGCTAAGGTGAAGACTCCCTTCGAGATGGTCGCCAGCTCGGTGCGTGCGCTCGATGCGAACGTGACCGATGCATGGGCGCTGGCAAATCAAGTCGGTAATCTGGGCGAGCCGCTGTATCGCAAGCAGGAGCCGACCGGCTATTCCAACTTGAATTCGGACTGGGTGAACTCGGCGGCGCTATTGGGACGGATGAATTTCGCTGTCCAGGTGACCAAGAATCAAGTGCCGGGTGTGAAAGTAGCGGGGTCGCAGCCAGCTGAAATGATTGGCTCTCCTGATTTTCAAAAAAGATAGGTTTTCTATGACTTCACGACGTGTTTTCCTGAAAGGCTCAGCGCTGGCGATGTTCGGCGTGGGTGCCCTGCCAACATGGCTATCGCGCTCGGTATATGCAGCCGACGACTCCGATCGCCGCAAGAAGATTCTGGTGGCCATCTTCCAGCGCGGTGCGGTGGACGGGCTGAATGTGGTCATTCCCTTCGGCGAGCAGCGCTATTACGATCTCCGCCCGTCGCTTGCAATCCCCAAGCCCGATGGCACGCCATCCTCGGCGCTGGATCTGGACGGCTTCTTCGGCCTGCACCCGTCGCTCGCTCCGCTGAAGCCGATGTTCGACGCGCAGCAGCTCGCGATCGTGGATGCGGTTGGCTCGCCGGACCCGACGCGCTCGCATTTTGACGCGCAGGATTACATGGAATCCGGCACTCCCGGCTTTAAGGCTACCAGTGATGGCTGGATGAACCGCGCTCTGCCGAAGATCGCCGGCACCGGGTCGCCGATGCGCGCCGTGAGCCTCGGTGCTAGTCTGCCGCGTTCTCTAAGAGGCCGCAATGACGCTGTGGCAGTGAATAACTTAAACGATTTTCAGGTGCGCGATCCTAAGGCCGCTGCTGCGTTCGAAAGCATGTACGAACATACGCTCGACACCACACTGCATGGCACCGGTAAGGAAACTTTCAGCGCCGTGAAGATCATGCAGTCGATCCAGAAGCAGACTTATACGCCGGCCAACGGAGCGAAATATCCCGGCGGCAGATTCGGTCAAAGCCTGCAGCAGATTGCGCGCCTGATCAAGGCCGACGTTGGCCTGGAAGTGGCATTCGCCGATATCGGCGGCTGGGACACGCACGTTAATGAGGTAGGCGCGCAGCCGGCGGTCGGCCAGCTTGCCAACAATCTGTCCGACTTCGGCCAGGCGCTCGCGGCGTTCTATCAGGACCTGGGCGACCGCATGGAAGATGTAGCGATTGCCACCATGTCCGAGTTCGGCCGCACCGCCAAAGAGAATGGCAATCGCGGGACGGATCACGGGCACGCCAACGTCATGTTCGTCATTGGCGGCGGCATCCGCGGCGGGAAGGTATACGGCGACTGGCCGGGCCTGGCCGAGGAGCAACTCAACGAAGGGCGCGACTTGGCGCTAACTACTGACTTCCGTGATGTGCTCGGCGAACTAGTCTCAAAGCACCTGGGGAATCCCAACCTAAACGCTGTCTTCCCCGGCTACGAGAATCCGAGATTCCGAGGCTTAATCGGGTGAGCCACCGCGTCAGCATTGCGGGCAGATCGTAATCGGATTGCCATCAAAGCGCGTAAAGCTGAATCCCGCGAACGGTTCGTTGTAGACGGTAGCTATATCGCGAAGCATGGATATAGCGATCTCTTCTCCCAGCCGCATGCCTTCCACGCCGTCTGAACGGTAGTGGACACCGCAGGCCTCCCGGCCTAGCGACACATTTGCGGCCAGTTTGTTCAACTCGCTACCCACCGTGAGTGGAGCTCCGGTATAAGGGACCAGCGTCAGACCATCATCGGATGGGACGACGGGACTGGGTATCACGAACGACTCGTTAAACATCGCCTTCAGCATCGTCACGCCGGCCCCCCCTGTCACAGCGTGCGCAGCGGGATAGGACGGGTGCATCGGACATCCTTCCGGATAAGGCATGGGCAGGAGGTAGTTGCCGTGAGCCTTGAAAACGGCTTGCACGGCCGCCGAGTTGAGCACATCGGAATGGATGGGGTATTTGGCGGCGCCAGTGATGAGATTGTGGATACGGCCGGCGAAGACTTCCGGGCGAACCCGCCGATGCACCAGCCATTTCTGGCACCACACGGCGTGCAGGGCGTTGATAGGAGCGCTCCACATCAGATTCAACACGTCTTGGTTGCCGAAAGTGATGGATCCCCCCTGCGTACCTGAGCTCAAGTATGGATTGTTTGGATTTAGCGCTGGAGCTCCGTAGCTCAACAGCAACAAAGCCGCCAGCATGTTGGCCTGACCCGAGAAATCCCGATGCAGGTATTCACTCAGATCGCGATTGTTGCGAATGTAGCGCGGAGTGGAATCGAAGACATTCGAGCCGGCCGCGACGCCTTTCAGCACGTTTAACCAGGCCGGATAGGTGGTCATGTAATCGTCGCCTGGCACGGTCGTCCTATAGAGCTGGGGAAACTGGGCCGCGCCGAACGGAATTGTTTTCCATAAGAATTGCGAGACTAAGGGGCCGTTAAGCTCGCCTGGAGTGAGGCCGCGAAAGATGACGTCGGGAGTTATCTGGCCATTGACGTTGGGCGCGCGGTAATCGGATAACTTACTCAAGTCAGCGCAAGCCTGGGTAATGGTAGGGTCGGATGAGTATTGACTAAACGGAACATCACGCGTAAGGGCGTACCAGTAATCTTCCACCATCTCTCCCGCCGCTTGGGCGCTGCCGAACGCCGGAGCGGGAGGCGACGCGGGCGCTGCCCCGTCGGCCCCCACCATGCCGAAACAGTAGGCCGCCTGCGGATTGGCTAGCTTGACAGTGCCGCCGAGGGGAATCGCCTCGAAATCGCTCCACTGGGCGCTGTTGAGCGCAGTAATCATGGCATTGTAGGCATTGAGATCCACCTCACCCAGTTGGTTGTGCGGCAGCCCTTTGGAAAAGCTCGCGATCCGATTAGCGTAAAGCTGTTCGTCGCCATTGCTGGTGGATACCTGCTCCGGACGGTCCCGTTGCAGGATCGCTGCGTCGCGGCGAATCGCAAAAGCGCGGTGCCGGCGCTGCGATGCATTCAGCGGGCCGGTGTCGCCTAGAGCGCTCGGGGCTTCCAGCGTGGAGAGCAAGCCGGCTCCGCCTAACGCTGTCAGTGATGGGGCGGCGCCCAGGTAGCTCAGAAATCTTCGGCGGCTAGCGCCAGAATTCTTCTGGCCGCGCTCGGATGGTTGGTTTGAATTTGGCATAGATCCAAGGACTTTGTCGCAGTGCCACGAAATTGTCAATATTCCGTGGCTATCCCCTGTCTATCCACGTAAGCTTCTGGATTTGATAAGCTTGGAACCTCAGATATCCAGAAATTTGAGGTCTCCCGGAGCGACCATGGCTCAAACTTCAATTGGAAGGCACTGTATCCGCTTCGCGGTGTTCGAACTGGATCTCGAATCCGCCGAGTTGCGCAAGCACGGAATCAAGATCAAGCTCCAGCAGAAACCCTTCCAAATTCTGGCCCTACTTCTGGAGCGCCCCGGCGAGGTGGTGACTCGCGAAGAACTACAACAGCGATTGTGGCCTTCCGACGTCTTCGTCGATTTTGAAAGCGGGCTGAACAATGCGGTGAAGAAATTGCGGGCAGCACTGGGTGATTCCGCCGAAACTCCGCGCTTTGTGGAGACGGTCGCCCGGCATGGTTATCGATTCCTGGTGACGCCGCAATCCGCAAACGGGACCCCGACCGCATCGCCGACCCTACCGCGCCCAATCGAGACGGTGCACCGAGGCTCTCGGATATGGATGGCAGCCGCACTAGTGGCCCTGATGGTGTTAATCGCCGCGATTTGGATTGCGCGCCGGCGCACTCCTCATCCGGCGTCCATCGCTTCGCGGGTCCACAAGATTGCGGTGCTGCCGCTCGAGTATCTTTCACATGACGAGCAGCAGGAGTATTTCGCCGACGGCATGACCGATGCAATCATCGACCAACTCGCGCGGGTCCAGGGTCTTACCGTTATCTCGCGAACATCGACCATGCAGTATAAAAAGGCACGCAAACCGCTGCCCCAGATTGCTCGCGAGCTGGGCGTCGATACCGTGGTGGAAGGCACCGTGCTGCGCGCCGGCAGCCGGGTCCGTGTCTCCGCGCAATTGATAGACGCCGCAACCGACCGGCACCTCCTGTCTCGAACCTTTGAAAGAGATCTGGAAGATGTTTTGCAGTTGCAACAGGATGTAGCCCGGGCCGTAGCTCAGCAAATCACGAGCAGCTTGACAGCCAAAGACGCGAGCCGGCTGTCACATCCATTGCCCGTCGATCCGGCAGCCTACCAGGCATTCATGCTGGGGCGATTCTACTGGTTCAAGCGGACGCCGGACGCGCATTGGAAGAGCATCGAATACTTTCAGCAAGCCCTCGCTCGCGAACCCAACTACGCTCTGGCCTACATGGGTTTGGCGGACTCCTATTTTTCCCTGCAAAACTCCGAGGTCGTTCCGCCGCTGCAATTCAAGGCGCAAGAGCGATCCGCCATTCTAAGAGCTCTCGCTCTGGACGACTCCTTGGCGGAGGCACACACCTCCCTGGCCCACGCGCAGGAGATGGAAGATTGGGATTTTGCCGCCGCTGAAAAGGAATACCGCCGGGCGGTGGAGCTTAACCCCAACTATGCGCTTGCCCACCAATGGCTTGGAAACGACCTGGCGATTCGCGGCCGGTCGGTAGAGGCGCTAGAGGAGAGCCGTAAAGCGATGGCGCTCGATCCGCTTTCGGCGCTCTACCGGGCTAGTTATGCGCACCGGATCGCATATGCCCGGCGATTTGATGAGGCTGCCGACGCCTGCCACAGAGCCTTAGAGTTAGATGCGAATCATCCCACGGCCAATATGTATTTAGGGCAGATCGAGGAATACCGCGGTAGGTTTCCGGACGCGATCATCCGATTCCGGAAGGCATACGAAGCCACTGCCACGCCACTGCATCTGGCTAATCTTGGGCACGCATATGCGCGCAATGGAAATCGCAGCGAAGCTCTCGAGGTACTCGCTCAATTGCGTACCCTCTCCAAGACCCGTTATGTTTCCCCCTACGCGTTTGCGCTAGTCTACATCGGCCTGGCGGAAACCGAGAAGGCTTTCAAATGGTTACAAAGGGCGCTCTCAGAGCGCAGTCCGACCCTTACCACCTTGAAAGTCGATCCTGTGTTCGATGAGCTTCGAGCGGACCCACGCCTTGTTTCTCTCGTTCGGCAAATCGGGTTGTAAACCGAAGCGTGAATGAACAAGTTCAGGGTCTGATGATCTCGCGGCGCCCTGGATGTCTGTGATAACCTGATAGTGTTATGGCAATTCCCAATGTCAAACGGTTTCGGCCCTACTGCCCCACCTGCAACGAGGAGTTCACGGTAATGGTCGTTCTGCCCAAGGGCGCCGATCAGGACAAGTATCTGACTGACGTCGTGGCGCGTCACGATCACAAAGCGTTCCAGGAAGCTAAGCAGCAGCACTTCAAGATCCGCGTCGGACAACAAAAGCAGCGCAAATCGAAATAGTCCAGCGCAGGATCTAGCGAAGCGCACTAAGCCGGTCAGGGTCTTTTCCCAGATCCCCAAGGTGGGTCATTCGGAAGGCGACCGGATATTTCAAACCGAATCCCAGAAGCCGATCCAGGCCGATGTGAGCCATCCATATGTAGAGGTACGCGAGCATTCCGGTTTCATGCAGGAAAACGGCGAGTGCCGTGAAGCCCAACGGCAGGAGATAACTGTGGACGACATTGTAGGAAACACCGCCCACCTTGGGATTGATCAGATAGAACAGCATTATGAGATCCGGCGTTAGGAACAGCGCGAAGAATATCCACCAACTGTAGCCGGAAAACCAATACAGCAGCAGCGCGAGCGCGAGGACTGCGAATCCTTCAGCTCTCAGCCAAACCCGTACGGGCCCGGAGACTGCGCCGCTGGAAATCTGAAGGTCGTTCATATCAGGATAGTAGCTGAGCTATGCTGACCTTGCATCGGCAACTCATCCCCCATGTCGCCATCTAATCTACTGATCTCGAAGATTGGGCCCGAGTCGGAAACGGTGCTTCGAAATTTGTTCGAGTATTATCTTCACGACATGGGAGAGTGGTTTGAAGTGGATACCAAGGCCGACGGAAGCTACTCTTACGACACATCGTCGATATGGAAGAACGGCTCCGACGCGTACTTGGCGAAGGTTGGTGATTCGATCGCTGGTTTTGCAGTGGTCGGAACGGCAGTTGAGTGGCTAGGCGATATTGGCGCTCATGACATGCACGAGTTCTTTATCATCCGCAAATTTCGAAGGAGCGGCTGCGGACAGAAAATGGCGGCGCTCCTTTGGAAGGAGCGCCCCGGCGAATGGCTGGTCCGAGTCCTCGAAGCAAATACGCCAGCCGTCCACTTCTGGCGAGCCGCGATTTCGAGCTATTCGCGTGGTTCGTATCAAGAGGAAGGGCGTCTCGTCAACGGGCGTCAATGGCGATTCTTCAGGTTCGTATCCCAAGCGGATATGGGAATGGGATCATGACTGGCGTTCGCATGGACAAGTGGCTGTGGGCAGCACGATTCTTCAAGACGCGCTCGCTCGCCGGGCGGGCTTGCGAACTCGGCAGGATTGAGTCCAATGGGCAGCCAGTGAAGGCGGCGCGTGAGGTACGGGTGGGCGACCTTTTGCGGGTGAAGAACCCCAGCGGCGAGTTTACGATCGAGGTCCTGGCGCTGAGTGAGATGCGCGGCCCGGCACCGGTAGCGCAGACGCTTTATCGCGAAACGGAAGCCAGCCGTGAGTTGCGGGTCAAGTTGGCCGAAGAGCGCAAAGCGATGCCGCGTGTTGAAACGACGCGGGAAGGCAAGCCATCCAAGCGCGACCGCCGGGAAATCGCCCGGCTGCGAGGGCGAGTGTGACCGGCTTTTGTTAGCTTGGTATCCGCGGAGGTAGCCAAGCCGTCAGGCGTACGCGACAATGAAGTATCCGGATATGGCAAATCTCAGAGATTTCGAGAAACTGCTACCCACCTTTTCGCCCGGCGAAAAGGCTCAAATTCTGAAGTGGGTGGTTCAGCAACTCGGTGATGCATTTCCTGGGATCGATTCTCGTTCCGATGTATGCGGCGGCGAACCATGTATCGTTCGGACCCGGATACCGGTTTGGCTTCTGGAACAAGCTCGACGGATGGGTGCGAGCGAGCAGGCCTTGTTGGCTGCGTACCCATCCCTCAGAGCTGAGGACTTGGTGAACGCCTGGGCATACGCGCGTTCTCACGCTGCGGAAATTGAGGCGCAGATTCGCGAGAACGAGGCCGCTTAGTGGCTCGTTTTTATTCCAACGAGAACATTGCGCTGCAAGTGGTGATGGAGCTGAGACGCCTGGGACACGACGTCCTGACCTCACTCGACTCGGGGAGGGCGAACGCGGCTGTGCCCGACTCGGAGGTGCTGGCCTTAGCAGTCGCCGAAGGTCGGATCCTGTTATCGAACAATCGTCGCCACTTTCTGAATCTCCACCGTCGCCGGACTAGCGACCATGCGGGGATCGTCCTTTGCACTTTCGACACGGATTTTCGCGGACAGGCACAGCGAATCGATGTGGCCGTTGCGGGTGTGTCGGATATGAGGAATCAGTTGATCCGGGTGAACCGGCCCGGCTGAATGACGAAACCAGGCCGTCCGGTCGTGTCGCAAGCCTGCCGCCATACCAGGACCCAGCGAAGGCTGGGTGTATAATCTTCCGATCATGCACGAAACTGAACGGTTGCTGAAGTCCTTCATAAACGCCCTGGACTCTTTCAAGGCTGCACTCGACAAGTATGCTGAAGCCATACGTGAAAATGAGAATTCCAATCGGAATGCCGGCAACAACAAGCCAATTCAGCCATTGCTTGTTGAAATCTCTGCAGCTTCGCAGCTTGACCCAGCAAGGAGCGAATATTACGTCGCCGAGAATCGAGAGCGCGATTCCTTTTGGAGAAAGCTTAAGCCGTGGGTTGAAACAATTGGTGTCAGCGTAGGTATTATTCTTGTCTCTCTGACTTGTGGGACGCTTCAACAGGTCAAGCGGCAGGCCGACATCGCCGAAGCCGACAATCGACCGTGGCTCAAAATTACGGCAGTCAAACTCGACCCTCCGCCAACGTTACCAGTTCTCCATTTTGTTACTCGCGGTGGCATTCCCGGAATGAATCTGGCCGTTGAGTTTATCGTAAAGAACATCGGCAAGGGAGTTGCTCAGGACGTTTTCATAACACCCAATGTGATTTTTACACGCTGGAATGAGACGGATGCCAGCAAACGAACACGGGATCAACAGTTTGCTTGTGAACAATGGAGAACCGAGAAGTTTCCTGGGCCGTTCACCTGGTCTGCAGTGTTTCCTAGGGATCAAGTTAAGTTTCGAGTAGGTATCCTGGGTCGCTACCGTGAAGACATTGCGAGTAAAGTGCCCGACCATATCGGGAAGTTCGTCGTCGCCGCACTTTTTGGGTGCGTCACTTATCAATATCCGCGTGGGTATCAAACTCGCGCTATTTTCGACATAATGGGGGACCGTGATCGTCTTCTGGAAGTTGGGAAAGATCTTGATGAGCCGCACGTCCATTTGCTTCGCGACGAACACTATGAGCACGCACAATAAGGGGAACCCAAAGACCCAGCCTGTCAGGCCAAGACCCGCCGTACTAGCATGTGCCGCAACGCAGTCTTGCGCCCCTACCGGCCGTCCGGCGGTGCAGTCGTCGATATGCGGCTCGCAAGCCATCCAAGCGCGACCGCCGGGAAATCGCCCGGCTGCGAGGGAGAGCGTGACCCGCTCTGCTACGTTGGTATTTAGCTCGGATGATTTCTTTCTCGAATATAAGCAAACAGTACGGCAAGCAGCTAATCTTCGTCGACGCCTCCTTTCAGTTAAATCCCGGCGAGAAGGTGGGCTTGGTCGGCCCAAATGGCTCGGGGAAAACCACGCTCTTTCGCATGGTGGTTGGAGAGGAAGAGCCCGATGACGGCGAGGTCTCAGTCCCCAAGAGGCTGACCATCGGTTATTTCCGCCAGGATGTGGAGGAGATGAGTGGCCGGCCGGTGCTGGATGAGGCCATCGCCGGCAGCGGGCGGATTGGCGACCTGCACCACGAGCTGGAGGATTTGCAGAAGGGCCTTGAAGATCCCGCACGCGTGGGAGAGATGGACCAGATCCTGGCGCGCTTTGGCGAGGTGCAGGAAGAATACGAGCATCTGGGCGGATACTCGCTCGAGGCGCAAGCCCGCGAGGTGCTGCATGGGCTGGGGTTCGCCGATAACCAGATTGATGGCGACGTCGGAGCTCTGTCAGGCGGTTGGAAGATGCGCGTGGCGTTGGCCCGCGTGCTGCTGGGGCGTCCGGACGTGCTGTTGATGGATGAGCCCACCAACCACCTCGATATCGAATCAATCATCTGGCTAGAGGACTTTCTAAAGTCTTATCCTGGCGCGCTCCTGATGACCTCCCACGACCGCGAGTTCATGAACCGCATCGTCTCGCGGATCGCGGAAATCAACGCGGGCGAGATCATTGCGTACTCCGGCAATTACGACTTCTATGAGCGTGAGCGTGCCATCCAGGACGCCAACCTGCAGGCAGCTTTCACGCGGCAGCAGGCTATGTTGGCCAAGGAGCAGCGCTTTATCGACCGTTTCCGAACGCACGCGGCCAAGGCTGCTCAGGTGCAGAGCCGGATCAAGGCGCTGGATAAAATCGAAAAGGTCGAGCTTCCCAGGAAGCGCCAAGTGGTGAAGTTCGAGTTCCGCGTCCCGCCGCGTTCGGGCGACCAGGTTGCGGTCATCGAAGACCTGCACAAGAGCTACGGATCGCAGACCATCTACAGGGGATTCAATCTAACCATCCGCCGGGGTGAACGGTGGGCCGTGATGGGACGGAATGGCGCGGGGAAGACTACGCTACTCAAAATGATCGCAGGCGCGAGCGAGCCCGACGCAGGTAGCGTGACGCTGGGCGCCAGCCTGACCATGGGTTACTTCGCGCAGCAGGCACTCGACGTTCTGGACCCGGATCTGACCATCATCGAACAACTCCAGAGGGACTTCGGACAGGACGGCATCGGTTCGCTTCGCACGCTGGCCGGGGCGTTCCAGTTCTCGGGCGACGACGTAGACAAGCGGATCGGGGCGCTGTCCGGCGGCGAAAAATCGCGGCTCGCGATGGCCCGGATGCTTTATAATCCTCCCAACTTCCTGGTGCTGGACGAGCCTACCAACCACCTGGATCTGGCGACCAAGGAAATGCTGGTGGAGGCGCTGAAGGATTTCGAGGGCACGATGATTTTTGTGTCGCACGACCGCACGTTCCTGCGCGGGCTGGGTTCGCGCGTTCTGGAACTGGGCGGAGAGAGCGGCAAAGACAGAAATCCGCTGGTTTACCCCGGCTCGTACATAGAGTATGTTCAAAAGACGGGACACGAGGCGCCGGGGATCATCCATTGATGCCCGATCATTTCCATGCCAAGGAACAAGATTGATTTCGACACCGTACGAAAGATCGGGCTCGGGTTTGCTGGCGTGGAGGAGTCCACGATGTATCGGTCGCCAGCCCTCAAAGTTCGCGGAAAACTGTTGGCATGCATTGCCATTCACAAATCCGCGGAGCCTGGGTCGCTCGCAGTGAGCGTCGATTTTGATCAACGTGCTGAGCTAATCGCGACCGCCCCGGACGTCTACTACCTGACTGATCATTACGTGAACTATCCGGTCGTGTTGGTGCGTTTGTCTCGCATCCACCCCGACGCGCTGCCGGGCATGCTGCACACGGCGTGGCGCTTCATGACCGCGAAAACGCCCGGCCGCAAGAAAGGAACTGCCAATGTCTCTCCGCCCCGTTAAAAGAGTTATCTCCGCGAAGCCCACCCTGGAAGGCGCGGGCGTGCACTTGCGCCGTGCATTCGGCTTCGGGAATACGACCGACTTCGATCCCTTCCTGTTGCTGGATGACTTCCGCAATGACGTTCCGCAGGATTATCTGGCAGGCTTTCCCTGGCATCCTCACCGCGGGATCGAAACGATCACCTATGTTTTGGCTGGAACCGTGGAGCATGGCGACAGCATGGGGAATAGCGGCGCAATTGCCGCCGGTGACGTGCAATGGATGACGGCGGGCAGTGGGATCATTCATCAGGAAATGCCGAAGGGCGATCATGCCGGCCGCATGCACGGTTTTCAGTTGTGGGCCAACCTTCCTTCGTCGCTCAAAATGACCGCGCCGCGCTACCAGGAGGTGAAGTCGCCCGATATCGTCGCGATCAAGGACGATGATGGAACGGAAGTACGGATTATCTGTGGGACATTTTGGGGCAAGAAAGGCCCCGTGGATGGGATCGCTGCCGATCCGATCTATCTCGATGTGACAGTACCGCCTGGCCGCAGGAAAACGCTACCAGTGGAAATTACGCACCACGCCTTTGCCTACGTCTTCGCGGGCGCCGGCAAGTTCTGTAACGCCTCCGGACCGCTGGCGGTGCCAACGGAACCTGTCGGGTGGGCGGATACAACGCCTCCATCGCAAGCGGAGAATAGATCGCTGGTACTCTTCGATCGCGGAGATGAGCTAGTGGTGCAGGCCGGGGAAGACGGAATCCGGTTCCTGCTTGTATCCGGAAAGCCGCTCGCAGAGCCAGTAGCCTGGTACGGACCGATCGTGATGAATACGCAGCAGCAGCTTCAAGAGGCATTCGCGGAGCTGCGCGAGGGCAACTTCTTGAAAGGCGCGGCGCGCAAATAAGAAATGAAATTCGCAGGGAAAGTTGCATTGGTGGCCGGCGGTACGGGAGGATTGGGGCGCGCTGTAAGCCTCGCGTTCCTGAGGGAGGGCGCCGAGTTGATCGTCACCTATCGAGACGATCGGGAATTTGCCGGCTTGAAGAGCGAGTCGGGCACAAATGCCTCCAGGCTCACGGGGCGGCGAGTCGACGTGACCGATGAAGCCGCGGTTGAGCAACTCATGCAAGGAATCGGCGTCGAGAATAAGACGCTTGATGTCCTGGTGAATTCCGTGGGTGGTTACGCCGGCGGCATAAAGTTATGGGAACTGGAAGCTAAGGTTCTTGACCAGATGCTGGCACTGAACCTTCGCTCCGGTTTCATATTGTCGCGGGCAGCGGCGAAGGTGATGCTTCGGCGGAGTAAAGGCGTCATCGTAAATGTTGCGTCCAAAGCTGCGCTGGATCACGAAGCAGGCGTCGCCGCCTACGCGGCATCGAAGGCTGCGGCGGTAGCCATGATGGATTCCCTCGCCGCCGATCTGAAGGGCACGGGAGTACGCGTCAACTCCATTCTGCCCAGCATCATCGATACAGAAACAAATCGGAAAGCAATGCCCGGCGCGGACTTCGCGAAGTGGCCGAAGCCCGAAGACATCGCGCGCGTTATCCTATTCCTGTGCAGCGACGATGCCAAAGTCGTTCATGGAGCAGCTATACCAGTCTATGGAGATAGCTGAGAAACGTTAGCGCGGCGGCTTTGGAGCTTCAGGCCAGCGAGGTCTTGTATAACGTTTCGAGTTTGCCCCAGGCGCGCTCGGCATCCGGCTTGTTGTAAATCGGTTTGCCAGCCCCAGCCGGCATGTCCGGTACGCACCAGCCATGCATGGACTCCGAATATACTTCGATCTCGGCGGTTGGAAACGCCTCCTTGAGCTTAACTTTCGCGTCTGGCTGGGTCATGTCGTCATTCGACGCGATACCGAAATACATGCGAGCCTTGATCTTGGGTGCAAGCAGATGCGGACTGTCGGGTTTGTCGGTGACCAGTCCGCCGCCGTGGAACGAGGCTCCGGCGCCTACACGGTCGGGCACGGTCGCACAAGTCCTCACGACTAACGCGCCGCCCATGCAATAACCCTGAGTGCCGATCTTTTTCGATTTGTTGACCTGTTTTTGCGCATCCAGGAAGGCGATGTAAGCGACGGCATCTTTCTCGGCATTGCCGGAGGCATTCACCGAGGCCATCAGCGGCCCGATCTTAGGACGTTCGGTCTGGAAGTTGACGGTGGAAGCATCCGTGTAGAAAGGAGCTTTGCCCACGCGATAGAAAGGATTGGGTACCAGGACGGAATATCCCTCAGCCGCAAGGCGCTTGGCCATTTCGCGCATGGAGGGCCGCAATCCAAATGCGTCGGGCCAAATGAGCACACCGGGATGGGAACCGCTCTTGGGGTGAATGAAAGCGGCGTCGCAGGTGCCATCGGGCGTTTTGATCTCGACGTCGGTTTCAACCACGGGCATTCCGGCGCCCGAGGCCGAACCTGCCGCGGCGAGGCCCGCTGCCACGGACATAGCTACGAAGTCGCGCCGGTGAAGGTCGCTCGAAGGCTCGTCATTGTTCTTAGGATCTTTCGGATCGTTTGCCATTGTTCCATCTCCTTTGTACAGTGTAGCTCATCGTTGAGATGGCGCCGTTCGCTATCCTTCCACGAATTTCCGCAAGCGATCGAGGGCCGCATCCCACTGGGCTGAAATGCCGTCCAGGCATTGCCGAGCGGCGTCAAGCGGTTGTTGTTCTAACTCCCAGACGCTCTCCCTTCCCAGGCGGGAATTGGACGCCAGGCCGGCCTTCGCCAACACCTGCAGGTGTTTCGTAACAGCCTGGCGCGTCACGGAACCACCCTCGGTGAGCCGAGCGATGGACATCGGTCCATCGGCGGACAAGCGCGAAACCAGACGTAGACGGTTGTCGTCGCCGAGCGCCGCAAAGATCAAGGCCGTTTTTTCGATCCCCTGGCGCTTCGTACGAGCGCTTTCCGAACGGGCATTAAGCGGTTTCGCTGACATACTTCTCGATAGCTTTCATCTGAGCAGCCCAACCTTGGTCATTGCTTCGATAGGCGTCTGGGCGGCGGGTCAACGGAATCCCTTCGAAACCCGATTCCACAACCGTTAGCAACGTCCCGTCCGCCACTTCCTTGAGTTCGAAGACGACCAGAGTAGTAGGCTCCGCCGAGTAATCGGTCTTAGGATCGATAGCGTTGGGGTGCCATCGCCAGGAAAGTAGCCGCTCAGGTTCCATTCGTTCGATCGTGATCTCAAACGGACAATGCTCGTAGCCTTTATGTGTCACCTTTCCTTCCAAGCGAGCCCCCGGCGCAAAGGTCCCCTTTAACTTAACGCCGAACCATTTGCCAAACGCCTCGGCGTCGGCTAGGGCCTTCCAGACGCGAGCACGCGGCACGCGGAGAAGAATGCTTTTTTCGATACGATCCATATTGGGAGCGACTCCGGGATTCATATACAACCTCCAGGTTGCATATTAGCAGCATCTCACCAAAAGCGCAACCGTCTAGTTGCCGGTTTGTTCAGCCTGCGTTCTCTCGCAGCCGGGCGGCTTGGGTGATGAGGTAATTCCGTTCGGGGAGGCTCGTCGTCCGGGCGGCGGCAATCTGGTAGTGTGCGATCGCGCTTGGATGGTCGCCGGCCAATTCCAGCAGATGGGCACGAACGGCATCCACGCGATGATGGCCGGCTAGCCGCCCATCGGCGTCCAGGTCCTTTAGGCGCTCGAGTCCCGCGGATGGGCCGTGCACCATGGCCACGGCGATGGTGTGATTCAGCATTACCATCGGATTGTCAGACATGCGTTTTAGGAGGTCATACAGCGCCAGGATCTGCGGCCAGTCGGTGTCATCGGCGCGGGGCGCTTCGTCATGCACGGCGGCGATGGCGGCCTGTAGCTGGTAGGGGCCGATGGAGCCTTTCGACAACGCGGTTGTGAGCAGCGCGACGCCTTCGGCGATGGACTTCGAATCCCACAGAGCTCGATCCTGTTTGGTGAGCGGAATCAACTCACCGTCCGGGCCGGTCCGTGCCGCGCGGCGCGCATCGGTCAGAAGCATGAGCGCGAGCAATCCGGCGACCTCGCCATCGTCCGGCAGCAGCTTGTGAACGGTCCGGGTCAACCGGATCGCCTCAGTGGACAGCTCGGTGCGCTGCAGGTGTGGGCCGGCGCTGCTGGTGTAGCCTTCATTGAAAATCAAGTACAACACGTGCAGGACAGCACGAAGCCGTTGGGTCTGTTCCTGGTTTCCCGACGTGGTGGGCAGGGAGAATGGCACACCCGACGCCTTGATGCTTTGCTTGGCCCGGCTGATGCGCTGCGCCATGGTGGCCTCGGGAACCATGAACGCGTTCGCGATTTCGGCGGTAGTCAAGCCTCCCACGGCGCGCAGCGTCAGGGCGATCGCCGATGACGGAGTGAGGGCGGGATGACAGCACATAAAGAGCAGGACCAGCGCGTCATCCTGGTCCGGTTCAATCTCGATGTCCGCCGCAGGCGCCAGATTTTCGAGCTCCGCGGACGCAGCGGTTTCCCGGCGTCTGCGGGCCATCTCGCTGCGCAGGTGATCGGTCATACGCCGGGAGGCCACCTGAATCAGCCAGGCCCGGGGATTATCGGGAACGCCGTCGCGCGGCCATTGTATAGCCGCCGCGAGCAATGCCTCCTGAACGGCGTCCTCGGCGTCGCCGAAGTCGCGGAAACGGCGGATGATCGCGCCGAGCACCTGAGGCGCAAGGTCGCGCAACAGGTGTTCGAAGGCGGCGTCCAGCGGCGTCATAGCCGATCTTGTCACAGCCACTCGGTGGGCGCACTGCTCATCACTTGACGCACTTCGATCGGCATGTTTGACGGAGCCCCGCCGGGCCTAGGAGCTGTCGACGCCCGGGCTGCGATCTTATAGGCCTGCTCCGGATTGTCGACCTCGATGATCCAGTAGCCGGCGAGATACTCCTTGGCTTCCGGGAACACGCCATCGGTGATCGGCTCGCCATCCTTTCCGGCTCGCACAAGTTTGGCCTGTTTCGGGTCGGCCAAGCCTTCGGCCGAAACCAACTCTCCGGATTCGCGAAGAGCTTTGTTGAAACTGTGCATGAACGCGATGTGCGCCTTGATATCGTCCTTCGGCATCGAGCCAAAGGTATCGTAGCCCGTTTTCGGGCAGTTCATCATCAAAATGTACTTCATATCGTCTGCTCCTTTCGATTTTCGCACCAGTTTGCGCGCTTTTAGCACCGCTCCGTGCGCTTTCACCAGATAGTCGGAGCAGGGAGCGGATGCTCGACATCCAAGACAAAACATTCACCATCACGGTAAAAGCGAACAGTATTAGGAAGCTCACTCCAGAATAGTTATCGGGCCCGAAACAGAAGGGCAGTGGGCGGCTAAAGTCCCGGGCCGGGCGAACCGATTCAGACGTTAGGGCTATGATCAGCATCACGCGAATCTTTCGGCTGGGCATAAGGTTCGCAGTGTGGGTTACGCCACATGTCAAGGAGTGGCATCGCAAACGCAACCTGAACGTATCGGAGGCGGAGCGGCACCTTGGAACGCGGAACTGGAGCGAGGCGGAGAAACATCTGAGTGCGGCATTGACGGAACGCCGCTACTCTTCGAAGAAACGCGTCGGTTTTCTGCTACACCTCGAAAAGGCACAACGGATGCAGGGCAAATTGAACCAGGCTGAGCAGACGGCGCGAGCGGCGATCGAACTGGCGGTGGCGTCGGGCGGGCATGCGCTGCACGCCAAGGCCATGGAGGGTCTGGTGGATGTCCAGATCAGTCAAGAGAAGTATTCCGATGCCGAGCAAACTATCCGGGAGATCGCGACGCTGGAAGCCGGGCAATCGCAGCCCGACCGGGCACGGCTGGCGACGTGCGCACGGAAGCTGGGAACAGCGTTGTTGAAGAGCGGTCGAAAGGAAGAGGCGTTTGAAGCCTTTCAACAGGCGGCCACTCTGGCCGAGCAGGCTTTCGGCGCCAATCACGTGGAGACCGCCCAATCGCTCTCTCAATTGGGCATGCTTTCACGCCAGCACGGCAATCATGCGGAGGCACAGCGCTGTCTTCGGCGCGCGCTAGCGATTCACCAAGAGACCTCTGGTCCGGAATCGAACGCAGCCACGGAGGCGCTTTATAACTTGGCAGCGTCCCTAGAGCAGTCGGGCGATCTGGCGGGCGCGGTGAGCGAGTATGAACGAGTGCTGTCGCTAAAAGCTCGCCAAGTGGGCGGCAATCGCGAAGAGGCGACCGACGTCCAGGTCCATCTGGCGGCGTTGTACTTGAAAGGCGGACGCATTGCTCCAGCGCGCGAGCTACTGATGCAGGCGATCGGAACGTTGGAGCGAAGGGGCGGCCCGCAACTGGCGCGGGCGC
This sequence comes from Bryobacteraceae bacterium, assembly GCA_035569875.1. Classification (GTDB taxonomy): domain Bacteria; phylum Acidobacteriota; class Terriglobia; order Bryobacterales; family Bryobacteraceae; genus Palsa-89. Next base: position 48,787 of record DATMMD010000217.1, read on the forward strand.
TCGAGACCTTCGCCGACGTGGAAGAGCGGATGGGCCATACCGAAGAAGCCAAGCAGTGGCGGGAGCGGGCGGCTGAGATTGGGGCGGCCCCGGTTAGTTAAGTTAGGTGTTCACACAAGTTCTGACGACGGGCGTGCGCCACGCCACGGGGCAATCAGAAGGCGACTTTGGGGGCGTTGCGGGCGTTTCCCTCGGTCTTGAAGTACGCGTCGTTGCGCTGGAAGCCGAACATGGAAGCCGCGATATTGTTAGGAAACAGCTCGATATCGGTGTTATATTTCTGCACCGTCTCGTTATACTTGCGGCGCTCGACCGCGATGCGGTTTTCGGTACCGGCCAGCTCGTCCTGCAGACGCAGGAAATTCTCGTTGGATTTGAGTTGCGGATAGTTCTCCACCACCACCAGCAGGCGGCTCAGCGCGCCATCCAACTGCGAATTGGCCTGGATCTTTTCTGACGGAGTGCGAGCGCCGCCCAACGCTGCGCGAGCGTCGGTCACTTCCTTGATGACGGCCTGCTCCTGTTTGGCGAACCCTTTGACCGTCTCCACCAGATTGGGAATCAGATCCGCGCGACGCTGCAGTGCGACGTCTACTTGCGCCCATGCCCCATTCACGGACTCGCGCTCGGTGACCAGCGTATTTTTCGCGCCCATGGCCCAGCCGAAGATTCCCAGGGCTATCAAAATCAAAACAGCAATGATGACAAGTGCAAATTTCATGTGATCCTCATTCCCTCATTTTTCCAGGCGGTCTACGTGCGCAACCACGGTTTCGATCTGTCTTAAATAGCTCTCAAACAGCGCTTCGGGATCCACTTCGCCGGCTTTTTTCTTCTGCTCACGCAAGTCCAGCAGTGTATCAAACGGAAAAGGATCCACTCCGATACTCTTGAGCTCACGCGCAATTTCACGCTTTTGGTGGCCCGCCGGCAGTCCGGAAACGAGCAACGCATGCCGGGAGAGCACCAGGAAATTCGGAACGGAATCGATCATCAGCCGCAGCAGCGCGGTCTTGTCGGAAAGTACGCTCCCGGCTTTCTGCCGCAATCGCAGAAGTTTGGTCCGCAATTCCATCTCGACCTGCGCCCGGTAGAAGATCTTGTCGATGACCAGATTCTCGACGACATCGGGACCGAACAGAACCCGCCGCCGTTCTTCGATATCGTGAAATTCGATGGGAAAACAGTCGGTCGAGTGATGGACCTCTTCCTCGCTCAAGAGCAGCGGCGAGGGATTGCCCTGAGCGCGCCACCACTTAAAGATAGGCTCGGCGTCGGCCAGTTCCGCCGGCGTAACGCGCGTGAGCACGCACAGGACATTCAAATCGGAATACTCGCCGTGATGATTGCCGGACGCCGCCGAGCCATACAGAATCACGGACACGAGCCGGTCACGCTCGGCCTTGCGAAGACGATCGACTAACTCCTGGAGCTTTTGTTCCATGTTTACCAGTCGCTGGAGGCGCCGCCGCCGCCGGAATCGCCTCCTCCAAAACCGCCAAAGCCTCCACCACCGCCGCCACCACCCGAATCATAACCGCCAAACCCACCGCCACCCCATCCGCCGCCACCACCGCCGCGCCCTAATAGGTTACCGAGAATCATGCCGGTTAAGAAGCCACCACCACCGCCACCGCGCATGAGCACCAGCAAGACGATGATTCCGATGATAATAAACGGCCAGGGAATACCCGGGCGTTGTCCGACGACGCGGCGCTGCGGCCGCAGGCTGACATCCAACGTCACACCTTTGGCAGCGGCGATCCGGCTGCCCATCTCCTGGGCGGCGGCAAACAGCGCCGGGCCATAAGCATTCTGGCGCAACAACGGGCGGGCTTCGCGCAGCACGCTTCCGTCGAACCCGTCGGGCAGAAGCGGCTCCAGGCCATAGCCGATTTCGAGGCGATCGCGGTGGTCCTTGATCGCCAGCAGCAGCATGATGCCTTCGTCCTTGCCCTTCTTGCCGACGCCCCATTTGCGATATAGGGTATTGGTGACGTCGTCAATCGGCTCGCCGTCCAAGGTATCGATGGTGACGATGGCCATCTGGACGCCGGTGACCTGCTCGACGCGTCCGCAGTAGGCTTCCAGACGCAGCCGGGAAGAATTGTCGAGCACATGCGCGAAATCGCTCACGTAACCTTGGGGCGTGAGCTTGTTGAGGTCGAGGGCGAATACAGTCGAGGCAAAAAGCAACACAGGCAAGAATGCCTGTGCCACCGCGCGACCTTTAAGTTTTAGCAGGCGAGGTCCTCACGCTTGACGCGAAATTCACCCAGGTTGCCCAGCACCGCCAGCGCGATGTTCTTGGGATTGAAAAACTCCTGTGCGATGTGCTGAATCTGCTCGGCGGTGACGTTCTCGATGCTTTGCAGCATTTCGTCCAGAGTGAAGAAATGCTTGAAGTACAACTCCTGGCGCGCCAGGTTGCCCATGCGGCTGGAGGTGGATTCGAGCCCTAGCATGAACGAGCCTTTCAGATGATCCTTGGCCCGCCGCAATTCCTCTTCCGGGACCAGGTGCTCTTTGAGCTCGCGGAACTCCTTCACGATGCAATCGATCACTTGGCGGGCTGATTCCACCGATGTGCCAGCGTAGATGGCCAGGCATCCGGTGTCGCGATACATGCCGAGCTCGGAGTAAACCGCATATGCCAGACCCTGCTTCTCGCGAATGTTCTGAAAGAGTCGCGAGCTCATGCCGCCGCCGAGCACGGTGTTCAAGGCATAACAGGCAAAGCGCATTTCGTGCGGAAACGGATAAGCGGGGACGCCGAGGTAAAGATGAGTCTGCTCGAGCGAGGTCTTGTTACGGAATACCAGGCGCGAGTGCGGCACGGGCGGATGGCCGGGCGAGGGGTGGCCGTTTACTCGCAGGTCCTCGAAGTGCTCTCGTGCCAGATCCACCAGGCGGTCATGATTCAGGTTACCGGCGGCGGTGATCAGGATATTCGACGGCGAATAATAGCGGTGGTAATAATCCTGAATCCTCGCCCGATTGAAATTCTTTACCGTTTCCTTGGTGCCGAGGATCGGTTTGCCCAGCGGATGATCTTTCCAGAAATTACTCGAAAAGATCTCGTGCAGGAGGTACTCGGGATTATCGACCTCCATCTTCAGCTCTTCGAGAATGACACCCTTTTCCTTTTCGATATCGTCGTCGCGGAACAGTGGATTCAAAACCATGTCCGCGAGAACATCGAAGGCCAACGGAAGATGTTCGTCGAGCACTTTGGTGTTATAGCTGACCATTTCCTTGGCGGTAAAAGCGTCTAGTCCTCCGCCGATTGAATCCACCGACCGGGCGATGTCCTCAGCCGACCGGTGGGTGGTCCCCTTGAAGACCATGTGCTCGATGAAATGTGACAACCCGTTTTCCTCAGGCGTCTCGCAGCGCGAGCCGGTACCGATCCAGATGCCCAGAGAAACTGATCGAACGTGGGCCATGTGTTCGGTGATCACACGCACGCCGTTTGGCAACGTAGTGCTGTCGATATCGGGGATCTTGCGCGGTGCGATCTCGATGATTGTGGCCACTAGTTCTATTTTATCGCGTCCACGGAAGCCCGGCGTGATATAGTGAAAAGCAGTGCAAAGTATTGTAGGACTAGAACTTGCGGATCTTAAAGAAGCCCTCGGAGCGCACCACGCGGCATTTCGGGCCCAGCAGGTTTATGAGGCTGTGTACCGGCAAAGAGTAGCTGATCTCGATCATGTCTCCACCCTCCCCTTAAATCTAAGAAAAGATTTGGCTTCTCGGCTATCAATGGGGCTTCCGAAGCTCGTAACCGAGTTCCATTCGAGCGACGGAACGCGGCGATATCTGCTCGGACTAGAGGACCAGCGGACCGTGGAGACGGTTCTGATGCCCGAGGAGGGCCGGGACACGATCTGCATTTCGAGTCAGGTCGGATGTCCGGTGAATTGCCAGTTTTGCCTGACAGCGCAGATGGGGCTGGAGCGGAATCTGACAGCGGGTGAGATCGTGGGGCAAGTCCTGTTCGTAATGCGGACGCATCAACTGGCGACCGAAACAGGCCGGCTCAACATCGTGATGATGGGAATGGGCGAACCGCTACTGAACTTGGCCAACGTAGTCAAAGCCACCCGGCTGCTGACCGATCCCCAGGGCATCGGACTCTCGCCGCGCCGGATTACGCTGTCGACCGCGGGCATCATTCCGAAGATCATTGAACTGGGCCGCCAACCGATCCGGCCCAAGCTGGCGATCTCACTGAATGCATCCACCGAAGAGCAGCGTCGCGAGCTGATGCCGATCACGCGTAAGTATTCGCTGAAGGATCTGTTGGCGGCCTGTAAGGCTTATCCGCTGCGAACATGGGAAAAGCTGACCTTTGAATACGTGCTGCTTAAGGGTGTGAACGACACCGATGCCGACGCGCGCCGGGTGGTGAAACTTCTGGCTCATTTGGACGCGAAGGTGAACCTTATCGCGCTGAATCCGGGGCCGGGGATTCGGTTTGAAACTCCCGATGCCGAGCGAGTGCAGGCGTTCCAGGCGATTATCAGGCGATCGATACCGTGCTTTGTGCGCAAGCCGCGCGGGCGTGACATTTTTGCGGCGTGCGGACAGTTGAAGCGGCAGGAGAACGGCGTCAGCGTGTTGCCGTCGGCATCGGATGCGGCGTCACATCGGCATTAGACATCCCCAGCGCCCATTTGATGGCTTCCAGGTACATCTTTTGCACGTCGGGCCGATCCCAGGTCTCCTCGCGATGGCCTAGCGTGTTGTAGTAGACGCGGCCCTTGCCGTACATCTTCGCCCAAATGATCGGGAAATCCTTGTCGGTGCGATGTTCGGGCATCACCTTAGGGTTGCTGAGATCGAGCTTCGAGGCGTCCAGGCGCGCGATGACATGAGTCTTGTCGCGGGAGAAGTTGCGCTCCTGATACATCTCGTCGTTGAAGACGAACTGGCGCGGAAAATCCTGCATGCCAGGGAAGTTGGAGTCTTCGACGATCACGGGCGCTTCGAAGACACCCCACGGGTGTTCCTTGAAGTAGCCGCCGGTCATTTCACCGTACTCGGGCCATTCATAGAAGGTGTCGGTTGCGCTGTGTACGCCAATGAAGCCTTTTCCATCATCGTGGACGAATGCTAGAAGGTCTTTCTTCTGCTGCGGGGTCATGTCCAGTTCGCCGGTGGTGTAGAAAACCACGGCGTCGAAATAGTCGAGGTTCTTGGCGTTTCCGGCAGCCAGCTTCTGCTTGGTGATTAGTTGCGTGTCGGTCCGGATGTAGGTGTCGTAGACGCCGGACTTGCGGCCGATCTGTTCGATGGTGGCGAGGGAGTGCGAAACCGAATCGTGCTGGTATCCGGCGACCGCGCCGATGGCCAGAATTTTCTTTTTCTTGGGCTGGGCGGAGAGGCTGAGCGACAAAGCCGCGCCCAGAATGAGGCAGATCGCGAGCCGGGTCATGACTACAGGATACAGAATCCGAGGGCTCCTGATTATCGGATGAGTTTCAGACGCTTTAGAGAACGGCGGCTCGTATTCGGACGCTGGTCAAAATTGCGAGTGCCTTTCGGGTTTCGCTGAAGGATTTATTTGAAGAGGGTCGCTCTACCGAGTAGCCGACTGGATCACTACCGTCGGATTAATATCTAGCCCGATGACTCTGGAATAGGCTTTCTGATTAAAGTTATGCCTTCTCGGCGAAGGAAGCCTGCGTGAAGAGCGAAACAGCAGCCACAGTAATACAACACTGCTAAGCCACAGACTCGATGGTTCTGGCGCTTCGATCAATTGCCCGCCTGTGATTAGCATCGCCGAGATATTCAATCCATTTTGCACGGCGTAGATGCCAGCGCCCCCGAAAGATGATACGTCCGCTTGGTAAGAGAATGGAATGCCGTACGTGATCGGCTCATCGATGATAGTGGTAACGTTCAGGGGGCAACCGAAAGTTTTTGGATTCGGGCAAGCGAAAAAAAACGACCAACATGGCTCTCCGAATTGGCAGCTTTGATCACTCTTGCTCCATACAGGTATCCCGCCAAATAGGAAATCAGAAGACATCGTTCCAAAGCCACTGTCGTTGAAGGACAGGGTCCAACCGTAGGTCAGTGTAAATTCCACGGTACCCTGTCCGGTTCCTCCAACGGCTAGGACCGAATCCTTGAATGTACTCTGAAAAGAGAATGCATCGGGTAACACACCGCCAATAATGCCCACGGATGCTTGAGTCGCTAGATCGGCGACCGAACCGGAAATAGCACCCCCACTCTCAGTAGATTGGTTGCAAGCCAGGTTAATGCCTGTCCCGCTTTCTTGAAGAATTCGGGAACCACTGTCACCCAGGCACACCAAGGTCGCGCTTCCGGTGTTGGTAAATGTTCCTCCCGTCAGAGCTGCACTACTGAGCACGATACATCCCAGAAATACGAAAACCTTTAGCATTCTCACCGCCCTCCCCGTGGCTTAGAGTATATCAACTTTGATAACTGATTAATTCCCAAAACAATTCACGATAAAATGCGCTGGAGCCCGAAACTCAAACCACAAGCAGTTGCGAAATAGGAAACTCGCCAGCGTTGGACTTTGTTTAAGTGAGTATGGCTAGTACTCGGTTCAGCGATTCTACAAGGTATTAATTTACAAAACACCCGACTTTGATAACGCTCCCCACGCCCTTTGTCCCGTCTCGGCAAGAGACTTCGTTGCCTCTGCACTTTTTTCAGCAGCTTTTTAAGCCCTCCTACGTCCGGCGGTGCCATTTCACGGGGTCAGGTTGCGCGGCAGCGCATAGTCGACGCCCATGAATCAGACATTAACTGTAACGCGTGGCTCGACGGTGATCTGAACTTCGTCCGTGGTTTCTTCGGGCAGCTTATCACCATGCTCGACCATACTTTCCACAACGAGTTGAACCACTTCGTCGATATGCTTCAGCGCCTCCTCGCGAGTGTGCCCCCAGGTAGATGCACCCTGCCTTTCCAGGGCTGGGCAATAAGCGTGCCAGCGATCCTCATCTGGCTCCACGACGACTTTGAAGGTGTAGGTCTTCAACCGCCCACTCTCCGCTTCACATCTTTTGAACGCGCCGAAGAGTATAGATCTCGGGGTGGAGATTCGCGTCTTTGAGCTTGTTCCAATCGTCGGAGACCTGAATCAATTTGCCGCTGATGTGGTTGGACTGCTCGGAAGCGAGAAACAAGGCGAGCTGGATCTGCTTGTCGGGAGCCACGCCGCCGGTTTGGCGGAGTTCTAGAGCCTCCTCCGTTTCCTTCCAGCCGGCCTTTTCACCGGCGCGAAGAATCTCGTCCGTCATGTGGGTGTAAGCGCCGCCAGGCCCCATGCAGTTGATCTGGACGTTATGGTCGCGAATTTCTTCGGCTACGGTTTCGACGAAGCGCACCAGTCCGGCCTTGGCGGCGGCGTAAGCAGAGAGATTGGGCCGCGCCGCGGTTGCGCCGGTGCCGCCCAGCACGATGATCTTGCCTGAGCGCTGCTCGATCATGTGCGGCAGCACGGCCTTGCACGCATTCATCACGCCGACGAGATTGGTCTGGATGGTCTCAGCCCAAGCCTTGGGGGATTGTTCCACCAGTGGCCCGATGGGTCCTTGGATGGCCGCCGCACAAATCAGAACTTGCACGCCGCCGTAGTGTACGCGCATGCGGTCCACCGCCGCGGTGACCTGCTCGAAATCGGTGACATCGGCGCGGATGCGAAGGGCATTACCCCCGGCGTGCTCGATTTCCAGATGCGCCAGGTCAAGTTCGGCCTTACTGCGAGCCAGCAGGCCCACTCGACAGCCGGCGGTGGCGAACCCGATCGCCAGCCTCTTACCGATGCCTCGTCCCGCACCTGTTACGAGCACACCGGCATTCGTCAAACTTTGCACTCTCGAGGCCTTCCAATTCTCGAACTACTGTTTGGGCGGCTTATCGCCACCTTTCGAATCGTTGGCCGGGGCCTCCGGCGGCGCCTTTCGATCGAAGCCGTCCTGATATGCTTCCACGCCCATGGAAGGAACAGCAATCTTGATCACTTTGCGGCTGTCGTCCAGCCAAAGATCCATGCTAATGGCCTGGCCCTGCGGTGTTTTGGTGTTCATTGTAATGTGATTCAGGTCAGCGGTCTTGTTGGCGAACTCAACCGGCTCGCGGCCTTTAAAAACGACCGTGGCAGACACCTCTGCCTGACCGAGAACGTAGACTGGAAACTGTTGCGGATCTTGGTTTGTCAAATCGGCCCGCATGGCCAGAAAACTCCATGGATAGAGCGGAAGATTGGCATTGACGACAATCGCACCGGGCGACACGCTGTCTTCCCGGGTCTTCGGTCCCTGTCCGTTGTCGATTTCGCTGCTCGCCTTTCCTTCTGCGAAGGTAGTCTTCACATTCATCGGGATCTGGCCGAGCTTGGCTTTAGCGCGGGCTTCGAGTGGCTGATACTTGTCATCGGTGACCACTTTGAACTGCTCGATATCGATCTTCATGGTGCCCATGGTGGCGTTGCCGGAGCCGCTTACTTCGATCTTGCCGTTTGACTTGTCAACCGTATAGGTCTCAGACGCCATGGGCTTGCCGGCCATATAGATGCTTAACTTGCCCCCGCTGTCGCTGCTGCCGCCAGTGCTGCTCGAAGCTACCGGCGCTTGCGTGGGAGTGGGCTTCGCCGCGGCTTGCGGCGCTTTCTTCAACAGGCCCTGGATCTCGGGCGGCAGGTCGAAGCGATCCTTTGGCAAGTCGACATTGACCTCCATCTTCTCGACCGCGATCAGAAACTCCTGGCCGGCGGCGCGATTGATCATTTTATGCGGGACCATGATATCGCCCTCTTTTCGATAGTCGTCGGCGACGACTTCGGCGGTGATCTCTCCCATGGGCGTGTTGCGAGTGACGGTGGTCTTGATCAGAAGTCCGGATTTCTTATCGAAGAATTCGTTGGCCGGCTTGCCATCTTTTGGAGTGAGCACTATTTTGTAACACTCGTGGCCCTCCACGGTTTCGACGCCCGCTGTTTCCGCCTTGGTGTACAGCTTTCGCCAATTCAGCGCAGCGTTGAACGTGCCGTCGCGAAGAGAGCCCGCCTTTTCGTCGCCTTGTTTGATGCGAGGGCCTTGCAAAGCGGAATTTTCCCAGGCAATTTCACCGTTGCTGCCGGATTCGATCTTTCCGATGCCTTCGATTTCGATGACTGCGAGGTTCTTGTCGGGTTCGGCCTGATATACCGTCATGGTCCCTTTGATGCCGCGGCCCGTGAATTCCATGGAGCCGTGCATGACCTCGTTGTGACGCTTTTCAAAAGCGGCCTTGCCGCCCGTGACCTCTATCGACCGATCCAGAACGGTTTCGGCCTTAGGGAGGGCCTCGTCGGCGCAGAACAGCGGAACAGAACTCAGCAGAAGCGACAGTGCGAGCGTATTCATAGTGGACCTCGGCGTTTCCTTCAGGGTACCGCAGGGAGGGAGACAGTTGCGAAAATGGCTGATGTGAGGGTCCGCACGGCAGTGGCGGAAGATGCACCGGCAATTGCAGGCATCCTGCATGATACTTTTGCCGAGTTTCGGCCGCTCTACACTTCTCAAGGCTTTGCGGCGACGGCCATCGGCGTCGAAGAAGTACTGGTTCGGATTACCGAAGGTCCGGTCTGGGTCGCGCTGTGGGCGGATTCAATCTGCGGCACGGTAGCCGCGGTAGCAAGAGGGCGAGCGCTCTACGTACGCGGAATGGGTGTGCTTCCGACAGCCCGCGGCAAGGGAACCGGCGAAGCCCTCTTACAGCAAGCTGAGACCTTCGCAATCGAGCACGGCCTTGAGACGCTCCTTCTGACGACAACCCCATTTCTCATTTCAGCCATTCGTTTATATGAGAGATTCGGCTTTTGCCGCACTCCCGACGGTCCGAGCGATCTATTTGGGACGCCGCTTTTCACCATGAGAAAAAGATTGAGTCCTTCCGAGGCGAGCCGCTAGACCAACCAAACTCACGATCCAATCGCTAGTGGTTTGCCGATTTCCCAATGGTGTCCGAACGGATCGACAACTCGTCCGAGGCGCCAACCATATTGATCGCTGACGGGCGAGACAACCGTGGCTCCCGATGCGACGGCTCGCTCAAACGCACCATCCGGATCCTCCACAGTCATCACCATGCGCACAGAACCACCGCCCAGAGACTCCGGACTGAAGTTCAAATGCTCTGGCGACTCGTCAGCAACCCAAAATTCCGCATCCGCAACGCCCAGCCGGGCGACCACCGCTCCATCCTCGGCGTCGATGCGGAACAATTCACGCGCCTCGAAGGCCGCCTTATAGAACACGATCGCCCGCGCTCCGTTTCGAACCGAGAGCATGGGGGCAATAGTGGTCCTCTGTGACATCTGCTAGCGAATGGTCGCAGTGAAGACTTCTTCCATGGCCAGGTTAGTTCGGCAGCCTGGGGCGAAGTTCAACTGGTCGCGGCTGTCGGTCCAGATGGCATGCGAAATTCCGTTAAAGGAAACCAGGCCTTCATAGTCGCCGTACTGATTGCCATAATCGATGGCGCTGCAAGGAAACACGCCGTTGCAATCGTGCTCATTGGAGCTGGCGGTGGTCACACGAGAATTAGGAGAAAGCCAGCTGGTTCCATCGGACGAACGGCTGAAATAGACGTCAGTGATGAATCGCTGGCCCGTGGTGTCGTTGCGCGTATCGTAGAACGATATGGTTACTTCTCCGGTCACGGCGTCGACCGAGAGCCACTGATAGAACCGGTCGACCGAGCCGCTCAAGCTGTCGGCAACACGCTGGGGAGCCGACCAGGAGGAGCCCTTGTTATCAGAAAAAGCAGTGAAGATATCTGTGTTCACGCCGTTGGAAGCCAGATCCGTCCAGGAGCAATACAGCCGTCCTTGATGAGGACCGCTGGAACGATCAGCATCGCAGGAGGGATAGATCAAAGCCCGCCGGAACGAGATGGCAGGGATTCCGATATCAAATGCGATCGACTTGCTGGCAATGACACCGGGCGTGCCAAATGTCACACCACCATCGAAGGAGCTATTAAAGGCGATCGTATTGGCTGCGATATCGTTCCAGGCTGCATATACTTCCCCGTTAGGGCCGACAAACGGCTGGGCCGCGATGACTCGTCCCGGGCCTTTCGGATTATCGATGCGGACGATGGAAAAGCTGGCGCCGTGATCGGTGGAGCGTGCGAAACGGATGCCGCCGCTGGTCGATCCGCCGCTGGCCGCGTCCCAAGTCAGATAGATATTGTCGCGGAAGGGGCTGTTTAGATTCGTATCGGCGGCGATCATCGGTTTGTCGTTGAAATGGTCACTGCCGCCGGAGAAGGAAAAGAAATTGGCGGAGGGGTAAGTTTTGCCGCCATCGGTGGAACGGGCTACGGCCAGCTCAGTGCCATTGATCCCATTGCCATGGCCGAAGAACACGACGATGTAGCTATAAAACACATTCCCTCGCGTGTCGAAGGCCAGGCTGGGGTCGGAACCAAAGTCGGTTCCGTTGGTACCTATTGCGGGAGGAAGCGGCAGATCGACGCCGGTCCAGGTGGCCCCACCATCCGAGGACGAATAGCCGCGCATCGGATCCCGGAAGATTTCATTCGAGCCGCCGGCGATCGACTTCGCATTCAGGGTGTTCAGCGTGATGAAAGTCTCGCTCTGCGGACCGCACTCATTCGACACGTCCACGTTGGTTCCGACTACCGGCGCGGAGCTGGTGATTCCCGCGGGGGCGTTTGCGCCATTCGTCAGCAGGGTCTGATATTTGGCCCACCAGCGGGGCGTGAAAGAGTTGTTATTGTTCTGAGCGGAAACGAGAACAGTAGAAAAAATTGCCGCGATCACGAGCCGATTGGAAAAAGACATAAAACCTCCGGCTTTCAAGATACCAAAGGAGGCTAGGAACTTCTTAGCTTCTTTGTGATGTCGTCGATCATCCTCAGCGTGTTCTCGCGGACGGAGGCCACGAAGGAATGACAAGGCAAATCAGGCGAGGCGTATTTGTAAGTGATGCCACGCGATGAACTCACCACCGCACCCAGCCCGTCAGGATTGAAACACGCCGCGGCGCTCTCGGCACTCCCTCCCTGCGCACCATAACCGGGAACCAGGATGAGTGCGCGAGGCATCAGAGTGCGCAATTGGCGGCCGTCCTCGGGGAAAGTCGCGCCAATGACCGCTCCGATGGAGCTATAGCCTGATTCGCCGATGAGCGTGCGTCCGAGTTCGTCCACTGTGACGGCGATCGACTCATACAGAGGACGCCCGGTAGCCGCGACCGGCTGATCCTGAAAATCGCGTGAGCCGGGATTCGAGGTTTTCAGAACGATGAACAGTCCTTTACCGTACCGGGCACAGGCTTCGACAAACGGTAATAGGCTGTCGCGGCCTAGGTAAGGAGTCACGGTGGCGGCGTCCGCGTCGAAGGCTTTCTGTTTGTGGCCCAGGACGTCGGCTTCGCCGAGAAATGCCGCAGCGTAGGCTTCGGCAGTGGATGAGATGTCGTTGCGCTTGCCGTCGGCGATGACCAGCAGGCCGCGCTGCCTGGCAAAGGCGACCGTATTCTCGAACGCCTCGACGCCGGCCGATCCGTACTGCTCGAAAAATGCGAGCTGCGGCTTGACGGCGGGAATAAGATCGGCGACTCCGTCGATGACCAATTCGTGAAAATCAGTGATGATGGAGCAGATCACCTCGCGCGAAGGTTCGCCGCGTCCCGACTTGATGAAGGCCGGCATGAGATCGATGCGCGGGTCCAGGCCAACCACGCAGGGATTTCCTCGGGCGCGGATGGAGTGGATGAGGCGGTCGGCGAATACCGTCATGGCTTGTATTATTGTGCCATTCTGATATGATCGGGCACATGCGAACGTCGGGGATTTTATGTCTAATGTCTGCGTGCCTCGCCTCATCCGTAGTTTTCGCATCAGAGGTTTCACCGGATCGTGTCCGCGAAGCTGCTGCAAAGGCTGTCACGCTGATTCAGGCATCGCAGAAAAATTGGGCCGGGAAGGAGAGTTGCTACTCGTGCCATCACCAGTCTTTGCCGCCGTTGGCGTTCCGCGCCGCCAGGGAACACGGCATTCCTGTGGACGAGGCGGCTAGGCGGGCCACTGCCGAACGTGACTTCGCCCTGTTTAGCGACATCAACCGCGCTGTGCAGTTTACGCATGTTATCGATCCGGCGATTAGCGAATCGTACCTGATGCTCGGAGCCGAGGCCGCCGGGGTCCGTCCAAATCTCGTGACCGCGGTCTATGCCCGTCTCATCGCGGCGCGCCAGAAGGCTGACGGCCACTGGGACACACTCGACGTGCGTCCTCCGCAGTCCTACAGCATAGTGACTGCTACTGCAGTTGCTCTGCGTGCCGTTCAACTCCATGGCCACCCTAGTCTCGCGGCCGAAACGAAGTCGCGGGTGGAGCGCGCGCGTAACTGGCTCGACGCGCAACGCCCGAGTGTGACCGAGGAGCGCGCGATGCAGTTACTTGGATTGAAGTGGGCCGGAGCGAAGCCGGAATCGCTCGCGAAGCTCGCGTCTGCGCTCAAGGCCGCTCAGCAAGCCGACGGAGGATGGAAATCGCGTGATGGCCGCACGAGCGATGCCTATTCGACCGGTGAAGCGCTGGTCGCGCTACAGGAATCTGGCGGCGTGCCAGTGAGCGATGCCGCCATCGAGCGGGGCCTGAAGTTTCTACTCGACACCCAGGCTCCGGATGGCTCCTGGCATGTGGTCTCACGAGTGCATCCACCCGCTCCTGTGAGCCCTCCGTATATTGAGACCGGCTATCCGTACGAGCATGATCAGTTCATCTCGATCATGGGCGCAAGCTGGGCGGTTCGTGCGCTAGCCGCTTCGCTCGGACCTGCTCGCAAAGCCGAGGTTCCCGCGGTGCAGGCGGCTTCGCTGAAAGATGTCGAGCCTTGGGTGGAGAAGGCGCTGTTCGGAAGCCCAGCCGACCTACGGGGTCTGCTCGATAAAGGACTGGACCCGAATGTGGCGACGAAATCGGGCGGCACGACGCTGCTGATGCTGGCTCAGCCCGACCTCGAGAAAACGAAGCTGCTGGTGGAGCGAGGAGCAAAGATCAACGCACATGCCAAGACCAAATACACAGCACTCATGGTAGCGGCCCAGTATCCCAACTCGAGCAACGCGATGCGTTTCCTCCTGGATCATGGAGCGAACGTGAGCCTACCGAAAGGCGAGGGCGCGCCATTGTTCAACGCCTCGCCGCTGGTGCTGGCCTCAGTGGCGGGCAATGCAGAAATCGTGCCTCGGCTGCGCCAAGCCGGTGATCGGATCGACAACAAGATGGTGCTGCTCGGCTCATTTCCCGCCACGCCCTTGTTGAGCGCCGTTTTCTTTCGCGATATGGCGCTGGCGCGCGCGCTGCTCAATGCCGGGGCCGCCGCGGACCAGCCGGATGACGATGGCATTACGCCGCTCGGTTGGGCGGCGATAGGCGCGGAAGCCCCCGTGGGACGCCTGTTGATCGAGCACGGAGTCGATGTCAACCGTGTTGATCACTTCGGCATGACGCCGCTGCTCTACGCCGCTTCAGTCGACTTCGGGGATACGTCGATGATCGAACTGTTGATCAAACACGGCGCAAACCTCGGCGCCCGCACCAAGCAAGGTCTGACTGCTGCCGACCTGGCGCGCAAGTACGGTCACACGGAACTTCTCAAGAGTTTGAGCGGCGGTCTGTAGCTCCAACTGAGTCTACTTCTTAGTCAACAACGCCAGACTTCCACCCGCCGGATAAGTCTCGATCTTCGTCCCGGCGGGGAAGCTGAGCGGCTTGCTGAAGTAGTAAGCCTGATCGAATTTGGGTTTGTAATCGTAAATCCAGATGAGTTGTTCGATGACTCCATCGGGAAGCTGGGCGATCGCTTTAACTGACGCGCCTTCCGCCAGCGACTTGGCACGCGCGCCCACGAAGGTCTCGGGATGCTTGAGCTCCAGACGGCCGTCGACGACCACTTCAGCGCCGCTCTTGGGCGCCTTGTCGGCTGGATCAGGCGCGGTGAAGTCCGGGACCTTGGGCAGCAACGACGGTTCCCCTTCGGGAGATCCGCCCTCCACCCAGTCGGCAATGAGGTGCAGTTCCTCCTGCGTGATCGCACGGTCATTGCGGAGTTCTCCAAAGCCTTTGATGGCGCTGAAGGGAGGCATCCGCCGCTCCAGAACCTCTTCCTTAATCGCTTTCGCCCAGGGACGCGCTTCGGTATAGGTCATGAGCGAAAAGGCTGAACCGCCCTCACGATGGCAAGAGGCGCAGCGCTTGTAAACGATCCGAGAGATTTCGCGCGACCAGGTAATCTTTGTGGAAATAACATCGTGGGCGCTTAGTAGGAGACCGGCGCCCACGAGGAGGAGGAGGGTTATGGCTATCTTCGATACAACAGGCTTCACTGACCGCTTCCGCTGGTCGCGCCCTCCGTTTTCTTAGGTGTAAACAGATCGCGCAGGGTCATGTCAGCCGGGATCACGATGTCGTAAAAACCAATCATCATCTCTTCCGAACTTTGCTCTCCGAAACGAACGGTGGCGGTCGGGTCTGGATTCTTCGGGTTGTTGGGCGAGTTGTCGTACCAGCCCGTACACTCGATGCGCGCTCCAGGGGGAATCGTTAGGGGCTCGGCCAGTTTGTAGTCGAGCTGCCAGAAGAAGTCGTACTTGGGCACGCGGAGCAGGGTTTCAGTCCTTCCATCCGCATATACGATGCGATATTCGAACGATTTCCCACGCAGGTGCATATGCGGGAAGAAGTTCAGGATGGTCGCGCCATTCGGGAACACGTTCTTGGCGTCCACGCGATAATTTGGATCGCCGGGAGGAATCTTGAAGCCGAGATTGTTGCCGCCGATAGTGATGGCGCGCTCGGTCGGCTTCTCTTTGGCGAACACCATGCCGACCTTGGTGTGATCCGTCGTCTCTTTACCGGTGGTCGTGTAGTGGATCTGTAGCACCAGGTCGGACCCAGCCTTGATCATCTTACCTAACCCGGGCCGCCACATCTCGGGGATTTTCCCCGGAGTGTAGATCATGAGAATATCGTTGCCGCCGCCGGATGTGTTGTTGAAATCTTTCCCGTTGCCCGGAGGAGTGTACGGAACGCCGGGCTGGGCTTCGCGAAGCCACTTCGACTGAGGATCGCGAACGAAGATCACCACGTGATGCACGACGGTGCGGTCGCTCGGCCGCGCCTCGGCAGCCTGAATCCATTGGTCTTCGGTGAATTTGGTGGGCAGTACCACATACTGATACTGGATGTCGCCCGTGGCGGGGATGTGGAACGTGTTCATGTCCAGCACGAGATCGGGCTTGGGAATGTTCCAGCCTTCGGTAAATGTGCGTGGCTTGGGTGCGTCCTTGGAGTCGCCTTCCTTGGCGCCGCCATCCACCCAGGCGACCAGGGTATCGATCTCCTGCTGGCTCAGAGAGCGGTCGTCTGAAAAGTGGCCGACCTGCGGATCGGCGAACCAGGGCGGCATCTTCTTGGTGACGACGTCTTCCTTGATGGCCTTGGCCCACGGACGGGCGTCGTTGTAGGACATCAGCGCGAAAGGAGCGATCTCACCCGCCCGATGGCATTCCTGGCAATGCTGCTGCAGGATCGGCTCAACATCCTTGTGGAAGGTGGCCTGCGGTGCCGTAGCGGACCATGCGCACACCGCAGCGGAGGCAAGGAGAAAAGAGATTGACTGGGCGCGGTTCATGGCATTAATCGGACCTTCCGGCCGGGCGCTGCAACGCTGTCGGATCGGAATGGGCATCGAACGAGACGTCGAAGAATCCGACCATCATTTCTTCAAAGGTCTGATCGCCCCAACGCACTTCCTTAGTCGGATCGGGGTTGGACGGATTGTTGGCGGAGTTGTCGTAGTGGGCCGTGCATTCGATGCGTGTGCCTTTGGGCAGCAACAGCTCTTGATCCAAGGCGTACTGGATCTGCCAACTGAAATCATATTTCGGAACGTTCAGAAGAACCTGAGTCTCGCCGGACGGATAGACAGCTTTGTAGAGAAAATCCTTCCCGCGCAGGTGCATGTGCGGCAGCAGGCTGACCAGGTTCACATCTTGCTGCAGTGTGGCATGGGAGTGTGCTTCATAATTGGCATCGCCGGCCGGAATCTTGATGAAGTAGTTGATCGCCATCATGCTCATGACCCGTTTTTGCGGCGGTTCCTTGGCAAAGATCAAGCCGAACTTGCTGCGGTCCGTGACCGCTTTTCCGTTAGGCGTGTAGTGCAGCTGCAAAACGATGTCGGAGCCGGCTTTGATCAGCTTCGCTTCGCCAGGCCGGCATTGGCTCGGTGGAAGGCCTGGAGCGTAGCCGACCAGCATCTCGCCCGGGATCTGCTCTTGGATATTTCCTTGGCCGCGTTGCCCATTGGCGCTCACGGCACGGCGCGGAATATACGGCACGCCCGGTTGCGCGTCCTTCATGAAACTATTTCCCGGCGGACGCAGAAACGCGAGCACATGATGCACGGCCGAGCGGGCATCCGGACGAACCTCGGCGAACTGCACCCATTTGTCTTCGGTGAAGTTGGTGGGGATAACGACGTAGGTGTAATCGACGACTCCAGAGGCCGGTACGTCGATCGGCGTCGGGAGCTCAAATACCACATCCGGCTTTCCGATCTGCCAGCCTTCGAAGTACTCACGCGGTTTAGGCGCGTCCTTGGGGTTACCAGCAGGAGAGCCGGCATCTACCCAGGCGACCAGCGTGTCCATTTCAGTCTGCGAGAGAGACCGGTCGTTAGAGAACTTGCCATAGTGCGGATCGGCTGACCAAGGCGGCATCTTCTTGGTCAGGACCGCCGTCTTCATGGCCTTCGCCCACGGCCGAACCTGATCGTACGTCATGAAGCTCATGGGAGCCACTTCACCTGGCCGGTGGCATTCCTGGCAGCGGTTCTGAACGATCGAAGCAACGTCCTTGTAATACGTAACGCTGCTTGGAGCAGCTACGGCCACAGCCGACAATACGACTGTGAGTACGGCGCCTTTGAGTTTCATCCTCTTCCTCCGCTTACTCTTTGTTCTGTTTAAAGGCCAGGTCCGCCGGTGGCTGCCGGCTTGGGTTGGTTCTTAGGCCGCATCAGATCCATGGCAGTCTTGTCCATTGGGACCGACACGTCGAAGAAACCGATCATCATTTCTTCCCAGGTCTGTTCGCCCCAATGCACTTCTTTGGTCGCATCCGGGTTGTATTTGTTGTTCACCGAGTTATCGAAGTGCGCGGTGCACTCGATCACAGTACCCTTGGGCAACAACTTCGGCTTCGCCAATTCGTAGGTAAGCTGCCAATTGAAATCGTAGTTGGGCACGTTAAGCAGTGTTTCTTTTTCGCCGCTTGGATAGGTCACGCGATATTCGAAGTCCTTGCCGCGGAAGTGCATGTGCGGCAGCAGGTCAATCAATGTGGAGTCGTCCTGAAGCGTGATTTTGGCGTCTACCCGGTAGTCGGACTCCCCCGGGGGAATGGCGAATTGCGGGTTGGCAGCAGCGAGTGTCAGCACACGTTCGGTCGGCTTTTGCGTTGCGAATACCACCCCGACCCTGGAGATATCGGTGCTGGCTTTGCCGTTGGCCGTGTAGTGCATCTGCAGCACGATATCGGAGCCGGCCTTCACCAGCTTCGCCTGACCGGGCTTCAACACGTCGGGAAGCGTTCCCGGCGCATAACCCGCCAGGAAATCGCCGCCGAAGCCGAGTCCACCGCCACCACCGCCTTCGCGCTTTTGCCCGTTTTGTACATTGCCCCTTCCATCGGCTTGGCGCTCTTGCTCTCTGGGAACGAAGGGCACGCCGATCTTGGCATCCTTCAGCCAGGGATTACCCGGCTCGCGGATGAAAGCAATAATGTGATGCACTGCCGTGCGGTCGCCGGGCCGCGCTTCGGCCATCTGTACGTACTTATCTTCGGTGAAACCCGTGGGGACGATAATGTACTGGTAATCGATCGTACCAGAGGCCGGAACGTTGAAAGCTACCGGCATGCTGAGAACCATGTCGGGCTTTCCGATCCGCCAGCCTTCCACCCAATCGGTTGGTTGGGGAGCATCTTTGGGATTGCCTGCTTTGGCTCCGGTGTCGACCCAGGCGATCAGTGTGTCCATGTCTGCCTGTGCCAGCGACCGGTCATTGGAAAACTTGCCGTAATGCGGATCGGCGTACCACGGTGGCATCTTCTTGGTCACGACGGCGGTTTTGATGGCTTTAGCCCACGGGCGGGTCTCGTCATAATTCAGGAACGCCATTGGAGCCGCCTCGCCAGGCCGGTGGCAGGTTTGACAATTTTTCTGTAATACCGGTAACACATCCTTGTAGAACGTGGGTTGCGGAGTGGTCGCTGCCGCAGCCAAAGCAACAGAGCACATAGACAGCACGAGTGAACGCATTAACAGCCTCCCTAGGGATCTCTACCTTTCATGATACGGGAGTCTGACCAAAATTGATCCTGTCAAATCGGATCCAGCCCCGAAAAAAACGGTTGTTTTGAGGTTGTTGAACGCTGCGATGCGCACGATCCATAGTAGCTCTACTTCCGATCAAGCTTCGATCGGGCTTGTACTTGGTAAGATTACCAGGGATGGTTAAGGTATTTTCACTCTCGTATGTTGTTGACAAATGGGTTATCATAGACCCTTACGGCTTTTAGTACTGTTAACTACCCTTTTTAAGGACATCATGCCCTCGAAAAAGCCCGGCACGGCTGTGCCGCCCTCTCCTGCCCGCATTCGCCCGCTGGATCTTACGAGATTCCGTAAGAAAGCTGGTATATCGCTGGTGCAGATCGCTGATCGTACCAAGATCAGTTTGCGATTTCTGCAGGCCATTGAAGCCGAGGATTTCGAGAAGCTCCCTGGTGGTATCTTTAGCACCAGTTATTTGCGCCAGTATGCCGCACAGATCGGCTACGATGAGGTCGAATTGCTTACGCAGTTCGATCGCAAGATGAATCCGCAGCCGGTAAGTGTCGAATCGGATCGGGAGACCGGAAGCCGAGGTTTTCTGGACCGTTGGCTGCGAATTCCAGCGCAGGCGCAACGCTAAGAGCGTCAGTTTGGCAAGCTAGTATTCCCTAACAAAGTATAAGGGATACTACTCTCAATTGGCACCCTAATCCCTACGATCAATTGCCCGAGCGTCGATAAGGAAAGCTAGGGATGATCGGGCAATGAAAATAAACAGTTCTGAACGCATGCCGTTCTCCGAGTTGGCGCGCTCCAGCGCGGCAGGGTCAGCGGGAGAAAGCAAAGGCATCACCGGTTCGTCAGGACCATCGTTGGGAGCTGATCGAGTTCAGCTCTCGAATCTCAGCGCGAACCTTACGGCCACGCTGAGTGATTCCGCCGCGCATTTCAGCAAGCTTTCTTCTTTGGGCGTAGCGGTATTGAGCGGCCGGTACCAAGTGGATGCGGGAGCGGTGAGCAATAGTATCATTCGCCACAGTCTGCAGGTTGGTGGGGCGAACTACATCTAAATGGGTGGGCCATGTTGAACATGAACGCGGAGTTGGGACAGATCAAGGCTGCCCGAGCCAGTCTTCAGAAATTCCGTTTGAAGTTGTTGCGACCCTCAGCAGCGGCTCTCGAGAGCGGCTCCGACGATCTGCTGTTTGCGGTGGAGCGCCTGGAACGGCTAGAGCCTGTCTTGAGATCGCGAGGCCCGTGCTCCTTAGCTGTCGAAGAAGCCCTGCGCCTGGAGGTCGCTGGTCTGCGGCGCGATTTGCTGCAAGTAAATGCATTGCTCCAAGGCGCGGGCAGCTTCTATCAAGGCTGGTCACGACTGTTAGGCTGCGCGGGGGATGACGGAGCGGCTAACTACACGGCCAATGGCCAGCCCAGCGCTTTATTTCCAAACAACACGAAGAATGCGGTGATCCATGGGTAGTCTGATGATTGCACTAATGAACACGGCAAATTCGATGAAGGCCGTGGAGCAGGCGCTCACCGTGACGGAGAACAATGTCGTCAATGCTTCGACGCCAGGCTATGCCAAGCAGACGGCGACTTTTGTAGCTCAGCCGTTCGATCTCACGGTGGGCCTACCCGGAGGGGTGGCCGCCGGACAGGTACAGAGTTCGCGCGACGCATTCGCTGAACAGGCGGTCCGCCACCAACAGACAGATGTTAATTATTACCAGCAGAAGGTTTCGGACCTGACATCGATGGAGAGCTATTTCAGTACCTCCAGCACATCCGGGATCGGGCCGGCGATGACCAGTCTGTTTCAGAGCTTTTCCACTCTGAGCGTAAATCCGAACGACACCGTTTCGCGCCAGAACGTCATTAACCAGGCGCAGAGCGTGGCCCAGAACTTTCAGAGCACGGCATTGGGTTTGGAGAGTCAAGGAACTAATATCGACCAGGAGACCAACAGTACGATCGCTACCATCAACCAGTTGGCCGGGCAAGTGGCCACCATCAACGGGGAGAACCGGGTGGATCCTTTCGGGGGAGTCAACGCCGGAGTGGACGCCCAGTTGAACTCCACCCTGGAACAACTCTCGCAAGTGGTAAACTTCACGGCGCTGCAGCAGCCCGATGGTACGGTTACTGTGTACATTGGCGGCCAGACCCCCTTGGTGGTGGGCGGACAAACCTTCGCTATCTCGGGAGACTTCTCGAAGCCACAGACGGCGGTCCGCAGCAGCACTGGAGCGGATATAACCGGCCAGATCACGGGTGGACAATTAAGCGCGATGCTGGACGACAAAAACAACGTCTTGCCCACCTACCTCCAAAGCCTCAACAAATTAGCCCAAGGCGTTGCCGACCAGGTAAACACTGGCTTGTCAAAGGGCATTGACGAAAACGGCGCATCACCTGCGACCGATTTGTTCACCTATAACGCCGGCATCGGAGCGGGCGCGACACTGGCGGTGAACTCGCTAACGCCCGATCAAATCGCCGCCGCTCTCCCGGGGGCGCAGGGTGGAAACGGCAACGCGCTCAAAATGTCGGCCCTGGGCAATGGAGCAACCCTGAACAATTTTACGTTCGCGCAGTTTTATGGAAATATTGCCGCGCGGGTGGGCACAGATTTATCGGCCGCAACGGATAACCAAACCACCAAGCAGTCGTTGTTGAATCAGGCGCAGACTTTACGCCAGCAGGCTTCCGGCGTTTCGCTCGACCAGGAGGCGGCAAACTTAGTCGCCTTTCAGCGCGCCTATCAGGCCAACGCGAAAATGCTGACTGTGCTGGACTCCCTCACCCAGTTCCTGATGAATGCGCTCCCGAACTCGTAACCAAGGATAATCCAATGATTACTTCTCTTGATCCCTCGGCCTTGAGCTTCCTCAATGGTATCGCCCTGATTCAGCAACGGGCCCAAACCGCAGAGAATCAGATGACGACCGGCTTGAAGATCAATGCCGTCTCCGACGCGCCCGGGCAGATCGCCAACTTGTATGAGACCCGTTCCGAGCTGGCTCAAGCTCAGCAGATTGATACTAATTTGGGACAGGTCACGGCCGAAGTGAACACCGGCGAATCGACGCTCAGCTCAGCGGTAAACCTTATAGAGCGTGTTCAAACTCTGGCTTCGGAAGGCGCCACTGGTACGGCCACGGCGGCGACTCGGCAGAGCATCGCGGGCGAATTGGGGGGAATCATGCAGCAACTGGTGAGCACGGCGAATACTAGCGTAGGGGGCCGCTACATCTTCGCCGGTAACAGCGATCACACGCAGCCTTACAGCATCGACCTCACTCAATCCAACCCCGTCAGCGCGTACCAAGGCTCGGCTTCAACCCGCCAGATCCAGGCTGCGGATGGCACGACGTTCTTGGTCGCCCAAACCGCGCAGACTATCTTTGACGATCCAACCGGGCAGCAAAATATCTTCACCACGATCAACAATCTTCGATTGGCGATGTTGAATAACGATCAGGCTGGCATCAACGCCGCGATGCCCAATGTTCAATCTATAGATGGTTACTTAAACCAGCAATTGGCCTTCTACGGCAACGTACAAAATCGCGTGACGAGTGAGACGAATTTTGGAGCTAACTATGAAACTCAGTTGCAGACGCAGTTGAGCGGTATCCAGGATGCCAATCTGGCGCAGGCCATCACCTTGATGCAACAATCTCAGACGCAAGAAACGGCGGCATTGCAGGCACGTGCGCAATTGCCTAAGACCAGCCTGTTCGATTACCTGGCATAAAGCGGGTGCAGGCGCTGACTGCGCTCAATAATGGAACGAAGAGGAAAGCACCCGGTTCGAGCTATCCACTATCGTACTGGCGGTAAACGGGAATCGCCAATCGCGTACGTCTACACGACGCGCCCCCTCCGGATCGGCCGTCGGCGTAACTTGCCATAGAGGGTATTGCGCAAACTCCAGAAACTTACGGACGATAAAGACCTTGCCAGCAGCACCCAGCGCAGGACTTGGGGGAGGCTTATAAATAAGTGCACCATTGGTTGGATCGAATTCCGCCAGCAGGTTCATAGAAAAGTGCATGACGAACTCCGGCCGATCCACCCAACCGGCCCACTGGAAGGGATCGGCGGCCGAGCGCGGGAACGCGGCCACGCGGGTCGGGGGCCCACCCTGATAGACACGCGAGTTTAGAGTATCAAGGGCGCGTTGATGGATCAGATACCGGCCGAAATCGTAAGCTGGAATGACAGCCAGTGCGAAAAGAGCGAGGCCTCGGCCGGCGCTGGGCTTGGCTCCAATTTCGGCGCTCACTAGTCTGCCGAGAAGCGGACCGAGAAAGGCCAGGGTGAGAACGCCCCAGATCCAAAGATCGGTGAGGCCGTTGAGATCCAGATGAAACCATTGCGAGGAAAAGGGCAGGAAAAATCGAACTCCGTAGGTATTGGTCCAATCCAGCAACAGATGGCTGGCGACGCCGATAATCGACAACACATAGGCCGTCTTCCAACCGCGCATCGTCCGGCTAACTGCGCACACTAAAAGCACCGGAAGCAGCGCCATCACCGGCAGCATCGCAACTGAGTGCGTGACGCCGCGGTGATACTGGAAATAATTGAACGGTCCTCCGGCAATGGTGACGATGTCGATATCCGGAATGTTAGCAGCCAGCATGAGCACGAGAGTGGGCCGGGCATACCAACGGCTCAGGCCGGCACGGCTCAACGCCAAGCCGGTCAGCGTGTGGGTGAGGTTGTCCATGCGGTATCGGCGGGAGTCTGGCGGGCAGTCTTCGCGTGTCGAGTACGGAAATGGTGGGGAACCAGCAAAGTCAGAGCGTTGGGAACGATCTCGACGCCAGCCGGCGCCAACCCGGCGTATTCACCATCCACTTGCAAATGGACCTTTCCATCGGCGGCCGCCGAGAATACGGCTCGCCGGGTGCGAAGGGTCGTGACGCCGCGCATATGCGAGTGTCGGCGGGCCGCGATGCCCAGCATGTACATGAGATAAGCGAACGAATTCGAGCCCTCGAACAACACCAGCTCGAACTGGTCGTCGAGCAGCGAGGCGCCCAAGGCAATTTCTAGGTCGCCACCGTAATTGCGAACGCGGCTGGCCAGCGCGAACCCGGCTTGAAAGGTCCGGCCCTCCGCTTCCACGGTGAACACCGGCAGGCGGCGGCCCAGTTTCGCGAAGCCGCCAATCCAATAAGCCGCTTTTCCCAACGCGGCCTTCACGCCCAGCGCCAAGTGATAGACAATGTCGGCATCCAGACCCGCGCCTGCCATTAACAGAAAGTGCCGCGGACCTTCATTGGAACTCCGGTCGATCAAACCCACGGCCACCCGCTCCGGCGTCCATTCACCGACGGATGCAGCCGCGCGTTCCATTGTTTTGCCTAGCCCCAACTCGTTTGCCAGCACATTGGCCGTTCCCGCGGGGAGAATACCCAGCGGCACGCGAGAGTGGACCATGCCATTGAGGGCTTCGTTGATGGTCCCGTCGCCCCCGGCCACCAAGATGAGATCGGCGCCTTCTTCGATTGCGCGGCGCGCTAGCTCCGCCGCTGTGCCTGGGCCAGTGGTGGACACTGCGTTGACAGAAATTCCTCCAGACGCAAGCACACCGATGGTGCGATCGAGCGCATGCTTCCTCCGCTGAAGCCCGCGTGCGAAAGGATTGTAGATGAGAAAGGTGTTCCGGTAGGTCTCGATAGTACCCTAATTATAGTAGAGATGCCATCCACGGACGCAGGCCAAGAAATCGACGAGCTGCGCGATCAGTTGCGTCACCACGAGCACCTGTATTACGTATTGGACCAGCCTGAAATCACTGACGCGGAATACGACGCCCTGATGCGCAGGCTGCAAGGACTCGAAGCCGAGCATCCTGAGCTAATCACTCCGGATTCTCCTACCCAGCGAGTGGGCGGCAAGCCGCGCGAGGGGTTCGTTAAGGTGCCGCATAGCTCGCCCATGCTCAGCTTGGACAATGCGCTGAACGAAGAAGAGATGCGCGAATTCGACCGGCGGGTGCGAGATCTCCTGCGGGGCGAGCCCTTTGAATACGTGGCGGAGCTGAAGCTGGACGGTTTATCGATGGCGGTCCAATTTCGGAAGGGACAATTCGCCCAAGCGGTGACGCGCGGCGACGGGCTGGTTGGCGAGGACGTAACGGAAAATGCGCGCACCATCCGATCGATGCCCCTGAACGTCAAAACCGATCTGCGGGCGCTGGAAGCACGCGGTGAAGTTATAATGCCGCGAAAGTCCTTCGACAAACTGAATGCGGAGCGTGAGCAACAACAGCTCTCCCTATTCGCAAATCCTCGCAACGCCGCGGCGGGCGCATTGCGGGCGCTCGATCCCAATGTAACGGCCGCGCGCCAATTGGAATACTTCGCTTATTTCTTGCTGGCAGAGGGACGGTTTTACTATACAAGTCATTGGGATTCGCTCGAAGCGTTGAAAGCGATGGGCTTCAAAGTGAATCCCTATCGCAAGCGATGCTCCGGCCTGGATGATCTGCTCGAGTTCTACCGGCACTGGGAGACCAAACGGGAATCGCTTCCCTATGAGATCGATGGTGTTGTGGTGAAGGTGGACTCGGTGAGACAACAGCAGTCGCTCGGCTGGACCGCCAAGGCACCACGCTGGGCCATCGCCTTCAAGTTCGCCGCGCATCAGGCTGAGACGTCGATCGAAGACATCCAGGTGAATGTCGGGCGCACAGGCGCGCTGACGCCGGTGGCGTTTTTGAAGCCGGTGAGTATCGGCGGAGTGACGGTGGCGCGGGCCTCGCTCCATAATGAAGACGAAATCGGACGGCTGAGCGTGGAGATTGGCGATCGGGTGCTGGTGGAGCGCAGCGGCGACGTGATTCCGAAGGTTGTGCGCGTGGTCAGCCAGGGCAGCGAGCGACGCCCGTTCCGTATGCCCAAAAACTGTCCGGTATGCGGCGGCGAGATCGTGCGGGAAGAAGGAGAAGCGGCCAGCCGTTGTATTAATACCAATTGCCCGGCGCGGCTGCAGCAGTCTATCCTGCACTTTGCAGCGCGCGGTGTGATGGATATCGACGGCATGGGCGACGTTCTGGTAGAGCAGTTAGTCACGCGGGGGATGGTCAAGAGCGTGGCTGATATTTATAAGCTGGATGTCCCGCAATTGCTGCAGCTCGAGCGCATGGGCCAAAAGTCGGCGGATAAGATTATAAAGAACATCGATCGATCACGGAACCAACCGCTGCCGCGCGTTCTGAATGGCCTAGGCATTCCGTTCGTCGGGGAGAGAACTGCGCAAATCCTCGCGGAGAGCTTTGGAAGCCTGGACGTAATTAAGGATGCAGACGAGGAGGCATTGCAGCAAGCCGAAGAGGTCGGGCCGAAGGTATCACAAAGTATTCGGCTATTCTTTCACGAGCACCACAATCGAGATTTGGTGGAGCGGCTTCGAAAGGCGGGCCTAACTTTCGAGCATGCCGTTTCGAAAAAAAGCGGAGGGCCATTGACCGGCAAGACCTTCGTACTCACAGGAACTCTTCCAAATCTTGCGCGCGAAGATGCAAAAGCGCGCATAGAATCGGCCGGCGGGAAGGTTGCCGGCTCGGTGAGTAAGAAGACCGATTACGTGGTAGCCGGCGCCGACGCCGGCTCCAAGCTCGACAAGGCGAACAGCCTCGGAATTCCCGTGCTCAGCGAACCTGAGCTGCTCGAGATGCTGAAGTAAGGATCGATCGGAGAGCCACTGGCCAAATTCATTCAAACACTGGTTTCGTGGGGACCGACCGGCGTTTTTCTTTTAGCGATCCTCGATAACACAGGAGTCCCTATGATCGGCGGTGTGGACGTCCTGATCATCCTGATCGCAGCGGTGGATCATGCGCAAGCTTATTGGTCCGCGGGCGCCGCCGTGGTGGGCTCGTTAATCGGATGCTTGCTGCTATTTATGATCGCGAGAAAAGGGGGTGAGGCGTATTTGCAACGTCACACCATAAGCCGGCGCGAGGCGCGTTTCCGGGCTTGGTTTCATGAGTACGGGCTTCTCACGGTCTTTGTGCCGGCGTTTGTGCCATTCCCGCTTCCGTTGAAGATCTTCATCGTCTCGGCTGGCGCCCTTGAAGAGAGCCCCGCCACGTTCACCATCGTGATGGTTGCGGCCAGAGTTCCCCGCTACTTGTTTCTGGCCTGGTTGGGTACTCGGCTCGGTCGAGACACGGTGCCTTATCTGCGGCTGCACGCCTGGCAATTCGGGCTGCTGTCGGTTGCGTTGTTCAGTATTCTTTACTTACTAATTAGTTTCCTGCATAGGAGAGGCATTCTTAAGCCAAGTTCTATTGACCCAGCGTGAAATTAACATCGATCGGCGCTATTACTTCCACCGCCTCGCCATTCAGTAGCGTGGGTTTATAGATCCATTGTTTGACCGCATCCAGCGCAGCGCGCGCCAAGAGTGGATGACCGCTGATCACTTGCAGGTTTTGAATGGTTCCGTCCTTTGCGATGACGCCAAGCAAGTGGACCGCGCCCGACACCCGCGCAGTCTTCGCTAGCGCCGGATATTCCGGGATCACTTTCTTCAACAGCTTGGCCATCTGCACGTCCCCGCCCACGCGGAGTGGCCCGGAAGGCGCGGCAGTAACGGCGGGTGGACGAGGAGGGCGCGCAATCGCCGGCGTGGCTAGGAATTTGTCCAGCTCAATGCGCATGGAGCGCGACGGCTCACCCATACCGATCATTCCCGGCGGGTCGATCGAAACAAATTCCGTAGTCGCCACGCCAGCGCGTAGTGCAGATTGGCTAGGCAGCGGTACGAAAATCCGGCGTGGAGACGGTGCGTATGTCACAGACTCGGCCGAGTGCGTCACTACCGGCTGCGCTTCCAGCGGCTTGAAAGGCGCGCCCACGCTAACTGACTTCCAATGAAAGCCTGGTAGTTGGTCGGTTCGCGCGAGCGGAATCAGAATCGCCAGACATACAACGAGTAGCTCGGCGCTGACCGATGCGAACATGCTCCACGGCTTGACCGGCGGATTATGGATGAGTATGGATTGCTCGAACACGTCTATGTAGACACCGTGTTTCTTTTATTGTTCCCCGCGCATCCAATGGCCATACGCGAGGGGAAGAGAGGCGCCCGAATATCCGTCTGACGCTGACATTTCGGCGACTTCCCGTCGTGTTGCCTTTGTAACGCATTGGCAACATTATTGGAAACATCGGCTGCCCAGGTGCTTCTAATCCATTGGCGAAGCACCGCGCGGATGCTAAGAATTTCGATTCATGACGGCCCGGAGACGCTTACCTTCCAGGCCGAAGGAAAGTTGATTGGCGCGTGGGCTAAGATCACGGGAAAATCTTCGAAGTCTCCATCGAGCCCCTTAGATCCCACAGGCCGACCCAAAAGATTCGGCGCTGTTGGTAGATCTTACAGCCTGGAGGCATCGGCAAGCATCCAAGGAAAACGTGTCGATACGAGCACAACGGCAGACGGGCAATATCTGCTCTTTGTAGCATCCGGCTAAGACACCCTGGGAACATTGAGACGGCGGGCCAGCTCGGAACAGCACCTGAAAATGAAGGGCTAGGATGGAAGGGAATGCCACTGATACCAATTTACGTACGTCTCGTGATTTACCGTTATCGAACCGTCTTCGCCTTGGGGTTGCTGCTCGCTCCGGCGCTACTCGGCCAGCAGAGCCAGTTCCAGGGTAGCGTACCCACTGGAACGGCCTCGCCGACGCCGCTACCCCTGACGCTTCGGGACGCGCTCGATCGCGGCCTGCGAACCAATCTTGGCCTGCTGGTGAGCGGCTCGGCCAGTGAGATCGCGCGCGGTGAGCGGCTGCGAGCGTTGAGCAGCCTCTTGCCTCAAGTGAACGGTACTATTAGCGAGACCATCGAGCAGCTCAACCTGAAAACGGTCGGCTTCAATTTTCAGGCTCCCGGTTTTTCCATCCCCACCATAGTCGGCCCTTTTCACTTCACAGATGTGCGGGCGTCCAGCTCGTTCAGCGTTTTCGACTACAATCTTCGCAAGAACTATCGCGCCTCTAAGGAGAACCAGCGCGCCGCTCAGCTCTCCTTTCAGGACGCCCGCGACCTGGTGGTGCAGTCTGTGACGAACGCGTATCTTCTGGTGATCGCCGACGCCTCCCGCGTGGAGTCGCTACAGGCCCAGGTAGCGACCGATCAGGCGATCTACGATCGAACCGCCGACCAAAAGAACGCCGGAACTAGCGCGGGGATCGATGTCCTGCGAGCGCAGGTGCAGTTGAAGCAGCAACAGCAGCAATTGCTCGCGCAGCAGAATCAATTCGCCAAGGACAAGCTGGCGTTGGGGCGTGTGATCGGCCTTCCGTCCGGGCAGGAATTCAACATCGCGGAACCCGTTCCCTACTCCCCGCTTACCACGATGACTCCGGACCAGGCCCTGCGCACTGCTTTGGACCAGCGCGCGGATTTTCAGAGCGCCAAAGCGCTGGTGCGGTCCTCGGAAGAGACCGTCGGGGCCGCTCGTGCTGAGCGTTACCCGAGCGTGGGAGTCACCGGGGACTACGGCGACGTGGGGCCGACGCTCGCCAGCTCGCACGGCACGTTCACTTTTCAGGCTGCGGTCAAATTCAATATCTTCGACGGCGGTCGCATCAAGGGCGACATCGTTCAGGCGCAGGCCACCCTGAAGCAGCGTCAGGACGAGCTTGCCGATCTCGGCGGGCAGATTGACTACCAGGTGCGGGCGGCTCTGCTCGATATCCAGTCCGCCGCCGACCAGGTAGCGGTCGCAAGGAGCAATCTCGACCTCGCCAACGAGACGCTGGCGCAGGCGCGTGATCGCTTCGCGGCGGGCGTTACCGATAATATCGAGGTAGTGCAGGCCCAGGGATCGGTCGCCATCGCCAACGACAACCTGATTTCGGCCCTCTATGCGCACAATCTGGCCAAAGTGGAGCTGGCGCGCGCGCTAGGCGGAGCTGAGCAGCAAATCCAGAAATTTATGGAGGTGAAGTAGCCATGGCAGATGTCGCGTCGGAAACTCAAGTCACGCAAGCCACGGGGACCGAAACGTCCCGCCGCAAGCAGCCGCGCAGGGGCCGGAGAACACTGATCCGCGTTATCGTGTTGCTCCTCATCCTCTTGGTTCTGGCCGTCGGCGCCTACTTTGCCTGGAAGTACTTCAGCGCATATGAATCCACTGACGATGCCCAAATCGACGGACATATCAACGCCATCAGCGCGCGCATCAACGGCTACGTCGCGGAGGTACTGGTGGACGACGAGCAGTACGTGAAGGCCGGTGACGTGCTGGTCCGGATTGATCCCAAGGACTTTGCCATCGCCCTCGCCCAGGCCGAGGCGAATCTGGCCGACGTCGAGGCGACTCTGATAAGCACTCGCACCGACGTCCCCATCACATCCACCACGACGAACAGCCAGTTGCAAACCGCGCGTTCCGGGCGCTTGGATGCGGTCGCGGGTTTAGTTGGCGCGCAACGCCAGCTAAGCGCGGCTCAAGCGCGACTCGACACAGCCCAGGCTCAGGTCCGCGAAGCCGAGGCGACCTATAAGAAGACGACCGACGACGTGGCTCGCTACAAAATGCTGGTCGCCAAAGACGAGATTCCGCAACAGCAGTACGACACCGCTGTCTCCACCGCAGATTCCGCGAAGGCGACCGTGGATGCGCGCCGCGCAGCCGTTAACGAAGCCGAACAGAATATCCGCGTCGCGCAGAGCTCGGTCGAGCAGGCCAGCGCCAGAATTGAACAGGCCGACGCCTCCATCCAAACCGCTATGACCGCGCCCCAGCAGGTGGCCGTCAGCCAGGCGCGCGCCAAGTCCGCCGAGGCCCAGGTCGCCCAGAGGAGAGCCCTCGTTGATCAAGCCAAGCTCAAC
>DATMMD010000218.1:0-21146 GCA_035569875.1 Bryobacteraceae bacterium
CAGGGCGCGGAGACCAATGCACTATTCGGAACCGCGACCTTGAAGACGGGCAACCGCATCATGCAGTTTGTGGCTAAATTCTATTTTTAGAAAAACGGAGAAGAACTATGAAGACCTCCCTGCTTGTGGCCGTGTGCCTGGGTGTCACACCCGAGGCGTTCCGCATCGGGGACGAAGTAGATCTGTTTACGCTGCTTGGCCAGGATGCTTCACCGCGTATGCAGAATCGGGCAGTGCATGGTATTCAGGTTTGGGCCCGGCTTCGGCCTGGGGCAACGCTGGCGCAGGCGCAAGCGGAGCTGACGTTAGTTGGCCGCCATTTGGCCGACGAGTACCCGAAATCGAATAAGGGCCGTACCTTTATTGCAGAGCCGCTCGGTCCGGAGGTCGGAGATGTCCGCTCGACGCTCTGGCTGCTACTAGCCGCTGTCAGCCTGGTACTGCTGATTGCCTGCGTCAATGTAGCCAGCTTGCTGCTGGCGCGCGCGGTTTCACGCGAGCGCGAACTTGCCATGCGCGTGGCGTTGGGAGCGGGCCGAGGCCGGTTGGTGCGCCAATGTCTCACCGAGAGCGCGGTGTTAGGGCTATCCGGTGGCGTGCTCGGCATTCTCTTGGCAGCGGCCGGAGTCCGCCCATTCATAAGGTTCTGGCCAGGGGCTTTGCCGCGCGCTGAAGAGGTCCATCTGGATTGGCGTGTGCTGCTGTTTGCACTCGCCGCTTCACTCGCCAGCGGCCTTCTTTTCGGGCTCGCGCCGGCATTGCGCGCTACCACGCGCGAATTGGAACAAACGCTCAGAGCCGGTGCGCGGACCCTGGCCGGAAGCTCGCGCCGCATGCATGCCGGATTTGTGATATCCGAGATCGCCCTGGCGGTGGTGTTGCTGGTTTCCGCGGGGATGCTCGGGCGCATGCTCCTCCGGCTTTCGTCTCTGAATCCAGGCCTGAATATCCAAAACGTTCTGACAGCCAGGACGGCGCTTTCACCCGCCACGCTCACCAACCCGGCTCAGATCCGCGCGGCCTGGGACGACATTCTCAATCGCGCTCGGAGCGTCCCCGGAGTGCAGGCGATTGCGACCGTCGACACCGTGCCGCTGCGCGAAGGCAACAACCAAATTGGCTACCGGACCACTCCAGATCCGCAACCCGAGAATCAACAGCCGCTAGTGTTGGCCAGCAGCGTGTCGCCGGATTATTTGAAGGTCATGGGCATTGCGCTGCGGCAAGGCCGATTTTTCGATCAGCAGGATCGTATAGGCAACGAGCCGGTGGTCGTCATCGACGACGTCATGGCTCAGGAAGCTTTCCACGGACAGGAGCCCATCGGGAAACACCTCTGGATCGGTCTGGGCACGGACCCGCTAAAGGTGGTGGGCATCGTGGGCCATGTCCGGTATTGGGGGCCGGCCGGCGACGATCAAGCGCGCGTTCGAGCGCAGCTCTACTATCCGTTCGCTCAGGTACCGGACGAGCTATTGCGCCGTTGGTCGGAGCTGATGTCAATTGCGGTCCGGACCAACACCCAGCCTTTGAGCGTGATCGAGCCACTGCGGCGCGCAGTGCGAGGCGCGACTGGCGATCAAGTTCTCTACGAGGTTCAAACCATGGATCACCTCGCGAGCTCCGCGCTCGCCCGGCAGCGTTTCCTTCTGCTGTTGTTCGGCATCTTCGCCGGCCTGGCTTTGGTGCTGGCGTGTATCGGAATTTATGGAGTGCTGGCCTATTTGACCAACCAGCGCGTGCCGGAAATCGGTGTGCGGATCGCCCTGGGCGCCACGGCTCGCGATGTCATGGGGCTAGTGATGCGGCAGAGTTTTGGAATGATTTTCTTGGGCGTTGGCGTGGGGATCGCAGGCGCGTGGGCAGCGGGGCGCGTCCTGATACGCCTGGTGGAAGGAATGCAGTCCGCCGAGCCATTGAGCTTCGCCGTCATGATTCCGGTGCTGGTGATCGCTGCCCTGTTCGCGAGTTTTGTGCCGGCCCGCCGGGCCAGCCGTGTGGATCCGGTGAAGGCGCTCCGGCAGGAGTAGGTCCAGGCCGGCTCACTCCGCGGCTTTAGTCGCCAACGCTTCCACCACTGCGATGTTTTGGACCAGGTCCGGTGCCAAATGATGGCGGCTCTGAAGATGGGCAGGGCTATTGTAGGAAACCCAGACTTTGCCGCTGCTGTCCTCCGACACCAAGATCTTCAACGGCAGGTCGATCGCGATGCTGGGCGACGCAATCATAAGCGGAGTACCTGCTTTCGGATTGCCGAAGATTAAGAGCTTGGTTGGCGGCATCGCGAGTCCGGCCTTCTGTGCCTCACCGCTGTGATCGACCAGAGCAAACAGCTTGACGCCTTTGGCCTGGAGTATTCCCTGCAGTCTCTCAACCGTCTGATCAACCGAGTGGTTACTGGGAATGCTTACGATTCCAGCGTCTGTGTTTGTCGTCATTGCCTTCTGCTGACCTCCTCCAAGACTGGTTTGCTGAGGGCCCCGAACTGAAATCAAGTAGGCCGCCATCACCAACCCGAGCACGGCCAAAATCAGCGCGACGACGATGCCAAGTGAGGACGGTCGATTGTAATCCGATCCGCCTGCATTCAGCTCGCGAATCAGATGCCCATGCTGCCGCGCGGACATGATATTGACGACCACTCCCAATATGATCAGCGCCGTACCGGCCCAGAACGAAAATCCGTAAGTTTCCGCCGGTGGAGTTGACTGGCCACCCTGGAGCATCCGAAGGAACAGACCGAACCGGGCAACCACGAAGCCGAATCCCATGAGCGCCAGACCAGTTCGGATCCAAGCGAGAAACGTTCGTTCGGCTGCAAGGTAATCGCTGGGACCGCTGGGCATGGCGTGAGCGAGATAGGCTAATCACATCTTAACGGTCCGCTCCTTCAGAAACTGCGGCGAGAAATCTATTCCCAGGCCCGGTGACTCGGGGACGCTCCACTCCGCCAGGTTCGGCTTCCAACCATCCACGAAAATATCGTTGTAGTCCTTAGGATTCGTGTTGCCTTCCTCCATAATCACGAAATTGGGAATCGCCGCGGCCACATGTACCGCGGCTGCCGTGCAAACAGGTCCATTCGGATTGTGTGGGGCGAGGACCACGTAGTGCGCGTCTGCCATGGCCGCGATCTTCTTGATGGCAGTAATTCCTCCGGTGCGAGAGGGGTCCGGCTGCAGAATGCGCGCTGCCTGCTTCTCCAAAATGGCGTAGAAGTTGAATTGCGTTTGCAGACCTTCCCCGGTCGCAATCGGCATGTTAGTCGAGTGCTGCAGCATCGCCATGGCGTCGGTGTTTTCGGGAGGGACCGGCTCTTCGATAAAGAAAGGGTCGAATGGTTCCAGCATGCGGATGATTCGGCCGGCCGAGGCCAGGTTCCACTTACCGTGGCATTCCACGCAGATGTCAAAATTGGGTCCGGCCTCGCGGATGCCTGTGATCATCTCGCGCACTTCGTTGAGAATGGACGTCGAAAGCTGGCGATCGTATCCAGGGTAGGGACCGAAGGGGTCGTACTTTCCCGCCGTTGCCCCTTGGGCGATCAGTTCCTTGGTACGTTGCGCATACGCGTCGCGCGTTCTGGGAATGTTGCCCCATCGATAACTGGTATAGATTCGGATTTTGTCCCGCGTCTTGCCGCCGAGTAGTTTATAGAGCGGAACGTTCAACTTCTTTCCAATGATGTCCCACAGGGCAATGTCGATCGCGCTAATGGCGGCAAACAGTGTACCGCCCAGTGTGTTTTCCTCAACGATATACATGTGGCGCCACAGTTTCTCAACATCCCAGGCGCTTTCGTTGAGAATTAGCTTCCCGCACTCGCGGATTTGGGTCAGCACGGCCGGCGAACTCGGCGGAGTTGTCCCCTCGCCCCAGCCGTAAAGCCCATCCGCGGTCTCCACCCGTGCCAGCGGATAGCTGGTCCGGTCTCCGATGCGCACCAAATAAGGCTCAACCTTGGTGATCTTGAGCGGGCTGTTGTCCCGTAGTTGAGCCAGCACCGGAAAGGCGCTCGCGCCTATCGAGGCTGCTGCCGCCGCTTGAAGAAAACCACGGCGGCTCACTGTTGCAGGACGTGAAGGCATGTCCCAATACCTCCTCTAAAACACCTTTAAAACACCAGCCTGAGAGCTACCTGCATTTGCCGAGGATTGCCCACAATAGAGGTGATCGTTCCCACCGCACCGCTTCCAATGGTGGCATTCGGCTGGCCGAACTGCGGATGGTTAAACAAGTTGAACGACTCGCCGCGGAACTGCACCATCAATCGCTCCAGAGGATGGAAATCCTTGAACAGCGATGCATCCAGATTGGTGCGGCCGGGCCCGAACAGAATATCGCGCCCTGCGTTGCCGAAGGTGTAAAGCGCAGGCGTCGTAAACGCCGTCTGATCGAACCAGTGGCTCAAAGACTGCCCACTCGACAAATTTCCACTGGCGACACGGTTCGGACGGCTGCTGGTACCTGTGTTCGTCGTCGAGGTGGCCAGGGTCGGGGTGAAAGGAAGCCCCGTCTGCGCTTGCAACAGGCCATTGATCTGCCATCCGCCGAGTAGCGTGCCTCGAAACCCTTTCGAACCGAAGCCGGGCAATTGGTAAGTTAGACTGACCGTGAGCCGGTGACGTATATCGAACGCGGAGTTGCCGCGGTCGCAGAAACGACAGGTCGGATCTTGGGGCGTGCCGGTGCCTCCGCCAAAGTCGGTCGCGACATCGTCGATGGCATGCGCCCATGTGTAACCGGCCAGGCCAGTCAGACCTTTGGAGAGGCGCTTCTCAGCGGTGAACTGAAACGCGTGATAGTTACTCAGACCGTCGGATGTGTAGTAGTTGATGTCGGCCAGGCTGGGGTCGACCGAGTACAACGGGCGGCGGGGCGTGGTGGCTCCCGGCCCCGGAAGTGGCTGGTTCGGATTCCAGCCGGTCCCCAGGCGCCGGCCGAGATTTCCCACGTATGCGACTTTGAATAGCGTGCTGATGGGTGCGACTTCCCGTTCAATAGTGATATTGAACTGCTCCGCGTAAGCCTGACTGAAATTACCGGGGACGCCGATGGTATTGCCCTTGGGCGGGTTCACGCCTGTCAGATTCACCGCAGGTGGAGGCGGGAAGCCGCCGCTTACGCTTGGGCCTAAGAATTCATCCCCGGGACTGACCAGATCAATTGGACCGTAGGGTGCCTGCCGATCGAAGCGCAGCAGCGCGCCACCATTGCCGTTGGGATTGTAGAACATCCCAAAGCCGCCACGAACCACCGTATGCGCGAAGGGCTGGTATGCGAAACCGAAACGCGGCGCAAAATCTTTCCAGTAGCCCTGGAGACCGGCTGTGGGACCAACACCGTTCTGACCGGCAACCATCACCGTTGCGGTCGCGAGATTGAAATTTGCCCAGCGATTGGCGACTTCGCTGTAAGGGCTGTAATACTCCCACCGTATGCCGATATTGAGCGTGAGTTTGGAGTTCACTTTCCAGTCGTCGGCGAAATAAGCACCAAACTCTGTGCCGCGAATGCCCGGCCACACGAGCAGATAGTCCTGTTCGTATAACGTCGGATAACCAAGTAACATGCTGGCAATGGAATCGCCGCTAGGGCTCACTCCCGGCATGGCCGTAAAGCCCGGGCTGAAGTTGAAACGGCCGTTGCCCTGATTGGTCTGATATTCGGTGATCTGACGGCGGCGGACGTCCACTCCGAATTTCAGCGTGTGCCTGGAGTGGGTCCAAGTCACGTTGTCGAGTTCTTCGAACGTGTTCTCACGCCGAAAAATGGGAAGCGAGCGGCTCATTCCTATTCCTTCATAGGTGGACGGAGAAAAAATCGGAAGCCCGGTTTGCTGCCCATTGGGATTCGCATTGGCAACTCCCAACTCGACTGCGAGCGGCTCGTTGGGCGTAGTGCCGGCCAGCGTGTAATCGACACGGTAGCGGTTGAAGCCCACTCGCAGGTCGTTCACGAGTACCGGAGAGAAGATGTGAGTGTAATCCGCCACCGCCTGCTGCACTGGCTGTGCGGACGTGCCCGCAAAAGAGGCCTCGTCACCTAAAGGCAACGGACGCGATATTCCGGGAATAGTGGTTAGCGGGTAAGTCGGTGGAACAATCGTGTTCGTATGCTGAATCGAATAGCGCGCAAAGAACGTGTCGTTGGAACTGAAGTTATGATCCACGCGGATATCGCCCTGATCCCAGTTTTGGGTCTGTGTCATGTTGCTGGTGTAATTGTTCACCAGCCCGTTGGTCAGCGGCAGTGGATATGCGTTGACCATCTTCATGGTCACAGGATCGAAGCGGCTGGCCGGAATCATATTGCCGGGGAACTGGGTCCGCGTGTACGAAGATCCGGTTGGGGTCGTGGTCGTGGGATCGAAGATTTTCGCCGGCAGCGCGCTGAAATTGCCCTGCCGCATCGCAGCCGTGGGGACAGTGAAAATTGCGAGATTCTGTGACGTCCTGCGGAAGCCCTCGTAATCCACGAAGAAGAAGGTCTTATTCTTTCCGTTATAGAGTTTTGGAACCTCGACTGGACCGCCAAACGATCCGCCGAACTGGTTGTACTTGAATGAAGGAAACGGCGTGCCCACGGGGTTAAAGAACTGCCGCGCATCCATGGCCGAATTGCGCAGGAACTCGAACGCGCTGCCGTGCCAATCGTTGGTGCCGGATTTGGTGACCACGTCGACCACCGCACCGGAGTTCCGGCCCTGATCGGCGCTATACAGATTCGTTTGAACTTTGAATTCCTTGATGGCTTCCACGCCCGGGCGCAGCACGATAGACAGCGTAAGCCGGTCGTTATCATCGATGCCGTCATAGAGGAAGTCATTCGAGCCTTCACGGTTTCCGTTGGAGAAGATCTCGGTTCCGGGCCGCCGGTCGTCCGGCCGCGTGCCGCTCATGATCGTGCCCCCAACGCTATATCCGGTACCAACCACGCCCGGCGACAGAGTGGCCAATTGCACGAAATTGCGGCCGTTCAACGGCAGTTCCTCGGTAAGCTGCGTGTTGACGACTGTTCCTAGTGTGGACGATTCAGCCTCGAGCAGCGGCGCAGTTCCCGTGACCTCCAGGGTGTCGGTGACCTGCCCAATCTGCAATTGCAGATTCACTTCAGCGCGCTGGTTCACCTGCAACTCGATGTTGTTCTGAACTGTCTTGCGGAAACCCTGCGCTTCCACGGACAGATTGTAGATCCCTGGTTGCAGAATTGTGAACAAGTAGTTCCCATTTTGACCGGTTATGGTTTCCCGAGAGATGCCGGTTTGAGCGTTGACGATGGAGACCTTAGCACTGGGAACGATCGCGCCGGTGGCGTCCGTGACGGTTCCACTTAACTCAGCAGTCGCGGTCTGCGCCGCAACCGGCAGAGAGAAACAAATACAGAAAAGAATAGTTGCAAAAAACCTGCGAGCATTCATGGCTCCCCCACCTGTAAGCAAAGTAGGCCTGGACAGAACACGAGCCAAGCCTCTTGGGTAAGGATAGTCTTTTCGACTGGCGGAGACAATCCCCTGCTGCCGTGATCAGCGGTTTTGCGTGGTTCGGTATAATGACAGCCCGCGGGAGGATGAGCGAAATGAGGACGCGAATTTTAGTGATGTTGGGGATTACCTTCGCTGGCTTGAGAACCACGTCGCCAGCCGCGTCGGACGATGCCGCCGGCGTCCTAGCTTTCGAGAGGCAGATGGAAGCAGCCGTGGTTCGCGGCGACGTCAAGTTTCTCGATCGCATCTGCGCCAGCGATTTCAGCTTCACGCATGGCGATGGCTGGACCACCGGCGGCCAACCGTTGCGTGTCGAGAACCGGGCCCAGTGGCTGGCATCTGTCAGCAAACGGCCGTACCTCTCGCGCGATCTCGATCAGGTGCAGGTGGAACTGCACGGCGACATCGCCATTACTTATGGAATGTATCGCGCCAGATACAGCGCGCCAGCGGATCCCAAACATACCGACTTCACGGTGTGGTTCGAGCGGGTTTATACGCGACGCAATGGCCAGTGGCAATACGTGTCGCATCGGACGGTGCACGGGCCGACCTATGAGAGCGGCACCTAATTGTCAGAACTTCAGCACGTGCCAAAGGCTCGCGAAATCATCGGTCCACAGCAACGGTGCGCGATTGCTCCAGGGCGAGGTTTGATGACCCAGGCCGCTGCGCTCGAGAAACCCGTCGTTGCCGGTGATAAGCACCCAGTGCGAGCTGCTCTCGCCGGTACTGTAATCGTCGCCAGAAACAAACAGAACCGGCTGCCAGCCGAGGTGTTGCGCCAGCCCGCGCGCCACCGGCTCCAGATTAAGCGCCCGATTCGAGATGTGCAGCATCAACAACCCGCCGGGTTTCAGCCTCTGGCGATAGATGTCGCCGCATTCGGCAGTCAGCAAATGCAATGGAATCGCGTCACTCGAAAACGCATCCACCGCGATCAGGTCGAAATCCTGTGATCGCCCGCTCGCCAGCTCCCGTTCGAGCTGCACGCGCGCATCGCCCAGCACGATCTCGGTTCGCGCCCCTGAGTCCTTCAGAAATGTGAACCACGTGCGAGCCATCGCTTCAACGTCCGGATTGATTTCATAAAACCGGAAGGTATCGCCTAAACGGCCCCAGACCGCCATGGTTCCGGCGCCAAGCCCGATGATTGCGATTTTTCGATCGACACGATCCAGCGCCGTCAGCACGGTTGCAATGCCGCTGTGCGGGCCATAATACGTGGTCGGCCAGGAGCGCTGGGGCGCGTTCTGGTATTGGAATCCATGCCGGATCGTCCCGTGTCTCAACTCTCGCAGTGGACCATTGCGATCTGTTTTGTCCATTACGCGCAGGATGCCGTAAAAGTTGCGCGCACTGGCAACCGAAGGCAGGTTGCTCATCGTCACTCCGGCCATGATGGACGTGATTCCGCCTAGCAGCAATGCCATCAGCGGAAGGCGTACCGCGAAATTGCTGCGGGTCCACTGAGCCAGCGCGCCGGTGCGCAGCCAGCCGGTGAATCCCAGCAGGCAAGCTCCAGCCAGTCCCATCGGATATTCACTGAATTCTGTAAACACGTGCGGCGCAACCAGCGCCACAAAGACGCCGCCCAGCGCGCCACCCGCCGCGATGGTGAGGTAGAACATCGTAAGATATCGTGGCATCGGACGTGATCGCGCGAGTTCGCCATGGCAGACCATACAGCCGGCAAACAGCGCCACTAGGTAGATCGCGAGTTGAGTTGCAATCGACAACCCGCCCGCCAGGTTGGGCACAATGCAACCCACCGGCGCCAGTATCCCCGTCGCACAAGCAAATAGAGTGCGGCGATAAAACCGATCGCTTTCAAAGACCAGTATGAATGTCAGCAGGTAAATCGAAAGCGCCGCCACCCAAAGGAAAGGATTGACCGCAATGTCCTGCGAAATCTGGTTCGTTGTAGCGAGCAAAAGGATGGAGCCACACATTGCAAGCGCGAGCCAGAAGAGGATGGTCCAGACCGTCGGCCGCACGCCGGATTCTTGCTCGACCGCGACCTCTGGTTTGACCGATCGCACCCGCCAGGCCGTCCATCCGCACAATCCGGCGAACAGCGCGTAGAATGCCGACCAGATCCAGACCTGGGTGTGCAATCGCACGAATGGTTCCACCAAAAACGGATAACTGAGCAACGCAGCGAACGACCCTAGGTTCGACAACGCGTACAGGCGCCAGGGCGATCGAGAAGGCTCGGTCATGTGGAACCAGCGCTGCAGTAAAGGACCCGTGGCGGCTAGTAAAAAATACGGCCCGCCG
The DNA here is from genome assembly GCA_035569875.1 of Bryobacteraceae bacterium. Lineage (GTDB taxonomy): Bacteria > Acidobacteriota > Terriglobia > Bryobacterales > Bryobacteraceae > Palsa-89. The sequence goes on from DATMMD010000218.1 coordinate 9,767, forward strand.
ACCGTCGCAACGAGCAGCAACAGAATTCGCCCCGATGGATCGGCGCTGCTGGCCGGCTTCCACAGGTCGACGCGCGGGGCGATCGGTAGAAACACGAGCGACGCCGCGAGCAGCGTCATGTGCAGCCAGCCTTGCAGCCGAGTGCTCGGCCGCGATCCCAGCCAATGCGCGTAGGCATATCCAACCAACAACAGCACCTGAAAGAACAGCAGGCAATTGGTCCAGATTGCGGGACCGCCGCCGAACCACGGCAGCACGTATCGCCCCATCATCGGCTGGACCTGAAACAGTAGAAAGGCGCTCAGGAAAATTGTGACCGGTAAGCGTTCACCCTTTGCCACTTTGTCATCCTTTTGAGAGTTCAACAAATTCCACTTTCCAGGGACTTTCTCCTAGATCAAGGCGTGCGATTGTTACGGGCAGCCGAAAACGGCGAGGACCGGCGCTGCCTGGATTCACATAGAGAACACCATCGCGTTCTTCGCTACCAGGCCTATGAGAATGGCCACTCACAACCACGCGAAACCCCGCGGCAGCAGGATCGAGGTCAAGGTCCTCCAAGCTGTGGAGAACGTAGATCATTGCGGAATGGAACTCTATGACGGCGGTTGCCGGCAGGCCCAACGCCCAGGGTCCTTTATCTATATTTCCTCTAACCACAACTATTGGAGCGACGGCTTTCAAAACGTCAATGATCTCGGGCTTGCCCACATCGCCCGCGTGGATAATTAACTCGCAGCCGCGCAGCGCCAACACTGCTTCTTCACGCAGTAAACCATGCGTATCTGAAATAAGTCCGATTACTGCCACCGTAACTACCGGTTATACTTCGGCGTCGGCCCGCGCAGCTCCGTCCACACTTGATCGCACGCCGTCACGGTCTCCGCGGCGAGCGGCCCGTCGCCGAGAGCAGCGAGGTTCTGTTCCAGATGGTCGGCGCGAGAAGCTCCCAAGATGATGCAATCGATCGCCGTGTGATGGTATAGCCAGTTGAGCGACATGCTCAGCAACGACCTCCCGGCGTTTTGCGCTACTTGGCTCAGTTGATCCACGGCGTCAAAATCGGCGGGATGCCAATAGCGATCCATATACATTTTGTTTTTGTCGAAGCGCGTCCCCGGAATCGGCGCCTCGCGCTGGTGTTTGCCTGTTAGCAATCCGCCGGCCAGCGGGTTGTAGACGATGTTCGACACTCCGAAGTGCTTGCACATCGGCAGATATTCCTGCTCGATCCCGCGCGCTATCAAGTTGTACATAGGCTGCGCGACCCACGGCGCCTGATAGCCCTTACGCTCGGCGATCCAGCACATCTCCGTCATCTGCCAGGCACTGTAATTGGAGCTGGCCAGATATCGGACCTTGCCCTGCTTTACCACCTCATTCATAGCATCCAGTGACTCCTCGGTAGGCACACTGTAGTCGGGCAAATGCAGATAGTAAAGATCCAGATAATCCGTCCGCAGGCGGCGCAGGCTGTCGTCGATTGCGCGTAGGATGGCCGGCCGAGACAGTCCCGCTAGGTCCGGCCCCTCGCCCATTTTACTGCGAACCTTGCTGGCCAGTATGAAATTCCGGCGCCGGCTTCCCATCACTCGTCCCAGCATCTCTTCGGAGGCGCCCTGGTTGTACACGTTGGCGGTGTCGAGAAAATTGATGCCTGACTCCATGCATAGTTCCATCATCCTGGTGGCGGCGGTCTCGTCAGTTTGGCTGCCAAAGGTCATGGTGCCCAGGCAGATCCGGGAAACGCTCAATTCCGTATGTTTCAGGGTTATCTTGTCCATGGCTTAATTTGCACAAAAGAACATGATACGTTGAGGTATGGTAGTCAACGAAGGACTCGAACTAGCGCAGCCCTCAGAACAGCTGCCGGAGTCTGGAACAATCATCGCCGGCCAAGCCCCGGCTCCGTCGCAGAAGGTTCCTGCAGCGCCCGGCCCGTCTTGGCTGCGTCTGGCCTATAGCTTCGAGTTCCTGATCGCACTGTTAGTTATTTTCACCCTTTGGAGTGAGATCGGGGGGCAGGGCCACCTGGACCTGATGCCCTGGTACATCAAACTCATCTGCGGAGTGTCAATGGCATGCTGTTGTATCCGCTTGACCGCTGGCCTGGTCGAAGAGCCTCGAGCGTGGAATTTCCGTAGCGCGAGCTGGCTTGCCGGATTGATCGCCATCACGATAGTGATGGGCGGCATCACGTATTACTACCATCTGCACGAAGCGCAGGACGACCAGGGCACCGATGACAACAACACGGCCACCTCGGTGAAGCTGGCCGATCCGCCGAACGGTTTTACTCGCACCAGTGATCGAACCAGCCGCTGAGTTCACTTTCGGATCGTGGAGCGCGACGCAGGTACCGGTCGCGATCGAATATCCGCTCGAAGTGATGGACGAGATCCGCCTCGCCGCGACCGAAGGATTTCAGAAGCTGGCGCGCGGAGGACTCGAAGTAGCCGGCGTTCTGTTTGGCGTGCGGCGCGATGCGGGCATTCGCATCGTCACTTGGCGGCCAATCTCCTGCGAACATGCCCTCGGCCCTACGTTACAACTTTCAGACCGCGATCAAGCACAGTTAAACCATCTGCTCGCAACCGCCGTGGAAGACCCGGATTTGGAGGGACTGCAGCCGGTCGGCTGGTTCCTCTCGCATACTCGCAGCGATATTTCGCTCTCGCTCCAGGATCTTCATATTTTCAGCGGATTTTTCCCGGAACTCTGGCAAGTAACTCTAGTTCTGCGCCCGACGCAAGCGGGCGTGGCGCGCGCGGGGTTCTTCGTTCGCGAAGCTGATGGCACACTCAAAGCGGATTCGAGCTACCTGGAGTTCATCGTGAAACCGCTGCATCGCGGCTCCCGTCTCGCCGATGTTCCACCTCCGGTTGTCAAAGAACGATCGAATTCGCGCCTGAAGCCAGAGGCCACCATCGCGGCCCCAGCAGCATTCATCGCCGAGACCAGACCGTCAGGCCGCGTCGATCCACCGATCTTCCGAACGCTCGAGCGCCCTAAGTCTCCGCGTGGTTGGCTATGGTTATTGCCGGTAATCCCGGCATTGATAGTCGCCGGCTTCCTGATGAAAGAGAGATATCTGACGCGCGATAACCAGCCCTTTTCCTTTCACGTTTTCGATGCCGGCCAGACCGTACGGATCGAGTGGAACCAGAACGCCGCGTCCATTCGCAATGCCCACCTCGGCGTCATCGACATCAAGGATAGCGGCGAAACCAAGCGTTACCCCCTCGCCGATGATGAGCTACACGCCGGCAAGATGTCCTATGTGCGCCGCAGCGGCGATCTGGAACTTCGAATGACGGTGTATCCGGTAGGCTCAACCTCGATCCAGGAGTTCGCGCATTTCCTCGATCCGGGCGAGGTTCCCCCGCCCGCTCCACCAGCCGAAGTCGAGCAATTGCGGCAGGAGCGCGATCGTCTGGCAACGCAGGTCCAACAGCTTAAGGAAGACCTCCGAAAAGAGCAAACCCGGCGTCGGCCGGCGGCGGTCAGACGGCGACAAGACCCGGTCTCGCCGATAAAGAAGAAGCCAAGTGGCTAGTTCGACGACGGAGCGGGCTCGGCGCTGCCCGCTTCCGACGGATAATCCTTGCTGTACCAGTCATCGTGCATGTTGGTTGGCAGGTGAAGCACGCGGATATTCGTGAAGCCCATCTCTTTTAGCGTTCGATAGGCCGGCCGGATGTTGGGGCACTTGGTCGCCATCGGGCAGCAGCCGCAGTAAATCACCAGGTCGGCGTCACGCGGCAAAGGATCCGCTAGTTCCTTCAACGCTTCGATGCCTTCTGGCTTCGAGGTAGGCCCTGCGAAAGCCGCATGCACGATATGCTTACTTTTGTAGAGAGCTGGAAACGCGACGCATATAATGTTGGGCGACTTCCCGGATTGAAGCTCGCTGGCAAACGCGGCGGGCTCCAACAGACTCGCCGCCGGCCAAGGATCGGAGACCTCCTGGCTAAGGCAAAGCGTAGCAATCAGCGTGAACAAGGCAAATCGCATAGGACGCATGAACCTCAGCATACCGCACCGCGAAGCCGCAGAGTTCTAGGCGCTGGAGCTATCGGCCGGCCGCGAGGAACCTTCCGATCGTCTCGTTCAGAAACTTTCCATCCGCCGGATTGCTAGCCGCTCCGGCCGTGTGTCCCCAAAGCGACGGGATCGGCGCCAGTGTGACGCCAGGTATGAATGCTGCTTCATAGCGTGCGTCACCAATCGGAAAGTACATATCCGTTTCCGACGGCATGTAGAGCAGCGGTACCTTGGCCGACCGCAGCGCGCGCTCCACATCGCCGCCGAATCCAGGCGTCGTGCCGATATCGTGCCGCTCCCAAGTGCGCATTTGCAAAATTAGATCGTTGGCATCCGCGCCTGGGATAAAATGCGTGCGGCGGTTTTCAACGAACTGCTCGAAGGTCGTGCCCGGCGGCGCCGTCGCGCGCCAAAGCTCCTTGCGCCACCATTCCTGCGAGTACAGCCAGCCCATCCAGACCATCGCAAACGCTTCCAGACCCTTGGTGGGCGGAGCAGTGTAATCGCCGTTCCTAAACGCAACGTCTGCGGTCAGCGCCGCTATTTGTCCTTCCAGCCGCACCACTCCATGCGGATAACACTTCGCTGTCCCGGAGGTGGCAACGATGCGCCCGGCGAAGTCCGGATAGCTCACCGCCCATTGGAAAGCCTGCTCCGCGCCCATCGAGAATCCGATTAAAGCTCGCAGGTGTGTGATCTTCAGCTCCTCCGTCAGCAGCCGATGCACGGCGTCCACATTGTCGCGGATCGTCATCACCGGAAAGCGAGGGCCGTGATACGGCTCCGGAGTGTTGCTCGGCGAAGTGGAACGCCCGTTGCCGAACAGTTCCGTCGCCACCAAAAAGAGTTTCGAAGTGTCGAGGGCGCGGCCCGGTCCGATCAGCCATTCATAGCCATGATAGTTCGCCATATAGTGCGACGGCAGGAGCACCGCATTATCTTTCGCGGCGTTCAGATGCCCGTAGGTTCCATAAACGACACGCGCCTGGTGCAGCGTCACGCCGCTCTCGGTCCGGAAGTTCGAGATTACGAACTCGTGGCGCTCCGCTGTATCTTGAGCAACGGCTGTTTGCGAGGCCAACAGCAGCAGCAGAACCGTGACGGTCAGGAAGCGGTTTTTAGCTCTCACGTCCGCATCCGCGTGAAGAAATATAGCCCCGCCATGGCGAACAACACATCGGGCGACCAGGCCGCTAGTGCCGCCGGCAACAAATTGATATCTCCGAGCTGTTCAAACAGCAAATTAATAGCCCAGTAGGCAATCGCGATTCCGAAACTGATTCCCACCCCCGCCATCGCGCCGCGGTTACCGACCAGGAATGCAAACGGAACCGAGATGAGCGCCATCACCAGCGCAAACAAAGGAACGGCAAACTTGCGATAGAAACGAACCTGGAGCGTGATGGTGTCGATGCCGCTGCGCTGCAGGTCGCGGATGTATGCCGCCAGTTGCTGGAAGTTCATCTGCTGATCCTGAACGACCTCCTGTAGGAAGTAATCTGGGCGCTCGTCGATTTCCTGAAATGTCGCCGCACGGCCGCTGAAATTTTCAAACTTCTCGTGCCGCTCTCCAGGGTCTTGCCGACTCCATCCGTTCTCAAAAATCCAGGTATGCAGCGCTGGCTCCCAGCGCGCCTTCTCCGCGGAAATGTGCTTCTGCAGACGGAAATTGTTTGGATTGAGCTCGAATACCTGCGGCCCCAGCATCAGCTTTTCCACCCCGTCCAGATATTTGAAATAGAAAATGCGCGGATCGTTATTCGATCCTGGATCGAAGACCCAATGCCGGTCCGGATGCAGATAGGTCTGTACGGGCTTGCCCTTAATCTCTTTGCGGATCGCATCCTGCTTCCGGTTCGCGTCCGGAACGTAATAGTGATCGAAGGCGAACAATCCGCCGCTCAGCAGCAGGGCCGCGCCCAGAACCGGAATGGCCAGCCGGTAGAGACTGATGCCCGATGCCTTGAAGGCCGTAATCTCATTGTGTTTGGTGAGAATGCCGAAGGTAATGAGAGCTGCAACCAGGACGCTAACCGGCGCGGAGTCGTAAATCAACTGGGGCGTCAGGAAGAACAAGTAAGTAAAGACCCGGCTCATCGCGATGTTGTTCTTAACGATGTCGCTGAGCAGCTCGAAGAACGTATACACCTGCGTCATCAGTACGAAACTGACCAGCAAAATCAAGAAGTAGAAGACGAAGCTGTTCAGTACATAACCGTCCACCAGTTGCGGCACCAGGAAGAGGCGCCACCCGCGCGAGCGCAGGCGGACCGGCGATCCCGCAACGGGCAACCGTCCGCGCAACCGGGCCCAGATCGTGGCGATCCAATTCATGATTAGACCCATCCAGTCCCGATCGCCCGGCCGCTCCAGACGAGTGAGCAACAAAATCCCCATCACGGCAAACACGGCGTTTGGAATCCACACCGCCACGCCCACCGGCAGTTTGTGTTGCTTCGCCAGGCCATTCGCCCCGAGCATGCCCATCCAATAGATAAAAGCCAATGCCACCGTCATCACAAAAGCCGCCGATTTTCCTCCCTTGCGCGAGGAAACACCTAGAGGAATTCCGATCAGAGCTAGCAGGAAACAGGCCGGAGGCAGCGCCAGCCGCTGATGTAGCTCGATCCGGGCCTCGATGAGCTGGTCGGGTAATGTTGCCGGATCCTTATAAGCGATACGGTACAGGGGCACGGTATCGATTTCGGTAAAGGCCTTGGCGTGTACTTCGTTCGGTTTGGTCGCCTCCAGAATCTGATCGCCTTTACTAGCCGCGTAATTGTAATATTGCGTGATGTCTTTGCCAACGTCGTACGTGACGCCATTATCGAGCGACATCTGGATCACGTTGCGAGCCACGTCCGGCACCGCGATCGCCGTAGAGGCCACGGTGATGCGCGGGCCGTCGCCGTGGTCGTGATCATTCTTTTTTTGCTCATCCGGAGGTGTCAAATCAGCTATGAACACATTGCGCCAATGCGTCAGCGCCCCTGGAATCACCTCGCTTACGTAGATAATGCGATTGGGAAAATTCTCCTCGAAGACGCGCGGCTGCACTTCCGCGGTCAGCTCGGCCGCCACCAATTGATTCAGGATCTTGTAGGTTCGCCATGTCGAGTAAGGAGTGAGCCAGAGCGTGGCCGCGGCAGTCACCAGCGTCGCCAACGTAGCAAACGTGAGGACCGGTGCGATAACCTTGCGGCTCGGTACTCCAGCCGCGCGCATCGCGGTAATTTCACCGTCACTCGACATTCTCGATAGCGCGATCAGCACCCCAACCAGCACTCCCAGGGGCAGCGTGAAAGTAAACGTGAACGGAATCGCGAGCGCAAAAAGATGCGCGACCGTGGCCGGCGGCGCGGTGCTGCGCACCAGAATCTCAAACAACTTGCCGACGCGCTGCAGGAACAGTACGAATGTGAAAAGGATTGCGCCCAAAACGGCGCTGCTCGCTACCTCGCGAAAAATGGCGCGATAGAGCAGACCCATGGCTAATAGCCAGCCGAGCCGTGCGCTTTTGTTTCTGAGCCGTGACCGTCAGGGAGCGGTCCCGCCTTCCGCCCTCCACCTTCCGCCCGCTGGCTTCCCGACAACGGCGGCGCCGGCACGATGGGCGGCTTGGGAACATCTTCGTGAATGGGCTCGAATTCCAGCTCATCGAACAACACGGAGGGCGCAATCACCGAAGACGTGGTCACGAAAGTCCCCGCCCCCATCAAGGCCAGCGGCGCATTAGAGTCGATGAAATCGAAAACGTAGTTCTCGTCCGAGGCCGCGATAATATCCTTGAAGGACCGCGTCGACAACCCGCGAAACCGCATGCTTCGCACCAATTCCTCGCGGCCATCCGGATACACGCGATATAAAAGCAGAGGCTCACTCACCAGCCGCGTATTCCCGGCCGATTGTGATGCAGCCGTGGCTAGCCGCCGGAATTCGTCAAGCGAAGCCGCGGACGGATAATCGATCTTCCGCACCAGCATCCCGTAAGGTTTATTCCGCTGCTTGCACAACTCGATCAGCTTCTTCTTCATGTCAGTTGCGGGAACGGTTTCCGAAGCTCGGACGAACATGTTGCCGAAGCCCGGCGCCCGGTCGCCGAAATTTCCCGGCATGCGCGCGCGTCCGTTAGAAACATCAAAGCCTTTAACCACCGGGGTGCGTGTCAACAGAAAGGTCTTGAGGACGCCCTTTTCCACCAACGCGAGCGGCTTGGGAGCCACCCCTTCCATGTCGAATTCGTAATGTCCCAGCAATGTATGACCGCGCCAATCGGCCTGAGTGGGATCGTCCACCACGTCCATCCACTCCGGCAGGATCCGCGAACCGATGCGATTTTCTAACTCGCTCTGAACGTGCGGCGCCGTGCGGCCAGGATCGGCAATTGGTTTGCGTGTGATCTTGAGATTGTCGCCCAGCAGTTGTCCGAACAGCTGGGCAGCCGCGCGCGCCTCGAACAAGACCGGGCCGTCGTACGCTGCCCCGGCCGGAGCTTGCGCCAATGCCACCACGTTGCCGGCCACTTCCGTTACACCTCGCCGCAGCTCCGCATCCACCGGAAGTTCATTCGGTTCGAAGGCTTGAAATACCGCCGCGTCGCGGACTGTTGTGCCGTCCGGCGCCAAGCCATAGGCTCGCACCCGCATGTACGCGAGATCTTCCGGAACCCGCAGTGTCGTGCCTTCCGAATTCACGATGTAGTCGGACGCGAGCGATGTCTGCAATTCTATCCCCGATGAAAGCACTTGCGGATAGCCGTCGAAGATAGCCGAAAGCTTCACCGTCCGGTCCTTCCACAAAGCTTCGTCCACTGGCTTCCGCCGCACAATCGGTTCCACCGCCTGTACCGGCGCAGCCTTAGAAAAGTCCGGAAGCTGCTCGGTCACATTCATGTTCTTCAGCGACGATCGTTTGCGCGCGATCGCCTCTTCGGCCGTCTTGTAGGCGCGATCGGTGGCCAGCCACAATACTTGCCGGAACGCCCGATAGTCGTTTTCGAGCGGAAGATGATCCGGATCGTACCGGCTGCCCGTGTAAGCATCCGAATAGAGGTGATTGGTGTTGTCGAAAAGGTAGTCGCCCACGCGCACCTTGACGGTCGGTACTCTGAGAACCATTTGCTGGCTGGAGACCAGCGCGCCCAGCATCGCGTCTACCGAAAAGACATTGACATCTTCAACGCGATATTCGATGAAGTAGGGCGCATCCAGGCTTACGATGCGCAATTGGCGCGAGCGCGCCAGCTCGTCCTTCATGGCGCGCAGTACCGGATCGGCATCTTGGGGAAGAAGATAGGAAGCAGAAGACAGAAACAAAAAGATCAACACTCCAAAGCGGTTCACCTTCCGGCTCCTGTCTCCTGACTCCCGACTTCTGTCTCCGGCCGCCCAAGCAGCGGTGGACGATCTACCGAATGATCCTTCTTTTGAATTTCGATCTCCGATACCAGCAGCGCCGGCGAGCTGGCCGACACCGGAACACTGCCCGATTCTGCTCCGCAATATCCGTTGAACACTTCCAGCTTATCGGACGTTGCCAGAATTTTCGCGAAACTCGCCAGCGGCGTTCCCACGATATCCACGCCCCGCACCAGTTCATCGGGACGGCCGTCGGGATAAACGCGATAAACGATCAGCGGAATTACCGTGAAGGCCTGCAGGCCGCGGCGTTGGGTCGTAGTATAGCCCCCAGTCACTTGCTCGAAATAAAGCCCGTAAGGTTTGTTTTGCCGCTTGATTTCAGCGATCAGCATCTCGCGCAACTTTTGATCGGATACCTGCTTCTTCGATTCCACGATCAGGTTCGATTGGCGCGAGACCACTTCGGCGCCGGCCTGCTTTCGACCATGGCCATTGGAACGATCGATGCCCTGAATAGGCGACCGGGACATCAGAAAAGTTTTGAGGATCCCGTTCTCCACCACGGTCAAAGGACGCGCCTTCACGCCTTCGTCATCGTAGGAATACGTTCCATTCAGATCCGTGGATTCGATGCTCCTGCGAGTCGGATCAAAGGTGACGGAAAGAAAATCAGGCAGAACCGGAGTTCCAATAGCCTTGGTAAAGGTCTGGCCCTCTGCTTCGTCTTTCTGCCGATGACCCTCTACCCGATGTCCGAAGATTTCATGGAAGAAGACACCTGCAGCGCGCCCGGAAAGAATGGCCGGCCCCACGAACGGCTCCACTGTGGGAGCGCGCAGCAGCTTCGCCAGATCCGAACCAACACGATTGACCGCCGCCTCAATCACCTCCGGCTTCGCCAAACGATCGATCTCGCTTCCCTGGAAATCTTCCGAGGCGCTCACGTCCATCCCGTCCGACGCTTTGCCGCGCGCGCTGATCGAAATGTTGGCGAAGGTGCGCCCATGCACGAGCTTGGTCCCTTCCGTGTTGACTAGATACTTGGTCTCTCGTTCCAGAACCAGCGAGACGGTGGAGCTCAATAACCCCGGATTGTTCGCCAGTGTCGCGGACCATTTTCGTAAGCGGCCAGCCCATTCGTCATCGAGCGGGCGCAGGCGCGCCGGTTGCTCATCGTGCACCGCTGGAGGCTCGCTCGAGAAATCGGCCGAATCGTCGGCCTGTTTGAGTTTTACCTCTTGATTGGATTTGATTTCGATCAGCCTCCGCGACGCCGCGCGATAGGTTCGGTCGGTGTCCAGCCAAAGCTTGCGGCGAACGGCATCCGGGACGTCATCCAGCGGAAACGCGGATCCTGGTGTAAAACGCGCTCTTTCCCCCTTGATCATGTGGTAGTTGTCCAGCGCCGGGCTGCCCACCCGAAGTGTGATGTCGAGGTAACGCGCATGCCCCGTGTTCCGGCTGGTGATCGTACCGATACTTGCCGAGATTACCTGGCTTTCCACCTCGGTGACGCCGTATGCCATGTAGTAGGGCGGCGGATCGCCCTTCTGTTTTAGAACGGTAAAATTGCGTTCTAGCTCGCCAGAAAGAATGTCGAGAAGTGACGGCGAAGCGGCGAAAAGTGGGATGGAGACAACGAGGGGAAGCAGGAAGAGACGCACAAAACATCAGGATAGCAGGAATGCCAGCGCCAGAAGCCAAATAGCAGGAGTCAGGAGTCAGAAGCCATCAACGCTTTAGAGTAGCTATCGAGAAGTTGGTCGCTTCATCGAGACCGTTCAACAGCACACTGGTGTCAGCGTAATTAAGGTCACGGCACAGAAACAAACATAAGCTGTACTAGTCTCAACTTGATCTGACATTTGATAGACTGCGCTAAAGCGCGGTCAGGAGAATGTCAGCGATGAACACCCAAGAGAAGATCATCAAGAACAAAGTAGGGCTGTTGAAGCTCAGTGAGATGTTGGGCAGTG
>DATMMD010000219.1:0-31040 GCA_035569875.1 Bryobacteraceae bacterium
TGTACGGGGCGGCGCGCATAATTCCGCTAGCTTTGTTTACATTGGCGGCAATCTACAAACGAGCGACGTCTGCGTTGCTGATCCTGGGCACGCTCGCGGGCGGCAGCCAATTGCTGGATGCCGGAATCGGTCTGTTTCAACATGATCTTCGGAAATTCGCTGGGCCGCTCTTTTTCGCAGTCCTCCAATTCTTCGTGGTGTATCTGCTTCACAGATCCGTGCGGATCACGCCGCAAACCAAGCGCGGATAAACGCACGCTACGTCCCGGCACTTCCAGGTTCGCCCCAATTGCGCGGTGAAGCTGACGCAGCGTATCACTCGCCTGGGCATGGCTGATCACGGCCGAGTGATACGCTGCGCGCGAGTTCGTGTCGGAGCGCCCTCTCAGCCAAACGACACGCCCGCCCTGTCATCGGTGTGCGGCGTCATTCCGACACCTCAATAACGGCATTTATTTCTTCGCGCACACGATCTTTCGTCCAGCCGCGTTTACGTCCCAGGGCTTCCGCGTATGGCATCAACGATTCGACGTCCCAGCCTCGCTCGTAGCCCAAGTAAGTCGACACAAACAAATAATCCGAAAGATGCTGTTCCAACGCGTCGCCAATTTCGCGTTCTGTGGGCGCGAACAGTGCGTCGGCCGTCACGTGGAGGCATGCGAGCCGAGGCGCTATCTCTTGACAGACAAGATCGCTCGCCTCCTCACTCATCAACCGGTAAGTAGTGTACTTGCCGCCGGCGATATGAAGAATTCCCTCCTCCGAATTCCAGATCTTGTGCTCGCGAGTCGCGCTGGTCGGCGATCCTTCTCGCTCGCGAATCAAAGGCCGCAAAGAACTGAAGGCCGAGATGGGCTGAGCCGGCGCGCGCCCAGGGAATAACTTGCGCACGATGCCGAGCAGATAGTCCCGCTCCGATGCGGTGATGTGAACATGCTCAGGCCCCTCGTGGTGCTCCTCGTCAGTGGTTCCGACCAGCGTAAGCTGATTGCGGCTGCCCCACGGAATCAGGAAAATGATACGGCCATCGCGCTCAAAGTGCGCGATAGCATGGTCGCCGGCGCTCACTCGAGGAATTACAATATGCGACCCACGTACCAGACGCAAAGAATCGCCATCGCTCCAGGCTCCGCGGGCGTCCACCAGTTTGCGGGTGTGGATGTCAAACGGTTCGGCAGCCAGAGTATCGGTGCAGCGCACTCGCCACAAACCGTTCGGTGCTCGCTCCCACGCGTCAGCTCTTACGTAGTTGGCAGCCAACGCGCCGGAGGCCATAGCGTCCAGGACGTTTTCCACCACGAACCGCGCCGACACGATGCCGCAATCGTAAAAGATGGCCCCCGCGGTAAGCCCATCGTGCGTCAATTCCGGCTCGATTCGCGCGACCTCGTCCCGGCCAAGCATGCGGTGAGGCGCAATGGCGTGCGCGCCCGCCAGTCGGTCGTATAGACCAAGTCCAGCCCCGTACATTAAGCGGGACTTGATCCCATACATAGGCAGAAGAAACGCAAGAGGCTTGGCGTACTGCGGTGCAATCCGTAACAAAACGGAGCGTTCCCGCAGCGACTCCCGCACCAGATGGAATTGCAAATATTTCAGGTATCGGAGGCCGCCATGGATGAGCTGCGAATTCTTGCCGCTGGTACCGGAAGCGAAATGCCTCTGTTCAACGAGGCCGGTTTGGAGCGGTATCCCCGCTTGTCTGGATCGCAGGGCGAGGTCGCGAATTACACCCGCCCCGTTGATTCCTCCGCCCAGGACGAGCACATCGAGAGGCGTCTGCCGAAGGTGTTGGATCTGCTCTGGGCGCGGATCAGGCACTCACTGACCAGCTTAGAGGATGGCGCTCAAAAAACATATCGCGCATGACTCAACCCGAGGCGGGGACCCATGCGCGATAGGAAAGATAACGATCGGAGCCGACTAGCTCTTCTTGGTGGTATCGTCGGTGGTCTTCTTTTTCTTCTTGGCCTTTTTGGTCTTGGTCTTGTCGTCGGTCTTGGTATCCTGCGCGAAAACGGTGGCGGCGCCAACGAACAGCGACAGACCAAGCATGATGCTCATCAATTTCTTCATTCGGGTCTCCTTAAATGTTTGGGCAATTCTGCCTGACTACCGCTTCATGATGCCAGTCCTAGATGAACTAGACCTGAAGCGGTAGTTAAAAATGCTTCACCTACCAACGCCCAGTCACGTCGCTTTCAAACCCTCTTCTATCCAAATATCTATATTATAATCAGTAGTTTAGAAATAGGGTTGGCTCCTCGGCCTGAGTAGCTCTGTCGAGGTTAACCTTATCCTAAAACTAGTATGAAAAAGGAACAACTCGCGCGGCGGCTGGCGAAGGAGTCCCGTATCACCACCGCGGCGGCGGCCGATTTGCTTGACCGCGTTTTGCACGATATCTTGAAGCGCGTTCGCAGCGGACAGAGCGCCTCGTTTCCAGGTTTGGGCACGTTTCGTCCTGACCGCAAATGTGGATTTGAATTCGATATTACGCCCCGGCTATCCAAAAAGGATCCCAGGTGAAGGACCCGCAAAACCTTCTCACCAGCCGCATCGTGAAGATTGTCCGGGACGCTTTGGAATGTGGCGCGGCGGTCGAGATCGACGGACTGGGTACTTTCCGCTGCGGCCGCAAGCAGCGCTTCCGGTTCGTTCCTCAAAAAGAATCGCGAGTGTTCATTGCTTACGTCGAGGAAGATCTCCGGCAGGTGAAGAAACTTTACGCGGCTTTCGAGCAATCCGGGTTTCATGCTTGGCTCGACAAAAAGAAGCTGATGCCTGGTCAGAACTGGCCGCGTGCGATTGAGACCGCAATCCAAACGTCGGACTTTTTTGTCGCCTGTTTCTCTCGACGGTCCGCATCGAAACGTGGCAGCTTTCACAGCGAACTTCGCTTCGCGCTTATCTGTGCGGCCCGGGTACCGCTGGACGAGATTTTCTTCATTCCAGTTCGGTTGGACGGCTGCACAGTGCCGGGACGTATCTCCAAACAAATCCAATACGTCGATCTGTTCCCCGATTGGGATGCAGGCGTGCGAAAAGTGATGGCCGTGATGAAAGTTCAGCAGGAGAATCGGAAGAAGAAGCGGCTAGCGCTGGCTGGCTAACTTCTTTTTTACAGACCCAGCCTCTTTGCTATCCGGCGCGAGCTCCAGATACTTGGCATATGCTTCGTGCGCCGCTTTGGTATCCTTCATTTTCTCCTCGGCATCGCCCAATCTCAGAAAAGCTTCCGCGAAGTTAGGATTCCATTTGGTGGCTTCGCGAAATCGGTTGATTGCCCCCTTGTAATTGCCCTTTTTGAAGTAGAAATTGCCCACTCTTAGGTCCTTTTCAGCTTCCAGCGGATTGAAGGTATATTCCTTGGGCTTGAGACTTTCGTCTTCTTCGGGAGGTTCCTGCTCCTGCACCTGGGGCTTCGCCTGCTCTTGAGATTTGGACTTCAGCGGCTTGTCTTGCGGCCATAGCACACCAGCCAGAAACATAGACAGAACCAGGAGCCGTTTCACGATTCAAGTATACCTAGGGCCGAAAACGCCGCGAAACAGCCCGATCATCTCGCCGAACGCCTGATCGGCGGCCTCGGGATCATAGCGCGGGCCTTCGTCGCGCATGAAGGCGTGATCGCCTGCATAAACCTTCACCGCGTAGTCGACTCTATCCTGGCGGAGCTTTTGATCGATCAGCGCCCGGCCGTCCGCAGGCACATGGGGATCGTGCGCGCCAAACACCATTAACAGCTTTCCCCGGATTTCGGCCGTTCGCGCGAGAGATCCGGCGTCGGAGTCCTGTCCCAGCTTGCCGTCATGGATTCCAGTGCCGTAGAAGCAAACGGTGGCGCGCACATCGGGTTCGAGCGCGGCCCGGAAGGCCAGGTGGCCGCCAATGCAGAAGCCCATTGCACCGAGTTTGGAATGCTCTACGCGTGGATGTTTGGCGAGATAATCGAGCGCCGCGCGACGGTCTTCGTCAAAATGCGCAACCGGGGTCCTGGCGGCATCTTCCAGCCCGCGAGTGCGCCCGCGATCGTCAAAAGGGATTGCCAAGCCAAGCGGCTCGATCCGGTGATAGATCTCGGGGGCCGCGGCAACGAATCCGTAGCCGGCCAGACGGGTGCATGCGCGCAACATCGGGCCGGTGAGCTGAAAAATGTCGGAATAGCAGACGATCCCGGGGTAAGCCCCGGGCGCAGTCGGCGCCGCCACGAACATCCGCATGGGCGATCCGCCGGCCGGGATGTCAACGTATTCGGGAGCAACGACCATGTGGTGAAATGATACGTCTTTTGACACACCTGAGACAATACAAATAGAACCAGTATGGCGCTCCGAGACAAAGCAGCCCAACTGCCCCTGCTGCCCGGAGTGTATCTGTACAAGGACGACCACGGGACAGTGATCTACGTCGGCAAGGCCAAGAACTTGCGGGCTCGCGTGCGCAGTTATTTCTCCGATGAACGGCTGGCCGACGTCAAGACCGGAACGCTGATTGCGGACGCGCGGGACGTCGAGTACATCCTGGTCGACAACAATAAGGAAGCGCTGGCGCTGGAGAACAATCTCATCAAGCAGTGGAAGCCGCGCTTCAATATCCTGCTGCGGGATGACAAGACTTTTCCGTACATCCAGCTGACCAACGAAAAGTATCCGCGCGTGTACGTCACGCGGCGGCTGGTGAAAGATGGGTCCACTTATTACGGTCCCTATTTTCCAGGCAACCTGGCGCACCGCTTGGTCAGCTTCATCCATCGGCACTTCAAGATTCCTTCCTGCAAAGTGGACCTCACGCGCTTCCATACGCACCCGTGTTTGGAATTCCACATTCATCGCTGCCTGGGCCCATGTGTCGAGGGACTAACCACGGACGAGCAATATGCCGCCAATGTTCGAGACGTGCGGCTGTTCCTGGAAGGGCGTTTGCGCGACCTCGCCGGCGATCTGCGCAAGAGGATGCAGTGCGCCTCGGAGGACATGCGCTTCGAGGAAGCCGCCGCAACGCGCGATCTGATTTCGACTGTTGCGGAGATGGAAGAGAAGCAAAAAATCGCGGCCGCTGAAGGCGAAAACATCGACATTCTGGCCTATTATGCGGAACCCCCGCTGGTGGCCGCTAACCTGTTTCACCTTCGTAACGGCCGCATCGTGGATCGGCGTGAGTATTTCTGGGAAGATCTGATCGAGTTCCAGCCTTCGGAATTCTCGGCATCACTGCTGATGCAGATCTATTTGGAGCAGCCGTATATCCCGAACCGCATCCATGTGCCGGTGGATTTCGAGGATCGCGAAGTTCTGGAAGAGATGCTGAGCGAAAAGCGCGGGCGCAAAGTAGAAATACAGACGCCGCAACGCGGGCAGAAGAAGGCACTCATGGATCTGGTGGAGACCAACGCCAAGCACGCGTTTCACCAACGATTCAGGGTCATGAAGCCGTCGGCCAAGGCCGTTCAGGAATCACTGCAGGACGTCCTGGGACTTCCCGAGCCACCCAAGCGCATCGAATGCTTCGATATTTCGCACATCCAAGGGACCGATAAAGTCGCCAGCATGGTGGTTTGGGAAGACGGCCGTATGAAAAAGTCGGACTACCGGAAGTTCATCATCCGGACCGTAATTGGCAACGACGACTTCGCTTCGATGCGGGAAGTAGTGACACGCCGCTACTCTCGATTGCAGCAGGAGAACAAGCCGTTTCCCAGCCTGATCCTAGTCGACGGGGGGCTCGGGCAGTTGCATGCCGCGGTGGAGGCGTTGGAAGCGATCGGCGTGATCAACCAGCCGGTGGCTTCGATCGCGAAGCGCGAGGAAATAATTTACGTCTACGGCCAGGAGAACGAGCCGATCCAGCTCGACCATTATTCTCCCGTGCTGCATCTGATCCAACAGGTCCGCGATGAGGCTCACCGGTTTGCGGTGACCTTCCATCGTACGCGCCGGAGCGCCGCGCGTCTGACGTCGGAGCTGGAGCAGGTGGAAGGAATCGGGAACAAGACAATTGCGAAGCTGCTGCGCGAGTTTGGGAGCCTGGAGCGAGTGCGAGAAGCGTCCTCGGAGGAGTTGGCGAAGGTGATTGGGCCCGCGGCGGCGCGCCGGTTGCGGGAGTTCTACAACGCGCAGGGAGCGCAAGAGTTGAAAGTGCTTGGCTAATGCCGGAAATGGCGCACGCCGGTGAACACCATCGCCAAACCTAACTTGTTCGCCGCGGCGATCACCAGGTCGTCGCGCACCGATCCGCCCGGTTGAATCACGGCCGTGATGCCGTGTTTGGCGGCCTCTTCGATGCCGTCGGGAAACGGGAAGAAGGCGTCGGAGGCGAGTACCGTACCTTGTAGCGGCAGCACTGCCTTCATGGCTCCAACTTTTACCGAATCGACGCGGCTCATCTGCCCGGCGCCCACCGTGACGCTTTGGCCGGGGCGCGCATAAACGATCGCATTCGACTTGACGTGTTTGCACACCTTCCAGCCGAATTCGAGCGCATGCCATTCTTCGTCGCTAGGGGCGCGCTCGGTGACCACCTTGCATTCGCTGCGCTGCAGCCGATGCGCGTCCTGGGTCTGCACCAGGTATCCGCCGCTGATCGATTTCACAATTGGCTCATCCTTCGGCGCGGGGTCCACTTTCAGCAAGCGTAAGTTTTTCTTCGATGCCAACACGTTTCGTGCGCCAGGCGCGTAATCGGGCGCGGCAATGGCTTCGACAAACGTCTTCGAAATCTCCTGCGCGGTTTCTTCATCTAACGTCCGATTGAATGACAGCACTCCCCCATATGCCGAAACGGGATCGGCCTCGAAAGCCCGCAGGTAGCTCTC
This sequence comes from Bryobacteraceae bacterium, assembly GCA_035569875.1. Classification (GTDB taxonomy): domain Bacteria; phylum Acidobacteriota; class Terriglobia; order Bryobacterales; family Bryobacteraceae; genus Palsa-89. The sequence continues at coordinate 6,815 of DATMMD010000219.1, forward strand.
AACCTGCATCGAGGCCTCTGCGCAGCCGCAAGGATTGGTGTGCTTGATGATCGCCGATGCCGGCTGATCGAATTCTTGAATCAACTGCCAGGCGGCGTCGAGATCCACGAGATTGTTATAGGAGAGTTCCTTTCCCTGCAACTGCTCGGCGCCGGCAATCCCGCCCTGCCGCACCGAATACAGCGCCGCGGATTGATGCGGATTCTCGCCGTAACGGAGATCGAGCGCGCGTGGCGCGCGAATGTCAAGAAAAGCCGGTAGCCCCGATTCTTCCTTCGCGTCTACCCGTGCCAGGCGCGTGCTGATGGCGCGGTCATAAGCAGCGGTGAGAGCGAAAGCTTTTTGAGCCAGGCGCCACAAGGTCGGCTGCGATAGCTGCCCCTTGCACTCAAGCAGTTCCTGCAAGATGGCCGGATAATCCTCCGGCAACGTAACCACCGCAACGTCCTGGTAGTTCTTGGCCGCCGCCCGGATCAAGGTCGGTCCACCGATGTCGATGTTCTCGATCAGCTCCGCCATGCTCGCGCCAGGCTTGGCCGCTATTTTTTCGAAGGCATAAAGATTCACCACTACCATGTCGATGGGCGGGATCTTATGTTCCTCTAGCGCTTTCATGTGCTCGGTATTGGCGCGTATTGCAAGCACGCCTCCGGCGATTCGCGGATTGATCGTCTTCAGCCGTCCATCTAGCATCTCCGGAAATCCGGTCACTTCCGAAACCTCGCGCACTGCTACGCCACCCTGGTGAATTGCCCGCGCGGTCCCTCCTGTTGAAATAATTTCAACGCCCACATCCCGCAATCCCTGGGCGAACTCTACGATTCCCTCCTTGTCCGTCACGCTGATTAATGCTCGTTTTATGAATGCCATTCTCTACAATGGTAAACGTGTCTCATCCCGTCACGTTAATCCCCGGTGACGGTATCGGCCCTGAAGTCGCCGATGCCGCGGTGCGCGCCGTCAACGCGACCGGCGTTTCCATCGATTGGCAGCGCGCCGATCTGAACGCCAGCATCATTTCCAAATCCGGCCAGGTGTTGCCTCCGCATATTATTGAATCGCTCGAGCGGACGCATGTCGGTTTGAAGGGACCGGTCACCACTCCAATTGCCGGTGGATTTCCAAGCGTCAACGTGGCGCTTCGAAAGCAGTTCGATCTGTACGCCAATGTGCGCCCGGTGCGGTCTCTGCCTGGCTTGAAAACACGTTTTGATGACGTGAAGATCGACATGGTGATCTTTCGCGAGAACACCGAGGATTTGTACTCGGGGCTGGAGCACGAGGTGGTCAAAGACGTGGTGACCAGTCTGAAGGTGATCACGCGCGTGGCCTCGATAAAGATTGCCGAGTACGCTTTCGACTTCGCCAGGAGATATGGGCGCAAGAAGGTGGCGGCCATTCACAAGGCCAACATCATGAAGCTGGCCGACGGGCTGTTTCTGCGCTGCTGCCGCGAAGTGGCCGCGCGATTTCCAGAGATCGAATACAAGGAGCTGATTGTGGACAATGCTTCCATGCAGCTCGTTATCCGTCCGGAAACCTTCGATCTTCTTTTGCTGCCAAATCTGTATGGCGATATCGTGTCGGACCTCGCGGCCGGCTTAGTGGGCGGCTTGGGCGTGGTCCCCGGGGCGAACATGGGCGATCAGCATGCGGTGTTCGAAGCAGTGCACGGCAGTGCGCCAGATATCGCGGGAAAAGGCATCGCGAATCCGACGGCGCTCATGTTGTCCTCGGTGTTGATGTTGATCCATCTGAGCGAGGAGAAGGCGGCCACGCGATTACGCGCCGCCATCGAACGGACGTATACGGAGAAAAAACACTTGACGACAGATGTCGGCGGTAGCGCTTCGACGCAGGAATTCACGGACGCGGTGATCGCTAATCTCGGCTAGTTCAGGCCCTTTTTCGCCAGAAACTCAACCAAATCGACGACCCGCATCGAATAGCCCCACTCGTTGTCGTACCAGGCGATCACGTGCACCAGGTTGCCATCCAGCACCTTAGTGAGCCCGGCGTCGACGATGGAGCTGTTGGGATTGTGGAGCATGTCGGTCGACACCACCGGATCCTCGGTATAGGCGAGGATGCCCTTCATCGAACCGTTCGCCGCATCTTCCAGCGCCTTGTTTACTTCCTCGGCCGTGGTTTTCTTGGAGGTCACCACCACTAGGTCGACCACCGAAACATCCGGTGTCGGAACACGCATGGCGTACCCATCTAGCTTGCCTTTCAGTTCAGGCAACACCAGCCCAATGGCCTTCGCGGCGCCAGTGGTGGTTGGGATCATATTCAGAGCCGCCGCTCGCGCCCGGCGCAGATCCTTATGCGGAAAGTCGAGCACCGGTTGGTCGTTGGTGTAGCTATGGATGGTGGTCATCGATCCCTTTTCGATTCCGAACTTCTCATGCAGGACCTTCGCCACCGGACCCAGACAATTGGTGGTGCAACTGGCATTTGAAATGACGTTGTGCTTGGCCGGATCATACATGTTGTCGTTGACGCCCAGCACTAGCGTGACATCTTCATCCTTCGCGGGCGCGGAGATGATGACCTTTTTCACCGGGCCGCGCAGATGTTTCGCGGCATCCTTTTTGTCGGTAAATCTACCAGTGGATTCAATCACGATCTGAGCGCCGACCGAAGCCCAATCAAGCTCCGCCGGATCTTTAACCGCAAAAATCTTGATGCGCTTTCCGCCCACCACGATCGCGTCGCCATCCGTCTTCACTTCCTGATGCAAGGGGCCGAGGATCGAGTCATATTTCAACAAATGCGCCAGAGTCTTCGGGTCGGTAAGATCGTTGGCGGCGACAAATTCGATGTTCGAGCGATCCAGGCCGGCACGGAGCACGTTGCGTCCGATGCGCCCAAATCCGTTTATTCCTACTTTGATGGGCATATACAATTTAAGTTTATAGTTTCCCGGTTTCTGGTTTCTAGTTGAAGCAAGCGATGCGAAGAGCGTTATCTTACCGGACCTGCAGTGGACCCGCCTACATCGGCGTAGGCTTCTTTGATCTCGGTAACCTTAGATCCAGTGAAAGTCACGAAAGTAATTTTGCCCGGAGGATCGCCGTAGACCCAGTCTTCGATTTCGGCCCCGTCCTTGGTCACATTGCGCTCTTTGCGGCGCGGCTTTCCCAAGGCCAACAGCACCTGGTCGCGATCCATTCCTTCCACCGCCTTATTCGCCTTGATAGCCTTCTGGACGGGTTCCGGAAGTTTCTCCACGTAATTTTCGGTGGCGGTCTCCTTCTCGAAATCCAAAACGGGCGCCAGCATCTTTTTGATGTCCGCGGCTTTCAGTGCAGGGATGGGCTTATTGAATAACAAAACAATGTTGGTACCGCTGGGCGCATTGCTGTTTTGCTGAGTGGAAACAGGCGACATCCCGCCCCCCATCCCTCCGCCCATGCCAACCTGGACGTGATCGCGCCAGCCGCCACCGCCTTTGCCTTTCATGCCATGGTTGATCTCGAACAGGATCTTATCGCTTTCGATATTCACGTGTGTAATTTGCACCTGATCGCCCACACGCGCCGCAGGACCAAACTGCTTGCCGGCTTCGGCCCAGGCCTGCTTGTCCCAGGTGCCGGTGCTGTCGAAAGGCAGCGGCTTTCTGGAACGCGGGAGAACGGTCTTAACGGTCGCAAACTCGGCCATTAAGCCGCGCAAGATTTCGATACGGTCGTCCTCGGTGAGCTTCTTGTCGACGGCGTATGCCGGAGTCAGAAGGCAGAAGGCAGAAGGCAGAAGGCAGAAAGCAGACCAACGCTTGCGACTCATGAGGCCTCCCGTAACAGAAACGCTTCCTGGTGTTGAATGGGGGCTTGTTGCAGATAAAAGAACACGGCCACGACTGTCGCGCTCGTCAATAACCCGCCCTCCGGACCATAAGCGCCGCCGCTCCAGAGTTCTCCAACCTTCCAATGCATAGAATAGCCAGTCACACCCATTGTAAACCCGCTGAGGTTGGCGCCAAACCAGGGCAGGGTCCAGTTCCAGCCAAAGTGCAGGCCGATAGCCAGCCACAGGTCACCGCTGAGCAGGAACGAATAGCCGAGCACGATGCCCCAGAGCACTGTATTCAACAACGCCATCCATGTAAAATTTAGGTTGTCCGAATGCGCCAGGCCGAAAAGGACGCTCATGGGGAGAATAGTCGCAAAGGGGCCAATGGCCTTGACCAGCAACTGGAACATGTATCCGCGAAACAGCATCTCTTCGCCTACTGCGCCGAACAACAGCACGATGGAAACAAATAGAGCGGATGGCCAACGGAAGTGATCGTTAGGAACCGGCTCTAGATCGGCGACGCGAACAAGCAGCGGTCCAACCAGCACCACCAGCGCGGCCCCGATTCCCCCCAGAATTCCGACGGCGAGGTTGCGGCGCGAGGCCGCGGTCCATTCCAGGCCTATATCGGCGAGCTGCCCACGTTCGTATATCCGAAGCACGATCGCATTGGCAACCGCTGCTGCGGCGAAGGTGCCTAGCGTGGCAACCACCAAAATCGGCACTCCAAAGAACGCAATGATGACTGGAAAAATGAGATAGTTGCCGAGAATTGCGATGAGCGCGAAGATCCCTACGCGCAGCAGGACGCCGAGAATCTTTTGTCGTTCGGTGGCGGCTTGGGGTAGCAACTCCCCATATTACGCGAATAGCGAGATACCGGCGACGCCCGCTGCGCCGGCGGCGATGCATAGCTCTGCGTTTTCAGCCGTCACACCGCCCAGCGCGTAAACTGGCAGGCGGACGCTTTGAGCAGCGGTGCGGAAAGCGTCGAGGCCGATGGGCGTCAGCGCTTTTGTCAGGCTGGCGAAGACCGGGCCGAAGACGGCGAAGTCGGCGCCCTCACGTTCTGCGTTCTGCAACTCCTCGATCCTGTGACAGGAGACGCCGATCAGAAGTCCCGGCGGCGTGATGGCGCGGATGGTACTGGGGGCAATGGAGTGGGCAGGCAGATGCACACCCCCGGCTCCGCACGCCAGCGCCACATCGGTACGGGTGTTAACTAGAACCTTGCGGCCCGCAACTGCGACGGCCGACTTCACCAGTTCGGTGAGCGCGCGTCCGGAAAGCTCCTTAGCCCGGATCTGAATCAGGTCGACGCCTTCGCGGGAGGCTCGCGCTGCAACCTCGATTGAATCTGTGATGCAGTAGCGCTTCATAGAATTCGGCGCTTCATAGAATCCGGAGGCTGCTGCGCGGGAACTCGATCAGCCAATCCTTCACGCCGCGATGCTTTTCGAACTCGGACCGCGGCACTTCCACCGCGATGTCGCCGGCGAACTCCAGGCGCAGGCGATCCAACTTCTCTACCACGCGCACCAGGGTAGCGGGCATCTGATTTCCAAAGGTGTGGCCGTCGCGCGGCATGGCCGTCAGCAAGTCCGGCCGGATACACAACCATACTTGATCGCCAATCAGTCGGCCCGGGAAATACGGCCCTGTTAATTCGAAATCGCCGAAACGGATACTGCTCACGTTGCGGCCAGGATCGAGTCCTCGGATTTCCGCCGGCAGCAGATTGTAGAGTCCCAATAATCTCGCCACCTCGACGCTGACCGGCTGTTCAAAGACTTTTCGAGGCGGCCCGGTTTGAACGATCCTACCCTCGCGAAACACCAGCATTTCGTCGCCCAACTCCAGGCACTCTTCAAAATCGTGCGTGACCAGCAATATAGGGATGCCGAAATCCTCGCGCACGTCGCTCAACACGGAATATAGCTCGGCGCGAAGCGGAGCGTCGAGACCACGGGCGGGTTCGTCCAGCAGCAGCAATCGCGGAGAGCCGATCAAGGCGCGGGCAATCGAGCACCGCTGCTTTTGTCCGCCAGAGAGTTCATGAGGACGCCGTCCAGAGACGTCAGCCAGGTGAAATTTTTCCAGCATCTCGTTTACTTTTCGATGCCGCTCCAGGCGTGGGCTGCGCTCCAACGCGAATTCCAGGTTCTGGCGCAGGGTCATGTGTGGAAACAACGCGTAATTTTGAAACACGTAGCCGCACTGTCGCGCTCGCGGCGGCAGGCAGACGCGCGACGCGGCATCGAACAAAATTTGATCGTCCACCAGGATGCGGCCTTCATCCGGGCGCACAAATCCGGCAATACAGTCGAGCGTTAATGTTTTGCCGGCGCCGCTCGGGCCAAAGAAAACCGTGATGCCTTTGGCGGCGCGGAACTCGACATCCAGCGTGAAGCCGGCGGATTCAGCACCTGGCGCGAAATTCTTGCGGAGCCGCGCCTGGATCATAGCGCCGTTTGACGGGGGCCAAACGGATTCGTGGTGAGGCGGTTGGCTATGCTCAAGATGATCAGCGCGAGGGCGGAGACGATAACCACCAATATCCGCGCCGTGGCGCCATTGCCGGCCTCCACCGCATCGTAAATCGCAATCGCGACCGTCTGCGTGCGGCCAGGAATATTGCCGGCGATCATGAGCGTGACGCCGAAATCGCCCAACGATCGCGCGAAGGCCAATGCTCCGGCGGCTAGAATGGAACCGCGCGCCAGTGGTAAGGTGACGCGCCAAAATAACCGCAGTTCGGAGGCGCCTAAGTTGCGCGCGGCACGCTCAAAAGAGCGGTCTACGCTTTCGAAAGCCGCTCGGGCCGACTTCACCAGCAGTGGAGTGGAATGGAATAGCGCCGCCACAACGGCCGCCTGCCAGGAGAAAACCAGCGGGCCGCCGAAGATCCACTCGTATAGTTTGCCAACTGGACTAGCCCGGCCCAGCAGGACCAAAAGGTAGTAGCCAAGGACAGTCGGCGGCAGCACCAGCGGCAGCGTGATGGCTGCATCCAGAATCTCTTTACCCCGGAACTGGCGATTCGCCAGCATCCACGCCAGCCACAGCCCAACGACCAGCGAGATCGCGGTCGAGATTGCCGCGACACGCAGGCTCAACCACAGCGGGAACCAGTCGATGGCCATTGGAACATCCATCGTATCGCATGGTTTTGCGCGGAGAGGATATCGCCAGGTTCACATATAAACAGATTCACCTATAATCCGTAACAGCAATGGTGCCCAACGCGCGAGATCCATCCGCTGGGGCAGCAACGCTCAATTATCCGCACCGTGCGTTTGCCAGCACGACGGCTGACTTCGCGCGAGACACGACGGATTATCTGAAAGGGATGGCCGCCCTGGCACCAAAGCCGTTGGGAAACGATGCAGGTCATCCAAAACGGCTCGGACAAGACGGAGATTGGGGCGTGCAGGCTCGGTCGAGCTTTGCTCCATAAGGTCGATGAGGATTAATAGCTAGGGCTATCAGATAGCTACTATGGTCACAGTGCCTAAGAAAATTACCAATCGCCGCAAACCTGTTTGCATCCTGCCGCTTAAGAAACTCGCGGAGTCCCCTTACGGCATAACGCTGGGTGCGGGCAAAATCCGGCGCCGCTGGAAACCAGCTTTACTGAAGCCGGGACCTTCAATCCCCGAGATGATCGATGAGGAGCGGAGGTAGGCACCTGCTCTGACGCCGGATAACGGGCTACCTTGGCGAAACCGAGTCCCACCCGGCTTTGATATAATTAGGCCCAGATGTTTGTTTTTCCTCCGCGCTCGCGGATGAAGGTCCCTGGTCCTGCCAGTCACTGCTCGCCTGGAACCTCAGCCCTGGCTGTTGTTCCCTCATGCAAATAACTCACACACTTATTGAATGAAATTAAGCGTTCAGATCACGCGCGGTATCGAGTCCCTTTTCGGAACCCGCGACGAAAATATCCGAGTACTCGAAAAGGGATTAAATGTTACCGCCAGCCTGATGAATGATTCCCTGGAAATCGAGGGCGAGGAGCCGAACGTGATCCGCGCCGCGAGCATTCTGGAGGACTACGTCGCGCTGGTCAAGGAAGGCCAGAGCTTCACCAATGGCGACCTCAACAGCTACCTCCGGGTCGTCACCGAAGACGCCGAGGTGACGCTGCGCAGTCTGGTGCATAGCGGCCGCCAGCGGAACTTCGGCAAGAAAACGCTGGCGCCCAAGACCGTAAATCAGCGCCGTTACGTGGAAGCCATCGAGCGGCACGACCTGGTGTTTGGAATCGGCCCCGCCGGAACTGGAAAAACGTATCTGGCCGTGGCCATGGCGGTCTCGGCGCTACTGAACAAGCGTGTAAGCCGCATCGTGCTGACCCGGCCGGCGGTGGAAGCAGGCGAACGTCTTGGCTTCCTGCCTGGCAATCTGCAGGAAAAAGTAGATCCCTATCTCCGTCCCCTCTATGACGCGCTCTACGACATGCTGGAAGGAGACAAAGTGGAGAAGTTGCTGGAGCGCGCCGTGATCGAAGTAGCGCCCATCGCGTTCATGCGCGGCCGCACTTTGAACGACAGCTTCATCATCCTGGACGAAGCCCAGAACAGCACCGCCGAGCAGATGAAGATGGTGCTCACGCGCCAAGGCTTCAACTCCAAGATGGTGGTCACCGGCGATCTGACCCAGGTCGATCTGCCGTCGGGCAAGCGCAGCGGTCTGACGAACGCCGTAGACGTCCTGCGCGGCATTGAAGGCATCAGCTTCGTGTATTTTGACGATCGCGACGTGGTTCGTCACAGCCTGGTACAGCGCATCGTGAAAGCATACGAGCGCTATCAGGAGATCACCGGCATCGGGCGCCAGCTCGATTTGAAGTTGGGCGAAACGGGGAGCGAGACGCCGGCTCCGGTGCCCGAATCGATTCCCCAGGGCGCGCACCCGCAAGGCCCCGAGATTCCGCTAAACTGAGTTCCCCATGCCTATCCGGCAGACCAGCCTGCTTTTTCAAGTGGCCACGCCCGGCTTGGCGCGCCGCGGCGCGAGGGCCTTCGCCAAGCGGCTGGAGTCGGAAGTCGCGGGTGGACGTAGCTTCTGCTGCTTAATCACCAACGATAAGGAATTGCAGCGCTTGAATCGTCAGTTCCGGAAGAAAGACTACGCTACAGACGTGCTGTCTTTTCGGGCGCTTGGAGATCCGGATATCGCCCTGGGCGAGATCGCAATCTCCTTCGACAAAGCCAAAGAACAAGCGGCCGAGCTTGGCCATGCGGTGGGCGACGAGGTCGCGCTGCTAATGCTGCATGGCGTTCTGCATCTGTTAGGCATGGATCACGAAACCGATCGCGGCCAGATGGCGCGCGCCGAACGACAATGGCGCTCCACTCTGGGATTGCCTGCGGGTCTGATCGAGCGAAGAACAGCATGACCGCTATTGCTTTGTCGGCAGCCGCGATCTGCGCTGTGCTGCTGTGCCTGATTACCGTGGTGCAGATTCTGTACATGGAATCGCTGCGGCTGCGCTCCCGCGATCTTCCGGCGCTGCAGTTCTTCAAGGACACCGTAGAAGACCGGATTGGCGTGCATGCCGACGAGGGTGTCCTGGCGTTTTCCCTCATCAAACATACGCTCCTGCTGTTGTTGGGCGTCGCCTTCGTGGGATTGCGATTCGGCGAGCCTGGACCGGTTTGGCAAAACCTTCTCGCTGCCGCGTTGTTCGCATGGCTCACCATGCTGGTCTCGACCTACGTTATCGCGCAGCTGCTGTATCGCAAGACCAGCGGCCACTGGCTGCTGCCTTTGGCTCCATTACTGCGTTTGGGCGTATTGCTGGTCCGGCCCCTGGCAGCCATCCTCGGCTTCTTCCAGTCGCTGATGGAACTGGCCGAGCAGCACCCGGCTCGCGAGGAGGCTCCTGGCTCGAGTGGCAATATCGAGGCGCTGATCTCGGCCGGAGAGGAAGAAGGAATCATTGAAAAGGACGATCGCAAGCTCATCGAATCGGTGGTGGCTTTTGGCGACAAGACTGTTCGCGAAGTAATGACTCCGCGGCCAAAAATCGTGGCCATCGAGGCTAACAGGACCCTCGACGACTTACGCGAGCTCGTGATTCACGAACAGTATTCCCGGATTCCCGTTTACGAGCAGACCATCGATCACGTCATCGGCTTCGTTCACGTTCGCGACATGTTCGAGCTGGACGAGGAAGACCGTTTGCACCGGCTAGTAAAGGAACTGGTGCGGCCCATTCGCTTTGTTCCCGAAACCAAGCCAGTGAGCGACCTGCTGCGTGAGATGCAGGCCGACGGCGCTCACATGGCCATCGTCGTGGATGAATACGGCAACACGGCCGGCTTGGCCACCATGGAGGACATGGTGGAGGAGATTTTGGGCGAGATCCACGACGAGCACGAACCCGAGCGAGACGTCCAGAAGGAGGGCGATGGGACCTTCGTCGTAGCCGGCAGCCTGGATCTGGATCGCTTGCACGAACTGCTCGGCTTCCGGCCGGCGGAGGAGACTGAGTCCACCACCATCGGAGGTCTGGTTACCGAATGGCTGGGGCGCGTGCCGCACGTTGGTGAGACAGTTGAAAGAGATGGCATTCGCATCGAGATCCTGGCGGGCGATGAACTGAAGATAGAACAGGTGCGCGTTTCGAAAGTTACGCACGCGACGCTGTCGCAGGGCCGTCCATGAGCGGACCTAGCTCGGGAGATGCTCAATCCCCGGGCTTCCGTTCCGGCTTCGTTTCCATCCTGGGACGTCCCAACGCCGGAAAATCCACGCTATTGAACGCTCTCATCGGCGGAAAGCTGGCCATTGTCTCCGATAAGCCGCAAACCACGCGCACATCCATCGAAGGCGTATTGAACCTGGACAATGCGCAGATCGTCTTTCTCGACACTCCCGGCATTCACAAATCCACAACTTTGCTCAACCAGCGGATGATGGGGACCGTTCGGGCAGCCGTGGAAGATCGCGATGTGCTGCTCTATCTGGCCGACGTGACGGCGCCGTTCGCTCAGGAGGATGCGCAGGCGCTGGACGCGCTCAAGAAAGTGTCGCCTCCAACCTTCCTGCTGTTGAACAAGATCGACCGGCTGCAAGATAAGCGGCAGTTGCTTCCGCTCATCGAGCAGTATAAAACGATTCGTGAGTTCGACGAATACATCCCGATTTCGGCGCTAACGGGTGAGGGCCTCGATCGCGTCCGGGAGGCGATTCTCGCGCGCCTGAAGGAAGGTCCTGCTTACTTTCCGCCCGATTACCTCACCGATCAGCCGGAACGGTTCCTGGCAGCTGAATTGATCCGCGAGCGCGTCTTGCGAGAGACCCGGCAAGAGGTTCCCCACGCCGTGGCAGTGGTGGTTGAGCAATGGCAGGAAACCCCTCGGTTACTCAGGATCGGAGCCACCATCTATGTCGAACGCCCCGGACAGAAGGCGATTTTGATCGGGGCTAAAGGTGCATCGCTCAAGAAGATCGGCACTTTGGCAAGGCAGGAGATGGAGCAGATGTTTCAGCGTAAGATCTTCCTGGAGCTGTTCGTCAAAGTTCAGAAGGACTGGCGCCAGAATCCGGCGTTTCTGAAAACCATTGACTGGCGAGCCGTGCGAGGGGGAGAATTGGAACCGGAGCCAAGTTCAGATTCATGATGCGTTTCTTGTGCCTGGCGCTAGGGTTCATGCTGATCCTCGCGCCGCTAATGGCTCAAAAGCAGAAACAGATTACCGACGATACAATCCGCGACCAGGTGATGGTCCGGCTGGCCGATGACCCGGAAATCGGTGGTATGCCGATTGACGTCGACGTCCATGAAGGAGTGGCAACCTTGAAGGGCAAAGTCCGGAACGACAAACAGAAATCCAAAGCCGAGAAAGTGGCGAAGAAAGTGAAGGGCGTTACGGGCGTCACTAATCAATTGGTAATCTCCCCAGACTAGACCCCTGTGGCAACAACCCGGTTTACTTTTCTTGACAGTTCCGGGGTAACCGATATAACTCCTTTATCGCCAACTCACTGATGAAGCTGTGTTCGATTTTCCTTGCTTTAACAGCGGCTTGGGCGCAGGCGCCAGCGGGCAAATCCGTCGTGGGCGAAGTGAGCAGTGTTGATGCCGCCGCTAAGCAGTTCAATGTAAAAGGTGACGATGGCGCAAATTACATCGTTGTCTTTGACGGCAACACGTCCTATTTGCGGTTGCCGCTGGGCGAGAAGGATCTGAAGAAGGCCGAGAAAATCGGTTTGTCGGATATCACGCCCGGCGATAGGCTGCTCGCGCGTGGATCCGCTGCCCAGGAAACCAAGCCGGCGCCCGCCAAGACTGTAATCATCATGACCAAAGGGGACGTCGCGAAAAAGCAAGAGCACGACCGCGCGGAATGGCAGCGGCGCGGCATCGCGGGCACGGTGATGTTGGTGAATGCGAACACCAAGGAAATCACAATCAACACCCATGGCCGGGATGCCAAGAGCGTGGTTATCGATGCGTCGGGAACCACCTTTCGAAGCTATGCTGCCGATTCCGTCCGATTCGCCGATACCAAGCCAAGTTCGTTTGCGGATGTGCAGCTCGGCGACACCATCCGTGCCCTGGGCGACAAGAACGACGACGGTACTCGCTTCAAGGCCGAGGAACTGGTTTCCGGATCGTTTCAGACCATCGCGGCCGTGGTGGTGGCGGTAGATCCGGCCTCCGGCGAAGTTAAAGTCACCGATCTGCAAACCAAGAAGCCCGTGACGGTAAAGACGAATCAGAGCTCGATGCTGCGGCGGCTAGATGAGAGAACGGCGGCCATGCTGGGTCGGCGAATGCGTGGCGATGCAGGCGGACCGGGCGGACCCGGGGGCCCTGGCGGCGCTGCTGGCGGTCCGGGAGGCGGGAATCCTGGTGCTGGAGGTCGTGGTGAATCGAGCGGTCCTGGCGGCCCAGGACCCGGCGGTCGAGGATTCGGTGGTGGAGGCGGTGGAGGCGGAGACTTGCAGCAAGTCCTGGATCGATCGCCCCAACTATCGCTGGCCGAATTAAAAAAAGGCGATGCACTGATCATTTCCAGCTCTAAGGCATCGGATGGCTCCGCGATTACGGCTATGTCCCTGGTCGCGGGAGTAGAGCCATTCCTCGCGGCCGCGCCCCGCACTGCCGGTCAAGTCAACCTCGGGTCGTGGAACATTGAAATGAACATGCCGGAGCAATAGGCCGTCATAAATCTCAAGAAGACATCAAACCAAATGCAAAGACACCTATCGGGGCTCTGGCTGCTGCTAACTCTCTCGGCAGCTATATACGGACAGCCGGGAAGCGGAGTTGTCCGGGGCGTGGTCACCGATGAATCAGGCGCATTGGTTCCGGGCGCAAAGGTCACGGTGTCTAACACTGCCGGACCCATCAAATCGGTCACGGCCGCTGGCGACGGCAATTATTCTGTTACAGGCGTTCCACCGGGAAAATACCTAGTGCAAGCATCGTCTCCAGGATTGGTGCAAGCCCAGCCTGTCACAGTGGATGTCAGCGGCGGACAGCAGCCGGTCACGCTGAATCTCCAACTGCGCGTAGCGGCCGAAAAGCAGGAAGTGACCGTCCAGGAAAATCCGGGGCCAACGGTAAGCGTGGATCCATCCCAAAATGCGGGCGCATTGATATTGCGGGGTGCCGATTTGGACGCGCTATCGGACGATCCCGACGATCTACAAGCCGACTTACAAGCGCTGGCCGGTCCGGCAGCCGGTCCAAGCGGCGGCCAGATCTATATCGACGGGTTCACCGGCGGAACGCTGCCCGCGAAAGACTCGATCCGCGAGATCCGGATCAACCAGAACCCGTTCTCGCCGGAATTCGACAAACTCGGCTACGGACGGATTGAAATTCTGACCAAGCCCGGCAGTGACAAATTTCACGGGAACGTGAATTTCAATTTCGGCGACGATGTCTTCAATTCACGCAATCCCTACGCCGCGGCCAAAGCGCCATTCTTACAGCGCGAGTACGGCGGGACCCTGAGCGGTCCCATCAGTAAGAAAGCTTCGTTTTTTCTCGACATTTTTGATCGCGACATTCAAAACGGCAACATCATCAATGCCGTCACGCTCAACCCCAACACGCTGGCCGAAACGCCTTTCAACACGGTCTTCACAGCGCCGCAAAATAGGCTGCGCGTTAGTCCGCGCGTCGATTATCAACTCAGTAAGAACAACACTCTCACCGTTCGCTACGGGTTCACGCGTAACGATATCCAAAATCAGGGTGTCGGCAACTTGAGTCTTACACAGCGTGCCGTTCACCAGTTGAATACCGACCACACGCTGCAGGTTGTCGAAACGGCCGTTCTCAGTAGCAAGGTGATCAACGAGACCCGCCTACAGCTTTATCACACCAATAGCAATCAACTCGCCAATTTCGATCTCCCGACTATCAACGTGCAGGGTTCCTTCAATGGCGGCGGATCTCAAATCGGGCACTCGTTTGATACCGAGAATCATTACGAGCTGCAGAACTACACCACTGTTGCTGGCGGCGTGCATAGCTGGAAATTCGGCATTCGAGTCCGGGCTGTGACCATAGACAACATCTCACCCGCGAACTTCAACGGAACGTTCTCTTTCTTCGGTGGATATGCGCCGATCCTGGATGCGAACTTCCAGCCGGTTATGCCGGGAATTCTGTGTGATCCGGCCAACCCGAGTCCGTCAGCTTGCGAAAACATCACCTCGCTCGACCGCTACCAACGCACGCTGGTGTTTCAGCAGATGGGTCTGGCTCCGGCCGCCATGCAGTTGCTCGGAGCGGGCGCCTCGCAGTTCGGCATTAGCGCCGGGAATCCTCTCACAAATGTGAATCAAGTCGATATCGGGACCTACATTGGCGACGACTGGCGCATGAAGCCAAATTTCACCCTCAGTCTCGGTCTGCGATACGAAACACAAACCAATATCCACGACTACCGCGATTGGGCGCCCCGCATCGGATTCGCTTGGGCGCCCGGGCAAAGCAAAAACAATCCGCGCCCCAAAATGGTCCTGCGCGGGGGATTCGGCATCTTCTACGATCGTTTCGGTGAACAGAATGTCCTCACCGCGGACCGCTATAACGGCATTACACAGCAAAGTTACGTCGTCACCAATCCTGACTTTTATCCGAACATCCCTCCCGTCTCGCAGCTTGGCCAGTTCCTGACTACCCAGAAGACCTACGAAATCGCGTCCAATTTGCGCGCTCCCTATATCATGCAGTCCGCGATCACGGTGGAACGCCAGTTACCTCGCAACACCACCGTTTCGGTGTCGTATTTGAACTCGCATGGTTTACATGAATTCCGATCGGCGGATATAAACGCGCCTCTGCAGGGCACTTACACCGGTCCGGGGACAGGCGTCTACCCGTACGGCAATGTCGGACCCATTCTACTGATGGAATCATCCGGACTGTTTAATCAAAACATGATGATCGCCAACGTCCGTTCTCAGATCAACAGCAAGATCTCACTGAACGGCTTCTATATGCTCGGCCGCTCTTACAGCAACACGGACGGGGTCAACACGATACCCGCTAGCCCGTATAGTATGGCCGGCGAATACGGACCTTCCGCACTGGATATTCGCAATCGCGGGCTCATCGCCGGATCGATCACAACCAAGTGGGATTTACGTTTGGCTCCCTTCATTACCATGAACTCAGGTGCGCCATTCGATATCATCTCCGGGACAGATCCGTATGGCACGACGCTGTTCTACGCCCGGCCCGGGCTCGTGACGAATCCAGGTCCGGGCGTGATCAAAACCCCCTACGGCTTGTTGGATCCAAATCCCAAGCCGGGTGAGGAGGTTCTACCGCGCAATTTTGGCCGCAGTCCCGGCCAGATCTTCGTCAATCTGCGGTTAGCCAAGACGTTCGGCTTTGGGCCCGCTCGCGAAGGTGCCCCCAATCGCGGCGGCGGTGGGCGAGGAGGCGGCGGAGGCGGACCGCGCGGTGGACCAGGCGGCCTGCGTGGAGTGGGCGGGCTGGGGGGTGGTCCGGGCGGTTTCGGCGGCGGTGGTGGCGCGACCAATCGGCGCTATAATCTGACACTGTCCGTCCAGGCGCGCAATCTGTTGAATCACGTCAACCCCGGACCGATCAATGGGACGTTGACTTCTCCGCTCTTCGGCCAGTCCAACACGCTGGCCGGCGGGTTCGGAGCCTTCGCCGAAAGTGGCAATAACCGGCGCTTGGAGTTGCAAATGCGGTTTACGTTTTAACGTGGCGCAGGTCTCCGACCTGCGAAAGTCAGGGCTCCAAGGCGAAAACCCACACCGCTCCGCCTTCCGGCACCTCTGGGTATTCTCCTGGAAAGACGCGATTGAGGTCGGCCTGCATTCCCCGCGAGTCCCCGCCCCATCCCGCGAGCACGGCGATGTACTGCCGGCCATCGATCGCGAAGGAAGTCGGCGGCGCCAGAATTCCTGAATTCGCCGGAAACTCCCAGAGCACCTTGCCGCTGGATGCGTCGAATGCATGAATTCGGCGGTCGTTGGTCCCGCCGCTGAATACTAATCCGCCCGCCGTAGCCAGCATCGCTCCCCAATTCGGGGACTTGGCATAATTGTGCGTCCAAACCTGCTTGCCAGTGTCGACGTTCCAGGCCTGTACTTCGCCGATGTGGTCGGCGCCAGCGGCGACCGAGAAGCTGAGTTTCACGCCCGTGAAACCTCGGCCCGCTTCGTATTCGACTTCCTGGCCCATGGAGGTTTGACAGAGATTATTATTGGCCGGGATGTATATCATGCGTGTGGCCGGACTGAAAGCGATAGGGGGCCAATTCTTGCCGCCCCACAGCGACGGGCAGTAGGTCACTTGCTTGCCGGTGCCGGGCTTGTGATCTAAATCGATCTCTGGCCGTCCGGTTTCCGGATCCAGGCGCGTGAACACGTTCTGCTTCACGTAAGGCGCGCCTTCGATGAAATGGATTCGACCGTTGGTAGTGCGCTCCAGAAAGCGCAGATAGCCGTCGCGTGCGACGTCGATTAAGCCCGTGATGGTACGCGCGCCACGCTTGTAGTCCACCAGTATCGGCGGCGAGACCTCGTCCCAATCCCAGGAGTCGTTGGGGTGGTATTGAAAGTGACCTTTGATCGCGCCGGTGCCCACGTCCAGCGCCAGCGTCGACGCGGTATAGAGATTATCGCCCGGGCGCTTGTCGCCCATCCAAGGCCCACCGTTACCAGTTCCCCAGTACGCCAGGTTCGTCTCCGGATCATAGTTGCCGGTGACCCATACCGGAGCGCCGCCGGTTTTCCATTGATCGCCCTTCGGCCAAGTTCCGCTGCCAGGTTCTCCAGGAGCCGGAATGGTGTACGTGCGCCACTGCTCTTTGCCCGAATCGGGATCGTAAGCCGCGACGAAGCCGCGGATTCCCAACTCGCCTCCCGATGCTCCGACCATAACCTTGCCGCCGGCGACCAGCGGAGCCAGCGTGATGTAGTAGCCCGACTTGTTGTCGGCTACTGTAGTCGTCCAGACCTCTTGGCCAGTCCTCGCGTCCAGTGCAACAAGAACGGCTTCGCCGGCGGCATAGAACACTTTGTCTCCCAAAAGCGCGACTCCGCGGTTGGTATCGTGAAGCACCGAAGTTCCCGTGGGTCGACGCCGCGTGTAGCGCCACAGTAGATTGCCAGACTTCGCATCGATCGCGATTACCTGATTATTGGGAGTCGACACGAACATCACCCCGTTATTCACGATTGGCGCAGCCTCGTGGACTTTGGTTTCGCCAGTTGAGAATATCCAGACCGGCTGCAGGCGCTTCACGTTATCGGGCGTGATCTCTCCCAGCGGGCTGTAGCCCCATCCGTCGTAGGTGCGCCGGATCATCAGCCAGTTGCCGTCTTCCGGGTTCTTAAGACGCTCCGGAGTGACGGTCTGGTAATTGCGAAGCACTGGCGGCATAGGCGGCGCTACTCGCGGCTCCGGCTGACTAAACCCCGGGCTAGCTATCGCAAGCAGGGCGATCGTGCGGAACGTCGTCACGGCCATAGATCGCCATCATACACCGATGCGGAGCAAGGCGTCTTTGTTAAACTGAATCGAAGCATGCCGATTAGCAAGGATCTGCTGGACATTCTGGTGTGTCCTCTGTGCAAAGCGCCGGTGGAACTGAAGCCCGATCAGAGCGGACTTAAATGTGTCCAATGTAAACGGGTTTATCCGATTCGCGATGAGATTCCAGTGATGCTGATCGACGAAGCCAAGGTCGAAGAGTAAGCGGACCTTCCTGACATGATCTAGCATGACAAACGTACTTGAGCGCCTCCCCCCCGGCGCGCGGGTCGCCATTATCCGCTTGCGATCGCTAGGTGATTGCGTGCTCACAACTCCGGCAATTACGCTCTTGAAGCAGGCCCGCCCGGACCTCCAAATCGCGATGGTTGTGGAAGATCCGTTCGCTGCCGTTTTCGCCGCGAATCCTGACTTGGAATCGATCCTTCCTCCGAAGGTGTCTGAAATCTCACGCTGGCGCCCCGAGCTTACCTTGAATCTTCACGGCGGGGTCACCAGCTTTCGGCTCACGATCGCCGCACGGTCGCGTTGGCGCGCAGGCTTCGCTCACTTCCGCTTCCGTCCTGTTTATAACATCCAAATTCCACGGACCCAGGAGATTCTCGGCGTGGACCGCAAGGTCCACACGGCCGAGCACGTGGCGTCGGCAATGTTCTACCTCGGCGTTCCTCAGGCCGAGATTCCGAGGGCGCGGCTGTTTGCCGAGCCTTCACCGAGCCAACGGCCGTATGTCGTCCTGCATCCCATGGCATCGACGCCCGATAAGACTTGGCCGTCTTCCAATTTCCTCGCGGTCGCCGAACATTTGCACAAGCGCCTGGGCTTCGAGCCAGTCTTCATCGCCGGACCAGGAGAAAGCCTCGACGCATTCGCCCGGTACCGATGCTTCGCCAGCGCGCCGCTCGAAGAAATAAAATCGCTGCTCGTCGGCGCGTCACTCTTCATCGGAAACGACAGCGGACCCGCGCACATGGCAGCCGCATTCGGGTTGCCTGTCGTGGTCCTGTTCGGACCATCCGACCCCGACATCTGGCGGCCTTGGCGCACCGAATCGTCGGTGCTCAGTCGAGATGGAATTGGATCCATTCATGTTCCAGAGGTTGTCCAAGCTGTCGAGAATCTGATGGTCCCACAACCCACCTCCTACCTCCCACACGCCAAATGACCGAATTCCGCCGCCTTCTCCGCTTCGTTCGGCCTTACACCGCGCCGCTCCTGGCATCGGTAGTGCTGATGGCGGCGGTGGGAGCCGCGCAGGGATTCATGGCCGTACTGATCGGTCCAGTCTTCGACCGCGTGCTGAAACCCGATTCGCCGGATTCGCTGGTGCCGCTGATTACGGTCCCGGGTTTCACTCGCCCAATCTATCTTCAGGACATCCTTCCCTCCGGCATCCATAACGTCTGGACCATGGTGGCCGTCGCAATCTTGGCCACATTTCTGATCAAGGGCCTGTGCGATTATTTCGGCAATTACGTGGTCAACTACGTCGGCTTTTCCGCCGTTACCGACCTCCGGCAAAAAGTTTTCGACAGAGTGCTCCGGCAAGACGCGAATTTCTTCGAGTCCAACTCCACCGGCCGGCTCATGTCGTCGATCATGAACGATCTCGAAAAGATCCAGGTTGCCACCTCGCACATGCTAGCCGACTGGCTGCGCCAGTCGTTCTCTGTGATCTTTCTACTGTGGGTGGTGGTTCAAAAAGACTGGCGCCTCGCGGCGGTCAGCCTCACAGTGCTGCCCTTCGTGCTGGTACCCACGCTGCGAATCGGCAGACGCATTCGCCGGACAACGCGACGCGCCCAAGATGACGCCGCCGAACTAAACCAGATTCTTCAAGAGACTCTCAGCGGTCACCAGGTAGTGAAATCATTCGGAACCGAAGATATCGAATCGAATCGCTTTCAAATCGCTGCGAACCGGCTGAAATCGAGCAATCTCCGATATGTCGCCCAGCAAGCGCTGTCGTCCCCTTTAATCGAATTCTTCGCCGCCATCACCATCGTCGGGCTTTTGACTTATGCGCGCATCGAGATCAAGAACGGCGTCTTGACCGCCGGCGAATTCACCAGCTTCGTAATTGCGCTTCTAATGCTATACGAGCCAGTGAAGCGGCTCACAGGCATTCATAATATTTTTCAGCAGGCGCTGGGCGCCTCGCAAAAGGTCTTCGAATATCTGGATGACGACCGGCAGATTCAAGACAGACCCGGCGCGACCAAGCTAGCTAGATTCCAGCACGCGATTCTGCTCGATAAGGTAAGCTTCCTCTATCCCAACGCGCCCCAAGGGTTTTCGCTCAATGACATTCAGTTGGAAGTGCGCGCCGGCGAGGTGGTTGCGTTGGTCGGCCCCAGCGGCGGCGGCAAAACCACGCTCGTGAATCTGGTGCCGCGCTTTTACGACGTCACGTCCGGCGCCGTGCGGATCGACGGCAAGGACGTGCGTGATCTGCAACTGGCTTCGTTGCGTGAAAAGATCGGGATGGTGGCGCAGGAAACCTTTCTCTTCAACGACACGGTTGCCAACAATATCCGCTACGGCAAGCCCAAAGCTAAGGACGACGAGATCCAGGCCGCTGCTCGCAGCGCGCTGGCCGACGAGTTCATCGAGCGCATGCCGCAAGGCTATGAAACCATCATCGGCGAGCGCGGGGTGAAGCTGAGCGGAGGGCAGCGGCAGCGCCTCGCCATCGCGCGGGCCATGCTCAAGAACGCGCCCATTCTGATCCTGGACGAAGCCACCTCGCATCTCGATACCGAATCCGAGATCCTGGTGCAGCGCGCGCTACAGACACTGATGAACAATCGCACCGTCATCGTAATCGCTCACCGCCTGTCCACTATCCGCCGTGCCGACAAGATTGTTGTCGTGGATCGGGGCCGCATCTGCGAAGTCGGAACCCACGAGGAACTGGTCAATCACGGCGGAATCTACCAGCGCCTGCACGATCTGCAATTTCTGGAACCGGATCCACTCCTTAATTCATGACCTCTACCACATGAGCGCAATCATTCGAAGCATGACCGGCTTTGCGCGGGTCCACAAAGCCACCGAGCACGGGGAAATCACGGTCAACCTCAAGAGCGTCAACCATCGAGGTCTGGATCTGCACTTTCATCTGGAAGCCGACCTCGATCCGTTTGAAGGCGCCATGCGCGCCCTGTTAAAGCGAGCTGTCCACCGCGGCCACGTCGACATCCGTTGCACGCTGCTTCGCTCTGGCAATGGGGGACCCGGTGCGCTGAACGCCCCGCTGCTGCGGGCCTATCTGGCCGCCTTCCGGCAAGCGGCGGCTGCCGAAGGGATCGCATCGCAACCGGATTTGAATCAGGCCTTGCGTCTTCCGGGGATGTTCGGATTCGCGGCCGATCTGGAACCCGATCCGAAGATCGAGAGTGAATTGCTGGCATCGCTCGAGGAGGCGCTTGAAAAGCTCAATCAGTTCCGGTCCCGGGAAGGCAGCGAGCTGGCTGCCTTCATGCGCGAGCACAACCGGGTGCTGGCTGAGAGCGCGGAGCAAATGGAAAAGATTCGTTCGCGCGCCCAGCCGGCCTTCCAAAGCCGCCTGTCCGAAAAATTGCAGGAGCTGCTTCGCACGGCCGCGCTGGATCCGCAGCGCATCGCACAGGAAGCGGCGATGCTGGCCGACCGCAGTGATATCGGTGAGGAAATTTCCCGCCTGCAGATCCATTCGCGGCAACTGAACGAGCTTCTGGATGCCGGCGGCGAGGTGGGCAAGAAGATCGATTTCCTGCTGCAGGAGATGAATCGCGAAACCAACACCGTTCTGTCCAAGACCAACGGTATCGGCGAACTGGGTCTAGGGATTACAGACCTGGCGCTGGCGGGCAAGGCCGCTATCGAGAAAATCCGCGAGCAGGCGCTGAATCTGGAATGATCAGCGTCTTCATCATCTCGGCCCCCTCGGGCTCGGGCAAATCCACGCTCGTGCACCGGCTGTTGCAATCGGTCCCCGGTCTCTCGTTTTCCATCTCCTACACCACGCGTCCTCCGCGTCCCACCGAAATCAACGGCGTCGACTATAACTTTATCTCGCGCGCCGAGTTCGAAGTTCGCCTGGCGCAGGGCGAATTCCTCGAATTTGCCGAGGTTTTCGGCAACTACTACGGCACTAACCGCAGCACCTTCGAAAAGGCCGTCCAGGAAGGCAAAGATCTGGTACTCGACATCGACGTACAAGGTGCGAGACAATTAAAGGTAGCGATTCCGGAGGCGATCAGCATCTTTGTGCTTCCGCCTTCTCGAGAAGTTCTCGAGCAAAGGCTGCGTTCCCGGTCGCAGGATAGCGAAGAAGTGATTCTCCGGCGCCTCAAGGGTGCAGCCGACGAAGTTCGCAATTATACGCAATACGATTATGTCCTGATTAACCGCGAACTCGAGGAGTCGGCCACCAGGTTGGCGACAGTCGTCAAAGCTGAGCGGCTGCGCAAAGCCAGGATGGAAGAAGAAGTCCGGCCCATCCTCGAGAGTTTTGAAAAGTTAAGAACGAATTGAGGTTCATGAACACATGGCTGAGAGACTGAAGAACAACGCGATGTACGCGATTCCCGACGACGGAGAGCAGAGCACCTACCGCTTCATCATCGTCGCCGCCAAGAGGGCGCGGCAGTTGCAGAATGGCGCTCGTCCGTTTCTCCCAACCACATCCAAGAAGCCTACGGTGACCTCCATGGAAGAGGTCCGCCGCGGACTGGTGAAATACACCGATACGCCTAAAGTGCCACCAACCGAGGAACTGGCGCCAGAGGAATAGAAAGCCGCGATGAACGCTGTGCTAGGCGTGGGCGGTGGAATCGCCGCCTATAAATCAGCTGAACTGGCCCGGGCCCTCATGGAGCGCGGGTTGAGTGTCCAGGTAATCCTAACCCCCGCCGCCGAAAAATTCATCACGCCCCTGACCTTCGCCGCACTTACCGGGCGCAAGGTGATCACTGATCTGTTCGGTTCCGCGAGCCCGGAAGAGACGCTCTCCAGCGCAGTCGAGCATATCGCAGTGGCGCAGGAGAACGACATTCTGGTGATCGCGCCCGCCACGGCCGATCTGCTGGCGCGCCTGGCGCACGGGCTTGCCAATGACTTCCTTACTACCACCTACCTGGCCTTCACTGGCCCAGTGGTGCTGGCGCCGGCCATGAACAGCAACATGTGGATGCATCCGGCGACGCAGCAAAATCTCGCGGTCCTAAAGAGCCGCGGCCACCTGATCATCGAGCCGGAGGAAGGATTGCTGGCGTGCGGAACAACCGGTCCCGGCAGATTGGCCGAGCCCGAGCGAATCGCCGATACGGTCGCCAGCTTGACCCTGCAGCGGCGGGATCTCGAAGGAGAAACGGTGCTGGTCACCGCCGGCCCAACCGAGGAGCCGCTCGACCCGGTGCGGTTCATCTCCAACCGCTCCAGCGGGAAGATGGGCTACGCCCTCGCCCAGGCCGCTGCCCAGCGTGGCGCGCGCGTGGTTCTGGTGTCGGGACCGGTGCAACTTTCCGAACCCGCCGGCGTCTCGGTGATCCACGTCCGCACCGCCGTCGAAATGCGCGCCGCCGTGATGGAGCATTTGCCAGAAGCCACTATTGTCGTGAAATCCGCGGCTGTCGCCGATTATCATTTGTCGCGCGTGCCGCAGCATAAGGTCAAGAAGACCTCCGCTAGAATGTCTCTCGATCTCGATCCCACGCCCGACATCCTCGCCGAACTGGGCCAGAAGAAGGGCGATCGTCTGCTGGTCGGCTTCGCCGCTGAGACCGAAAACCTGACTGAGAGCGCTCGGCAGAAACTCAAGAATAAGAATTGCGACATGGTAGTGGCGAATCTGGTAAATCAGGAGGGGACAGGTTTCGAATCCGATCAAAACGAGGTCGTATTGGTTCTCCGCACCGGTGAAACTATCCCCATCGCCCGCGCGCCTAAGCGCGAGATTGCCGACCGCATTTTCGACCAGGTTACAAAACTGCGCCTGGCCCTCCACGCGGCGCGATGACAAAGGATGAAGTCCGCCGCTATCTGGAGTTTTACCAAGACCTGGGCTTGAAAACGGTTTATCGCCGCGACTCGCCCGGCCAGCCTGTAATGGCGCCCCTTCCACCTCAGGTCACAGACCTTAACCCAATGCCCCGTAACCTTAAACCCGCACCGCCATCCCCCTTAGTACCTTCGCTCGCACCGGTTCATGACAATTTGCTGAAGATATTAGAAGATATTGGTGACTGCAAACGATGTCGTCTGCATGAGGGCCGGAACCGATTAGTGTTCGGGACCGGGGCCGAGCAGGCGAGGCTGGTGTTTGTAGGTGAAGGCCCGGGGGCCGACGAGGACGCGCAGGGGTTGCCGTTCGTCGGCCGGGCCGGACAACTTCTCACCCAGATGATTGAAGGCACTGCCCATAAAGAGGGCATCCCG
>DATMMD010000220.1:0-2496 GCA_035569875.1 Bryobacteraceae bacterium
AGTCTGGCCAATCATGGCGCAGCCGCAGGCTTTGAGGACGCGGCGGAATTCGGGAATTGACAGGTTCACGTTGAACCCGGGAATCGATTCGAGTTTGTCGAGCGTGCCGCCGGTATGCCCCAGTCCTCGCCCGCTGATCATGGGAACGACCAAGCCACCTGCCGCCACAAGCGGTGCCAGCACGAGCGAGGTCTTGTCGCCGACTCCGCCGGTGGAATGCTTGTCCACTTTTCTTGCGGCGAACTCGGAAAGATCCAGCACATCGCCCGAGTGCAGCATGGCGTCGGTCAACACAGAGGTTTCGGATCGCGTAAGTCCGCGCAGGATCACGGCCATAAGCCAGGCCGAAACCTGATAGTCGGGAATCTCGCCCTTGGTATACGCGCTAACCAAATACTCAATCTCGGCGGGCGACAGCTCTTGCCCGTCGCGCTTCTTGCGGATGACATCGATGGCGCGAATTGGAGCCGAGCTTGCTTGCAGCTGGGTCACTTGAGCCGGAATCCTTCCGGCAGGAGTTCTGTAATATGACTTTCTTTCCAACCTTCCGCGCTCTGGAAATAGACGGTCGCATTCGGGCCGAACTCGTAAATCACTTGTCGGCAAGCTCCGCAGGGGGAGCACGGCACACCCTGATCATTCACCACCGCGACGGCGCGAATGTCGAGTCCGGGGCCCGACTGAGCGATGGCAGCGAAGATCGCGGTGCGCTCGGCGCAGTTCGACAATCCATAGGATGCGTTCTCGACGTTGCAGCCGGAGAACACTTCGCCTTTGGAGGTCAGCATCGCGGCACCCACTTTAAACTGTGAATACGGAGCGTAGGCCCGCTTCATGGCTTTCCGCGCCGCTGCAAGCAGGCGTTCGTTTTGTTTGCCGTGTTTCTTAGTCGGCTTCATCGAAATTCACTGAGACAAAAGATTGGCCTACTTCTCCATCAGCAGAACTTTTTCCGTGCCATCAATCTCTTTCAATTTGACTTCGATGACTTCGTTCATTGTGGTCTGCACGGTGCGGCCGATGAATGCGGCTTCGATGGGCAGCTCGCGATGGCCGCGGTCGATCAGCACACACAGTTGCACACGGCGGGGACGGCCTTGCGAAAAAAGAGCATCGAGGGCGGCGCGGATAGTGCGGCCGGTAAAGAGCACGTCGTCGATCAGGACAATATTCTTATCTTGAATGGAGAAGCCGATCTCAGACTCGTGCACGACCGGCTTGGGTCCGACGGTAGAAAGGTCGTCGCGATAGAACGTGATATCCAGTGTGCCCACCGGAACCTGAACGTCTTCTATGTGTCCGATCGACTTGCTGAGGCGCTCCGCCAGCGGGACGCCGCGACGGCGGACGCCAATCAAACCCAGACCGTCCGTTCCGTTTTCTTCCACGATCTGGTACGCCAGTCGAACCAGGGAGCGTTCCATTTCAGACGCCGACATCAGTTGTGCCTTCTGGCGAAGGCCGGTTTGTTGAACTACATTTTCAATTGCCATAACGGTTGCATGATACGCAGAGCGATGAGCGGCTGGCAAGCCGAAACCAAACTCAGGAAAGCTTCCTCTTGTGCCAAGCCACCAGCAAGGCCGATCCGATGATCATCAGGCCACCACAGAGCCCGATCCAGATGCCGAGCGCGCCCCATCCCAGCTTGAAACACAAGACGTAGCCCAACGGAAGCCCCATGAGCCAATAGGCGACAAAGTTGGCCAGCATGGGCGTTCGCGTATCGCCCGCGCCGCGCAACGCTCCTGTGGCAACGGTCTGCAGGCCATCGAATAACTGGAATGCCGCAGCGACCAATAACAGTTGTGCGCCCACTTCAATTACGGTCGGGTCTGGAGTGAACAGGCGTGCAATCAATTTTGGGAGGGAAACGAACACCAATCCGGAACAAGCCATGAATCCAACGCCGATAGTGGTGGCGGACCAACCCGCACGCCGCGCTCCCTCGGGATCGCGTCTTCCCAGCTGCTGTCCCACTCGCACGGCTGCGGCGGAACTGACTCCTAGTGGCACCATGAATGTGAGTGATGCACAAGTCAAAGCGATCTCGTGGCCGGCGAGGGGAACGGGGCCGAGTCTGGCGCACAATGCGGTTGCGGCGGAGTAGGCTCCGATCTCGCACAGGATCTGGGTTGCGGCCGGCGCTCCGAGTTTGAGCAGCGCTGACATTCTCTC
This sequence comes from Bryobacteraceae bacterium, assembly GCA_035569875.1. Lineage (GTDB taxonomy): Bacteria > Acidobacteriota > Terriglobia > Bryobacterales > Bryobacteraceae > Palsa-89. The sequence goes on from DATMMD010000220.1 coordinate 2,179, forward strand.
GAAATCAATCCGGACGGTGCCCAGCCAGCCCGGCCGGAGGCGTTTCGATTCCACCCAGATGAGCGTGATTGCGAGACACAGAGTCATGTACACGCGGGCCATGCAGGTGGACCAGCCCGAGCCAGTGATGCCCATGGCGCGAAAGCCGAGATGCCCGTAAATGAGAACCCAGTTTCCAATCGCATTGACGATGTTCGCAGAGATCAAGGCAAACATGATGGGGTGGGCCACGTTTACTGCCTGCAGATAACGCCGGAGGGCGAAGTAAGCGAGCAGCGGGAGCGAACCCCAGTTGAGCGCGCGCAGGTATGGACGCAT
>DATMMD010000221.1:0-11455 GCA_035569875.1 Bryobacteraceae bacterium
CCGACGATTTCGAGATCGCGCTTCTCATCCGGGAGCGTGATGCGCCTGCCCACTGGATTCTCGTTCCCGAAGTAAGTTCGCGCCAGCTCCTCGCTGATCACTGCAACCGGCCTGGAGCCCGGTTGGTCGCGGTCGTCAATCTCACGCCCGGCCAGGATCGGAATCTGCATCGTCGTGAGGAAACGCGGTCCGGCGGCCAGGACGCGCGCGTCTTCGATGGTAACAGCGCCGATCTTCATCGGCCCCCTGATTGCCTGCCCGGCGCGGCCGGCGTTAATGATCGAGGATTGCGAAAGCGTCGCGCTGCTCACGCCGGGGATCGATTCGAGGCGCTTGCGCAGGTCCGCGTAAAAAATCGCGATCTCCGGGTCGCGATGCCCGGCCTGGCGCGCATTCAGCGAGAACAGAAGGATGTTCTCGCGAGCGTATCCCAGTTGGACGGAGTGCAGATTGTTGAGTGTCCGGACAAACAGACCGGCGGCGGCCAGGATGAGAAAAGAGATCGCGATTTGCGCGACCACCAGAACGTGCTGCACGCGGCGGCGCGGTCCGCCCGCGCGGCCATTCTTTAGCGCGGGCATGACGTCCGGACGCGTCGACTGAATCGCTGGAGCGAGCCCAAATAGCACGCCGCAAACCACAGAGAGCGCCGCCGTCACGCCCAACACGTTCCAGTTCAATTCCGCGTGCAGCGTAAAGTTCTGCTGCCCGTTGGAGAGCAGAAGCGTCAGGGATCGCACGCCCCAGATTGCAAACAAGACCCCTAATGCTCCGCCGAGCGACGCCAGCATCACACTCTCGGTAAGCAACTGCCGCACGACCCGGAACCGTCCCGCTCCCAGGCTGAGCCGGACAGCCATTTCGCGGCGTCGCGCGGCGGACCTTGCCAGCAGTAGACTGGCGATGTTGGCGCACGCGATCGCCAGGATCAATCCCACCATCGTCAGGAGCACGTACAGAGGCTTGGAATACTGGCGGCGCAAACTGCCCAGACCGGCGGCGCCGGGATTCAACATCAGCGCGGGCAGTTTGGCGCGCTCACCGTCGGTCGTCGCGGTGGCAGCAACCCATTGATGGAAACGCGGAGCCAGCGCTGCCTGCGCTTGAGCCATACTTACGCCGGGACGCAGACGGCCCATCATTTCGATCCAGTAGAAGTTTGCGTCGGGATATATACGAGCCGCTCGGGCACCGTCCACGAGCAGATTCGTGTGCAACGGAAGGTAGAGGTCGGGCGCCGCCGCAGGGTCGACTCCGAAGAACTCCGGCGGCGCGACGCCGATCACCGTGAAGGGCACATTATCGACGAGAACCGGTTGTCCGATCGCATTCGGCGGTCCTCCAAAGCGATTTTGGCTGGTAGCAAAACTGATTACGCCGACCGGCGCCGCGCCAGCCCGGTCGTCTTCGGAATCGATCAGACGTCCTGCGGACGGCGACACTGCCAGGCCACGAAAATACTCGCCGGTCACGTACTCCGTGCTGGCGCTCGTGGCCTGCCCGCGGACGGCCAGGTTATGGTTTAATCCGTTGAAGTATCCGAAAAGCGTGGAAAAGACGGGATTCTCCTCGCGCAGCGTCTCGCCAAGCGTCTCGAATGCCCCGTACGGAAACATCCCGCTGACCATGGCGCCTTTATCGCCCGGCCATGCCTTGCCCTGTACCGCGTGCATGACATGGACCGATTCCTTGCTGCCGTCCCGGGGCGGCCGGCTATGCCAATTCAAAACCACCAGCGACTCGGGGTCGGCCACCGGCAGCGAGCGCAACAGAATCGACTCCATGAAGCTGTAGATCGTAGTATTGGCGCCGATGCCAAGCGCCAGCGACAACACCGCCAGGGCGGTGAACGCCTTGTTGGCGGCCATGGTGCGACAGCCATAGCGGATATCCTGGCCAAGTTCCGATAAAAACCGTGTCATCCAAATCTCCCGTGACTCTTCCTGCTTCTGTCCGACGTTGCCAAATCGCCGGCGTGCTTCAGCCCAGGCGCGCTCCGCCGTCATACCGTCTGCTTGCAGTTCCGCGGCTTTTTCCGCAAGGTGGAGTTCGATTTCCTCACGCAGCGCCTCGCTGCGCCTGGCGCTTTCTATCCAATACCTCAGCCGTCGTATCAACATCACCGTCACTCCGCTCCCATCACACGGGCAATAGCCAGCGTGAGTTTCGCGTACTTCCGGGTTTCAACCGCCAGCTGTTTGCGGCCAGCCGCGGTGATCTTGTAGATCCTCGCCCGCCGATTATTCGACGTCACGCCCCAGACACCCTCGATCCAGCCGTTTAGCTCCAGCCGCTGGAGAGCGGGGTACAGCGAGCCCTCCTCGACGAGGAGCTCATTGTCGGACGATTGTTGAATGAACTGGACTATGCCGTATCCATGGAGGTCGCGCAGCGACAGCGTCCGCAGGATTAACATGTCCAGTGAACCGGGCAATGAATCGTTCTTTTGCGCCTTGCGTCCCATACCAAGAATTCTTAGCTTACGTCGTCGAGATGATTCGAGTCAAGTTCAGATTGGCGAGCCCTCGCGACGATTTCTGGGTGCTCAGGCGCGCCGGATGTGAATCGCTGTGGCGCGCGTCGCCGCTATCGACAAGAGGCTGTTAATGAAGTTCTCGTTCGATAGGTTATCTGGAACAATCGAAGGATCGGGAACGTAGGAGGTTCAGGGGAGTGGTCAAAATGGGCCGTCCTGAAGAACCCGGCCGCCGCGGCGGCGTCATACGACGTTCGAATATTGCGCTGGAGAGTTCGGGGCGGACTTCGGTCGCAGTTGAGGGTTACGCGCACGGAAGTTCCGCGCGGAGTCCGGGGCGAAATGAAGCGAGCCGTCCTGACGCAGCCGCCGCCGAGTTCAAGAGCCTGGAGTGGCTTGAGGATGGTAAACATCCGCTGGACTGGAACGGCCCAGCCGACCGGATTTTTACCAGGTTTCGCAACGAAGATCTAGATAGGCCGGTCATCCAGCACCTTGAGCAGGTGGCGCACAGGCATCGAAACCGTATTGCGGTCACGGATTCAGACACCTCTCTCTCTTTTGGGGAATTGTGGGATGGCCTCTCCGGACTGGCCGAAGCTATTGCGACAAAAACCAGGCGTGGAGACCTCATCGGCATACTGCTGCCGACGGATTCGATGTTTCCCCTCGCCATACTGGCTTGCCTGGCGGCCGGACGTCCATTTGTTGCCCTGGATCCTAACTATCCAGGCAACTGGTTGGTCCAGGTGTTGCAGGATGCGCGGCCGGCCTTAATCATCACGCGAGGGGATCTTCTTAAAGGCATCGATACCGGCGCACCAACGGCGCATGTCATCCATCTGACCCGTCTGCCTCAAGCCGCGCGAAAGGGTTGGCGACCCACCGAACTCGGCGTGGACCAGCCCGCATGCGTGCTGTTTACCTCCGGGAGCACCGGCCAGCCGAAGGGCATCGTCAATAGTCAGCGGAATCTTCTGCAGCGTGTCGCTCAATCCATAAACGCCGCGCATGTCAACGCGGAAGACAGGTTTCTAACCCTGGCCTCGCTTTCCACCATAGTCGGTGTGCGAGACCTCATAACCGGCCTGCTCGCGGGCGCCAGCGTTCACCTCCTCGATCCGCAACGCACCGGCGCGCGAGAAATTTTGAATGTCATCCGCGCAGAGGGCATCACAATCTTGTTCTCGTTCCCGGCTCTGTTGAGATCGGTGATCGCGTACGGTGGTGAGCAGGCGGGCGATGCCCTTCGACTGGTTAGAGTCGGTGGAGACACCACACTGTGGAGTGACATCGAGCTGCTGCGCGCCTGGCTCGGACCCGCGCCGGCAATCCAGTTGATCTATGCCGCCACTGAAGCCCCAATGATGCAGTGGTTCGTCGACGATTTCTGCCGCGCTGACGACGCGCGAATTCCCATCGGCTATCCGCTTCCAGGCAACCGCCTGGCGTTGGTCGATGAGAATGGACGCAACACGCCGCCGGGCGAGGTCGGAGAGCTGGTTGTCGCAAGTCCCTACGTGGCGTTGGGACTTTGGGTCGATGGGCGCTGCGCCGCCGGCAGCATTGAAAGCAAGGGCGCGACCCCTGGTCGACTTTTCCGGACGGGAGATCTCGTGCGCCAAAGGCCCGACGGGCTGCTGGAACGGATCGGCCGCAAGGACAGGCAGGTCAAAATTCGGGGTACCAGGGTCGATCTAGACGGCGTGGAAGCCATCCTTCGACAGCATCCCTTCGTGCACGACGTCGCCGTCCTGGCGAGGCCTGCGATCCAAACGAACAGCGCTGACGGCGAGGTGAGCCTGGTCGCCTATGTGAGCCTTGGCGATGGCGCGCATGCCGGGATGCTCGACGATCTGAAAGCGTTGATGTGCTCAGCGCCCCCGTCCATGCGGCCAGGACGCCTCTATCTGATCCACAAGATTCCGCGCCTGCCCAGTTCTAAGCCGGACCTGCGCGCGCTTATGGCCCTGGATTCGGTCAATGTCCAAAACGAATGCGCCAATATTATCGCTGTGGCCGAAGCCAGTCCAGTGGGCGGCGATTGCATCGCGCAGACAGTGGCACGAGTATGGCAAGAAGTATTGCAAATGCCCGTTGGCGGCCCGGAGGATGACTTCTTCGACGTCGGCGGCGATTCGCTAAAAGCGATCAAGTTTATACTCGACCTCGAGCGGGCCCTGGGCCTAGAGCTTTCATTGACTCTGATAACGGAGGCGCCGAAGTTCGCCAGACTATGCCAGGCCCTGAAAGAGCATCACACCAGCCGTTACGTCCCGCTGGTTGCGCTGAAACCGGGCGACGGCTCACCGCCGGTCTTTATCATCCATGGCCTCGGCGGGAATGTCGCGGGACTCTTTCCGATGACCCGGCGAATGACCTACCCGGGCGCGGTTATCGGTATCCAGGCACGCGGTCTGGCCGGCAAGAATCCGCCGCACGCAACCGTAGAGGCTATGGCGGTCGAATACTTGAGAGAGGTAAAGGCGCGGCAACCCGAGGGTCCGTACAACCTGTGCGGTTATTCCTTCGGAGGGCTGGTGGCCTTCGAAATGGCGCGGCGGCTTCGGGATTCGGGAGACGAAGTAGCCCTGGTCGGCCTTTTCGATACGCTGATGAGCCCGGTGAGATGGCCGTTACGTTCGTGGCTCTCCATTGTGCGCGGGCGAGTGGTGCAGTTCGCCGCTGGCGTGATCACGGCGCCCATTCAGACTTGGCCGGCGTCGGTCTGGAAAATGGGCTGCCGTACCGGCGCGAGAGTGCGAGACTTTTTGAAGTCCGCCCCCACCCGCATTCTCAAGGTTGAGACTAGCGCGCTGATCGCATCGGCGCGATATCGGCCCGGGTTTTATCCGGGGGAACTGACGCTGTTCACTCCGGTGGAGCGGGAACCCGGCTTCCCATCTCCCCAGGCGATCTGGCGCGAACACGCTGGCTCTCTATCGATTGTTGAAACCGCGGGCGACCACTGGACGATGCTCTCCGCGCCCAGCGCCGAGTCCACCGCCGCATCCTTGACGCACTGTCTTATCGCGTGCTCCGAGAGGACCTTTCCTTCGGTCGCCTCACTGCATCACTAGTGACGGAGGGCGGCAACTGGTTGACGATGGTGCAAGCCAAAACTCTGCTGCTGCAGAGGCCGTCAGATGACCTCCGATCGAGGCGCGACAGGGTAATTCTCGCAGTCCTGATTGGTTGCGGTTTGCGGCGCGCAGAGCTGGTCGCGCTCAAGATAGAAGACTTCCAGCTGCGCGGAGGAGCTTAAGTGTTACCTGACTGCACGCAGAAACTTCGTCACGCGGTCAAAAGAGAAACCCGGTTGAGAGGCTTGAGGGTCGCTGTCCCACAAAAGGCTTATGGCTCGCCGGCGCCGGCAGGTTGAGACAGGAATTCGGCGCTACACTTTGAACCGGTTGCCCTACCTCCCCGGCCCTGTGTGCCTCGGCATTTTTCGTTCGCCGTTTATGACAGGCGGGAATTCTTTCACTTCGTCATACACCTCGGTGATGAACCGGTCCTTGCTCTGCCTCGTGTCGCCCTGCGTGGTCCCGTCATAGGGTGCCGTCAGGTTCGCGGCCAGAACCTCATCCAGTGACTTGCCCTCGTCGCGGAGCTTCTGCACCTTTCCCAGGATGTCGACGAGCATGGCACGGTAGCCCAGCAGATCCTTCTTCCTGACCAGCGTGCCGTGGCCGGGGATGAGCGTCGTATCGGGGCCCGCAAGCTTTTCAATGAGATCAACGGCCTCGATCATTCCCTTGATCGAACCGCCGTTGGCCTGGTCGGCAAACGGATAACCAAAGTTGCGATAGAAATCCTCGATATAGATCACGTTCGCCTGGTTGAAGCGCACGATAGTGTCACCCGCAGTGTGGGACGGCATCATCGGGATAAAGTCCACTGTTTCGCCGTTCATATGGATCGTGACGGCCGGAGCGCCTGGTGAGCCGTACCCATAGGTAACAGTCGGAACGCCAGCGGGATCGGGTGCTCGACCGGCGTTGCCCTGGCCCGGTGGCCTTAGCATCTCATCGCGAAGATTCTCCTGCGAAAAGATCACCGCCCCCTGTTTCCCGAAGAATGCATTACCGCCAGTGTGGTCGGGGTGAATATGGGAATTGACCACAATCTTAATGGGGGCACTGGTGAATGTTCGGATTGTGTCGAGTGTCTTTGCCGCCAGTTGTGAGTCCTCTGTATCCACCATCAGCACACCATCGGTACCGAAGAGCACCGCGACCCTGCCACCGGCCGCATCGGGATGTGCGGGGTCAAGTCCCGCCGAACCGTGTAGAGAATAGAGATTCGCCGACAGCTTCTCCGTAACCAGCATCTCGATCTTGTCCCACGGCGTTTGGTACCCCTGGGGAAACTGGTATGGCCCTTTTCCCGGTGGGACGATCGTGAGCGGATAACCCGATTCCTGTGCCCACGCGGAAGCCGATACAATCGCCGTTGTCCACAGTAAAAGCACTCCCCGCTTCATGGCCTTGCTCCTTTCGAGCCTGAGCTTCGATAATACCGGATCGGAGCCCGGCGTCCGTGGCGGCACGCCTGGACCACACCGCGATAATAGCCTGAGCGCGAAAGGTTCGGTCGGCGCGTCATACGTTCACGATCAGGTCAGGATGGGGGCGTGGGCAGATTGCACATTGCGGTCAGACAGGTGGATGCCTGCCGTTACGACTCGGCACTCAGCGAATTACACAGTACCCGTCTTGGAGCGATGCATTGATTTGGCCCCTCTGTTTATAGCAAACCTAAGTCGCTGTGAAACACCGGCACAAGGAGCCCGCATCCGAAGACACCGCCCTAACACGACGACCAATTCTTCAAAGGAATATATCCAGTAAGTCCTTGCCAGTCTCGAAGAACCGGCAGACAGACCACGAGCCCACAGATTTCCCGAATAGCTTCCCAGGATTCCGGACGATCTGCTCAGCTGACCAGAGTCGGTAGATTATGTAGCTACCGATACGAAATAACAGGCTAGTCCCGAGCCGTTTCGCTCGGCGAAGAACCGCGTAGTCCCCGAGATGGCCCGCCCGTTCACCAGCAGCCTGACTCGCCTCTCAGCCCTCGATCGAATTCACGCCATTGATGGCGCGGTTGACCCCGCCGCCTACCGAGACGCCGAAGGCTGTGGCGGCAAAAGCGACGAGCACTCTAGGGTCGTTCCAGTCTCCCCAGTCCTCTGTGGGCACATGACCGCCGAGGCCGATCATCGCTCCGCGGCTGCCTGAGAACTGGACCGTCGGTGGGCCTTCTGATCCGCCACCCTCGCCCCAACCGCCATCGCCGCGGCTGCCTCCCGACGGCAGACCGCCGTTTCCAATCTCCCCGATCAGATCCTGATACACACCGTCGTATTCGGTGCCGGGATCACCGCCGTCGCCGCCGTCTCCTCCGGCGCCCCACCCGAGGTCGCCGAGCGTGCCAAGGGCACTCAGTCCACCGGAGCCGTTCAATTTTCCGCCGATACGCGGGCCTTCATCGGTTCCGCAATCGGAGGGCATGCCGCCGTTATCTCCACCTCCCGAAGGCTCGGGAGGATTGCCGCCATTGTCGCCGCCGCTATTTGGATCGTCGCCGCCGCCACCCCCGCCACTGGGTGTGCCGCCTCCCCCGCCGGGTTCGGTTCCGCTGCCACCGCCACTGGGTGTACCGCTGCTCCCACCAGTATCGGTTCCACCACCTCCGGCCCCGCCGCTCGGCGCTCCACCACCGGGGTCCCAAGGATTGCCATCCTTGTCGAAGCCCGCAGAGGTCGTGGTTGTGTTGCCGTCGCTATCTGTCGAAGTGGTTGTAATGACGCCACCTCCGTCCGGAAGGTAATCCACTCGGGTATCGCTGGAATTGCCATTCCCATCTTCCGAGTGGGTACCTCGCGCGGTGACCTGGCCATCCACCGTGGTATCCCACGTGCCGTTCCACGTTCCCCCCGGGCCATCGCCAAACATCGCGCTGGTCACAATCGTGTGGCCGTCGTTCGTGTTCATCGTTACGGTCGTAGTGGTAGTGTTGCTGCCAGCTTCTCCGCTTTGAGTAACGGTTTGCACCGTCTGCATTGGCTGGCCGACTTCATTAAATGTGGTCTCGGTGGAGTAGGTCGTTTTGCCGTCGGACTGACGACTCGACGCGGTAACGCTGCCATCTTTATTCTTAACTACGTCATTGTAGGCCGGCATGTCAGCCGAGCTCTTAACGGCACGAACCTCCGACCGCGATGGAACGGCCGGGCCCTCGCCGGACATAATCCGCATCTTCCGGCCGCCAAACAATTGGGCCGTTCCCAATAACCGCCCGACGGCTTTCCCAGTAGCATCCGAAACATTCGTGTGAAACGTGATCTGGCCGGTACTCCGCTGAGTGATCTGCGTCATACGAGACCCAGTCAAGCGCGCTTGGCGATCGAACATTTCCACATGCTGTGAAACCTGCGTAGCACGTGCGACAATTCGGCTGCCATTGGCATAGGACCAGACGCTGTGCCGTTCGCCTTGGGTGCCGCGGCGCCGAACCTCGTCGATACGCACCGCTCCATTTGGGAAGACGCGGTGCGCCTTCAGGACGCGGGAGCCGTCCTGGTTCATAGCAGCCGAGATCACGGCCCGGCCCAGTCCTTTGCTGTACAGAACAGGTTGAGCCGTCACCTCGACGGAGCGATCGCTGTTGGAGATCACTATGCGAGCCGCGGCCTTGCCATCGGATTCGATCAGCGTTCCAGAGGCAGCGCCGTTGCGCATGGCGGCAACCGCCCAGGAACCATCGCGCCAGCGTTTAAGGCTGAATTGCCAGTCGTCTTTCATCTCTCCCTCCCTGCGGATCAAACCGCCAAGGGTATCGTATCATCACAAATTCATTGCTCGTTGCTGACCGTATCAGGCGCGATCGCGGATTCCCCGCCCTCCTGCGCCTGAAGCAGAGTAACCGGAACAAAACTGCTGATAGTGCCGCGCATACATCGTCTCGCGCGGCCGATAACGGCCGATAAAGCGTGATAACGGGCGACTCGGTCGAGGAGGACAAGGTCATCTACTCCGCTCGCCAATACGCGATGAAGTAGGGTTATTTGTGTGTTCGTAGGGCGAAAGGCAGACCTGCCTACTTTGTCGGGGACACTTCGGTCGGCAGCTCAGTGTGTTTATTCCATTCTTCCCATGAGCCGTCATAGAGCCGCGCGTCATAGCCCAAGTATCGCGCCACAAAATATACTACCGTCGCACGCTGTCCGATGTAGCAGTAAGACACAACGCGGTCGCCTGGTTTGACACCAGCGGCGCTCAAGATCGCTTTCAGCTCCGCTGCCGGCTTCAGTTTGTTGTTGTCATCGACGAGCTTCTCAAACGGGAGCGAGGTCGCACCTGGGATGTGGCCGGCGCGTGAGTTCTTGGGCACTTCGGCTCCGGAGTGATGCGCCTCCATGCGCGCATCGATGATGTCCACACCCGGATGATGCAAGTTGGATTTCATGTAATTGAGGTCCACGATGACATCATTTTGGGCGCACGGCTCCAGTTTGCCGCGCTTCACGGACGGAACATCGGCTGTGACCGGGCGTCCGTCGTTCTTCCAGGCGGGAAGACCGCCATCCAGAATCGACGTGTGCTCGCCAAGTCCCATCGCGTCCAGCGTTAGGAACACGCGCGTAGTTGGCGAAACCCAGTCGTTGGTCATGTAGAGGACTACATGCGAGTCGTTGGTCACACCCAACTTTCCGAAAGTATCCGCCAATTCCGACATAGGAGGAAGCTCGACGGTAAGACCGGCGGGACTCTTCATGAGATGCGTGTCCATGTATTTCACGAACAGCGATCCTGGGATATGCCCTTTTTCGTAGTCGCCATCCTGGCCGACGCCGAGAATGACCAGATTTGGGTCGTTCAGATGGTCCGCCAACCAGGAAGTGGTGACTAGCAGTGTGTTGCGGTCGCCGTGCCCGCCGCAGACGGGTGCGCCGTTGGCCAGTTGGCCTAGGGCGAGACATGCCGAGAGAAACCAAAGTGGAACTGTTCGCATATTCGTTATCCATTCCTGAGGTAGTCCGGGAGTTGCATTTTAGGTGCCTCGCTAACTAATTGGAAACACGGGCGGCTCGTTGCCTCAACTGTCCGATCCCGGTCAGGTGTGTCTCATTAATGTATTCTTGGCGTAATGTGGCGACAAGGGAACTAGGAGGAAGCGATGGCTAATGCGCTGACGGCGGTTCGCCTGCTTCTCGTGCTTCCGTTCGCGTTTTTCATGGCCAAAGGAGATGGGCGCTCGGCGATTTTCGCGCTCATCGCGTGGGTGGTGGCGCTGATCACCGATTTTCTGGATGGTCCGATCGCACGCCGAAGAAGCACGGTGACCGCGGCGAGCGGCACCTTCGATCACACGACCGATTTTCTATTCGTGACTTCCGGGTTGCTTGGCGGAGCCCTGCGCGGCGCGTTCCCGTGGATCCTGCCTGCCCTAATCACGGCGGCCTTTGCCCAGTACGTTATCGATTCCTATTGGATTCACCGGCACACCAAGCTCCGGGGGAGCAAGCTCGGCCGCTACAATGGCATCCTTTTCTTCGTTCCGTCGATCATGGACATCCTGATCCGAATGGGACTTCGCTTTCTCGAGCCGTTGCTCACGATCCTGGTTTGGTTGTTGGTCCTGAGCACACTGGTCTCGATGGCCCAACGCCTGCTGGTCCGAGGCTTACCCGAACAACTCACGAGTCGCACGCCGGAGAAATAGCAGACCCACGGCGGCATTAAAGAAGATGAAGAAATTATGCATGACGAAGCCGAAGGCGGTCATCTGGCCCGGCCGATCCGGAAAGAGCAAAACCCAAAAAAGAATCGCGACTGAGTGCATCGGTCCGGGCGCTGCCGCACCAAAGAATATCACCGGCAAAATGCCCAGCATCTCCCCAAAACCTACCGAGCCCCCGAAGAGTCTCAGAGCCAGCGTGTAGACGACAACGCCAACAAGTACGAGCGGTGC
>DATMMD010000222.1:0-9670 GCA_035569875.1 Bryobacteraceae bacterium
CGGAGTCGTCGTGCTGGATCTGTGCCAGGTTCACCCTCGCGTGGCCAACCGCATCCCCATCTCCTATTGGTACCGGTTCCGCCGCGCCATCGAGAACACGCCGGCCATCCTCGCGCTGGTCGAAAAGGTACCCATGGCCAATTCCTGCGCTTCGCTCATGCTCGAAATGAAACGCAGGAAGACAGCTTGGCGTGGCGCGCCTGGCTTCGAATTGATGCGCGGAGTGGAACTGGAGGCTCTCTCACGCAAACCCGTCCGGCCAGCCACGGCCGCTTTCAAAGCGAGAGCGATTTAATAGATGTTTGCCTGTATTCACGGCCCTTCAGCCGACCTGCCTCAAATCGCCTACGCCTTCTCGCCTTTCTTCGAGCAGACCACCCCGGATACCGTCGTCTTCCGCATCGATGGGCTGAACCGGCTCTACGGCACGCCTGCCCAGATAGCGCACGCCATCGAACAACGCGCTGGCAACAGCGTCAACATATCCATCGCTGAAACCGCCGAAGCAGCCATCCTGGCTGCCCGCAATTTTCCAGGTGTGACTGTCAACCCCGACCTGAATACCCTGGATATCACGACTCTCCCCTTAACGGATGATATGTCGGAGATCCTCGATAGCTGGGGCATCCACACTCTCGATCAACTCGCGCAATTGCCCGAAACCGGCATCGCTGAACGATTCGGATCCGCCGGTGTTTCCCTGCTGCGGCTGGCCCGGGGTGCCGTCGATCGGCCGCTTAAAATCTTCCAACCGGAAATCATTTATAACGACCGTCTCCAGCTCGATCATCCCATCAGTCTGCTCGAACCGCTCCTGTTTCTGATAGCGCGCATGCTCAACGATCAGTGCCAAAAGCTGCAATCGCATGGAATGGCGGCCAACGAAATCACCATTCGCCTGGAGCTCGAAAATAAGACCGAGCATACTCGCACCCTCCGTCTCCCCGTCCCCATGCGTGAGAGCAAAGCCCTGCTAAAACTCTTGCAAATGGATCTGGAAGCCCACCTGCCCGAAGCCGCCACGGTCGCGCTTGCGCTTTCGCTCAAACCAGTGAACCCGCGCACCGTCCAAAACGGAATCTTCCTTCCGGTCACTCCCGCACCCGACAAGCTGGAGCTGACCCTGGCGCGCATTCGCGGCATCGTCGGAGAAAACAACGTCGGCGTTCCGGAGCTTTTGAACACCCATCATCCGCACCCTTTCCGTCTTGCCCCTCGGCAGCCCCAATTGACCGATCCCCCACCCATCGCAATTTGCCACGCCTTCCGCTACTTCCGCCCACCTCTGGCAGCCACAGTCGAACTACAAAACGATCGTCCCGCTCGCATCACCGCTTCCGGAATCCACGGAAAAGTGCTCAGCGCCTCTGGCCCGTGGCGAACTTCCGGCAACTGGTGGACCCCAGCTCCCTGGAATCGCGACGAATGGGACATCGCATTAGCCAACGGCATGTATCGCATCTACCGTGAACCCAACCAGCATTGGTTCCTCGAAGGCTCCTATGACTAGTCCACCACCCACCTCCCACCACCCACCTCCCTATATTGAACTCCACGCCCGCTCCGCTTTCAGCTTCCTCGAAGGCTCTTCTGTCCCTGAAGAACTCGTCGCCCGCGCGGCCCAGCTCGACTTCCATGCCCTGGCAATCCTCGATACCGACAACATCTCCGGCGCGGCTCGCTTTCATATGGCTGCGAAAAAGGCCGGCCTTCGCGCTCACATCGGCGCCGAAGTCACTTGCACCGACGGTTTTCGCTATCCTCTACTGGCCGAAAACCGAAAAGGCTATCAGAATCTCTGCCGTCTGATCACCAGGATGAAGATGCGCGCCAAGAAAGGCGAAGGCGCGGCAATCCCCGAAGAGTTCGCTGAATTCGCCGATGGCCTCGTGTGCCTGGCATCACGGCCCGATCCCCGGATTCTAAACTTGTTTGGCTCGAAAAACGTCTATGTCGAACTGCAGCGGCATTACAACCGGAACGAAGAGGCCCTCAACCAATCGCTAATGGATTTCGCACGGCAACATCAACTGCCGCTCGTCGCCACCAACGGCGTCAGCCACGCCACCCCGCATTCCCGCGAAGCGCTCGACGTTCTCACTTGCGTCCGCAACAAAGTGAAAATTCAGGAAGCCGGTCGCCTGCTATCCATCAACTCCGAGCGGCACTTGAAAAGCGCCCAGGAAATGTCGCGCCTGTTCGCCGACCTCCCAGAAGCCATCGCCAACACCCGGGAACTTTCCAATCGCCTTCAGTTCACGCTCGCCGATCTCGGCTATCAATTCCCCCGGTACCCCGTCCCGCCCGGTGAGACCATGAATTCGTTTCTCCGCAAACGTGCCGAGGAAGGCGCGCGCAATCGTTATTATCCGACTGCCTTCTCTGCCGACCTCTGTCGCCGCGCTCACCGCCAGATCGAGCGAGAGCTCGCGCTCATCGAAAAGCTCGACCTGGCCGGCTATTTCCTGATCGTCTGGGATATCGTCGAATTCTGCCGCAAGCAAAACATCCTGGTGCAAGGCCGCGGATCGGCCGCCAACAGCGCAGTCTGCTATTCGCTCGGCATCACGGCCGTCGACCCCGTCTCCATGGAGTTGCTCTTCGAGCGCTTTCTCTCCGAACAGCGCGGTGAGTGGCCCGATATCGATCTCGATCTTCCCAGCGGCGATCAGCGCGAGCGAGCCATCCAATACGTCTACCAGCGCTACGGCCAGCTTGGCGCGGCCATGACCGCCAACATCATCACCTATCGAGGCCGCTCGGCCGTCCGCGATATAGGAAAGGTTCTGGGTTTTGACGAACCGGATCTCGGACGCATCGCCGCCCTGGTCCCCTCCTGGGGCTGGACCGATCCCAAAGAAACCGCCGAGCGCCAGTTTCGCGAAGCCGGCTTCTCGCCCGACAATCCGCTCATCTCTAAATTCCTCGATCTCTACATGACCATCCAGGACCTGCCGCGCCATCTCGGCCAGCATTCCGGCGGCATGGTCATTTGCGAAGGCCAGTTGGATTCCGTCGTTCCGCTCGAACCCGCCACCATGCCCGGCCGCGTAGTCATTCAGTGGGACAAGGAAGATTGCGCCGACATGGGCATCGTCAAGGTGGATCTGCTCGGTCTCGGCATGATGGCCGTCCTCGAAGATTCCATCCAGCTCATTCGCAACGCCTATCACGATGAGGTCGACCTCGCGCATCTGCCGCAAGACGATCCGCTGGTCTACGCCGCGCTGCAGAAGGCCGACACTATCGGACTGTTTCAGGTGGAGAGCCGCGCCCAAATGTCCTGTCTTCCACGCCTCCGGCCGGAGCGCTTCTACGACATCGTGGTGCAAGTCGCCATCATCCGGCCCGGCCCCATCGTTGGAAAAATGTTGAACCCGTTCCTGCGCCGCCGGCAGGGTCGCGAAATACCCGAGTGTCTGCATCCGTCGCTCGAGCCGGTGCTGGCGCGCACGCTGGGCGTTCCTCTATTTCAAGAGCAGCTACTTCGCATGGCCATGATCGTCTCCGGCTTCACCGGCGGCGAAGCTGAAGAACTGCGCCGGGCCATGGGATTCAAACGATCCGAAGTCCGCATGCGTGAGATCGAAACCCGGCTGCGCTCAGGTATGACGCGCAACGGCATCACCGGCAAGCAGCAGGACACTATCGTACAGTCCATTACTTCCTTCGCTTTGTACGGCTTTCCTGAATCGCACGCCGCCAGTTTCGCGTTGATCGCCTATGCCAGCGCGTATCTCAAATGCCGTTACCTGGCAGCCTTCACAGCCGCAATCCTGAACAACCAGCCCATGGGCTTCTACGCGCCCGCGACCTTGGTGAAAGATGCCCAGCGTCATGGCCTGCACTTCAAGCCCATCGACGTCACGCGCTCGGACTGGCGCTGCACCATCGAAGAATATAACGGTGAAAAATGGGTGCGGCTGGGATTCAACTACGTCAAAGGACTGCGCGAGCAAGCCGCCCAAGCGATCCTGGCCGCCCGAGAACAAGCGCCGTTTTTGAGCATTCAGGACTTAGTCGATCGCGTCCCCCAGCTCCGCAAAGACGAGCTTAGAAAACTCAGCGAAATCGGAGCCCTCAATTTCATTCCCGAGACTCCTCTCCATCGCCGCGCCGCTTTGTGGGAATCCGAGCTAGCTGTCCGACCCACGGGTCCACTCTTCGCCAGTCCCGCCCCCCCACCTCCCACCTCCTACCCCCTTCAGCCCATGAACTCCAGCGAGCGTCTGAACTCCGATTTCCGTGGAACCCACCTTACCATCGGCAAACACCCCATGGCCTTTCATCGTGAAAAGCTAAACTCGCTTGGCGTTACCCCGGCGGCTCAATTGAAATACGTCCACAACGCTCGCATAGTCCGGATCGCTGGCTGCGTCATCTGCCGCCAGCGTCCCGGCACTGCTAAAGGACTGCTATTCCTCAGCATCGAAGACGAAACCGGTGTTTCGAACGCCGTCGTCATGCCGGACGTTTTCGATCGCGAGCGCGCCACTATCCTTAATAACTCCTACTTGGTTATCGATGGCGAAATGCAGAACATCGATGGCGTATTCACCGTGAGAGCCGCTCGTTTCGAGCCTCTCCACGTAGCGGAAGAGGCCGTCCCCTCACACGACTTTCATTAGTTGGCGCGTGAGAATTCTCCAGCGCGCGAACACTATCACTTTCGTGAGTCTTTCTGCGCGATCGTTTGTCCTAATCGCCGCTTTGCTGCCATCGGCTGGCGCCACGACAATTACTATCCTGCCCGCCATCAACATCGGCCAAGCCACTGCGGAGACCAATGCTTGGCTCACGCAAACCTTTGGGGCCGGGACCATGCCCAACCGGGTCCAGGTCGACGTCGACACTAGCCCCGGCAAAAACAGGGGGGTCATCAAACTCGAACTTCTAACATCCTTTAATAGCCTCTATTTCTTCATCACGGGCCTGGAAGGCAACGTGGAGATCCAAACGGCTGACGGAACCACCGCACGCATTCGCGATGGAGACGACGGCCTCTACTTCGTCGGGATCACGTCCGCGAGAGCCATTGGATCCATCCAGTGGCAGAGTCACGACAGTTTCGTTTTAAAGGACTTCGGAACTCCGAAACGGCCGGCTGATGCGCCCGAACCGCTTAGCTGGCTGTTTGTCTCAACCGGCTTGGCCGCCATCAGGCGCCGGTGTAGAGCCCCATCCGCTCCTTCACCAGCTTTACTGTGGACCTGGCGATCGGTGAAACTCGTTCGGCTCCTTCGCTCAGGACTCGGTCGAGGTAGCCGGGCTCGGTCATAATGTCGTGATAACGCTTTTGCAAAGGCTCCAGGCTCGCGGCCACCATCTCAGCCACCTGCTTCTTCAGGTCGCCATAGCGCATGCCGTCGAAATACTCGCGCATTTTTTCTCCGGGCCAACCGCTGAAGGCCTGAAAGATGTTCAGCAGATTCTGCACACCGCTCCCCAACGTTCCGAAGCTAACCGCTGGCTGAGAGTCGGTGGTGGCGCGCATAATCTTTTTGCGGACCTGGTCGATCGGATCCAGCAATCCGACCGCGTGACCGGTTCCGGTCGCCGATTTGCTCATCTTTGTATCCGGATCATCCAAACCCATAACCCGCGAGCCTACCGCCGGCAAATGCGTGGCCGGCATCACGAAAGTTTCCCCGTAAAGCGAGTTGAACCGCTGGGCGATGTCGCGCGTAAGCTCCAGGTGCTGGGCTTGGTCGTCACCCACGGGCACAATGCCTGCCTGGTATATAAGGATGTCCGCGGCCATCAGTACCGGATACTGCAGCAAGCCGTCGCCGACAGTCTCCTGCGCCTGCGCCTTCGCCTTGTACTGCGTCATTCTTTCCAGCCAGCCAACCGGAGTGACGCAGGTCAGCATCCAAGCCAGCTCGGAATGCTCGGGAACCGACGATTGAACCACGATAGTCGACTGCTTAGGATCAATGCCGACCGCCAGAAACAGCGCTGCCGTCTCCCGAATTTTCGATCGCAGCTCGGCTGGGTCTTGATGGACCGTTATAGCGTGCAGATCGACGATCCCGAAAATGCTTTCGTAGTTGCCCTGAATCTCGACCCAGTTTTTCAGTGCGCCCAGATAGTTCCCGATGTGCAAGTTGCCTGACGGCTGAACGCCAGAGAAAATACGTGCCTTCATGGTGAATCAACCATGTTACCGTAGGGTAAGCTTCTGCTTGCTCACCGAAGAAACTTTCACGATAGAAAAGCTGGTGTACGGCGGAGATGGACTGGCCCGTCTCGATGGTAAAGTTGTGCTGACACCATTTGTATTGCCCGGAGAATTCGTGAAAGCCGAAGTTGAACGCGTCAAAACCGATGTATGCAGAGGGAAGTTGACCGAAGTGCTTGCGCCGTCTCCTTACCGCGTCTCGCCGCCCTGCCCCTACTTCCTGCACTGCGGTGGGTGTCACTACCAACACGCCGATACTAAATTCCAAGTGGAGCAAAAGGTCTCCATCCTACGCGAATCCCTGCGCCGCATCGGAAAAATTGAATTTTCAGGCGAGATCCACTCCATCTCGGGCGAACCATGGGGCTATCGCAACCGCGTGCAACTCCACATCGAGAACGGCAGTGTGGGCTATTTCGAACAGGGGTCGCATAGTCTCTCTCCAATCGAGCACTGCATCGTTTCATCGCCGGCGCTGAATGATGCAATCGCAAAACTAAAGGGCCACTTACTCCGGAACGTTACTACCACGGTTGAATTTTTCACCAACGAAACCGATACTCAAGTCCATGTCTGGGATCGCCTGCCTGCCACCGCTTATCGGATATTCGATTCACTCGGCACCACCGGCCCCATCGACTACCGTGGATTTCGAGTAAGCCCCAATTCGTTCTTCCAGGTCAATCGCTATTTGATCGATGATTTGGTCAACTGTGCGACCAGCGGCCGCGCAGGGGAGTGGGCCGTGGACCTTTACGCCGGCGTCGGCCTTTTCTCGGTACGCCTCGCGGAGGCTTTCAAGAGAGTCACCGCGGTCGAATCCAGCCGCCGTGCTTTTCGCGATTTGCAATTTAATATCGAGCGCCGTGAGTTGCAGGTCGCCGCTGAGAACCAACCGGCCGAAGACTATCTGGCGAGCCTCCAGCAAACACCGGAATTCATCCTTGCCGACCCGCCCCGCACAGGTCTGGGCAAAGTTGCCGTGCGGGAATTGGTGCGACTCCGAGCGCCCCGCCTGACCATCGTCTCCTGCGACCCGGCGACTTTGGCGCGCGATCTGCAGGGCCTGCTGGCCGGAGGCTATCGCATCCAGCAAATGACCATGGTCGATCTGTTTCCGCAGACCTTCCACCTCGAGACGGTGGTTCTTCTGGAGCTGGGCTAGGTCTTCTTCGGCAGCAGGGAATCCATCATGGCCTTGCCTTTGCGCATGATCAACTCCGCCAGGTTGAGCGCAATCGCGAAGGCCAGCAGTCCCGGCCACAGCCGCAGGCTGGATTGCTCGGTGCGGCCAGCGGCATCGAATACTTGCTTCGGCGCCGGATTAAACCGGCCGCCGGTGAAGTCCGAAATCGATCGCAACAGAAACTGGTTTGAGCCGTAATCGAGCAGCTCCTGCTCCTGTTGATAGTAGCCGACCTCCGGGAAAGCATGGGACTCTTCCAGCGGCCGGATACGGAAGAGCCCCTGACGCTGTCCGATGTGAATCCTGCCGCGATAGGCTTTGTCGGCTAGCTTAGTGAGCGGCAAAGCGTGCTGAAAGCCGCCGGGTCCGATTACAAAGATGCCAGGGAGCTTGGCAGGTTCTTCGACTTCGCGGCCCAGTTGGTAGTTGACGATCAAATCGCCGCTGGCGCTATCAAATTCGGTCTTGGCCTCGCCCGTCTCGGCGTGCGGAAGAAGATCGCGAAAGATGTTGGTCCAAAGCTTGTCGAAGCCTTTCCAAGTCACCCAGTCAGCGGCCCAACGGCTCTTGGCGTCGGAAGTAAAGACGACGGCTCGACCGAGGCCATATTGCCAACGCGCCAGCAGAGGATCTTTCTCGTCGACCTTCAGGATCGTGTCACCCGTAGACTTGGCGATGAACCTCACATAGCCCTTCAGTGCTGGCGCCGAGTCCATTCCGACCCCGTCCAGGATCTCCGCATTCTTGACTATGATGGGACGCAGCGTTTTCTCCACCGCCGTCGAGCCGGTGTGCTCGAGCACATCTTTGAGCAACAGTTGCTCGAGGCCAGCCGGCTCATTCAGAAAGTAGGCCTTTCCGCCCGCGAGGTTTGCCACCTTTTCTAAGTACGCCCGGTTCACATCCTGTCCGAGACCGACTGTAGAGATGGTCACGTGTTGTGCAACTGCCTCTTTGGACAAATCGAGACTATCGCCTTCCTCAGAGATCCCATCGGTCAGCAACACGATGTGCTTGAATGTGGCGCGGGTTGGCAGAACTCTACGATAGGCTTCAGCCAATGCCGGGGCGATCTGCGTGCCTCCGTCCGGTACGATGCCCGAAATCAGGCGTTTGATCAGCGTGCGGTCTTCAGCCTTTCTAATCGGTACCGCCCATTGGAAGGAGTTGTCAAAGATCAGAACGCCCACCATATCGATGGGGCGCAGATTATCAACGACGCCAATGGCCGCCAGGCGCGCCAGCTCGATTTTCTTGCCCTCCATGGACGAAGATTTGTCGATGATCAGGACCACCGCCGTGCCTTCAGGCGAGCGCGGCGGAGCAAGATTAGCGGGCAGCGTACGATCCAGGGCGTCTTCGATCTTCTTATTATCGGCGTAGATATTCCGCTCGCCGGCAATCACTAATAATCCACCGCCCTGCTTGACGAACTTCTCGATTTCTCCTTTTCTGGAAGGCGGCAGCGATTCCATATCCAGATTGTTGAGCGCCACGAGCTGAAAATCACTCAGCGTCCCGTGCAGCGGGTCGTTGGTTCGTTCGACATCAAACTGAGCGGCCGCCAGGGTCTGTAGTAGATTCTTCTCGCTGCCTTCCGGGTCTTGAGAGACATACAAAACTTTGGGCCGGCGCAGGTTGACGGCGCGATCGAACTGGATGGTGCCCAGGTTCCCGGCACGAATCACGCCCGACAGATTCAGCGCCCCAGCCGTGGTCAAGCTGGCGTGAACTCGAATCTGATTGCTGCCCTTTTCGAGTGCGACTGAGTTGGTTCCCAGCAGTTTTCCTTCGGCGCTGATCGCGACAGTAGCCTGGACGGGTCCCGGTGAAGAAATGCTGAGATCGATGGGGAATTTCTCGCCGGTGAATCCCACCGTCGGCAGGCTCACCGATTCCAATCGCAAATTGGGCTGTGGGCGGCCTTCGAGGGGCATCGTATCGATTGGGATGCCGAGATGCTGTGCCTGCCAGGCCGCGCGCGTAATGCTACCTGTGTTTTCCTTGCCGTCAGAAATGAGAACAATCCTCGGCACCATTCCCGATGGTAATGAAGCGATGGCTTCCCCAATGGCCGCTTCCAGATCGGTGGCACTGCCGGCGTCGCCCGCCGTGTTTTTCAACTGCCATCCGTTCTTTTGCTCTTCGGGCGCCACACTGCGGACGGAACGGGCAAACGGCAGCACACGAATCCAATGACGGCCACGCGCTTTCTCGATGCTGGCCGCGAGTTCGGAGGCGCGCTGGAGATCCTGCGCCGAAACGCTGGCCGAGGTATCGATCAGAACGGCTACCGCCATCTT
>DATMMD010000223.1:0-3961 GCA_035569875.1 Bryobacteraceae bacterium
ATCAAACTCGTCGCGGAAGTATCCGTAGCGATTGTTGAAGTAGCAATGAAAGAGTAGTTTGGCCAGAGCAATGGCCAGAACCATCAACATGCCGCCGGCGAAGAAAGATTGCCGTCGGTCAGGAACGGCTGGTTCCGCTGAGGTGCTCGCCATAGAGGAGATCAAGGATAATGGCAGAGACCGGTCTATGTCATGGCCGGGGTTGCGGCGCCCTGGGTCACAGCCATCTCGATCACGGCTACAATCTAAGCGTCCCTCTGGAGGGAAAGCACCTAAATGAGCGACCTCATCCAGTTCACGAAAGACAGCGACATCGCGATCATCACCATCAACAACCCGCCGGTGAATGCCATAGGCCCAGGTGTCCCGGAAGGACTTTCCGAGGCCATTGACCAGATCAATAAAGACAGCGCCGTAACCGCAGCAGTAGTCATCGGAGGCGGGCGCACTTTCATTGCCGGCGCAGACATTAAAGAATTTACCAAGATGACCACAGGCAAGGCTAAAACCGGCCCAGGTCTGCTCCCGCTCTTGCTAAAGATAGAAAACTGTTCCAGGCCAGTGGTGATGGCGATTCACGGCACTGCGTTCGGCGGCGGCCTGGAGGTGGCTATGTCCGGCCACTACCGTGTGGCCGCACCCAGCGCCCAAGTCGGGCAGCCGGAAGTGAAACTCGGTCTCATTCCCGGAGCTGCGGGTACGCAACGCCTGCCGCGGCTTGCGGGCGTCGCCAAAGCAGTTGAGATGTGCACGGACGGAAACCCGGTCAAGGCGCCAGACGCGCTCAAAGCTGGCATCGTGGATCAGTTGATTGAAGGTGATCTCCTAAAAGGTGCTGTTGCGTTCGCACGCGAGATCGCAGCGCGGCCTGCCCCTAAAACCCGTGAACGCAATCAGAAGCTGGGTACCCCTGAGCAAAATGCGCCGATCTTTGCTGCTGCCCGTGAAACCGCCCGCAAAAAGCAACGCAACCTGATCGCGCCGCTCGCCGCCATCGACGCCATAGAAGCCACCACCAGGTTACCTTTCGAGGCGGGCTGCCAAGTCGAAGCTAAGCTGTTCATCGATTGTCTCTACTCCGATCAGTCGAAGGCTCTCATCCATGTGTTTTTCGGAGAGCGTGAAGTGGCCAAGGTCCCGGATATTCCAAAAGAAACATCACCCATTCCGATCAATTCCGCCGCGGTCGTCGGCGCCGGAACCATGGGCGCGGGCATAGCCATGGTATTTGCGAACGCTGGTATTCCGGTCTTGCTCAAAGATGCCGACCAGGCTGCCCTCGACCGTGGGCTCGCCAACATTCGTAAAAACTATGCGCTGTCAGTGCAGCGCGGACGCTTCACCCAGCAATCCGTCGATGAGCGCCTAAACCTGATCAAACCCACCCTCAGTTACAACGATTTCAGCCAGCCGGATATGGTGATCGAGGCAGTATTCGAAGGCATGGCCCTCAAGAAGGAGGTCTTCGGCGAACTCGATCGCGTGTGTAAGCCGGGAGCAATCCTGGCCAGCAACACCTCTACGCTAAACATTGACGAGATCGCTTCCGCCACATCGCGGCCCGCCTCCGTCATTGGCACGCATTTCTTCAGCCCGGCCAACGTAATGCGTCTGCTCGAAATCGTGCGTGGCAAAACCAGCGGTAAAGAAGTTGTGGCCACCTGCATGCAGCTCTCAAAAAAACTGGGGAAGATCGGTGTGCTGGTCGGCAACTGCCGCGGCTTCGTGGGCAATCGCATGTTCCATCCCTACGTCCGCGAATCGGTTTTTCTGGTGGAAGAAGGCGCCAGCGTAGAAACGGTCGACAAGGCGCTCTACGACTTCGGCATGGCCATGGGCCCCCTCGCGACCAACGATCTCGCCGGACTCGACGTAGGCTGGCGCATCCGCAAGGAATATCGCCACCTGGAGAAACCTGGCGTCCGGCAAGCGTTCGCGGGCGACAATCTATGCGAGATGGGCCGCTTCGGCCAGAAGACCGGCTCAGGTTGGTACAAATACGACGAGAATCGTCGGCCGAACCCAGATCCAGAAGTGGCCGCGCTGACGAAAAAATGGTCTACTGAAGCCGGCATCTCCCAGCGCGGGATTTCAGTAGAAGAGATCGTAGATCGCTGCATCTACGCCCTGGTCAACGAAGGCGCGCGCATTCTCGAAGAGGGATACGCGTTGCGTGCGGTCGATATCGACATCATCTACATCAACGGCTACGGCTTCCCAGCCTATCGCGGCGGCCCCATGTGGTACGCCGACACCGTCGGACTAAAGAAAGTCTACGAGCGCATCTCTGAATTTCAGCGCACCCATGGCGAACTCTGGGAGCCCGCCCCGCTACTGAAACAATTGGCCGCGGAAGGCCGTACCTTCGCCGACTTGGATAAACAAAAAGTTGCAGCCGGATAGCCTGTTGAACCATCCCATAGTGTTCGACCAACGAGCAACGACGATCGACTAACATGAGAGAAGCCGTTGTAGTAGCCAGTTCGCGCACCGGCCTTGCGAAATCATTTCGCGGCTCCTTCAACATGACGCGCCCCGAGGACCTGGCCGCCCATTGCATCAAGGACGTCCTGCGCCAGACCCCGCAACTCGATCCGAACGAAATCGAAGACGTGATTTTGGGCTGCGGCCAACCCCACGGAGTACAAGGCCACAACATCGCTCGGGTCTCCGCGCTGCATGCCGGACTGCCCGTTTCGGCTGCCGCAATCACCGTGAACCGCTTCTGCTCTTCCGGTCTGCAAGCCATTGCCATGGCCGCTCACCAGATCGTGAGTGATGGCGCCGAGGCCGCTATCGGCGGAGGCGTAGAAACCATCAGTCTCATAGTTCGCGATAGCGATCCCAGCCCGGCGCTCAAGCAGAAATATCCCGGCGTCTACATGGTGATGGGAGAAACCGCCGAGGTCGTCGCCAAACGCTACCAGATCAGCCGCCGGGCCCAGGATGAATATTCGCTGGTCAGCCAGCAACGCACCGCGCGCGCCCAGCAGGAAGGATTCTTTGCTGGCGAAATCGCTCCCATGAAAGTCACGAAAGCGGTGCTCGACAAAAAGACCGGCGGCGTAATCGGCACCGAAGAAGTCTGCTGTGACCGCGACGAATGCAACCGCCCCGATTCCACGCTCGAAGGATTGCTTGCGCTCAAGCCTCACTTCGATCCCAACAGCGGCCAGGGCTCGGTGACCGCAGGGAATTCGTCCCAACTCTCAGACGGGGCTTCCGCCACTCTTCTCATGTCCCGCCAGCGCGCCGACGAACTCGGCATCCCGTACAAACTGATTTTCCGGGGCTTTCAGATCGCCGGCTGCGAGCCCGACGAAATGGGCGTGGGTCCGGTATTTGCCGTCCCCAAACTGCTCCGTCGCCAGGGACTGAAAATGGAAGACATCGACCTCTGGGAACTCAACGAAGCCTTCGCGGTCCAGGTAATTTATTGCCGCGACCGTCTCGGCATCCCCATGGACAAACTCAACGTGAATGGCGGGTCAATCTCCATCGGCCATCCCTTCGGCATGACTGGTTCACGCATGGCAGGAACGATCGCTAATGAGATGGGCCGCCGCAAATCGCGCTACGGCGTCGTAACCATGTGCGTAGGCGGCGGCCAGGGCGCAGCGGGCCTGTTCGAGCGGCCAACTGGCAACTGACCACTGATAACTGACACCTGGAAGTTGGTTACCATGAACCATGCCAAACTCACCGCGCAACAGATTCGCGCCTTCCTGCCCAGGGTTCCGTTTGCCGCGCTGCTCGGAATAAAACTCACTCGTGTCCATCGCGACGGAGTCACCATCGAGTGTTCCCTTCGTCATGAGCTCACCAATAGCCTAGCCGTCGCTCACGGAGGCGTCACAGCCACCCTGGCCGATGCAGCGGTCGGCATGGCGCTTATCCGTCACTTCGGCGGCAAGCGTCTGGTCACCACGGTCGAAATGAAGATCAATTATTTTCTTCCCGC
>DATMMD010000224.1:0-2815 GCA_035569875.1 Bryobacteraceae bacterium
GCCAGTCCGACCAGCTAGCACGGGCGATTGAAAAGTAAAATATCGTGAGGATTCCCGTCGAAAAATCGCGATGGTTTGCTCTCGTGCCGGGTTGCCATTTCGCGTTCAGCTTTTCGCCGCCGTTGCGTTAACAGCCAAACCGACGCCGGCCATCACAATCGCGCCCCCGACCGCGCCGGTCATTGCCTCAATCACCGCAGCTTCAACAGGTCTTGGTTCGTTCGTGCTGCCGCTGCCTGTGACGACCGTGAGCACGATTGATTGGAGCAAGTTAGCGGCTCAGAGCGCCAGCGATCGATCCGACCAGGCTGTGTCCTAGCCAGCCAAAGCGATGCTCATGCAACGCGGTTGCAGCAAAATGGGCCCCAGCGAAGCCGGCAACGATCTCTACGATCAGCCCGGTCGTCCGATCCATGGAGTTTTCCAAGCAATTCTGTGCGTGGAGACTGGGCGGCCAATATTGTGGTTCGATGACATTGGGAGGAAGGCTGGCCCTCAGGTTGCGATGGTGGAGCATCTAAGCTGCTCGCAGAGCTGAATAAATTTCCAAGGCATGTCACGCTGAGCCGATCGCAGGAGTGAAATCGAAGCCCACCCGAAAGGTAAAGAGGAGGTAAAGGAGCGCGTCCGGTCGCTGTCACATCACTGTCATCTAACTGCAATATTAGGTCTACGACGCGCCTCTATAGAAGCGGCCTCGGAGCGTGATCGGTCCCCCAAAGCGCCCCGCCCACCATGGAGAAAGCCCGTGAAGTTCCTCAAAACCCTTGTTGCTGCCGGCGTTGTGGCCGCTTCGACACTACCCGTTCGCGCGTTGGACATCTCCGGCGCGGGCGCGACATTCCCCTACCCAATCTACGCCAAGTGGGCTGATGCCTATAAGAAGGAAACCGGCAACGGCATGAACTACCAGTCGATTGGTTCGGGCGGCGGGATCAAGCAAATCCAGTCCAAGACCGTCACCTTCGGCGCTTCGGACATGCCGCTGAAGCCGGAGGAATTGGCTAAATCAGGGCTTGTTCAATTCCCGACGGTCGTTGGCGGAGACGTGCCGGTTGTCAATCTCGAGGGCGTGAAATCCGGCGACCTCAAGCTTGACGGCGCAACTCTCGCGAAGATCTTTCTCGGCGACATCAAGTCCTGGGACGACGCGGCAATCGCCAAGCTGAATCCTTCGGCCAAGCTTCCCAAGCAAGCAATTGTCGTCGTCCATCGTTCCGACGGCTCCGGCACCACCTTCATCTGGACCGACTACCTTTCGAAGGTGAGCGCGGACTGGAAGTCGAAGGTCGGCGCGAACACCTCGGTTGAATGGCCGGCCGGCATCGGCGCGAAGGGCAATGAAGGCGTGGCGAACAACGTCGCCAACACCAAGGGCGCCATCGGCTATGTCGAATATGCCTACGCCAAGCAGAACAAGATGACCGCGGTCAGCATGATCAACAAGGATGGAAAGGCCGTTGAGCCCAGTGCAGCCGCGTTCCAGGCGGCAGCGGCGAATGCGGACTGGGAAAAGGCCGACCATTACTATGTCATTCTGACGGACCAGCCGGGTGCCGCGTCCTGGCCCATCGCAGGCGCTACGTTCATTCTGATCCATACGCAGCCGCAAGATCCGGCCGCGGCTGCCGAAGCGCTGAAGTTCTTCGCCTGGGCCTACAAGAAGGGCGCCAAGATGGCTGAAGAACTGGACTACGTTCCGATGCCGGACAAGGTCGTAACTTCCATCCAGAAGATGTGGGCGTCCGAGATCAAGGACGGCAGCGGAAAGCCGCTGTTTTCCGCGTCCAACTGAAGTCAACGGGAGCGGGGAGGCATCGCCTCCCCGCTCTCGCATTCGCAAGCCGATCGGTTCGGCTGACGGGTTCTGATTTTCAGTGAGCGCATTGGGGAGGTGCAGCGTGGTCGATGTCGCTTGGCAGGAGGCCGCCGTGAGCGTGCAGGATGTGGCTGAGCGGGCCAAGGTACTTAACCGGCTCCGGATCGGCGACATCGTTTTCCACCGCATTACGAAGAGTGCGGCTGTATTCGTGCTGGTGGTCCTTGGCGGCGTGATCGTGTCTCTCTTTATGGGCGCGCTGCCGGCTTTCCAGGAATTTGGACTCGGTTTCCTCACCACCCAGAGCTGGAACCCCGTCACCGAAAAATTCGGGGCGCTGGCGCCGATCTACGGCACGATTATTACCTCCTTTATCGCAATGCTGATCGCGGTGCCGTTTGGGCTGATGATCGCGATGTTCCTCACCGAGCTTTGCCCGATTTGGTTGCGCCGCCCGATCGGCATCTCCATCGAATTGCTGGCAGGCATTCCCAGCATCATCTATGGAATCTGGGGCCTGTTCGTATTTGCTCCATTCCTGCAGCAATATGTGCAGCCGCCCGTGATTGCGGCCTTCGAAAATGTACCCGTACTCTCCACTTTATTCGCAGGTCCGCCTTTCGGTATCGGAATCCTTACAGCCAGCCTGATTCTTGCGATCATGGTGTTGCCGTTTATCACGTCGATCTCACGTGACGTATTCGACGCCGTTCCGCCGGTTCTGAAGGAAGCCGCATACGGGCTGGGTTGGACCCAGTGGGAAGTCTGGCGGTATGTGGTGTTGCCGTACACCCGTATCGGAGTGATTGGCGGCGTCATGCTGGGGCTGGGTCGAGCGCTCGGCGAGACCATGGCGGTCACTTTCGTGATCGGAAACGCACACAGAATTTCCGCATCTCTGCTTGCGCCCGGCACGACAATTTCGGCGACGATCGCGAACGAGTTCACCGAGGCCGTGGGCGATCTCTATACGTCATCCCTGATCGCTCTCGGTCT
>DATMMD010000225.1:0-6342 GCA_035569875.1 Bryobacteraceae bacterium
ATGGTTTGCTTCCGGGGACAGCATCGCGGCGATAGTCAAACCAGCTTGAAGAATCCCCATCGCAGCCGCGTGCTTGATCGGTAACCGCCGTGCAATTCGAGCTGCGACGTATCCTCCGGCGGCCACGCATGTAAGCCCATATGCAAGCGTTAACATCCTGACCCATTGATTAGATGAAAGTGCCGCCGGGCTCGGCAGGGCTTGCGGGAATGCCCGAAGTAACAGAGGGTTCACAACCGCCTCGATGGCGAAGGAGGCCGCCGTTAGGATAGCAATTCCAGCTAGTACCGACAAAACGCTGCGAAGCATAGGGCTAGTCTAATCCACGGACCTTTAGAGTGGCTTGATCTTTCTTGCTAATTTTCGAGCCCTCAGTCACTCAAATCGCGCCAGCGGGTTCTCTTGGCCCGATCTAAGTAACGATCAGTCGCGATATGGCGGCTATTCCCGGGCTGCCCATTTTCGACTGCGGCCGGCGGACATCGGTCGCCGCTTCGCCGACAGGCCGGATTTAGCTTGACCGTCGGCGTACTGACACGGCATCCCTACCGCAATTTTGGGACTCCTGATCAGGCGGCCGTGGACTTTGAAATGGTATTTTCCTTGTGTGGACGAAGCGCAACGGCTACGCGGAGTGGTTCTGGAATCGCTCGACCAGGAGCAGGATGCAAAGGCCCTCGCCCGCCAAGCTTATCGAAGCCGGACGCAGTTTTATCGCCTATTCCGAGCGATGATCGAGGAGACTCCAGTGGCAATGCGCCGGAGGCTGCTGTTGGAAAGAGCGGCATGGCAGTTGTCTCGTACGCAACTCTCGGTGACAGACATCAGTCTTAATGCAACTTACGGATCGCTCGAAGCGTTCACCAGAGCGTTCCGAAAGGCGTTCGGTGTTTCACCGAGCCTGTATCGCCGTATGGGGGTGACGTACACTCACCTGCACGCGGTGAACGGAATTCATCACTATTCCTGTAATGATGACTTGAAAGGAGCTGGTCAATCCATGGACCTTTTTGATATCTTCTCCGGCCAGGAGTCCTGGCATACTCGGCGTCTTCTCGATCTGGCGAGGGCGCTTACCGATGAACAGCTTGACTGTCCCTTGAAAAACCAGGTGAAGATCTTGCCATGGGATGAGCCGGATCAGAGTCTACGCCAGATTCTGGACCGGATGGTGCACACCAAAGAAGCCTGGGCTGCAGCGCTTACGGGCGGTAGCGTGCCGACGAAGGCGGACGATGCCCCACCGGAGCAGCGCACTCCTTCGGCCATGCTGGCGCGCCTCGACCAAGCCGATCGAAAGTTCCAGGCGGTACTCACGGATGTGCGCAATCGAAGTGCCTGGGACGATACGTTCGTCGATGCCCTCTGCGAACCGCCGGAGACCTTCACTTTCGGCGGCATGTTCGCGCACGTGATTACGTTCAATGCCTATCGGCGGCTCCTCGCAATCGACGCGCTGCGCCGCCTGGGTGTGAACGTGGAAGGATTTGGCTGTCCCATGGAGTACGTCGCGAGCCTGGCGAGCGCCTGAGGTCAGCGAGTAGCGACGATTACTCGCGATCAGTCACCTAGCGTTTCGGAATCGCACTGTTCTCACGGCACAAGGGGCAATCGGAGGAAGAACGCCCGAATTGGGGTGTGGCCGATCGAACCAGACGGAGGGCGGCGCCAAGCTACCGATATGGCCGGATAACGAGGCGCTATACTAAGAGCCGTCGTACGCCGTTGAAAGGGGCGACAAAATCAGGTGAGCCGCCACGCCTTGCTATGGCCTCGTCCGCTTCATAGCAAACGGAAAGCTCTGGCCTGCCTGCATCACCATTCCTTCGATGGCGCTGAGGTCTTCAGCGATCTTGCCTTCGAAACGGCTGCCAAACACCTTCCACTCGATTGCCAGCGATGGACCGTTGCGCTCGACGCTGCTCGACTCGGCGTCTTTAATGTATTGAGAAGGCAAGTCCATGGCTACGATCAGACCGTCATCGATGTTTTTTATATGGAATAGATATTCCTGCTCCTGGCCGCGGGTGTTCAACGTTCCGCTCCAATTGCCGTCTATGTCGGTTGCTTTCG
Source organism: Bryobacteraceae bacterium (assembly GCA_035569875.1). GTDB lineage: Bacteria > Acidobacteriota > Terriglobia > Bryobacterales > Bryobacteraceae > Palsa-89. The sequence continues at coordinate 2,074 of DATMMD010000225.1, forward strand.
CCCGCTTGTGTTCTACTTTCGCGACCGTGCCTCGATGAAAGGTCAAAGGCGCTGATCCGGCTTCGGCCTCAATCGTTCCCTCGATAGACGTCACGGCGGTATCCACCTTGCCTTCATAGGCGAAGTGAAACACGTTCGACTTGAAAGCCAGCCTGGAGTCCGCGACGTTTACTGAATCAAGCGGAGCTCCGGTAACTCCATGCTCTACGCTGTCCAGTGTGGCCTTGAGACTGTTGTCTACCTTGCTGACATGCAAAGCGATGTGCCGTTCCCCGACCGGCAACACGAGAGTTCCCAACCAGTCGCCGGTGACGTCCTGAGCCGGCGCGAGCGACAACACCAAAGGGACAGACGGAAGAAACCGAAGCACTTTAAACATAACGATCTCCTTGTGTATTCATTCCGGACGTAGCGCCATTACGGGATCCACCCGCATTGCGCGACGTGCCGGCAGATAACTCGCCAGCATCGACGCCGCCAACAAGACCGCTGCCATCCCTGCAATGGTTGGCGCATCGAAGGCACTCACTCCGAACAACTGGTTCTGTATCACGCGAGCACCGGCAATGGAGCCGATGATTCCGATTCCCACGCCGAGCACCGCAAGCCTCAACCCTTGACCCACCACGAGCTTTGTTACGACCTGTCGTTCTGCCCCAAGCGCCATGCGAATTCCGATCTCCCTCCGCCGCTGCGTCACGGAATAGGAGATCACGCCATATAGACCAAGTGCGGCCAAGAACAACGCGGTAGCGGCGAAGAATCCTAGCAGCCGCACACCGAATCGCCGGGGCGCAAGCGAGTTCGCAACCGAATCCTCCATGCTGACGAACGAATGCACTGCTTGGAGCGGATCTGCCTCGCGCACTGCCTCGCGAATCGCCGTTGCCATGTTAGCCACGTCGCCTTGTGTCTTCACTAGGACGGCAGCGAACGGGGTAGGCCGCTGAAACATGTCGAAATAGTACACGCCCTTTCCGCTGTCCGCCGCAAGGTCGGAGTGCATCACGTGTCCAACGATCCCGACGATTCTGTACGTGCCACCCTTCCAAATGATGTGGCTACCCACTGGATCTGTACCGGGCCAATATTCGCGCGCAAGATTCTCGTCGATCACGGTCACGAGTTCGCCACCTGGGCGATCCTCCTGCGAAAAGTCCCGTCCGCGTCTTAGCGGAATCCCTAGTGTTCGGAAGTATCCCGGTGTCACCAGCCGTTCGTCGCCGAAGGGGAGCGGCTCGCCAGGCGTCGTCACGCGACCTTCGATCTGGAATACATCCGAATTGTTCAGCCCGCTGAATGGCGGAGGCGATCCCATGGCCGCTGCGGCAACTCCTTGAGTATCTTTCAGCCGCGCCAGCACGGCGCGACAAAAGATGGATTGCTCATGCTCGCTCGTATAGCTTTTTTGAGGAAGCGTAAACACCGCGGTCATAACGCCTCGCGGCTCGAACCCCGGATTCACTCCAAGTAGCCGCACAAAACTTCTTAGCAAGAGACCGCCCTCCACCAACAGCATCAAAGCCAGGGCTGTTTCCACAACCACCAGCGCCGACCGCATTCTCTGGCGTCCTCGGCCAGCTGTCGAGCCGCGATCATCGCACGTCAGCGCGCCGTTCGGGCCGATACGAGAGATCTGCCAGGCTGGTGCCAATCCGAAAAGTAGCGCTGAAATTAACGCCGTCATCGCGCAAAAGAGCGTTACACGATAATCCATCCGCTGCTCGATTCCGGCCGCCACGTCCTGTGGCGAGAGCATAAGGAGCAGATTCACGCCGTAATCAGCCAGCAATAGTCCGGCGAGGCCTCCCGCGATTGCGAGTAGCAGGCTTTCCGTCAAAAGCGAGCGCAGCAGTTGGCCACGGCTTGCGCCCAAAGCCGCCCGCACCGCGAACTCATGATCGCGCGACGAGCCTCGCGCCAGTAGCAAACCCGCGACGTTCGAGCACACGATCAGCAGCACGAGCACCACAGCGGCCAGCAACACCAGGAGCGGCGTTCTCGTTTCGCCGGCGACAGTGTCCGTGAAAGGAATAGCGGACAGGCTCCAGCCGTAGTTCCGGGCGATGGTGCCTTCGGCCCCGCCCGCGCTGCGAACTCTCTCGGTCAAGATGCCCATCCATTCCTTGGCTTGGCGAAAAGACACATCCTGCCGGGTACGTGCTACTCCAGTGAAACTCTCTGTGCCGAAGCGCGCCGCTGGGCCGAATGCTTTCGCTGGTAACCCGGCTGGCGCCCAAAGATCCACATTGCGAGGCCATCGAAATTCCGGCGGCATCACGCCAATAACCCGTCGAGGCGCTTGATTCAAGTCGATGCTGCGGCCAATTATCGCCGGATCGGCGCCGAACAACCGCGTCCATGCGACGTGCGAAAGCACCACCACTCCATTCGCATTCGGTTGGTCCTCGTCTTTGCGAAAAGTGCGGCCCAGGTACGGTTTGGCGCCGAATACGTCGAACCATTCTGATGTTACGATGGCTCCCCGCAATCTCTGCGGATCTCCACCGGTGGTGTAATTTACGTCGGCCGGCGACATCAGAGCCGCGTGTTCAAACACCTGGGGACTGTCCTGCAGATCGGCCAGAGTTTGCGGCGAAACGATTGGGAATTCGGAATTGAGTTTCCGGTATCTTGTCTGAATGGCGATGACGCGCTCCGGGTTCTGGATACCGGGCGGGGTAAGCAGAACCTTGTCTACCAGGCTGAAGACAGCCGTGATCGCGCCGATCCCCAAAGCGAGCGTGAGCACCACTACAAAAGTGAACCCAGGACTATGGCGAAGACCCCGCAGGGCAAACCGCAAGTCCCAAAACAGCGCCTCCATCCACGGTAGTCCCCGCTGGTCGCGATAGAGTTCCTTGGCACCTTCCATGCTGCCGAACTTCAGCCTTGCCGCTCGCCGAGCTTCTTCGGGAGCCATTCCGGCCCGCAAGTTGTCCTCAACCTGCATCTCAATGTGAGAGGCGATCTCATCAGCTAGTTCACCCTCGGTGCGGTGGGCGGCCAATGTGCCCACGAACCGACGCCATCCGCGACGCAGCAGTTTCATACAGATTCCTTAGCCATTTCGGAAAATCGCGCCACAATGTCGTTTGCCCGCTGCCATTCGCGTTCTTGCGCCACTAATTCTTTCTTACCTGCGCGCGTTATCCGATAGAACTTGGCCTTACGATTGTTCTCTGATACGCCCCACTCGGATGTGACCGAGTTTTCCTGCTCCAGCTTCAGCAAAACGGGATAAAGCGTCCCGTGATTGATCGCAAGCGCGTTGTTGCTGGTCTGCTCGATGCGCCTCGCGATGCCGTAGCCGTGCTGCGGGCCGAGCACATCCAATGTTTTCAGAACCATCAGCGAGAGCGTTCCCTGCCAAACGTCGGTTTTGTCTTTCATATTGGCTTCCCATAGAAAGCCTATCACGACTCCTATGGGAGCACAATAGGAGACTTCAACCCTAAAAACGCGACCCATCCCGCCAATGGCTTGCCACATCGCTCACTAGAATCATCACAATCAACCGGAGGCTCCCGACGAAGTACTGCGTTACGACGAGTACTATTTAGCGCGATGATCGCAAGATAGTGGCCTTGGAAAGTAGCTTCCGACAATGTCCCACATCAGGACCGAACTAGTCTTCGGATCTCGCCGACTACGGCTGGCCACAGCTCGCGCGGCAGGGCACCGTGGCCCATGCCGGGATAGGTGACCAGCCGGGCGCCGGGAATGGCCTCGGCCGTGGCCCGGCCTCCGCTCGGTCGCCAAACCTTGTCTTCCTCGCCGTGCAGAACGAGCGTGGGGACGTTTACCCCGGAAAGCTCCTTGCGGCGGTCGCCCGACGCGAGGAGTGCGGCCTGCTGGCGCAGCCGGCCGGCAGGATCGTAACTGCGATCGTACGAGAGCCGACCGACCTCACGAAGCCAAGGCTCGTCGAGAGCGTAACCGGGCGAGCCGATGAGCCGGAAAAGGTCCAAGTTACGCTGTGCGGCCTCTTCCCGGTCGCGGACGGGCCGCTGCTGCAGGCTGGCAATTTCCATGGCAAACCGGATCGTGGACCGCCCGACGCGCGGACATGGCGTCGCCATCATTGATGTGAGCGTGCCCACCCGTGGAGCATGCCGGACGGCCAAAACCTGGCCGATCATTCCGCCCAACGAACCGCCGACCACATGGGCGCTGTCCCAGCCGAGCGCGTCTAGCACCACCAGGGCGTCGTTGGCCATGGCATCGAGTCCGTAACTCGCGGTTGCCTGCGGCCTGAAGACCATTCCA
>DATMMD010000226.1:0-8784 GCA_035569875.1 Bryobacteraceae bacterium
CGATCTCCGCGGCCAATCGCTCGAAGAAGTGAGCCATTTAACGAGCGAAAACTTTCGGCGATTGCTGTTGTCCCAAGGTTAGAGGTTGACCGTTGTACGATACTAGTTTACTCTAGGCATAGAGCAAACGAGTAAATGCCCAGCCCAGAACGCAAAGATCTCTTCCCCGGCGCCCTGGAGATGATGATCCTCCGGACCCTGCGGCGCCAGCCCCTGCACGGCTACGCGCTGGTACAACACATCAAAAAAACCTCCAACGATCTTTTGCAAATTGAAGAAGGATCGCTGTATCCAGCGCTACAGCGGATGCTCAAGGAAGGCTGGGTGGATGCGAAATGGGGTGTGTCGGCCAGCAAGCGCCGCATTCGCATTTACCGGCTCACGTCAGCGGGCGCAAAACATCTGGAGCGCGAAGTTTCGAGTTTTGAACGCATGCTGGAGGGCATCCGGCGCGTGTTGTCCCCGGCGGAACGATGAATTGGCTTAAGCGGATCTTCTCGCGCGGGCAGCTCGACCGCGACCTCTGGGAGGAAATCCGCGAGCATCTCGAGGAGCGGACCGAGGCGCTTATCGCTGAAGGTCAGTCGCGCGAAGACGCCGCGGCCGCTGCCCGCCGTGAGTTTGGCAATGTCACGCTGCTCGAAGAGCGCGGCCGCGACGTCTGGCGTTGGGTGATGGTCGAAAATTTCCTCACCGATCTTCGCTATGCTCTCCGCCAGCTTCGCAAATCAGCCGCCTTTACGGCCGCGGCGGTGCTCACACTGGCGCTGGGCATTGGCGCCAACACGGCCGTCTTCAGCGTTGTCAATGCAATCATCCTTCGCCCGCTGCCCTATCCGGAACCGGACCGACTGGTTTCGGTTCAGTCCCGCGATACCCGCGGCACACCGCATCCAACGTCGCACTCTTATCCGAATTTCTTTGATTTTCGCAAGTATAACCGTGTTTTTGAGCAAATAGTCTGCTACCACGACAGTGATTTCGCGCTGAGCGGAGCCGGTATGCCAGTGCATCTGAACGGGGAAGTCGTCTCCGCGGATCTATTCTCCCTGCTTAAGATTCAACCCGCGTTGGGACGTGGATTTTTGCCTGAAGAAGAGAAGGCCGGACAGCGTGTTGTCGTGCTCAGCCATAGCCTGTGGAACGAACAATTCAGCGGCGATCCGGATATCGTCGACCGCTCGATCATCCTGGACACCCAGCCTTACACCGTTGTTGGCGTAATGCCGGCCGGCTTCGTTTTTCCGGTTTCTCGTACGAAAGTGAAACTCTGGACCACCCTGGCGCGGGACGTAACGACAGACACCTCCACGCCCATGACCGAGCAGCGCGGCGCCAGGCTACTGGATGTGATCGCGCGGCTGAAACCAGGTGTATCCGTCGAAGGCGCACACGCGCACATGGACACCATCGCTGCGGCTCTGGCCAAACAGTATCCTGACGACGACAAGAACGTTGCCAGTACCTACGTGCGCCCGGAATTGGAGCGATTGACCGGCAACACGCGCCGGCCGCTGTTGATCCTGCTGGGAGCCGTAGGGCTGGTTCTACTGATCGCCTGCGCCAACATGGCCAACCTGCTGCTGGCTCGCACCTCCGAACGCGAGCGTGAGTTTGCGATTCGGGCAGCCATCGGCGCCTCGCGCGGGACCATGGTCCGGCAGCTGCTTACCGAGAGCTTGGTACTGGCTGCAATCGGATGTGCCGCCGGGGCCCTCATGGCGATCGCCTGTGTAAAGCTGCTGCTTCCCTTAGCGGGCGATAGCATCCCACGCTTGGCCCAGACCGCCGTGGATAGCAATGTTCTCGCGTTTTCAGTAGCGTTGGCTTTGCTCACCAGTCTGATATTCAGCATTGCCCCGGCTGTGCGGCTGGCCCGGACCGAGTTGGCTGGACCATTGAAAGAAGGATCGCGCGGCAGCGTCCAGGGAGCGGACCGGCTGCGCAGCGGCCTGGTGGTCGCGCAAATCACGCTCGGCTTGGTGCTGCTGAGCGGCGCGGCTTTGCTTATCGCGAGTTTTCTGCATCTGCTGCACCGCGATCTGGGGCTCCAGCCGGATCACGTATTGACCTTCAGTATCAGCGTGCCGGGCTCGCGTTATCCTGATGAAAAGCAGGTCGATTTCTGCAATCGCCTGCTGGACCGGCTGCGCACTCTCCCCGGTGTTACATCCGTGGCGGGAGGGACGCCCTTGCCGCTGACCGGTAGCCAAATGACCATTTCTTTCGGTATTGAAGAGCGGCCAGCAGCCGTCTATAACCGGCCGCATGCCGATATCGCATTCGTCACGCCGGATTATTTTCGCACCTTAGGCATTCCGCTTCTAGAAGGGCGGCAGTTCAGCGAGCGAGACGATGCCAAGGCGCCACCCGTACTGATCGTCAATCGCGCGTTCGCAGAAATGTTCTTTCCCGGAGAGGCCGCGGTCGGGAAGCGGCTGCAACCAGGCGCGTCAATGCGCGATGGCGAAGCCCCTATGCGACAAATCGTAGGCGTTGTAGGTAACGCGGTACAAACACCGCTCGAGCTACAAGCTGAACCTATCTACTACATCCCCTATAAGCAGCTTCCCTGGTTCGTGCCGCCAATTGTGATGAAGACCGCAGTTCCTCCCGCGGCTATGGAATCCGCCGTTCGCTCGGCCGTGGCATCCATCGACAAAGAAGTTCCAATTTACGACGTGCAGCCGATGGAAGACCTCCTTGCCATCGGAATCGCGAGACCGCGTTTCCAGATGCTGCTGCTTGCCAGCTTCGCCGGGATCGCGCTGCTGCTCACCGTGGTCGGGCTCTACGGCGTGCTGGCATATTCGGTGTCGAAACGGACGCGCGAGATCGGAGTGAGAGTCGCGCTGGGCGCCAGCCGAATGATGGTGCAGCGGATGGTGCTTGAGCAAGCGATGCTTCTGGTAGCGGCCGGGGTGGTGCTCGGTCTCGCGGGCGCGTTCGCCGCCGGCCATGTTCTCACCAACATGCTCTTTGGGGTAAGCCCGCGGAATCCACTTCTCCTGGCGATTGCATGCTGCACCGTAACGCTGACGGCCGCTCTGGCGGCGTTCCTGCCCGCTCGCCGCGCCGCGTCCATCGATCCGATGCAAGCGCTGCGCAACGAATAGTCGAGCGGAGTTTTCAACCGGTGGAGCTAGCCTGGCAACCTGCTAAACTGAGGAATTCCTGCATGGGACTCAGCAAGCTCAGCCACAGCCTGTCGGCGCGGGACATTTTCGATTTAGTCAAGGATGATCTCGAACGTGTAGAGCGTGAGATCAGCCTTGAATCGGTTGCCAGCGTCGATGCCGTCACCACCATTGGCCGTTATTTGCAGGCTGGCGGCGGCAAGCGGCTGCGCCCGATCCTCGTTTTACTCGCTTCCCGCTTGGTGGGCTCGGTCACCGACGGCTCTATTCGGATGGCAGCGGTAGTGGAAATGGTCCACACCGCGACTTTGGTCCACGACGATGTCATCGACATCGCCAAGACGCGCCGTGGCCGTCCCTCGTCCAACGCGATCTGGGGCAATCACACTTGCGTGCTGGCTGGCGACTGGTTGTACATGCAAGCCTTTCACATGGCGCTGCGCGAGCGGAATTTTCACGTACTTGATGTTCTGATCGCTCTGACCCAGATGATGGTGGAAGGCGAGTTGCTCCAATTGGAGCTGATCGGCAAGATCAATATTTCCGAGGCCGATTACATGGAACTGGTGGATCGCAAAACGGCCAGCCTGTTTTCCGCCTGTGCCCGGCTTGGCGCAGTGATGGGGGGCGCGGACGACGCCACCGAAGCCCGTCTAGGCGAGTTCGCCTGGAACCTGGGAATCGCCTTCCAATTGGTGGACGACGTCCTCGATTTCACCTCGCACGAAAAGGTGCTGGGCAAGCCAGTCGGCAGCGACCTCCGGGAGGGCAAGGTAACGCTGCCCCTGATCTATGCGCTCGAGCAAGCACCCGAAGAAGAGCGCCTGCTGGTAGATACTGTGCTCCGTGAAGGAAACTATGATCAGGCGCCCTTCGCCAAAGTTCTTCGCATGATCGAGCGGCGCGGTGGCTTTGATCGCGTGCGGGAACGCGCTCAAGCGTTCACCGACAAGGCTCGCTCTATCGTTAGCGAGTTTCCCGAATCGCCTTACCAGAGGGCCTTGACGGCGCTCACCGATCTGATGACTGATCGAGACCATTAACGACAGAAATGCCCGATCTGGTAAAAAGCCCTACCCGAATCCCGGTACCGGCCAATAAATTGATCGACGAGTATATTGGGCGAGTCAACTCCGGCCATGAATCGGTCAGCATCGCTCATATGCACAGCCCGGCGGGTTGGAGTGAGCCTGGACAACAGCCGGAATTTGATGAATTTACAATAGTGATGCGCGGAGCGGTAATAGTGGAGTCGAAGGAAGGTATCATTGAAGTTAAGGCGGGACAAGCAGTCATCGCACGCCGTGGGGAGTGGGTTCGTTATAGCACTCCGGGCAGGGAAGGTGCTGAATATATTGCAGTTTGTGTACCGGCGTTCGACCCGGATTCAGTTCATAGGGACGCTTGAGAGCATCGAATTTCACGTGGCCCAGCCTTCACTTGGGAAATCGGCCCGTTCGGGACTTTCGATCCATGGGCGAATAGGACTGCGGTTCATTGACCAGCACGGCGGCGCCGAGATACACTGATTTAAGTTTCCCGCACGGAAAAATTCACGATTCGCAATAGACCAGAGGCTTTTGGAGGCTCAACAGGTGTCAGAAAAGATGCGGCATTTTTTTACGTCAGAGTCGGTTACAGAAGGACATCCCGACAAAATGGCGGATCAGATCTCGGATTCAGTACTGGATGCGGTTCTAAAAGACGATCCTAAGGGCCGGGTGGCCTGTGAGGTTTTGATCACTACCGGAATTTGCGTGGTTTCGGGTGAAATCACTACCAATACCTACGTCGATGTGCCCCGCCTGGTGCGCGGCGTGATCAACGACATCGGGTATTCCGATGCGAACTTCGGCTTCGACAGCAAGACTTGCGGCATCATTAATTCCATCCAGAGCCAGTCGCCCGACATCGCCATGGGCGTCGATACTGGGGGCGCTGGCGATCAGGGCCTGATGTTCGGCTTCGCCTGCGATGAGACACCCGAGTTAATGCCTATGCCGATCATGATGGCTCACAAGCTGGTTCGTCAATTGAGCGAAGTACGGCGCGCCGGCAAGCTCGATTTCCTGCGGCCGGACGGCAAGAGCCAGGTCAGCGTGGAATACGCGAATGGCAAGCCCAAGCGCATAGAGGCCGTGGTAGTCTCGACCCAGCACGACGACAAGATTTCGACCGAAGAGCTACGTGCCCAGGTGAAGAAGCACATCATCGATCCCGTGGTCCCCTCCAACATGGTCGATTCCTCCACGAAATTCCACATTAATCCCACTGGCCGTTTCGTAATCGGCGGACCGCACGGCGATACCGGGCTGACGGGCCGTAAGATTATCGTCGACACCTATGGCGGCATGGGACGTCACGGTGGCGGGGCGTTTTCGGGTAAGGATCCGACCAAGGTGGACCGCTCGGCATGTTACATGGCGCGTTACATTGCCAAGAACCTAGTGGATTCCGGATTGGCCTCGCGTTGCGAAGTCCAGTTGGCGTATGCCATCGGCGTGGCCGAGCCGGTCTCCGTAATGGTCCATACTTTCGGCACCGGACAAGTAGAGGAAGAGCGTTTGGTGGAACTGGTTCGCGAACAGTTCCCGCTCACCCCTAAGGGAATGATCGACCATTTGAAATTGCGCCGGCCCATCTACCGTTTGACGGCCGCGTTCGGCCATTTTGGCCGAACCGAACCCAGCTTCTCCTGGGAAGCCACCGACAAGGCCGCTGTGCTCCGGGATAGCGCCCGCGTTGCGGTCGCCGCAAAATAACTACATTTCTAAGTCAGAGGGACTCATGCCAACCAATGCAACCGCAGCAGTAGCTTGCGATGTGAAAGACCTGGCGCTGGCCGATCTCGGCAAACGCCGTATCGAATGGGCGTTTCAGTCGATGCCTGTCTTGCAGAGCATTCGCAAGCAGTTCATTAAGGCCCAGCCGCTGAAGGATATTCGTGTAGCCGCCTGCCTGCACGTCACAACCGAAACTGCCAACTTAATGGTCACGCTGCGCGACGGTGGAGCGAACATCGTGCTCTGCGCGTCCAATCCGCTATCGACGCAAGACGACGTGGCCTCTAGCCTGGTCCGCGATTACAACATCCCGGTCTTTGCGATCAAGGGCGAGAACAACGACAGCTACTACTCGCACATCATGTCGGCTCTCGACCATCGCCCCAATATCACCATGGATGACGGCGCCGACCTGGTCACGATTCTGCATACCAAGCGCAAGGAGCTACTTGAGCACGTGATCGGCGGGACTGAAGAGACCACCACCGGCGTGATCCGGCTGCGCGCCATGGCCAAAGACGGGGTGCTCAAATATCCGATCGTCGCGGTCAATGATGCACTGACCAAGCACCTCTTCGATAATCGCTACGGGACCGGACAGAGCACGCTCGACGGCGTCATCCGCGCGACCAACATTCTCTTGGCTGGGCTGACTGTTGTAGTCGCCGGCTATGGCTGGTGCGGGCGCGGCGTCGCGATGCGCGCACGGGGTATGGGCGCTAACGTGATTGTCACCGAGATCGATCCCACTAAAGCGATTGAGGCCGTCATGGATGGCTACCGCGTGATGTCAATGATGGAGGCCGCCACCATTGGCGACCTGTTTATCACCCTCACCGGCAACAAGAGCGTCATCGCGCGCGATCACTTCGAGAAGTTGAAGAACGGCGCCATCATTTGCAACTCGGGGCACTTTAATGTCGAGATCGATCTCGAGACCCTCGGCAAGATGGCCTCTTCCCGCCGGCAGACCCGCGAGTTCGTCGAAGAGTTCGCCCTGAAAGACGGCCGTCGGATTTACGTGCTGGGCGAGGGCCGACTGATCAATTTGGCTGCCGCCGAGGGACATCCGGCTTCCGTGATGGACATGAGCTTCGCAAATCAGGCGCTGTCGGCCGACTACATGATCAAGAATCATGCCAGTCTGGAAAAGCGTGTCTATCCGGTTCCCGAAGAGCTGGACAAACAAGTAGCCCGCATGAAACTCGAATCCATGGCCGTGAAGATCGACCGCCTGACGCTTGAGCAGGAGCACTACCTGGCAAGTTGGAACGAAGGTACGTAGAATGGTGTTGGGTAGTGGGAAGTAGGCGGTGCCACCCACCTCCCACCACCTACCTCCCATGATCCTTGAAGGCTGCAAACACGAAATCGAAATCAGCGTTCCCGTTGATGAAATCGCCCGCGAGACCGACCGGGTCGTCGCTAATATCCAGCAAAAAGTAAAGCTCCCGGGATTCCGACCCGGAAAAGTTCCCATCAATCTCATACGCACCAAGTTTGCTAAAGAGGTGCGTGAAGACGTGATCGAAAACCTGCTCCCCAAGTACTTCCAAAAGAAGGTGGAAGAAGAGGAGCTGCAGGTGGTCGGGCGGCCTAGCGTAAAAGACGTTGAGTTCAAGGAAGGCGAGCCTCTCCGGTTCAAGGCCGAATTTGAAGTGGCGCCCACCATCGATCTGAAAGATTATCGCGGCGTCACCGTTCATTACAGCCAGCCGGAAGTGGCCGAAGAAGACATCGCCAAGAGACTGGAAGAAATCCGCGATCAGAAGGCCCAGTTCGTGAACGTCGACCCCCGCCCCGCGGCCGACGGAGACTACGCCGTCGTTTCGCTCGACAGCCTTTCCGGGGTCGAGAAACCGATCCATCAGGATGATATGCAACTCCACGTAGGCGACCCGGAAACAGTCGCGGCGTTCTCGGACGCGGTGCGCGGTATGTCTCCGGAAGAAGAGAAGGAATTCGAAGTCAGCTACCCCGAAGATTACGGGCAGAAAAATCTCGCCGGCAAGACCGTGCGCTTTCGGATGAAGCTCAAAATGATCCGAACCAAGGAATTGCCCGATCTGAATGACGAATTCGCTCGGGATCTGGGCGACTATCCGGCTCTCAATGATTTACAGGAAGCCATCCGCAGAGCCATTTTCCAGGAACGGGAATTTCTGGCCCAGCAAAAGGCTAAGGAAGAACTAATCGACCGCCTCATTGAAGCGCACGATTTTCCTGTACCCGAAGCGTATGTCGAACGCCAAATCGAAAGTCAGGTGACCCAGCAATTCAAAGATTTGGCGGACCGGGGCATCGATCCGTCGAAGCTTCAGATCGATTGGGCCAAACTCAAGGAGGCGCAGCGTCCCAAGGCCATTCACGATGTCAAGGGGAGCCTGCTGATTGACAAAGTCGCCGAGCGCGAATCCATCAATGCCACCAACGATGAAGTCGATCACGAAGTCCAGCGGATCGCCAAGCAGGAGCGCGAGCCCGTAGCTGCGACACGCAAGAAGCTACAAAAGGACGGAATCCTCGGCCGTATCGCCTATCGCATTCGTTCCGAGAAAACGCTTAACTTCCTATTCGAGCACGCCCGTAAGGAAGCCGCGACGGCTGACAACCAGGAAGAGACAGTGAAAGAAGAAGCCAAAGAAGATTAATGCGGACGGTGCGGGCCGGCCTGGGCGCGCACAATAACGCTAGGGCTAGGCCGGCCCGCTGATCGATCTCTTAACTGTATTAGCTCAGACTTGATCTGACATGGGTGGTTAATCAGGCAGCCGCATCGGCGGCCGCGCCGTCGCCTGCGCTCCGCTGCGCAGGGCTCCGCTCCGGCTCCGGCGCTGTGGGCCGGAACGAATCGAGCATCTTTT
>DATMMD010000227.1:0-5639 GCA_035569875.1 Bryobacteraceae bacterium
CCCGCCGGCCGGTACTTTCGCCGCTCCATAGCGCGTGGCGAGAGCGCCGCCGAGTCCCGAGGCGATGCTCACATATTGGCGCCCGTTATGCGTGTAGGTGATCGCCGTCGAATTCACGCTCGATCCGGTCTTGAACTGCCATAGCGTTTTGCCTGTCTCCGCGTCGAGCGCAACGAACTCGCCCGTCATTTTCCCGGTGAAGACAAGCCCGCCTCGCGTCGCCAGCATGCCCGCTGAACTGGGCAGCCCGACGAGCGGAATTTCCCATTTCTTTTCGCCGGTCAGCGGATTGATCGCCAGGAAGTGGCCAAAAACATCGTCCGGACTCATTTTCGGCTCTCTCGCAACGATACCGGTCGAAGTCTTGCCGATCTCTTGTGGCTTTTTGGGCGGCGGCGCGAGCTTCTGTAGGCGTGGCACCTGCCATGTGCTCGCGTAGATCATCCCGTTCTCCGGGTCGAGCGCGATAGGCACGGCATTGGTCCCGCGCGAAGGCCAGATTTCCACTTCCTCGCCGGCACGAAAGCGTTCTTGAACGTCGGTCAATACGGGCCGCCCGGTTTTGAGGTCAATCTCCTTAGCCCAATTGACTTTGACGTACGGGTGCGCCGCGATCAATTTGCAGTTCGTACGGTCCAGCATGTACATGAAGCCGTTTTTGTTGGCCTGAATCATCACTTTTCGCGGCTTTCCGTCGATCTGGATATCCGCAAGCACTTGTTCGTCGTTTCCGTCCACGTCGTAGAGGTCGTTGGGCGTGTATTGAAAATAGCAAACCACCTCGCCCGTCTTCGGCCTTAGCGCGAGCACGCTGGACGTGAACAGGCTATCCAGACTTTCTCGCGGCCTGGGATCGTACGGTTCCGCATTTCCGGTGCCCCAATAGACGAGATCGAGTTCGGGATCGTACGAACCGGAGCGCCACGTCGGCCCGCCACCGTACTTCCAGGCGTCATTGTTTTTGGGCCATGTCTCGGACCCGGGCTCGCCGGGCGCCGGGATCGTGTATCTGCGCCACAATTTTTTTCCCGTGTCCGGATCCCAACCGTCCAGGAACCCGCGTGTGGTGGATTCTCCGCCGGAGACGCCCGAAATCAATACGCCGTTGGCAATGATCGGTCCGCCGGTGGCGTAGTAGCCTTCTTTCCAGTCGGCGAATCTCTGATTCCACAGTTCCTTGCCGGTCTTCATGTCCAGCGCTAGAACATGATTGTCAATGGTCACGCGAAAGACCTTGCCGTTATAAATTGTCGCCGCGCCTCGATTGAAAGCGTTGTGCTTGATTCCGGGTTCGATCTTCGTCGGCGTACGCCAGATTTGATGGCCGGTCTCCACGTCGATGGCGAAGGTCCATTTGCCGTTGATCACGTACATCACGCCGTTATAAATCGTCGGCTGCGCCAGCTCGCCGAGTTCATTCATGGTGCTTGCATTCCAGATGGGCACCAGGCGCTCGATATTCGATTTATTGATTTGATTGAGCGGGCTGTAGCTCTTTCGGTCGTTGCCCATGCTCTGCGTAAGGATGTTTTCCGTGCTCTTGCCGTTGTTGTTTAGGTCTTCCGTGGTTTGGCCCAAAACCGGCGCGGCCCACAAGCCAAGTGTCACCGCAAATATCAGAAGCTTTTTCATGATCTGCCTCCGGCCTCAGGGGCTGAATCCGCCCACCGGGATACTACGCGCCCTCGTTCTTCCTGGCAAATCATAGCGGTGCGCTGCCCGCATCGGCTAAAAGGAACAGGCCTCAGCTATTTGTCGTTCTGAGGAGTCCGCGAAATTGAGGACGAAGAACCTCTTTTCGTCCTTGGGGTGACTGCGGTTATTGCCGACCTTTATGCGCCGATAATTACAAATTGTGCGCGAGGAAATCCAGCAATTGCGGAGCGATGAAATCATTGGGCGTGGCCCCGCTGCAAACGATGCGTGCCGGAGGCGCGGCGTCTTTACAATCGGGCACTCCCTGTTTCCCGGTGAGCGCGCTGGCCGTGAACCAGAAGTGATCCACACCGGGAACGGGCACCGTAGTGACCGTGGCGCCCGCGTCCCGCAGAGCCTGAGCGAAAATCATGGACTGACCGTCGGGAGGAACTACGTGGTCGACGGTTCCCCAGGCCAGAAACCACGGCGTTCGCGTCGCCGCATTGGGCATGGCTAGTTCTCCCAGGCTCTTTGCCGATTCACGGATGTAGCTGAGTGGAGAGGCCGCGAAGTATCGCCCCGGCACCTGGTCAGGCGGCCCGCCGAAGAATAGTTCCAGAGGAGCGGGCCCCCCATTTGCCGCAGGCGCGGTGAATCTTTCCCAGGCGATCATGTCATGCACGCCGTAAATCGGCACATCCACTTTGACCTTGGTGCTGACCGAGGCGTAAGTATCCTTCGGATATTTGTTCGCGAAGGCCGGCGCATCCTGGGTCACACCCATCAATGCCGCCAGCGAAGCTCCCGCGGAATCACCGCCGACTCCAATTCGATCGGGCTCAACGCCGAGCATCGCCGCATTCCCTCGCAAGTATTGCAATGCAGCCTTGCAGTCCAGCAGAGCTTGCGGCCACATCGTTTGGTTCGCCGTCGCCAATCGGTAGTCGATGGCGAATACCACGTATCCGCGCTCCGCCAGATAGGGACCCCACGTCGTTCCGTAGCCGGCCTTCGACCCGCCGCGAAAACCTCCGCCGTGAATGAAAAGCATCGCCGGATGTGGTCCGGCGCTCATGGGCAGGTACAAGTCTCCATACAAGGAGACGCCGTCATGAACAGCATAGACAACGTTGCTCTGGCTCTGAACGCTACCCGGCGACTGCGCGGGAGCGGCCGTCGCAGCAAAGAACAGCAGAATGCCTGCGGCCAAAGTGCATTTCATCTTCTGCCTCCAGACGTACACACCTGCAGGTTCGTCTCACTCCGCCAAGGTGGTCCCAACTGAGGTCTCCGGCTCGCGTCGCTTTGAGTGCGAGAACTCGCGCCGTAAAAAGTCACGCCTGCAAGGGCGGCTAGAAGGGAATATCTTCGTCCGAAATTTCTGTGGACGGCATCTCTTCCGCGCCGGCTGCCGCGGCTCCGGCTTGCGGCTCCATGTCGCCCGTGCCGGCACCCGCACCCGCGCTCGCACCCGCTGCTATGCCGCCGCCTTCGCCGCGCCCACCAAGCATTCGGAAATTGCTGGCGACGATCTCAACGGTGGTCCGCTTTTGGCCTTCGCGGTCGTCCCACTGCCGCGTCTGAATGCGTCCTTCGACGAAAATCAGCGAGCCCTTGTGCAGATATTGCTGCGCGATCTCCGCTTGTTTACCCCACACAACGATGCGGTGCCATTCCGTGCGCTTTTGCCGTTCGCCATTGCGGTCCTTGTAGGTCTCATCGGTGGCGAGAGTGAAGTTACACACTGCCTGCCCCGCCGACGTGTAGCGGGTTTCGGGGTCGCGCCCCAGCCTGCCCACCAGAATGGCCCTGTTCACCGACATGCTTCATCCTCCAGCCGTGCCCGGCTGCGTAATCGCAGCCACAAATCACGCCCTGAAAGCTCGGACATTAGCACGCCCCCCAGCGCAAGTCCACGCTCGCGCAGCTAAAAATTACCGGCAGAACGCGCTAACTCGGGCGGGATAGGAATGGCTTTCCGTGGACGATGCTAAGCCGGTGGCGGCAGCGGCTTTTGTGTGAAATCAAAGCAATCAGACATATCGTCGGAGGCGCTGTCTCTAGCGTTCAATGGCTTCAGCCCAAACGCCATTTCGCAGAACTTCACCAGGCTCACATGCGAGTGAAATACTTTGGAAATTCCCTGCTTCGAATAGGGACTGATCACCAGGCACCCGACTCGCGTCCCATAACTGAATTGGGTATTGGTATAGTTGGGCCCCGTGGCTGGACCTCCTCCCGTCCACTTGTCCTTGAGGGGTGGATCGACATGATCGTACCAACCGCCCCAATCGTCCCAGGTAATAAAGATCACCGAGTTCGCCCAGAGCTTGCTTCGCCCCAGATTGCGGACGCGGTCGGCTGTCCATTGGCTCCCCAACTTCACCGTTTGCTGTCCGGCGTTTTTACCGTAGGGCGGGTGTTCGGAAAGCTCCACCGGGCTGCCCGGCGCATACATCCAGGACACGCTAGGCAAATTTCCCGCGGCCGCGTCTGTGTCGAATTTCGTCCAGGGCTGAATGTTGGGACTGCCTTTCAGCTCTACGATTTTCTCGAAATAACTAAAGCCGGGGTCGCCGTAAGTAGCCCAGGTCAGCTTCGCTTTTTCAAGCGCCTTTGGCAGAGTAGGGATATTGAAGGGCTCCTGTGGCTGATACTGCCGGTTCTTGCTCGCATTATCGATGATCGGCGAGGCGGCGGCTATGAGCATCAGGTGGTTGGGTTCAGACTGGCTGGCTACTTCCGTGAAATAGTTGTCGCACAGGGTGAACTGTCTCGCGAACGAGAAATAGGCGGGAATGTCATTCTCACTGTATTGCAGCTTCACCGCATGTTGGGCGCGCTCCAGCCACGCTACGTGATCGTGCCGCGGGTCCCCGCCGGCGGGCGGATCTTGCGCCGGAGGAAGGGCTGCACCATTGACACCCGGAAAGGAGCCAAAGTAATTATCAAAGCTATGATTCTCCTTGATGATAATCACGACATGTTCGATTGGATTGTACGGTTGCACGGGTTTGAGGACCTCCAGCCACTCAAGTCACTAGGGCACAGTGCTAATTTGGTTAAGGCTGGGCAGGGGGTCGGAGCTTCAACTGCGACATTTTCGAATGGAGGTAATCTTTGGGCTTAGCTCGCGAGGCAATTTGAGCCGTTAGGATGCTATGCCCATCTCCTGCAGCTTGGCTTTGGCGCGCTTTTCCTCGTCCGTGCCGGGATAGCTCTTCACAACCATGCGCAGCTCGCTGACGCCCGAATTCTTCTCGCCCAGACTGATCAGCGCCAGAGCCCGCTTCAAGTGCGCCGGCGCGAGCTTGAAGCTCTTCGGATAGTTGTTGATCACTTTGCTGTAAGAGTCGATCGCCTGATCGAACTGCTGCTGCGCAAAGAAAATTTCGCCTAGATAAAACTGCGCATTCGACGCCAGATCCGTAGTGCCGTAATACTTCAGATAATCCCCGAACTCCTGCGTCGCCAGATCGTATTTCTTGCCGTTTAGATCGCGCAGGCCGTTGGAGTAGAGTAGGTCCGCCGAAGGCGCAGCGCCCGGCGGCAGGGTGCCCGCGCTCGTTGGCGGCGCTCCCGGTATCGGAGGCAATCCGTTTGGCGACTGAGCCGCCCCAGGCGTGCCGGGCGCCGCTCCGGGTGCCACAGCCGTAGGAGGCGGCGCACTGCCGGCCAGCTTCGCATCGATGCCCTGAATCGCGTTCTGCGTATCGGTCAGCTGTTGATTCAGCTTGCCCATGCGCGCCAGCGTTTCCTGCAAATTATCGGAGATGCCCTGGATCTGCGTGGACATGGTATCGAGCCGCGCGCCCGAATTGGCCTGCATATCCTGCACAGTCTTTTGCAGAGCCATCATCGTGCCGGTCAGCTTATTCACCGTGTCCATGGACTGCTCCATCAGCGTTTTATCCACGGCGGCGTTTTGCGCCAGGGTCGTCTGCATGTCTTTTTGGCCCTGGATGAGCTGATTTATGCTCTGCTGCAGCTCCACGATTTCG
>DATMMD010000228.1:0-34623 GCA_035569875.1 Bryobacteraceae bacterium
ACCGGGGTATCCCACACCTTCTTCCCAGTTGCCGCATCGATCGCCACCATGCGGCAGTCGCCGGTCCCGACATACACCTTGCCGTGCCACACCGCGACGCCGCGATTCTTGCGCCCCTCATAGGAGTTGCGCCACGGGCCGTTGATCCGGATGTGAGGGTCGAATCGCCAGAGTATTTTTCCAGTCACGCCGTCAATTGCTTCCACCACGTCGAAAGGGAGTCCGAGGTAGATCACACCATCCACGACAATCGGCTCCGTCGAGAGACCCATGTGACTGTCGATTGGGATCGCCCAGGCGAGGCCTAGACGGTTTATGTTCTGGTCGTTAATGCTCTTCAGCGGGCTGAAGTGCTGCGACTCAAAGTTTCCGCCGTTTACCAGCCAGTTGTTGCCGCTGCTGGCACCGGCCAGCACCCGCGCCTGTGTCACGTTCCCTGGTGTACCGGTGGCCCTGGCGGAATCTGCCGCGGACGCCGCG
Organism: Bryobacteraceae bacterium; assembly: GCA_035569875.1. Classification (GTDB taxonomy): domain Bacteria; phylum Acidobacteriota; class Terriglobia; order Bryobacterales; family Bryobacteraceae; genus Palsa-89. The sequence continues at coordinate 481 of DATMMD010000228.1, forward strand.
GCGACGGCGCCTTGCGATGCTGTGGGCGTTTGCGCTTCTAGCACTGCGTAAGCCAGCACGCCTCCCGCTAAAATTCCGATCAACCGAAGCCTCATGGCCTACCCCCCTTCCAAACAATTCTTGCGGCTAGTAATTTCAAGCCCAGGTTCTCGCTGAATGTCGCACGAACCGTATTCGGTCCGCGCGGCCGGAAAGCTGTGAAGCCCGCAGGAATAAGGCTCATTTTCTGTCCACGGCGGGTCGGCGCGTCCCTCGCCGACCTTTTTATCTTCATCATGCGCTTCTACCTTAAAGCGCCGCTGCTGACTTTGCTGCCCGATCCACGCCACGACAGGACCCGAGGCATCGTGAACGAGCACCTTCCGCGAGTGATCATATCACGGCCATTCGACTGCCACGTTGCGGCGCTATTTCAAGCGGCAGCCTTGCTAGGCCACCCCCCACTCCAAACACCAGTACAATTCCGAATGCGGCGCAAAGCAGACTCCTATTTCCCAAGCGTTTCTCGACGCGCCGGAAGCGGAGAGATAGCCCAAAGCTCCCAAGTTTCCAGGGCGCTCAGGAAGTGCGATAGGCAATGCAGCCAAGTTTATCCGATCAAGAACGGGATTGGGGTATGTTACCGCGGCATGGAAGTTTGCCGCCGGGCGTGATTCTCACGCGATCTCGAAGTCCGGTTAAAGGAGATTACTCTAGTGAAACGCCGTTCCTTGACGCTGGGAGCCGCTCTGTTGACGAGCCAATGAAGATCCATGGCTTTATCACTGGATCAGTCTAACCAAACGGCTTCATGCGTTGCCGTATTTCCCTAATTTGGAGGGCAAGAGAAGTAATGCGTGTGTAGCCTTGCTCCAAGGCAGATGCTCCAATGGTCAGGTCATCGGACGGTAGCCGGATTCCTTTGGCGGCTTGCTCGCCGGCTGACTTTAATGGCGGAAAGCAGGATGTCGGTAACGCCGGCGGTGGTGCGGATGGAAGCGAGCAGCTCACTCATGGGCTGCTGACGCCGCTCCGCTGCGATGATGACGCTGGAGTCGAGGATCAGTCCCAGGAGGGCGGAGTCCGGGGCTGTTGCCGGCTACTGATCCCTTCTTCTACGTGAGCGGCAAGCCGCCATCGAGCGTCACACGCGAATCGCTGGCTTTTGCCGAGGCGATGCGCTCAGAGATTAGCCGGCCAGAGCGCTGCGATTGCCGGATGACGGCCACGGGGCGATGATCCTGCTCGACAACGATCTCGGCGCCTTGCCGGACTTTCTCCAGCACAGCAGCAAAGTTCTTCGCCACCTCCGCTTCGCTCATGTGGACTTGCGCCATTGTTTTAACCATAGCTCCTCCTCGGCTTCGGCGGCGAGCGTAGCGAGGAGCTCGGGCGTCGGCGGGTGGAACGGGTCGGGCGTTGGAAATGACCGATGAGGGCGCTACGAATCGAACCGAACGAGCAGCGGTCCGAGAACGTAGGCGGTGAAGCAGCCTGCCAGATACAATCCCGCCGAGCACCAGAGCACAATGCGAGCGAAGCGGCTGGCCGTCTGGCACGCGGACGGGTTGTTCGGGTCGCACGCCCCACTCGTTATCTGCAGCTTTGGCGCGATGGCATAGACATAAGCGAAGTTGCCGGAGATCAGCAGTCCGGCCACGATGAATACCCAGTGCTTGTGATGAGAGAGTGCGACTAACCACGGAGCCTCGGCGAGAACAGTCGCAACCGTTGCGCCTAATCCAAGCAGGACGAGCAGCGATGGCAACGCGCAACAGAGCAACGTCCCGAGAGAGGTAAAAAGCGACAGAAAGCTGAGGGCTCCGCCGCTTGTTCGCAGCGGAGCATTTGAAAGTGTTTGTGGCATCGTATCCCTTCCGAATTTATTTCAACTGGCCGACCTGCAGCGGGACGGCCGCTTTCAAGTCTTTGGCCGGCGTCATCATACCCTGGACGATGACCGTCTGGCCAAGCTTTTTGGGAAGCTCGCTGTAGGCAGTAGCGTTCTTCGGATCGGCCGCGAGCGGCAGCGTGTCTTTCGTACCCGAAACCTTCAGGTGAAAACTCCCGTTCACATTTGTCAGTTCACCGCGAACCAAAACTACGGTAGTTTTCGGCGTGTAGCCGTTCTTATGAATCAACTCCCATAGCTGCGGAACCGAAACTGTATTGTCCGGCTTAAGCTTCACCGTCGCCAGCCCTTTGTTCAAACTCACTTCGACCGACTCCACTCCGGCAACTTTCTTCAATGCCACGTCGACCACGTGGGCGCAGGTCATTCAATCCATGCCGAAGATCGAGAGTTCGACTTGCAGCAGCTCCGCCCGGCCTGGTAAGGCCGCCATGAGGAATGCGCAAGCCAATATAGATAGTTGTTTTCGCATCGTGTGTTCCTTTCGTCTAAAAGAAGTAGGCAAAGTTGACGGCAAACCGGTAGCGTTCTTTCGGGTAGAGCGGCCCGGCATCACGGTAGACCGGAAACTGAATTCCGGCCTCGATCCCAATAGCGCGATACACCCCGAGCAGACTGGGGCCGAGAAACATCTGATTCGCTCCACTGCCCGGCAATTCAAAGCTCTGGCGCTGAAGCGTGCCAGTGTGTTCTCCGGTGAACTCGCCAAAAATCCGCCAATCCCAGCGCGGGTAATCGGTGCGCCAGGAAAACGGCCGGTAACCGTAAACGGCAGTGTAAGTGAGTAAGTCGGGGCGCCGGTCACCCTTCGATTCGGCATACCGTTGATAAGTCGTCCCCACCCAGACGTACTGGCTGCGCGACGCGACGCCGGTAACCACGCCGACAAGGTAACCCGGCCCACTGTAGAGATCCCGATAGAGGCCTGTCTCCTGCTGCGGGCCCGGAGCGAGCGCGCCCGCAACCGCGGTGCTCTCGATGCGCTTCCCGGAGAAATCTTTCTTCTTGAAACGCCACCACACCAGCGCGCTGAAATCACCGCTGATCGGCGTGTTGGTTGTGACCGATGAACGGGGATATGGGTCCGGTTGAAAAACGACTGGGCCAGAAACGGCCAGCTTGATGTTTTGGGTGAGGCCGTAGGTCAATTCGGCTTCAAGGTTCGACGCCACACCACTTCGTCCGTTCACGCCGAGGTCGAAGCTCCAGCCGCCTTGCGGATTGGTCGGCGTTGCCAATCCAAAGACCGGGGCATGATCAGCGGCTTCGATAACGTGCGCCGTCGTGACCAGAGACGCAAAAGCCAGAGCCCAGGGGCGCGTCCAAATATGACGCATTCTCAGTTCTCCTTTCGTGAATTCACCAAAAAGTGCGAGAGCGCTTACACGCGCCGGCGCACGAGTGCTGGAACACTTAGTGACGAAAGAGAACTAAATCAGGAAAGTGGAATGGAGAATTTGCAGATCAGGGGGAGATGGCTCGACCAGTTTTACACCATGCGAGGATTCCCAGCCTGCGATGGCGGTTGGAAGAGCATCCATTTGGGCCGCCGCGATAATCGGCAGCTCGATGTGGTGATCGATCATTTTGTGATGATCGAAGGCAATTTGGGTGCACTCGCGTCCGGGGTTCTGCTTGGTGGGAGGTTGTTTCGTTTTGCAGTGACCGTCCGGCGAGCAGCAGCTTTTGGCACCTCCGAACATAAAATACTGTTCGCAGGAGATGCACCCACCCCAAACAAGGGTAGTGAGAAGGAGCAAAGAAAGAAGCGAACTGGCGCAGGCTCTGCTCACCACCGTAGAGTATATCAATTTCTGGCGACCTGTTTACGCTCCCGGACAACGTTTATTCTGAGAGTTCATGAAGATCACGAAGTTTGGTTGGGTGTTGACCTTCGCCCTGCCAATTGCGGCGCAGACGATCACTGACCCCATCCCGGAAGCAAACCCAGCCAGGCCAACGGTTTCGACGCCAGCGACGCTAACGCCGGTAGGCTACCTGCAATTCGAAACGGGCGGCCTTGGGGCGGTGGCATCGCCGGAATTCGGGACCCGCATCGGCATTAATCAGGTCACCAAAGTGGCTCTGCTTCCTCGGCTTGAGTTGTTCGTTCAAACCGAGCCTTACGTTCACAGCAGCAACAGCAAAGGGGGGGACAAGGAAATTCACCCCGGCGAAGTGTTCGTGGGCGCGCAAGCCGTAGTGGTGCCGGGAGAGGGTGCGCGGCCGACCATCTCCGTAAGCTATGTTCGCCGGTTGTATGAGAGTCCGGCACCGGAACTGGACCTCGGAACGTTCCGCGAGAGTGGCATCATCCTGGTGAGCCAAGACGTCGCGGGTTTTCATTACGACGCGAATGCGATTGTGACCGAGCAAACCCAAGGCGGCGTGCGAAGGGCGCAGCTCGGCCAAACATTATCCATCTCTCACCCGCTGAAGAAATTCACGATCTCCGGAGAGATTTGGCATTTCACTCAGCCCTTTCTTCGTTCCAATGCGGTCGGGAATCTTTGGGCGATATCGTATCCGCTACGGCGGAATCTGGTGATCGATGGCGGGTTCGATCATGGCCTAACGGCGACTTCAACACACTGGGAGGGATTCATAGGATTCACCTATCTGTTGCCGCATCGGCTGTGGCAGAAGTAATTGGCGAGTCAGCAGGCACAGGTTTTGCCGCGAAAGGCCCCGATGCCTTCTTTCGCGATCACCGGCACCATGATCAAAGCCGCAAGGGGATCAGCCCACCACCAGCCCAGCCACACGTTCAGCACCAACCCGCCGAGAAGAATGGCCGAAAGATACATACAAAAGTCGGCCTGTCTTGCGTCGGAGTGCATCGCCGCACTACCGAGTTGCCGCGCCACGTCTCGCTTGGCACGCCCTAGAACGGGCATCACGACCATGGCAGCGACCGCTACGACGATGCCGATCAGACTATGCTCTGGAGATTTTCGAAAAACAAGAGATCGGAGCGAATCGAGCGTGATGTAGACTGCTAATGCCATAAAGCAGCTGCCGACGATCCACAATGCAAACCGTTCGGCCTTTTCTCTCTGCTGCTCGTCGACATCGCGATGAAGACGCCAAAGGAGAGCCGCTCCACTGACAACCTCGATCATACTGTCGAGACCGAAGCCGATTAAAGCGATGCTCCCCGCGAGCAGGCCGGTAATGATTGCGGCTAAGGCTTCGATGCTGTTCCAACCGATCGTGAAATACTCCAGTCGTTGACCACGGCGGGCCAGGACACCGCGTTCAATCGTGTTGGAGTCGTACAAGACCCCATTCTCGCATCCGCAACTGGCGGTTAGAGCGAAGAGCTGACTACTTTTGAGTCTTAGCCGCGGCTTCCTCAGCCTCCTGCTTGCGTGCGCCGCGCATCACATCGCCGAGGGCGTAATTGCCTTCCTGGCAGGCATACTCTAACATCGGCTGGTTGGTGGCTGGCCAAGTCATTTCGCCGGTCCAGGGACGGTCCCACGTTTCCGGATCTTCCACGGTGAAGCGATACAAAAGCGTTTTGTCGTCAATGCGTTTCAATCGCTCGACCACGTGGAGGTTCTCGGTCGATCCGCGAAACCGCGTTTTGTCCGTGAAATTGGTGGTGTCGATCACGAGCGTGTCGCCTTCCCAATGCCCCACCGAATCGCCCATCCAGCGGCGAATATTCTTTGGAAGATGTTGCCCATTCATCCGCACGATGCGGGCATCGTGAATCATTTCGGTGAGGATCATGATCGTGTCCGGAGTTTGCACGATCTGATGCATGTCGTTATAGAAATAGTCCGGCAGCGCCGGCGGACCCGAGGTGGACCCGAATCCGAGCAGGCAGCGCTCGCTGAGCGGCCTCTCTTCGGGATTATCGTATTCGCCGCGGCGCGTCGCGGCCCTAACATCCTGGCTTTCTTCGCCCGCGTCCGACGTCGGCAGGCCAAAGGCGTTCGCGCGACGTTTCTTCGCGGCGGCATTGAAGGGCGGGACGTGGCCATCGGGAGGATCGATGACGATGGAGGTTCGAATCTGGCCGTCGACCATGGTATAGGCCGTGCCCTGGTTCAGCCATAGCCGATCGTAGCCGCCGACCGCGCCACCGCCGGCCTTTTCCAGAATTTCGAAATACGATTTTCCCTGACTCTTGTCACCGCCGACCGGCAACGTGCCGCGATTCGGATCCAATTTCCCACCATCGGCGGTGCGGCGAGCCATTTCCGCTTTCTGGACCTTTTCCGCTTGTTCTTTGCTCAGCACCGGGGGATCGCCGGGCATGCGCTCCATCGGGGTCATGGTGGCGAGGTCGTAGGTGCCCTGCAAATCGGGATGTCCATCCGGCATGCGGCGGCCGGCGGACTTGGCCGCGGTGTTGGCCGACTGGGCTCGGGCGGGGACAATCGACAATGAGATGAAGGCCAGCGCCATCAGGGCGGCGGCGCTGGTCCTTACGATGAATCCATTCTGCATAATTAAACCTCCTCGATTACTTGCTAAACTCCTCGGTCACTTACTAAACTCCTCTATTACTTGGTAAACTCTCCGATCACTTACTAAGCGGATGCTTGCGGTACGGACCATAAAGGAGCTCTTCGACAAACTCGACGCACTTGAAATCCAGGAGCTGGGCGTTCTTTTCCTGACGCCGGTAGAGCGCCATGCTGATCTTCCAGGGGCGCGTAAAGACGCTCGGGTCTTCGATAGTTGCCTCGTACATAATTATATCCGGGCTAGTGCGGGTGTATCGCTCGACCACGTGCAGTTTGTCGCTGTGAAAATTTCCGGCACGATCGAACCAGGTATTCTCGTTCATGTCGGTGACGTTGACCACCAGGGTTTCGCCCTCCCAGTGAGCGACGGACTGGCCCATCCACGAGTCGGCTAAAGCGGGACCGGGGTCCTTCAGATAGATGTTTCGCACGGCGCCGGCATACTCATAGACGATGGTCATCGCGCTGGGGCTTTGCACGATCTGGAACGGGTAGGGCATGTAGGTGGCGCGCGGCACGCCCGGCAGATAGCACTTGATCTCCGGATCGCGGTTCAGCCATTCTTCCTGATTCTTCTTCCTGGTCGCGAGCGCTTCCGGCTTATACGGGATTTCCCCGCCTTCCACCACGCCCACGCTTGGGGGCACGGCGCCGACCGCGCCTAGCGCCAACACCGGGGCGGCGGGCACGGGACCGTGAGGCCCGGGGCGAAGTGCCATAGCCGGACGCGCCATGTGAGCTTCGAGATCATAATTGGCTTCGTTCAGCGCCTGCCAGATTCCATTCAGGTCGGGTTTGCCGTCGGATGTGCGGGGCGCGCGATAAGCCTGTGCGGCCAGCGGCACGACCGCGAAGGCCAGGATGGCGGCTAGGGCGGATGTTGTTCTGAGTCTGCGGAGGACTAGGTGCATTGAATCCATCGTATTTCAAAGACGGTGTGCCGCGCTAGGATGAACGGGCTGTGTGCGATCTACCGGTGGACGAGATGGAAGATATCAGTGCGCAGTTTCGACGGATCCTCATTCCAATCGCCGTAGATCTCCCAGCAGGTTCCGGTAAGCCGGCGGCCGTTTTGGCGGCTCCACTCGATTACGGCATTATGGCTCATCCCCAACTGTTGATATGGTCCGATGTGCGCGGTTGACACCGCGAGACCGGAAGGGGTCTCGGAGTACACAACTTCGCCGATGGGTTCGAATCTTGCAGGAGTCTCGACGCCGCATTCTATATCGACCAGGCGGCTGTCGCGCGGGCGGTAGACCATCACATTCTGACCACTCTGTCGCACGTGGCCAGCCTTAACAGCCTCATAAACCTTGTCCAGGGTATGCATGAACTCACGCGGCCACGTGCTCAGCACGGTGGTGACACGGACGACCGCGATGGGGCGCGGCGAGGCATCCACAATTGAAATGGAGCTGGGCACAGACTACTCGGGGAACAATCAAGGTATCACACGATGCTAGCGCCGCTGGTTCGCTGGTAGCACAGAACGGAACTGTGCCGAGCCAAAATTTATTTAATGACGAGAAAGCCGGTTTCGACGCACTGGTCGGCGATGCGGTTCCACATCACGCGCGCCTGGCCGGTGTCGACGGCATGCCGGAACTGGACCACTTGGCCGGTATGCAGTGCCGGGTAATCATGGACGGCGCGAAACCCGCTCTGGCTGTAATCGAGCAGGCGGCCGCTGATTTCCTGGTGCGCGGGATCGCTGAAGGAGAGCTTCAATAGGCCCTTGCCGCGGTAGCGCCGTTCGGCGCGGCGATCAGAATCGCTGATGGTGCTTCGGGATGGCCCGCCTGGTTTAGGAAGCATAGGATTGGCGCACGGCCTCCCGTCCGTAAAGTTTCAGCTTTCTGCTAAGAGTACGCCGCGAGATGCCTAATAGCTCAGCCGCGCGCTGCTGGTGGCCATTGGTCTGCGCCAGAACCTTGAGGATGGTGTTCTTTTCCATGCCATCCAGATTGGGCGACGAGGAGGGAGCAGCGGCGTTGGGCTCGTACTCTCGTTGGACGTTGACTTGCCCCAGCATCATGTCATCGGTCCGTATTTCCAGATCGCGCGCCAGGACGGCCGCTTTGGTGACTACATTGCGAAGCTCGCGGACGTTGCCCGGCCACGCGTAACGCCGCATGGTCTGAAGAACTTCGCCCGCGAAGAACGAGCGCGGATTGGATTGCTTCAGGAAATGCTCGGCCAGCGGGATGATATCGTCGGACCGTTCGCGCAAGGGTGGAACACGCAGGCAGATCTGTCCGAGCCGGTGATAAAGGTCGCTGCGGAACTCGCCGGTGCGGACCATGCGCTCCAGATCCTGATTGGTAGCGGCTACGACGCGGACGTCGACCGAGACCTTGCGAACGCCGCCCAGGCGATAATAAGCGACGCCGTCCAGCACTCGCAGCAGCTTGACCTGCATGCGGGGCTCTAACTCGCCCACCTCGTCCAAGAAAAGCGTGCCCTGATGAGCCAGTTCAAACAGGCCCGGTTTAGCGGAATCGGCGCCGCTGAAGGCGCCTTTCTCATAGCCGAACAGCTCGCTTTCCACCAGATGTTCGGGCAGGGCCGCGCAACTGACGTCGACCCAAGGTTTGGCGCAGCGCAACGAATAGTGATGAACGGCACGGGCGATCAGCTCCTTACCGCAGCCGCTTTCGCCGGTAATGAGAACCGCCGCGTTGGTTTGGGCGATGCGCTCGGCCAACTCGAGCAATTGGCGCATCGCCGCGCTGGAGACGACCGCAGGCATTCCCAGGTAAGTCTTGATTTGGGGACCCATTATTGCTTAAGTCGCTTTTCGACTGTTTTGAGCGGAATCACTATAGTACTTTGGTCGCTGTCCCCTAAGGGGATACACCGATTTGGACTAACAATCGTCATGGTGTTGCTGAGACAGGCTGTCTCAGAGGGCGCCCGCGGTCCGACATTTTGTCGCTTTTCTCCTATCGATTCGCTAGCTTGCTGCCGATGAATCAAACAGATAGCGAGGAAACTTCTTGGCAGAGTATCTGCAGTGCACTTGTTCTCGTGCTTGCGCCGGCTACTAGGAAACGAATGTCAATTTTCGCCAGGATTTACGTCTCGCTGGTAGTCATCATCGGTTTGTGCGTGACGATCAGCGAGTTAAGCCGCTGGGAGTCGCAGGACTTGGCGCGCTTCTTCTCGTACCTGATCCTTTCTATTCTGGCTTCGCGCCTGAAGGTCGTGCTGCCGGCCATCACCGGGACGCTTTCGGTCTTGTTCATTTTCATCCTGTTCGGGATCGTCGAATTGAGCTTGCCGGAAGCGCTGTTCATGGGCTGCGCCGCGACCCTGATTCAATGTTTCTGGCACAACCGCAAGCGGCCCAAGACCCACCAGGTGCTTTTCAACTTGGGCTCCATGGCGATCGCGATCGCGTGCACCAGCTACGCCTATCATTCGAAGATCCTGCACCAGGGACACCTGGATGCCGCCATCACGCTATTGGTGACCGCGACGGTGTTCTTCGCGATGAATACATTTCCAGTGGCGGCGGCGATCGCGCTTACCGAACGCAAGTCGCTTCGGCAGATTTGGCAGGAGTGCTATTTCTGGTCGTTCCCCTACTATCTGCTGGGGGCGGGCATCGCCGGAGCAGCCAGCGCAATTAACCGTCATTTCGGATGGCAAACCGCGTTGCTGGCGGTGCCGGTGGTGTATCTGATCTACCGGTCCTACTACTTGTATCTGGGTCGGATGGAAGACGAGAAAAAGCACGCCGAGGAGATGGCTGCCCTGCACTTGAGGACCATTGAGGCCCTGGCGCTGGCGATCGAGGCCAAAGATCACACCACACACGATCATCTGCAGCGAGTGCAAGTCTACGCCATTGAAGTGGCCAAGGAACTGGGAGTGGATCACGACCAGTTAGAAGCGCTGCGCGCCGCGGCGCTGTTGCACGACATCGGAAAGCTGGCTGTTCCCGAGCACATCATCTCCAAACCCGGAAAGCTGACGCGCGAAGAGTTCGAGAAGATGAAGATTCACCCGGTGGTAGGGGCCGAGATTCTAGAAAGGGTGCGCTTCCCTTACCCGGTGACACCGATCGTCCGCTCGCATCATGAAAAATGGAACGGCTCAGGCTATCCGGATGGGCTGAAGGCGGAAGAGATCCCCATCGGCGCCCGAATTCTGGCAACGGTAGACTGCCTGGATGCGCTGGCTTCCGACCGCCAGTATCGCCGCGCACTGCCGCTGGACGAAGCCATGGAGAAGGTGGTTTCAGAATCGGGCATCAGTTTCGATCCAAAGATCGTCGACATCCTGCATCGGCGCTACGTGGAACTGGAAGCCATGGCGCAGGCGCAGCAGGTAGAGAAAGCCAAACTGTCGACGCACGTCAAGATCGAGCGGGGCCTGGCGCCCGCGGCGGGCTTTGAGAACAGCAAACGGTCCTCAGTCTCGCCTAATCCGGACCATGCGGTCGATTTCCTTTCCTCCATCGCCGCGGCACGGCAAGAAGTCCAGAACCTTTTCGAGCTTGCGCAGGATCTCGGAAATTCGCTGAGCTTGAACGAGACACTTTCGTTGCTGGCAATACGGCTCAAGCGCATGATCCCCTACGATTCGCTGGCCATTTACGTGATGCGGGACGGGAAGCTCAAGGCCGAATACGTGAACGGCGAAAACTTCCGGTTGTTCTCGGCGCTCGAGATTCCGCTCGGACAGGGGCTTTCGGGATGGGTGGCGGAGAACCGCAAGCCGATTATCAACGGCAATCCATCGGTGGAGCCTGGCTATCTGAACGACGAGACCAAGTTCACCACTATGCGAAGCGCGTTGGCGGTGCCGCTGGTGGGCCTGAATGGCACGGTCAGCGTTTTGACGCTTTATCACAGCGAGCGTGACGCTTTCAGCAAAGATCACCTGCGCATCCTGCTGGCTATTGTTCCCAAGGTCGCGCTGTCGATTGAGAATGCGCTCAAGTACCAACAAGCCGAGAGTTCGGCGGCCACCGACTACATGACCGGATTGCCGAATGCGCGTTCACTGTTCCTGCACCTGGACGGAGAGCTGGCGCGCTGCCGTCGCCTGGATTCACCGCTAGTGGTGCTGGTCTGCGACATGAACGGCTTCAAGCAGGTCAACGACCGCTATGGGCACTTGGAAGGCAATAAAGTTCTGCATTGCGTGGCTGTGAAATTGAAGGACAGCTGCCGCGAATATGACTACGTGGCTCGAATGGGCGGTGACGAATTTGTGCTGGTGCTGCCCGGGCTGCAGTTGGATCAAGTCCAGGACACCATCCACCGTCTGCGCGCGATAACGGCCGAGGCGGGCCGCGAGGTGTGCGGGACCGAGACACTGTCGCTTAGCGTCGGGCACGCCCTTTTCCCGGAAGACGGCACGGATGCCGACCAATTGCTCAGCGAGGCGGACCGTCGGATGTACATGGCCAAGCAAAAAGAAAAGATGAGCATTGTGAGTGCGCGCGGCGTGGATTACGAGCCGATCGCGTCTCTATAGGTTCCCGACATGCCGCTCTCGATGCTGCTTCGGCAAGCGCGACGAATCCTGCTCACCGCGCTGGTAGGAGGGCTGCTGGGCGCGACACTGGTCCGCTTGGGCCCTGGGTTCGGAGTCGACGAGCGGGAAGTCGACGCGCGGCTCAACGCCGAAAGTCAGCAGGCCATCCGCGCCGAGCATGCCCGCGACAACAACATCGCGCTCTTCTACGTGCGTTATCTTTCCGGCGTCATTCACGGTGACCTAGGTTTCTCGCGGTCGCTGAACCGGCCCGTTTCTGAACTGTTGAAGGAGCGGCTCCCGTTGACCTTAGGCTCTCTGGCCTACGGGGTGCTGGGCGGGATGTCGATCGGCCTGGTTTTCGCAATGGCTTCGGTATGGTGGCAAGCGCCAGGGTCGGATCTGCTGCCCGCGGTACTGAGCGGCATAGCGCTGGCGCTGCCGGCGGCGTTGATCGCACTGGTTTTCCTATGGATGGGCGTGGGCGGCCGGTGGGCCATAGCTCTGGTGGTTTTTCCACACGTTTATCGCTACGCCAAGAATTTGCTGGTGGCGGCCTATCAGGCCCCCCACGTTCTGGCGGCCGAGGCTAAGGGATTGAGTCCGGCCCGAGTGCTCTTCGCTCACGTCTTTACACCGGCTGCTCCACAACTGGCGGCGCTGGCGGGAATCTCAGTCAGCCTGGCATTTGGTGCGTCGATTCCGATCGAAGTCCTATGCGACACGCCGGGCGTCGGCCAACTGGCGTGGAAGGCGGCGCTGGATCGCGACCTGCCTCTATTGGTGAACATCACCGTTCTGGTGACATTGATGACGCTGGTCGTGAACGCATGTGCCGATTTGGCGCTGGCCCGATGGAGGCCGGTGTCATGACACGAACTCAGAAAATGGCGCTGGTGGTGCTGGCACTGGTGACACTGGCCTCGTTCGCGGCCGGATGGCTGGCGCCATCGTCTTACTCCGAACAATATCGCGACTCTATCAGCGCTCCGCCTTCGGCGCGGTTCTTGCTTGGAACCGACGATCTCGGGCGCGACCGTTTCGCGCGCCTGCTTTATGGCACGCGTATTTCGCTGCTGCTCGCACCCGCAGCGGCATTCTTATCAACACTGATCGCAGCGCTGATTGGAGGCACCGCTGGTTATCTGGGCGGCCGATGGGAGCGCGGGGTAACGGCCGGTATCGACCTGTTTCTGTCGCTGCCGTGGCTGTTTCTACTGCTGACGGTGCGGGCTCTGCTGCCGCTCAATACCTCGCCGGTCACCTCAGTCATGATCACTTTCCTGCTGTTGGGATGTCTGGGCTGGGCCATGCCGGCGCGCATCATCCGCGCGGGGACGCGCACACTGGTGGATTCCGATTATCTGGTACAAGCACGGGCCGGCGGCATCTCGCCGCTGCGTCTGTTCTGGCGGCATTTGTTGCCGAATCTGCGGCCGATTCTGCTGGCGCAATTCTGGGTGTCGATTCCGGTTTTCATTCTGAGTGAGGCGAATCTGGGATTGCTGGGATTGGGAGTTTCAGAGCCGCTGCCATCCTGGGGCGCGATGCTGCGCGAACTGGAGAATTACACCGCGGTGCTCCAGAATCCATGGATGCTGGCTCCGGCGGGATTACTGGTGGCCGTGGTGTGCTGTCTGCAGCTTCTCCTTCGGACCGAGGAGCGAATCCCATGTTGAAGTACTACCTGGCTATCCTAGTCGCACTCGGTACCCTGCCGGGTGGTGAACTGCGCTTCTCGTTGCACAGCGAGCCCAAGACGTTTAGTCCGCTGCTGGTGGACGACGAGTCTTCGGAAACAATTCGCTATTTGACGGGAGGGGTGCTCATCCGGCTGAACCGCTACACCCAGGAACTCGAAGGTGAACTGGCATCCAAATGGAAAGTCTCCGAAACCGGACGGCGGATCGACTTCCAACTGCGTCCAAACGTACTATTTTCCGACGGAACGCCTTTCACCTGTGAAGACGTGGCCTATACGGTCCGGCAGTTGATGGATCCGGCCTTGCACTCACCCACCGGCGATGCTTTTCGTTCCATGCCGGGACCGGTAGAAGCCACTTGCGGTAGCTCGAACTCGGTGATGGTACGCTTCCCAGGCCCCGTGTCCGCGCTGGCGGCGCAATTCGATCAAGTCGCGATTTTATCCGCCGGCTCGCCTAAGAAAGAATCGGCCGTTCTGGGCCCGTTCGCAGTGGGTGAGTACAAGCCCGGCTCTTACGTGCTGCTGCACCGGAATCCGAATTATTGGAAGCGCGACGCCGAAGGCCGGCGCCTGCCCTATCTCGATTCGATACGGCTGGACATCCAGCAGAACCGCGAGCTCGAACTGCTGCGGTTCCGGCGCGGCGAACTCGACTTGGTGAACAAACTGGATGCGGAGATGTACGACCGGCTGGCGTCTGAAAAGCCGAGCTCGGTGGTGGACGCAGGACCATCGCTGGATTGGGAGGTGATCTTCTTCAATCAGGTGGCTAATTCACCGCTGCCCGATTACAAACGTCGCTGGTTCCGATCGGACGAATTTCGCCTGGCGATTTCTGAAGCCATCAACCGAGATGACATCGTCCGCGTGGTTTACCGGGGGCATGCCAAGGCAGCCGTCGGACCGGTGTCGGCCTCGAATCATTTCTGGATGAACTCCGCTTTGAAACCGATAGTGTATTCGGCGCCAGCAGCGCTCGATCGCCTGGAACGTGACGGATTCCGGCGCACTGGCAACGCCTTATTCGACCGCGAGGGCCATAAGGTGGAATTCTCCATGATCACCAACGCCGGCAACAAGAATCACGAGCGCATGCTGGCATTGATCCAACAGGATCTGGCCAAGCTGGGCGTCCAACTCAATGTTGTTACCCTCGACTTCCCTTCCCTGATTGAGCGCATCAGCCGCAGCTTCAACTATGAGTCAGTGTTGATGGCATTTACTAATGTCGATGTGGATCCCAATGCACAGATGAACATCTGGCTGAGCTCCGCGGCCAACCATCAATGGAATCCGAACCAGAAGTCGCCCGAAACACCCTGGGAGGCGGTGATCGACCGGTTGATGCAGTCTCAGACGGCCGCGCAAGATCCGGCCAAGCGCAAAGTCTTTTTCGATAAGGTGCAGCAGATCGCGCGGGAAGAGGCACCCTTTATATTTCTGGTCAACCCCAACGCTCTGTCGGCTATTTCGCCCAATGTAAGAAACGTCTCGCCAGCTAAGCTGCGGCCCCAGATCTATTGGAACGCGGAACGTCTTACAGTAGGCGGCACTTTGGTCAGCCAGCGATGATCCCGCTTCTTCAAGCCCGCATCTCGGTCGACTATCCCAATAAGCCGGGGGTCCTGCGCGAGGTCGGGCTGGAGATGGAAGAAGGTGAAATCCTTGGTTTGGTTGGCGAGAGCGGGTCTGGGAAGAGCACGATCGCGCTCGCGCTATTGCGTTTGCTGGATCATAAAGGCGGAGTGGTTAGCGGCGAAATCCTGTACGAGGGGCGGGATCTCCTTCAATTGAAAGCCGCCGAGATGCGGCATATACGCGGCCGCGAAATCGCGCTGGTGCTGCAGAGCCCCATCGCCTCGCTCAATCCGGCGCTGCGGATTGGGACGCAGATCTCCGAGGCATGGCGGGCACACAATTCCGAGGCAAAGCTGTGGAAGGAACGGGCGCTGGAGTTGTTCGATCTAGTGAGCCTTCCCGCTGAAGAGCGGTTTCTCGACCGCTATCCGCGGCAGCTCAGCGTGGGACAGGCGCAGCGCGTCTTGATCGCTATGGCTATTTTGCACCGGCCGCGCTTGTTGATCGCCGATGAATCCACCAGTGCACTGGACGCGATCACACAATCCGAGATTTTGGCGTTGTTCCAGCGTCTTAATCGAGAGCTCAACATGGCCATGCTGTTCATCTCGCACGACCTGTTGTCGGTGGCGTCGCTCTGCCAGCGAATCGCAATTCTGCAGAACGGACGGATCATCGAATGCGGATCAACTCAGCAGATGTTCCGCGAGCCTCGCACAGAGGACACTCGGGCGCTGCTGCAAGCGGTACTTCGGAATTCGCTCGCCGCGAGCGATTTGGTCGCGGAAGTGGAAACCGAGCGCCGCTAGACATTGGCAGGTCGGGGACCTGCCCCACGCTGCGTTCGACAAACGTTCACCGCTCGTCAGCCTCGGTCGCCTCTACCAAGCGATCCACGGTCATGGCATAGATCGCCATCTTTCCATCCCGGTCGCTCTGAAAAAAGATGCGCTGGCTATTGGGAGAAAACATCGGTGCGGCCATTCCTGGATCGCTGGCGCGATGTTCGCACAATGTCAGCTCTCGCTTGACCGAGCGGACCAGCAGGAGCACATAGGGGGAAGCCTTACTGCCGCTGGCGCCGATGAACACACTTGAATCACCATTGCGATTGAAGGCGACGAACTGACTGGTGCTCGAGATGTACTTGTCCTCGTTCGTATCGGGCGTACACTCGCGGATATTATTCAACTGTTTCGCGCTCGCGGGGAAGTTCAAATACAAGACCGTTCTGCCGTCGGCCGACCACATTGCCGGACCCAGGCCGCCCTCCGCCAGCCGCAGCTTTCGATTTTGCGCGCCGGCGAAATTCACCAGCCATAGCTCGTTCATCCCTCGCCGGTACAACATGCCGGTTCGCTTGGGCCGCGGCATGGGGTCGGAAATCGGATCGCTCGCCTCAGCCAGCGTAGTGGCGGTCCCGGTGCGCATGGCGATCAGCCGCAGCCGGCTGCTTCCGGGTTTTTGCTCGACCAGCGCGGCGTACAGACCATCTTCAGACAGGCTAAAGCCGTGGCCCAACTCGAACCCTTCTTCAATCCGATAAACTTCGCGACCGCGCAGAGTGCCGAGATTGGTAAGGAACAGCGAGCGCCCATCCAGGTAGCAAAGGTTCCGTTCGTCGGACAGCGTTAGTGAATCGGATACCAAGCTGATTGCATCAGTGAGCGAGCGCGATTGGCCGCTCTTTAAATCCATCCGATAGGCCTGGATGGTTCCGGACCGGTCGCTCGAATAGATTAGAAAACTTCCGTTGTGTGGGAAGGCGCGACCGTAATAAGCGGGAAGGCGGCTCTCATGGGCCGGATCGGTCAGCCGAAATACGTCGAACTCGGTGGCGGCATCCTTATAGCGCTTGATCTCGGAAGGTACAACCTCGCCCTTCTCAGCGAGACCAAAGGGCGCGCACGCAAGAGTCCACAAGAATGCCCGGCGCCTCAGAGCCAAAGCAGCTACCGATGGCTGGTCTGATAATGATCTTTCAGCAGGTCTAAGCCGAAATCGCCGTCAAAATCGCGCCACACAGAATGGATGTGATTGGCATGATCCTGCGTGTCGTCGAACTCCACCAGAAATGTGGGCGACTGGATGCGGTAATAATGTCCCTCGCCCCGTTGCTCGCCGCCTGCCCAGGCGAAGAACATGTTATTGCCGGCCTTCTTGATCTGGTCTTCGCGGCTCTGCGCGATCTGCTCTGGCATGTTATTGCAGTATTCATCGAGCAGGGTCTGGAGCGTCTCGCGCTGCTGCGCAGTCAGCTTGGCAACGGAAATTCCGCTGGGCTGGCCGTTGAGAGCTGCCTTGCGCGATGCTTCGGTGAGAATGTCCTTCGGCGCATCCTTGCTGACGATGGCCGTTTTCTGCTGCTCCGGCGTCAAGGATTGAACCAGTGTGCGGGCCAAATCATCTTCGCGGGCGAGAATGCGCACGCCTTTACGCGGGCCATCCTTCACTTCTTCAGGATTCGAGCCGAAGAAGCTGGGCGCGCCCTGCACCTTGCCGTTCACGACCGTGAAATTCTGCGAAACGTGATGCCCCTCGATGCGATATCCCCAAGTGCCGGTCTCGGACGGGTCGCCGAAGACCGTGAAGAAATAACCATCCGGATCGCGTTGCGGTCCTTTGCCGTTCTCCATGTTCTTCAAAACCTGGTCCAGGCTCATGATAGTGGAAGCCTTGATATAGCCTCGTTGACTGAGCCCGGCGGCCAGCAGCGCGTGGGCGAGCTGCTTCTGCTCGGAAGTCATATCGCGCAGCGGAAGACCCTTGCGCGGTTTAGGGATGTAATGCCAGTCGAACCGCTCGTCATCCTGGAATTGGAAAGTCGCCTGCGCCCGCTGGTCGGCGTTCAGCGACGCCAGAAAAGCCTTGGCCGCATCGGACATGACAGACGCGGAGTGGATGCGAGTATAGGCGGAGGTGAGGAGAACGATCCCGACTCCGATCGCGGCAAAACGTAACGCAATCATCTTCTTCACAGCGAGTCTCCTTTGTGCGAAGGCAGTACAACCGGGGCGTTCCGGCGTACTAACTAGCTTATCTCAGAAAGCTGGAGCCAGGCAGGCCGATGTGCTCTCAAAATGGTAAATCTTGTTGGGCGTGCGACGTCAGAGCGACCGCCGACCTAGCGAGATACTTGTATGGATTGACCGGGACTCCGCCCATCCGTACTTCGTAATGCAGATGCGGCGAGGTGACCCGGCCAGTCGCGCCTGAACGTCCGATGACATCGCCCCGGCGGATCTCTTCTCCAGGAACCACTTCAAAGCGGGATAAGTGGCCATAGTAGGTTTGCAACCCGTTCCCGTGGTCGATCACAACCAGCTTTCCGTAACCACCCAACCACTCGGCGTGGACTACAATTCCGTCCGCCGCGGCTCGCACGATGGTTCCCATTGGCGCCGAAAGGTCGATCCCGGTGTGAATTGCTTCTTCTCCCGAAAACGGATCAGTCCGGTCGCCGAACGAGCTCAACACCCGGCCTTCCACCGGCCACAGGTTGGGACGAACATGGATCTGCCACTGCTTGGCGTAGTTGTGATAAAGCTTCGAGAGCGATGCAGATTGCAGGAAGTTGTACTCGTCGAGCGACTCGTGAAACGTCGGCGCGAGCGTCTGTCCGTTAGCGATGTCGGACGACGTCTGGGGCGTGCGCTTGAGACCGTAAGCTACTGAAACTTCGCCGGCGAACGCTTCCAGCGTAGCAAGCTGCTCATTCTTCTGATTGGTGACCGTTTGCAGTTCCTGGTATTTAGCCCGCAGAGAATCGACTTCCTGGCGTAGCGTGTTGTAATGCGCTACTTTCATGGTCATCCGTAAATAGCTGGACAGAAAGCCGAACACGAACAGACAGCCCAGCACGGCGAAGACAAAAGCGCCGTAGACGGCCTTATGCGGGACGTGGATGCGGCGCAGCCTGCCGTGGAGTGAGTGCGCTAAGACAACCACAAAGTATGGCTGGTGTGGCATGGATCTCCTGAGATTAAATCGGCACGACCCAAAGAAAACTTGCCAGACGCGGTGGGCCGTAGGCCGGAGAAGTACCAAAAACCTAAACGAAGGCTAAGAATACTTCATGTGTCGGATGAGTGTCAAGGTTTGGTACTGTAAGACCTATTACTTTTTCTAAGGCGAAAACCTTAGCAGGCGAGACTGCGGCTGAGGCACGATTTGCGGTACAGCCACGCAATTTAGATAAAGGCCAAGCACGATTCAGACGATAAACGGAAGAGAGGAAGCTCTGGAGGTAACACAATGCGGCCGGTGTTACACCCCGGAACCAGACTTGTACGGGCGCGTGCCGCCATCGAGATTTCCGAATCGCCATCCACTGCCCGATCCCAATCGATTGGCGCTTATCGGCTACTTGCGGCGACTACGATCTTCCTGGGATCGTTTCTTCTCTTCCAAATCCAGCCGATAATCGCCAAACAGATTTTTCCATGGTTTGGCGGGTCGGCCGCCGTGTGGACCATCTGCCTGCTCTTCTTCCAAGCCGTGCTTTTCTTCGGATACTTGTATGCTCACATTCTTTTGAGCCACTTGTCCGCACGCCACCAGAGATTTCTGCACATCAGTTTGATGGCGGCCAGCCTGGCCGTCTTACCCGCGATCCCTGCGGTCTGGTGGAAACCGGAGGGTGGAGCAGACCCGATTCCGCGTATCCTCGGACTGCTAGGAATGACCGTAGGCCTGCCTTATTTTCTGATTTCATCGACCAGCCCGCTGGTGCAAGGATGGCTCACCCGCATTCCTAAAGCCCGGCTGCCGTACCGCTTCTACGCGCTTTCGAATGTCGCATCGCTGGTGGCGCTGTTCAGCTATCCGGTGGTCGTGGAGCCATGGTTCGCCGCCCGGACTCAAGCCATAATTTGGTCCGTGCTCTATGGCGGATTCGTGGTCCTGTGCGGCCTGACCGCCTGGCTGGCACCGGTTGTTTCAAGACCTGCTCCGCTGACTTCCAATGAAAAGCCGTCCACAAGCCAGAGGAACATCTGGCTGCTGCTGGCCGCATTCCCTACGATACTGTCCCTGGCCGTAACGAACCACCTTAGCCAGAACGTGGCTGCCATTCCATTTCTCTGGATTTTGCCCCTTAGCGTCTATTTGCTCAGTCTCATTCTTTGTTTCGAGAGCGACGGTTGGTATCATCGCAAGCTTTTCTTGCCCCTGTTCGGGGTTATGACACTGGCGGCCGCCTGGCTGCTGCTGCATGAAGCACCTGGCTCGTGGGTCGAGCTTGTTATCCCGTTCTTCACCGCGTTTTTGTTCGTGGCCTGCATGTTTTTCCACGGCGAACTCGCGCGCCGCAAGCCGGGCGCGGCGGGCCTATCGTCTTACTATCTGATGCTCTCGCTGGGAGGGGCACTGGGCGCCCTAATGGTGGCTCTCGGCGCCCCTTACCTGCTCTCCGGTAACTACGAGCTGCCCATCGCCTTAGCTTTGAGCGCGGTAGCCGCGCTGTTCCTCGAATACCGGCGGCACTGGATGTCCGACATCGCCTGGGCAATGGTGGCGATCGCCGGCCTGGTCTCGGCTGCCACCGTCGTCCGCTCCACCGAAGCTAGCGCGCTGGTTAGCTCCCGCAATTTCTATGGCGGCGTGCGGATCGTCCAGGACGCCACCTTCCGCAGTATGGTTCATGGCATCGTCTCTCACGGGACTCAGTTCCTGGACAGCGCGCGCAAATCCACGCCGACCACCTACTACGCGCCCGGTTCAGGCGTGGAACGCGCGATCGCGGCGCGCAGGCATCCGGGGCAGCGCGTCGGCGTTATCGGATTAGGAGCTGGTACCATCGCCGCATACGCGCGGGCCGGCGACACATACCGCTTCTATGAAATCAACCCGGCGGTGGTCGATCTCGCCCGCCGATACTTCACCTACCTCTCCGACTCACCAGCCCGCATCGAGACGGTGCTGGGAGACGGCCGGCTCTCGCTCGAACGCGAAGCACCACAGAACTTTGACGTTCTGGTTGTCGACGCCTTCGCAGGAGATTCCATCCCCGTTCATCTGCTCTCACGCGAGTCCTTCGAAGTCTACTTCCGCCATCTCGTACCGGAGGGCATATTGGCACTCCACGTTTCCAACTCGGCCCTAAACCTCGTTCCCGTCGCGGCCCGGGTCGCTGGAGCGTGCGGACACGCGGCGCTACACGTTCACGCAACAGCCGATGAGAAGATCGGACGTTCGGAATCGGATTGGGTGCTGGTCGCTCAGCCTTCGACCTTCGCGGGCCTGCGGTCTCTTACCGCCGCCGGAACCGTGCCGCGAATACCAGAAGGCTTTCCTATCTGGACTGATGAACGGTCCAACCTTTTTCAAGTCCTGAAATAGCCGTGCGCTCATGGGCTCGAGGCCGCTGCAAGGCCGTCTACTTATCCCTCACTAGTGCGATCTTCCGAAAGACGGTTCCATCCGCCAACGTTAGCGTACCCTCCAGGCGTTTTGCGATCACTTTGAGTAGCCAGGTCTGTCGGGCTGTTCGCCATTGCAAGGTAGCCTGAGCGCGATCATACTGCCATTCTGCAGTACCCATCGTGACCGCCCGCCCATCGATGATCTTATCTGCCCGGACAAGGACGAGATCCGACCGGTTTGGGACCTCTTGGATGTAGTACACGACGTTTTCGTTGTGGCAGGCAGGGGAGTCGGTCGCACAGGCCGATTCCCCCCGCCATATCCCTAGGACATCTGTTGCTTCCCCCGAGACCAGCGGAGCACTGAACATGCTCATACCCGCGAGCCCCAGCGCCAGCGAAATCCGGATCGAACATGGGCGCATCTTTCTGCATTGGACGAAGTCATCGAAAAGTTGTTAGGTCGATGATGGCTGATGACACCTAGGCGGATCTGCACGAAAATTGGCCTGACGACGTCTAATGATCCATGCTGGCCGATACTCGTCATGCCCTACGTGGCTTCGTCCGCTCGCCAGGCTTCACGCTAGTGGCCGTTTTGTCGCTCGCGTTGGGCATCGGTGCGAACACTGCGATCTTTAGCCTTGTAAATGCGGTCCTGCTGCGCACGTTAGCAGTGCGAGACCCAAATCGCCTAGTGATTTTCTCGCTGAGCACTCCGGATCGTTTCATCGGAAGTGCGATTTCGGCAACAGCCTACGAGCACATCCGAGACAACAATACAGTTCTGGACAGTTTCGCCGGTGTGACAGGCGCTTCGACGGCACTCTCTGATGGCGGAGGCGCTGAGTATGTGAGAGGAGAACTCGTTTCCGGGAATTTCTTCGAAACACTGGGAGTGAGTGCCATCCTCGGGCGCGTTCTGATGCCGGACGATGATCGTATACCCGATTCGCCGACAGTATGCGTGCTCAGTTATGGACTGTGGGAGCGGCGATTCGGGGCTGATCGCAACGTGATCGGACGCCAGATTCAGATCAGCGGCCGGCCATTCACGATTATCGGCGTCACGCCAAAAGGATTCAGTGGTTTCGCGCAGGGGACGCAGACAGAATTGTTTATGCCGCGCAAGGCAGTCGGCATGTCCCAATCCGCGCACTTCCTACGAGCATTCGGTAAATTGAAAGAAGGCGTAACCATCGCGCAAGCGCAAGCATCGCTAGACGTCCTTTATCATCAGTTCGAGACTCGCGGGCCTGGCCGGGCTGGCATCAAAATTATCCTGGAGCCCGGGAACCGGGGTTTCGTTCAGTTAGTCAACCAGTACGAACGACCACTGCTGATGTTGATGGTGGTGGTAGCGTTCGTGTTACTAATTGCCTGCGCAAATATCACCAACCTACTCATGGCCCGCGCTTCCGGCCGGGCAAAGGAAATTGCGGTGCGGCTGGCCGTTGGGGCCGGGCGAGTACGGCTGGTCCGCCAGTTGCTCGTGGAGAGTCTGCTGCTGACGTCCGGTGGGGCGGCTCTTGGAATGGCGTTGGCTTACTGGGTGGATCATGCGCTGCTGGCACTGGCGCCGCAGCAGGTCGGCGGCGGCGCTCTGATCGTCAACGCGGGTCTCGATTGGCGCGTGCTTATATTCACGCTAGCCGTTACAACGGTGGTCAGTGTGCTATCGGGCATCATACCGGCGATCCAGTCGACGCATCCGGACTTGGTTACAGCGCTAAAAGGTGAAACGGGAGCACGTGTCCGAGGGCTCTTTTCAATCACGAATGTCTCGGTAGTGGCGCAGGTAGGGCTATCGCTGACCTTGTTGATTGCCGCAGGACTATTTCTGCGTAGCCTGCACAATCTTAAATCCGTTGATCCAGGTTTCGACCCAGATCATTTAGTATTACTGACGATAGACACTTCCGTCAGTGGTTACTCTCAGGCGGCAACCCAGAATTTCTTCGACGGCCTGCTGGTGCGTGCTCGGGTTATTCCGGGCGTTCTTTCGGCGAGTCCGGGGTTAATCAGCCCGCTATCTGGCAACTTCTCACTCATGCGAATCAGCGTACCGGGTTATTTTCCCGAGCCAAACGAGCCTCCGGGAATCGCGACCAACTGGATTGGCCCTGAGTACTTCAAGACGCTCAGCACCTCTTTAGTGGCTGGGAGGGTGTTTACCGAACAGGACGGCCAGGCCAACGAAGTAGCGATCGTCAATGAGCGAGCCGCCGTGCATTTTTGGCCGAATCAGAACCCGATCGGAAAACACATCATTATCAGGGGTCGTGAACCGGATGACTGCGAGATCGTGGGCGTCGTGAAGAACGTGAAGAGTGAATCGTTGCGTGATGACGCTCAGTCGACCCTGTACCTCCCATTCCGGCAAAGTCCCCGCACCCTCATGACGCTGCACGTGCGAGTTGCTGGACCGACAACGCCAGTAATCTCTGCCTTGATGCGCGAGGTCCACGCGCTCAATGCCAGACTGCCGGTCATCGAGGCATCAACGATGTCTGCGCAAGTAGATCGAACAATCGCTCTGGATCGCTTAATGGCGACGTTAACAGCGCTGTTCGGCATATTGGCAGTCGTGCTCGCCGCGGTCGGGTTGTATGGCGTCATGGCGTTTGTCGTGGCCGGACAAACCCGCGAGATCGGGATACGAATGGCGTTGGGCGCTGGCCCGGCGCGCGTGCTCGGACGGGTCATGAAAGAGAGTATCCTGCTGACGGCCAGCGGAATCACTCTTGGGGTTCTAGGCGCTCTGTCGGCCGCGCGCTTAATGGGTTCGTTTTTGTATGGATTGAAAGCTACGGACCCTTGGACCTATGCGGCCCTCGCATTGTTCCTGGCCGGAATCGCGTTGAGCGCAGCATGGATTCCCGCTCGCCGGGCGGCCCACGTGGATCCGATGGCCGCGTTGAGACATGATTAGATGACGGTTGCTGGCACACCAGAAATTTTTTCCAGAATAGCTGTTGAACCTGTCGATTTAGCCCATCCTTGTTCGATGTATCAGTAGAACCGAGATCCGGCCGCTAACGAGGGGCCGGGTAAGGCTTCAATAGAAGAAAGGAATCGACCATGCGATTTTTGTGTTTGTACAAACCGGACAAGCCTGAACGGCCTCCAACCCAGGAGGAGATGGCCGAGATGGGCAAGCTGATTGGAGAGGCGATGCAAGCGGGGTGGCTGATCGCGACCGAGGGATGCCTACCCAGCGCCGCAGGGGCGCGCGTCCGACTCTCTTCCGGAAAGTTCACCGTGACGGACGGACCATTTGCGGAGACGAAAGAATTGATTGGCGGATTCGCAATCATCCAGGCGAACTCGAAGCGAGAGGCGATCGAGCACATCAAGTACTTCCTGCAAGTGGCCGGTGGAGGCGAAACAGAGATTCGAGAACTACATGAGGCGCCGGTTGCCTTGCCTGCGAAGGCATAGATTGCAAGGGGGACGCGGGATGAAACAACCGGTCCCCTTCAGTTACCCCGTTAAGACCGCTGTAGTTCCGCAACCAGGTCCTCAAGGCGATCGTAGCTGGTGCCTGCGCCTTTAGCCATTCCGGATGCGATAACAATGTCACGAACTTCGGGCGACGGATAGCGCACGGTCGTCGTGAGAAGCGTCTGGCCACCCGCTTCGGTGAATTCGGCCGTTACCACTGAGACGCTGT
This sequence comes from Bryobacteraceae bacterium, assembly GCA_035569875.1. Taxonomy (GTDB): domain Bacteria; phylum Acidobacteriota; class Terriglobia; order Bryobacterales; family Bryobacteraceae; genus Palsa-89. Next base: position 25,661 of record DATMMD010000228.1, read on the forward strand.
CGGGGAACTGTTCGAATATCTCGGTGAACACAAGGCGGCTGGGCGGCGTGATTTCCCGGTATTCGCCGTGGAATGCGGCCTCTCCCTTGGGGTGGCGATTGACGAAGCGCCATGCGCCGCCGGGGCGCAGATCGATTTCGCAGACGGGGACCGAGTAGCCCTCGCCCAGCCGGCCCCACCACTGCTTCACATGTTCAGGTTTGCTCATCGCCTCGAACACCAGGCGCCTCGGAGCATTGAACAGGCGGGTGAGACGGATTTCGTGATCCGACGGCGTGGTGACTTTAAAGCTCTCGCTATTGGCTGCGCTGCTTCCTACCATGAGTCTTCTTCTCCTTTGCGTTCAGTTGTTGTACGTACTTGTCCAATCGATCCAGCCGCTCTTCCCAGACTTGGCGGTAGCGCTCGGTCCAATCGGACACATCTTTCAGGGGACCGGCCTGGATTCGACACCGGCGCCATTGCGCGTCCCGCCTCTGCGCAATCAATCCCGCGCGCTCCAATACGCGAAGGTGCTTGGATACCGCGGGCATACTCATTTCAAATGGCTGGGCAAGTTCACCAACTGAGCATTCGCCCAAAAGCAGACGTGCCAGGATGGCTCTGCGAGTCGGGTCCGCAAGCGCTGCAAACGTGGTGCTCAATCGATCACTCGGCATCATTATTAACCCTGCGGTTAATTAACCTATTAGTTTTATACAAGAACCGCGCAGTGTTTGTCAACACAAAAATGAAGATCGCCCGCACTCATCCAGCGTGGGCACAAAAGTCCAGAATTATTCGTGCCGCAGCGCGATTACGGGATCGGCGTGAGCAGCGCGAACAGCGGGAGGGAGAGATGCCGCGAGAGCGGCGAGTACTATGCTCATAATCGGGGCCGCTAAACTCCAGAAATCCGTCGGCGTGACGCCGAATAGCTGGGATGCCAGATAATGGGCCAACGTTATCCCCGCGACGATTCCCAGCGCGATCCCAGCCACGACGGAGATCGAGGCACCAGAGACGATCAGGCGGACAACAGAAGCGCGGCCCGCACCGAGTGCGATGCGGATTCCGATTTCGCGCGTGCGGCGAACGGCTGCGTAGTTGATTACGCCATAGAGCCCGACCGCGGCGAGCAGGACCGCGACGCCAGAAAAAAATCCGGCGAGTAGGGCGAGAAGGCGTTCGCTGAGAAGCGTGTTGTCGATTTGGGACTCGAGAAGTATGCTGTTGCGAACCGTTAGCGTGGGCGCTACCGATTCGATTTCCTTGCGAAGCGATTCCAGGGCCGCGGCTGAGGTCGAGCGGGCGCGAATGTTCAAAGTGGCGCGTCTGGCGTCGCGGAGCGGTGTGTAGATGGTAGGCGGATCGGGCTCGCGAAGGCGGTTGTAGTGGATGGTTCCGGCGACACCGATGACCTGGTGGCGAACCGGGTTGGAATCGTCGCCCATGGTATCGAAGATTTCGCCGATGGGATTTTTTCCAGGAAGAAAGGCCTCCACGAATGCCTGATTCACGATCACGGACGCGGAGCCGCGCGCTATTTCCTCAGGAAGAAAATCGCGGCCGGCGATCCAGCGGATTTGCATGGCATTGAAGAAGGCGTTGGAAACGGGAACTTCGTCCGGGCGGATGACTTCGTTGGCACGGCCGGCGAAACGGACGAAGGGCGCCATGATCCATACCATGTCGCCGCCCATGGGCCGCTGGGCAGTGAGGCTCGCGGCGAGGACGTCCGGGAGATCGCGGATGTGTTCGAGCAGTCTTTGGCCGGAATCGGGATGGCGACTAAAAGGATCGCGCGGACCGAGGTCGAACAGAACTACGTTGTCGGGGGCGAATCCGGGCTCGACGGCGATTAATTTACGGAATGAGAGCAGAAGCAGTCCCGAGAGGAACAGGACCGCAACACTGAAGCCGATCTGCGCGGCCAGCATCCAGCGCAACGATCCGAGGCGCGCGGAGTGCTGCATTCCGCGGTCTTTGAGAGCCGCTTCGGGTCGCGTGGATGATGCGCGCAGCGCGGGGACGAGGCCGAACAGGATGGTGCTGAGCACGCTCAACGCGGCGGCGAAGGCCAGTGAACGCGAATCGGGCGCGACGTCGAGGAATGCGGGAAGCTCGGAGGGTCCCAACCGCGCGACAATCGCCGGTGCGGCGAAGGCGGTGAAGATCAGAGCGAGGACTGTCGCGATGAATGCGAGTTGCCCGCTTTCGATGAGCATTTGTTGAATCAGGCGGGACCGTGTTGCACCGAGTGACGTGCGAAGAGCCATCTCAGCATCACGTGCGGAGGCGCGGGCGAGCATGAGATTGGCGACATTAGAGCAGGCGAGCAAGAGCAGCAGCGCGCAGATGAGCGCGAGGATCTCGAACGGCCTGCGGAACTGCGCGCGGAACAGCGTGTCGCGTCCGCTGCCTCGGGAGGCGTCACGGAGGATGAGCGGCTGATCGGCGAATTGACGGAGTTGGTCGCCGTGGAGGTTTCGTGGAGGATTGATGCGCAGACGCTCACGTAGAGCGTTGGTGAATGCGGCCTGGAGGGGCTCGCGAACTTGGGATTTCTGGAGACCTGGATGGACGCGCCCCCAGATGGCGGCCAGTTCGACGTCCTCAGCCTGAAGGCGGGGGTCCGCGGCTTGGGTCAGAGGAAACCAGAGATCGGTGAGATAGCCAGGCTGGAGGCCTGTAAACGATGGCGAGGTGACGCCAATGATGTCGAAAGTATCCCCGAGGAACGTGACCTTACGGCCCAGGGCCGCGGGGCTGCCGCCGAAGCGCCGTTTCCAGAAGGGATAACTGATCACGGCGACAAGGTGCCCGTTGGCACGTGAATCATCGTCGGGTTGAATAAGGCGGCCTAACGCCGGTTTAACGCCCAGGATTTCGAAGCCGCGGCCGTCCATATACCCGGTGCGAATATTTTCGGACAATCCGGCGGCGCCGTTGAAAAGCGCGGGCTGAAATCCGCCGCTGTAGATCGTCATGAAAAGATCCGCGGAGTCGCGTGCCACGTCGCGGAGGAGCTTGAATTGCGGGTAGCTGAACTGGTCGAATTCGCGCGGCTGGTTGTTGGGGCTCATGAACGGCGGGAAGACGCGCGCCAGATCAAAGAGTTGATGCGGATCACGAACCGGGAGCGGGCGAAGCATCAGGGCGTCGATGAGGGAAAACGCGGCGGTACAGGCTCCAAGGGCCAGCGCGAGCGAAGCAATGGCGGCGAAGGTCGCGGTGCGGTATTTCAAGAGCATGCGCAGGCCGAAACGGAAATCGCGGAATAGCGATTCGATCCAGGCCGCCGACTTGATCTCGTGACTCGATTCGCGTGTCGCGAGTTGGTTGCCGAACTGCCGTCGCGCAATGCGCTCCGCTTCGTTCCGCGGCATTCCGGAGTTAAGGAGATCGGCGATCCGCTGGTCGAGATGGAATTGCATTTCTTCGTCGAGATCGGCGGCGGTTTTTCCGGGGCGGAAGGCATTAGCGAGGCGGGTGACCCAAGACATAGGGTTAAGCTTGTTTCAAAACCTGCGTTATGGCAGCAGTGATAGACGTCCAGCGCCGCTCTTCTGCTTCCAGTTGTTTGCGTCCAAGGGCAGTGATTTCGTAGACGCGAGCTCGACGATTGTTTTCGGTGGTCTCCCATCGCGCGCGGACCCAACCGCTCTCTTCCATGCGATGAAGCGCGGGATAGAGTGAACCTTCCTCGACGCGCAGCAGATCGGAGACGGCTTCGATGCAGGCTGTAATGCCGTAGCCGTGGAGGGGGCCGCGCCGATCTAGAATCTTGAGGATCAGTAGCGGTAGCGAGCCTTGCAGGGCGTCGTGTCTTGCCATAGTTATCTTAGTAAGCTGACTGATTATAATCCGCGGGCCCGGCTTCAGTCAAGACCCGGAGGGGGCCGGTATAGGATTTTAGACTTGTTGACATTCGTGTCGGAGAACGTGACACAAAATCTCATAGTTAGTGACACAGAGCGGCGCGGGTTCTGCGCAAGTCGGGTCGCGGGCATCAAGCCTTTCGTTTCGCTCGGTGCACCCTTCGGAATCGCGCATAGAGAGTAACTTCTTCGAAGAATCGGGCCAGCACGTCACGGCCGGCAATCGACGGTTTGTAGGTGGCAGTTTCCCATCGGGATACCGTGTTGGCAGTGGTCTTTTCAAAGCTGAGGGCACTCGTTAGTTTGTACAAGGCATGCACTTGACACGGGCGACCATTCGAACGCGAAACCGCGCTTGAGACGCTCGCCAGACCCGGCGGCTTCATGGTCGAGCGGGTGGAATCCCACAACAAACGGGTCTGCCGCGCTCACTGCGACGCAACTCAAGCTATGGTTTGCGCGCCGCCGCGAGAATGGATTTGAGGTCCCATGCGCCCCGGAACACTCGCCCACCAGAATCCTTTGCTAGCTGATCTAGGGACTGAGCTGTCATTACAGGAAAAGAATAGGCCCGGCCTGAACCTACACTAATCGCAACGGCGAATAGCCGCGTCCGGCCCGCCGCCACCAGCGCCTTAAGCGAATCTAGATTGTTGCCCAGCGTGGGGTCCTCGCTGGCATCCAGCACAATAACCACGCGCTTTCGCACTTCAGAACCCCTATCACCAAGTTCGCGAAGTGCTTGGCGCAGTGCTCCCGAGAGATCGACTGTCTCGCCTTGAACGACTTGGCCTCCCGCGAGCGAGCCCCGGCCGGCTGCCGGTGACCGGCCGGAGTACGGGCTGACTGTGATCCGCATACCGGCTCGTTGCAGCGCCGTGGCCAACGCTTCATGGTCCTCCGTAAGTGACTGAAGCATTTGAACCGAGCGTGCATAGCCGATTACTCCCGCTCTATCACCCTCCTTCAGATCCCGTGGACGGATCAAGCCGATCTGCTGCTCCGTGCCCGGAGACGTTTCCAACACGAACATAACGTCTAGCCCCTGCGCCCAAAGGTGGGCCCAGAACAGTGGGAGACATGCCAGTGAACGAACCGCCGCTTTTACCATTGTCTCCCGGACGTTAAGGCGTACTGATCCGTTGCAATTAGGATAGATCCTAATGAATTCCTGGCTCGAAATCAGGCCGGAAAATGAATTTCCGGGTCTGCCTGATGGATGGATTTCTGCGGCGGTTCTTTCTACACGTGCAGGGAGGACCTTTGCAATTGCCGATACACCTGCGCGGAGTCGAGCATCTGTTCATTAGGTTCCGCCCAAGACCAAACCGTTCTTGGTTGCAACTCGGTGGCGGACTATACATTGGTGTTGGTTCTATCGAGCGCCTACCCAGCACTGGCTCTCGGCCCCGTCTGGAACGCTCCACTCACGCTTTGGCGGCGGAAATACAGTAGATCGGCCTGGGCGAAGGCGGAACGCGCAAAGGCAATCGGGAGGACAAACACAGCTTTCTGGACACGTATTGCATGAAGTCTGCCACGCCAGAACCCTAGAAACATGATAGTTACAGCGCCACAGGAAGGATGGGCTGGGTGATAACGCTCAGGATGGGCGTTAGAGCGCTAGGACCACGAATCGTGGCGACGGATTACGGACAAACTCATGGAGCCCGAGACTCCGGCACCCACGCTCTTGAGCAAAATCATTCGCGGAAGGCTCCGAAGAAATGCTATCTGGTTCTCAAGTGATTTTCAAGATGCCGACCCTACCTAGTCGCCTCGTTTACTGATGGTCCATTCTCCAAAACGGCTCGGCAGGTGCTGTCGCAAACGCTTCCCTTGTTCTGACATCGAGCCTCCGACGTAGGATTATGCCAGCAAGCAATCGTCGGTGCGTGTTTAGAATCAGTGGCGGGGCTGTCAGCTACTCCGGCATCCTACAGCCGGCTACGCCGGCGCTTTGTTAGCGGGCCGATAGAGTTGGGCTAAGGAATGGGGTGAGTCAAAGAGGTAACGCTTGCTAGTGGGAGGGCTGTGGTATTCGCCGCGGGGTTCGGAATGGGGTCGCGACCGCTGGTCTTCCGGCGGTGTTTGGGTGGGATTGTGAATGGAGAGTATCTTACCGTCGCGCTGGTTTTGATGGGAGCTATCCTGGGCGGCTGGCGGTAGCAATCAACCAACCAGCTGTCCGTTCCTTCGCTTATGCATCGAGACCCGCGGTCGTTGATCGCATCGCCTCGCGAAGCCACACGTGACGAGGATCGGTGTTGAGCCGCGGATGCCAAGCCATCAGGAAGTGAAAAGCGTGAAATTCCTGCGGCGCCTTCACGAGACGCAGCTTGCGATCTCGTTTGACAACTGACGTCAAGCCACTAGTTAGCGTCAGTACAAGTTCGGTGCCCGCGAGACACTGCAGGGCAACGCCAAAGTAAGGCACTCGTATACAAGAGTTGCGTTTGGCGCCGACAGCCGCCAATTGCTTGTCCGGAATGGTCTGCACCCCAGCATAAGTGGAGACGACGATGTGGCTTGCCGCCAGGTATTGCTTAAGCGATAGCGAGTCGCCAAAGAGGCTGTCATGCGCAACGGCACAAATCCAATCCTCGCGATAGAGCCTTTCCGACTGAAAGTGCGACGGAAGAAGCCCGTCATCAATGTGGAGAACAAGATCCAGTTGCCCGTGTTCCACCAGCTCAGCGATGCCACTCTGCCACGGATGGAATTCAAAAAGCACTTGGTAGCGCCCGTTCCCATATTGCCGGCATAAACGCGGGAGCACGACCGTGCAAACATTGTCAGGGCCTGAAATGCGGAAGTGGCTCTTCTCCCGGACTGGATCGAAGGCAGTGGGCGCGACTAGATGCTCCATCTTGGGAACCAGACCCTCAAGCTCATCCAGGATCTTGCGGCCTCGCAACGTGAGTTCGAAGCCATGCGGTGAGCGGACCAGAAGGTCATCCTGAAACAGTGCGCGTGCGCGCTGAAGCGCCCGGCTAACAGCTGGCTGGCTCAGCAATAGCCTTGACGCTGCCGCCGTGACGCTCTTTTCCTCCGCAATAGCTGCGAACGTAATCAGGAGATTCAAATCGACCTGACGCAGTTTCTCTAAACGCATGGACATCATGATCATTATGCATGATCCGCATAGGAGACCAACGTCATCTTTGACTGTGTAGGCAGAAAGAAGTGCGCAGAACGGAGAATCCAATGCACAAAGGAAACGGTTTACAGAACAAGCGGGTCGTCATCTTGGGAGGTTCCTCGGGAATTGGTTTGGCAGTCGCCGAGCAGGCGGAATCGCTAGGCGCAAACGTCGTTATCGCCTCCAGCAACGCGGAACGAGTTCAGAAGGCGGTTGAATCGTTGGGCGAAAACGCGCAGGGCCAAACCCTTGACCTCTCGGACGAACAGGCCGTCCAAACTCTCTTTACGAAGCTTGGCGCTTTTGATCACTTGGTATTCACGGCTGGAGATAACCTCCATTTGCAGGACCTTGCCACCACCGATCTGAAACACGCCAGACGAGCCTTTGAGTTGCGTTATTGGGCGGCTCTCGCTGCGGTTAAGTACGGAAGCAAGAATATTCGCAAGGGTGGCTCTATTGTGCTCACGACCGGAGTTGCCGGGCAGCGTCCGCTTAAAGGATGGGTTATTGCCGCTAGTGTCTGCGGAACAATCGAAGCTCTGACACGCGCCCTTGCCCTGGAGTTGGCGCCGATTCGCGTGAATGCGGTGTCCCCTGGAGTTGTTCGGACGAACCTCTGGCAGAACATGACGGCAGCAGAACGCGAGCACCTGTATGAGAGCGTGGGCAATAGTCTGCCGGTGGGCCGAGTCGGCGAACCTCATGACATAGCGCAAGCCTATCTGTTCTTGATGCAGGAAGAGTTCGGCACTGGGCAGACGCTCGTGATCGATGGCGGAACGGTACTGGTGTGAAGCGCTACTTGGACGCTACAACGTGCTTTTGGGGGGAAGCTACCGACTCGACCGATCCTCCCCAGATTGGGCATCTTGTATGTAGAAGCGGCGGAGGGTCGTGTCCGCCTGCGAGGGCTCGCCGGCCGAGTGGCGATTTGCATGTTCGCTTCGTGCGCGCCGCGACGATTGCCGTATCCGATTGCGCGCGGAGACGCAGGTGACACACGCGGGGAGCCGGGCAATCACCGCCAAGGGTCGCGTTATATGGGCCTCACGGGAAGATTTACGCGACCGCCACTACGTCGTGCGTGGTGTCGAAGCTGGAAAAAGTGAAGCAGACCCACGTTAGGAGTGGTTGGCCGCAGTTCTTTGGTGATCATCCCGCGTAAGGAAACTGAATGTCACGCCGCCGGAGCCGCGCCCGAAGAACCCTTGCGCTTCACTTCGATGTTCAGCCGTTTGATCTTTTGATTGAGGGTCGACAGCGGAATGCCGAGCTTTTCGGCGGCGTCGGTCTGGCTCCAGTTCACCGTTTCGAGCGTTTCGATGATCTTGCGGCGCTCGAAATCGGCGACCACTTCGAACAGTGAAGCGTCGGCTGGAAGCGTGCCGCTGGCATCGCGGCGGATGCGGACGCCTCCGGCTTGCAGAATGGAATCGGGCATGACATCTACGGGGACGGTCATGTGCGATGCCAGCACTACGGCGCGCTCGACCGCATTCTCCAGCTCACGCACGTTGCCGGGCCAGTTATAGTCCATGAGCAGTTGCATGGCATCCGGCTCGAAGCGCAACTGGCTTTTCCCCTCGGCGTCCAGAAACTTCTCGTTATCGCGGCTATATTTGGTAAAGAAGTGCTCCACCAGGCGTGGAATGTCCTCTTTACGCTCGCGCAGTGGAGGCAGCGCCAGATTGATCACGTTCAACCGATAATACAGATCCTCGCGGAACTTACCGTCCTCCACCAGTTTCTTCAGCTCGGCATTGGTGGCCGCGATGATCCGGACATCCACCTTTATGGTTTCGGTGGAACCGACCGGCATGAACTCGCGCTCCTGAATGACGCGCAGCAGCTTGGCCTGCGTCTCCATGCTGATGGTGCCGATCTCATCGAAGAATATGGTGCCCTTGTTGGCCACTTCGAAATATCCTTTACGCGAGGTGGTAGCACCCGTGAAGGCG
>DATMMD010000229.1:0-4891 GCA_035569875.1 Bryobacteraceae bacterium
GGAGAAAAGAATGGCATGAGTGCATGGTCGGTGCCAGAGAGTGACTCAAACTGACTCTGGTCCAGCCTGCGCATGGCTAGATGCCAGTCACCGGTCGGCTCGCTTTGCTCGGCGACAACGATGCGTGTGCCGTCCGGGGAAAGCGCCAGCTGAGAGCCTCTAAATCTGTTAATCCTTGCACCCGGGGGCAACTCGGCGCTGAGCCGCACCGGTAGGCGCAGTGGCGGAGTACTAGCGGCGCGCCACCAGCCCGCGGCAGCGAGGACCGCAGCGATGGCAAGCGCGCCAGCCGCGAGCCATGCCCACCGCTCGCGCAACTTGCGTGGCGAATTATCGGCAGCAAGCGCGCCGACTTGTGACCTCGCTTCCGCGATCCACTTCAATTCCAGCATCAAATCCCGCGCTGTCTGCCAGCGCTCTTCCTGATCTTTCGCAAAGCATCTCCGAATCGCATGATCCAGCGTCGGCGGGGTCATCGGCTTGATCGAATTGATCGGCGTGGGTTCTTTTTCGAGGATCGCCGAGGCTACACTGAGTTGACTCTTTCCAGAGAATGCGCGCTGGCCGGTGAGCATCTCGTACAGCACCGCACCCAGAGAGAAAATGTCGCTACGACCATCCAGCTCTTTCCCTTCGATCTGCTCCGGGGACATATATTGAAATGTGCCAACGATGGTGCCCTGTTCGGTGGCGGGGGATTGTTTCACGGCGGTTGCGGTGAGCGTTGCCAGGCTGGCCAGCGGCGCGGCCGGCTTGGCCAGGCCGAAGTCGAGCAGCTTCGCGCCCGTTGGCGTAAGCATGATGTTGCCGGGCTTCAGATCGCGGTGGATGATTCCGCTGCGGTGCGCCTTGTCCAGCGCGTCGGCGATTTGCATGCCGAATTTGAGAACTTGCTCAATGGGCAATGCGCCTTTTTCCAGACGCCTGGAGAGCGTTTCACCTTCGACGCACTCCATCACCAGGTAGTCGATGCCGTCATGGCTGCCCACGTCATACAAAACGCAGATATGCGGATGATTCAGGCTGGAGATGGCTTTGGCTTCGCGCTCGAACCGCTGTTTGCGAACCGGGTCGGAAGAAAATTGCGTGGGAAGAATCTTGATCGCGACAGAGCGCTCCAACCGCGTGTCACGGGCGCGATACACTTCGCCCATCCCGCCCGCGCCAATCGCGTCCAAGATCTCGTAGGGTCCTAATCGAGTTCCGGCGGACAGTGCCATTTCGCCGCAATTCTACACCGGAAGCAGTTGCCCACGCCGAAACGCCTTTGAGGCGTTTGCCGGAGCGCCGTGGACCTTCGAAGCACGCGAACAAAGTGCGACTCAGCTCGATGCGGCCGCGATCCGCAAGCTCAATTGGGCGTCCGTAAATTCCCACGAGATGTTCGATTCATGCGATTTCGTTATCGCGATAGACCGCGCTCGCTAGGCTATCGGGATAATAGTTCGGACCGTCATTCGAATCCAATGGAGAACTTATACCTTCTCCTACCGTGAAGCTAACTGGAGATCCTACTCCGAAACCAATTCCGAATGCTTGGCCATCAGAATTGCACGTATACGAAATTATGACGCCTTCACCTGCGGAGATGCTGAGACTCGGTCCATTTAAGAAGTTCACGACCGTCGCGGAGCTTCCGGTTGCCGGAACAAAATAGTTGATGGTCGCACTCGCGCTTGGAATGAAAGGATAACTGATTCCGGGAGAGATGACGGAAACGCCGGAACCCGCTTGTGTCGGACCAGATACACATAACGAGCCAACATCACTTCCACAGAGGCTAGTGTAAAAACCGGGACTTTGACTTTGCCAGGGCGACGATGCCGGTGCCGGAAGAGGTTGTGGCAAGGGTAGGGGCAGGGAGGGCGGTGGCGTCGCAGAGGGGTTAGGTGTGGGGTTAGGACTTGGATGGTTCTCATCAAGGACATCGACTCGGGACTTCCGATCTAACAAGCCCAGCGACACGCTCGTGATTTGTCCGGTAAGCGCTTTATCAAGACTTAGGCTCGGCAGGCGCCGCCCCGCCAAGAACGCGCTCTTGTGGGATGCCTGTGTCGCCGAGCCGGACATCCTAATGACAGTGATATACTTCCGCTGCTCCTCCCGGCACCCTCAGCCAGCAGTTTAGCGGCTCGCCATGGAAAAGTACGATCTCATCGTCATCGGCTCCGGCCCCGGAGGCCAGCGTGCCGCCATCCAAGCAGCGAAATTCGGCAAACATGTAGCCCTGGTCGAAAAGCTCGAGGTCGTCGGCGGAGTCGCTATCAACACCGGCACCATCCCCAGTAAAACCATCCGAGAAGCGGTCCTGCATCTCTCAGGCTTCTATTACCAGAACATTTACGGCGTCAACTATCGCGTGAAGGACCAGATCACCATGGCTGATCTTTCCTTCCGCGCGCAGCACGTCATTAAAACCGAAATCGACGTCATCCGCGCGCAGCTTTCGCGCAATGGCATCGAAGTCTTGACCGGAACCGCCAGCTTCCTCGATGCGTGTCACATCCGCGTGATCAGCTCACGCAACCAATCCGACTACGAAGCCGCCAACACCGTCATCGCCACCGGAACCAAGGCCGCCATTTCCCCACTGGTGCCCTTCAACAACCGCACCATCATCAATAGCGATCAAATCCTCGGCATGCCGCAGATCCCCAAAACCCTGATCGTCGTCGGTGGTGGAGTCATCGGGGTCGAATACACGTGCATGTTTGCCACCCTCGGTGTTCGCGTCACGCTCATCGAAAAACGCCCGCGCCTGTTGGAGTTCGCCGATTCCGAGATGGTAGAAGCGCTCTGCTACCACCTGCGTGACCGCAGAGTCACCCTGCGCCTCAACGAAGAAGTCGAGGGCGTCGAAGAGACCCCGGACAACGGCGTCGCCGCCGTTCTCAAGAGCAAGAAAAAAGTTTCCGGCGATGTCCTGCTCTACGCCGTGGGCCGCCAAGGAAACGTCGAGGAACTCAACCTCGCTGCCGCAGGTCTCGACGCCGACGCCCGCGGCCGCATTCCCGTCGACGCCGACTACCGCACCAAGCAGCCGCACATCTTCGCCGTCGGCGACGTCATCGGGTTCCCAAGTCTCGGCTCTGTTTCCATGGAGCAAGGCCGTATGGCGGCCGCCAACGCGTTCGGCATTCCCATCCATTCCAATCGCGCGAACTATCCCTACGGCATCTACACCATCCCGGAGATCTCTTTCATCGGAAAAACCGAAGAACAGCTTACCGAGGAAGGTGTCCCCTACGAAGTCGGGATCGCCTTCTTCCGCGAAATCGCCCGCGGCCAAATTCGCGGCGACACCACCGGCCGCCTGAAACTCATTTTCGATCCCGACTCAAAAGAGCTTCTCGGCGTGCACATCGTCGGAGAAGGCGCTTCCGAGCTTGTCCATATCGGTCAAGCAGTCTTTGCGTTCAAAGGCACCGTCGAATATTTCGCCGATGCCGTTTTCAATTATCCGACGCTCGCCGAATGCTACAAGGCCGCCGCCTTCAACGGCTTGAACAAACTGAGGTAAAGAATGCGCAGGACAATCGGCGTACTGGTGATGGAGCACATCGCAGTGGGGCTCGTCCAAGACAACAAGGTCGTCGGCCCGCTTGGCGTGTATCCGCAGAATGGGGCGCTGGATATCCTCGCCGGGATGCCCGCGGACAGCATCGGAGATTGCATCAAGCAGCAAATCGAAAGCGTCGCCAAGGGAGAAAAGATCGACGCCATCGGCTTGGGTTTCCCGGGAATCATCAGCCACGGCGTGGTAGAGGACTCCCCCAATCTTCAGCAGGTGAAAGGTTTCCATCTCCAGGCGGCGTTGTCTTCCGATGCCATTTCGGGTCACGCGTCAGTGCCGGTTCGCATTTTCAACGACGCCGACGCCATGGCAGCGGGCATAGCGGCCGCGCGCGACAAACTCCACAAACTCATTCGCGTGTGGACCCTCGGCAACGGCGTCGGCTTCGGCCGCTATCCTTGGGCCGAAGGCATTTGGGAAGGCGGCCACTCGGTGGTGACGCTGGACCCCAAAGAAAATCTCTGCGGCTGCGGCGGCCGCGGGCACCTGGAAGGCATCCTCGGGCACCGCTCCATGCGGATGCGCTTTCTGGATCTGGAGCCCGAAGAGGTTTTCGCCAACGCCGCGGCCGGCGACGCCCGTTGCGCCGAATTTCTGACACTGGGCCACCGTGCGTTGGCCGCGGCCACCGCTACCAGCATCCACATGGAGGGCCCGGGCCAGTTCTACATCACCGGCCCCAACGCTAAGTTTATCGACATCGGTTTGCTCGATCGCTTCGTCCACGAAATGATCAAGATGAGCCCGCTGCAAGGTAGTCGCTTCGAAGTCATTCCCACAAGCGACGAGGTCGGTGTCATCGGTGCCGCCGTCAACGCCGAGCGCACTGTGTTGAGCTCCTGACCTTTGTAGCCCCGATCTATGGGCCGCAGCGATGTTTAAAGATGATCCCGTTCCAGTGGATGCGCCGCCTATGTTTGTGGCGGCTGCGACCGATGATCAGCTCGGACTGGCGCCCGAAAGCGTCGCTTTGTACGAGAAGTGGAAGGGTGGGCGCAAATCGGCCAAGCTGCATATGTACGCGAAGGGTGGCCACGGTTTCGAAATGCGAAGACAGAACCTCCGGACAATTGAATCGAGAGATTGGCTACAGTTACAAGGGTGGTTGAAGAAGTGACTGCCGAGACGTGGTCGCGATTGCGGTTGGCTCACTCCTGGTAGTCGGACCGACAAGTGCTATTTGGCCCGATGCACTTGATTGCATAACAATGTCGGCTCCTCTCGACATGAGCAGTCTTTGGTTGTTAGGCTCAGGAGGAAGGAGCCGGAGTTCGGTTCGTACGCGGGACAGCTCGGTACCGGACATGGCGTGCAGTA
>DATMMD010000230.1:0-21149 GCA_035569875.1 Bryobacteraceae bacterium
CACGCGCGATGTGTCCCTGGCGAAGTAGCTCGTCGGTGATACGGTCGATAGTCGCGGCCGGGATCGCCAACAACGACGTACGCGACAGCCCGGCGGTGGCGATGCCAAGCAGCTTGCCTTCCGCATCCACCACGGCTGCGCCCGATACTCCCGGATAGAGGCCGATGTCGAGGCGGATGAAGCGGTCCAGCTTGCCGCCACGCCACGTATGCCATGGTCCGGAGGCATTGCTGACCACGCCCATGGCGGCGCTCACGCCGGTTTGTTCTGAGCGCCCGATGGCTAAGGCCAGATTACCGGTTTTGATCGAATCCGCCGGGGGCGACTGGGCAATCGGGGCATCCCCAGTGTCGACCTTGAGCACGGCCAGGTCAGTTCCGGGATCGCGCCCCGCCAGTTCCGCGGCGGCACTGCGGCCGTCCGGCAGTGTAACGCGAATCTCTTCTTCGCGCCGAATGGTATGGTCGGCGGTAACAATTACGCCGTTGCGCCAGATCACGCCGCTGGATGCATTCCGCCAGCGGGCGTTCACGGCGACGACGGACCGGCCTGCGCGCTCGGCAGTGGCCGCTAATTCAAGTGATAAAGCGATGAGTGGGTTTTCCATAAGACTTTGTAACTCAAGGATGGCTTTTTTCAACCAGGCGGCACATCACCCGATCGGGCAGGACGCGGCCTAGAAAAAGGTCTGGGTTCGTTGGCGCCAATAGGCCACACGCCACCAACCACCTGCACCAACTAAACTCAAGATGTGGGCCGATTCTTCATAGCTCTGGCTGCGTGCGGTGCTTTGTTCCTTGCAAGCTGCCGCCCAGCGCTAGCGCTTAATCCTCGGCGCGCTCTTACGCAGTATACGCGTACCGTTTGGACCCAGGAGCACGGGCTTCCGCAAGACACCATCAGAGCCATCACTCAAACCAAAGACGGTTATCTGTGGTTAGGCACCGATGAGGGACTGGCTCAATTCGACGGGTACGATTTCGTCGTTTTCAACAAAGAAAACGGCGCGTTGCCGAGCAACAGTGTCGGCGCGCTGTGGGCCGCCCGCGACGGGGGCCTGTGGATCGGCAGCGCGGGCGGGTTGACTTTCTATCGAGACCACAAATTTACGACATACACAAAGAGAGACGGCCTGGCCGACAGCTTCATCAGCTCGATCACCGAAGATCAGTCGGGCGCGCTTTGGATGGCGGCCGGTATCTTTGTGAGCCGCTTCCAAAACGGTAAATTCACCAATTTCACCCCAGGCGACCGTCTGCCCATCGAATCACCACGAGCGGTCTATTCAGGCCGCGATGGCGCCCTGTACGTGGCGGGATTCGCCGGAGTTGCAAGGTTCGCTGGCGACCGCTTCGTGCCGGTGGTCGGGCCGCCAGAAGTGGCCGGCGACATCGTCACCACCTTGACTCAGGATCATTACGGCAATCTATGGGTCGCTGGTCCATCGGGCCTTCTGATGCGAACCCCGGGTGGCAAGTTGCGGCTCTTTCAGACCAAGGATGGCCTGCCGGACAACTTCGTCCGCTCGCTCTGGGAGGATCATGACGGCAACCTCTGGGCCGGAACCAACGGCGGGCTGGCGCGCCTCGAGAACGGCCGTTTCGTCAGCAACCCGGTGGCGACGTCGCGCGAACGGGATTGGGTGCGCTGCATCTACGAAGACACCGAGGGGAACCTTTGGGTGGGAATGAACAGCGGGCTAAATCGTTTCCGCGACGATATGTTCACCAATTTCGGCGAAGCGGAGGGCCTGCCTAGTGACGAGCCCACTACCGTTTATCAGGACAGCCGTGACAGAATCTGGATCGGCTTTCACGATCGCGGCCTGGTGCAGCTTGGAAACGGAAATCCGCTGGTCTACACCACGCGCGACGGGCTCCCAAGCAACGAGATCTTTTCCATCCGTGAAGATCACAACGGCGATCTGCTCATCGCTACGCGCGAGGGACCCAGCCGGATGCACGAGGGCCGCTTCATTAATCCGGTAATCGAAGATCCGCTAAACCGGCGGCTGGCCTTTGATTTCCTGGAAGACCGCGCGGGAAAGCTATGGGTTGCCTTGCCCGCGGGGTTGAGTGAACTCCAGGGTGGCCGGGCTCGCAATGTCATTCCCGGCGGGCCACTCCTGAACGACGCATTCGTCATACTGTGCGAAACGCGCGAGGGTAGCCTGTGGGCCGGATCATACGGGCACGGCTTGTGGCGTCTCAAAGACGGGAAATCGCAGCTTTTTACTACCACCGACGGACTATCGAGCAATGAGATCCGGTCTCTGGTTGACGATCGGGACGGCACGCTCTGGATCGGGACTTTCGGGGGAGGCCTGAACGGCCTGCGCAACGGACATTTCTTCAGCGTCACAGCCAGGGAAGGATTATTAAGCGATAACATCTCGCACGTTGAAGATGACGGCCATGGCTCGCTATGGCTCAGTACCACTCGCGGCATTTGCCGCGTACGAAAACAGGACCTGAACGATTACTTCGCCGGAAAAATCAAGTCTATCCCGGCGGTGAACTACGGCGCGGCCGATGGCCTCCGAAGCGCGCAGTGTGCGCCGGGCTATCCAACCAGCCGCGGAGGCACGCAGACCGCGGACGGACGGCTATGGTTTCCCACTAGCCGAGGCCTGGCAGTTGTGGATCCCAACCAGCGGCCTCCGGAGCTCGACGCAACTGTGGTGCATCTGCTCGATATTACGGTGGATGGCCGATCCGTCGCTCTGAATAAGCCGGCCGTCTTACCGCCTGGGGATGGACGCCTGCAGTTCCGCTACACCGGAATCAATCTCAGCACTCCGGAGCGCGTTCGCTACTCTTACCGTCTGGAAGGGCTGGATCCCGACTGGGTGACCGCCGTGGCAAGGCGCGTTACCAACTACAACAGCCTCCCGCATGGGAATTATCGATTCGTCGTGCGGGCTGGCATTCCGGGCGGGCCATCCAGCGAGTCTGCGTTTTCTTTTGTCTTGCAGCCGCATTTTTACGAGACTGCGTGGTTCCGCTATCTTTGCGTGGCGCTCGGCGGGGCGGCCATTTGGGGACTTTTTCGCCTGCGTGTGCGCCAGATCCGGCAACGCTTCGCGCTGGTGCTGGAGGAGCGCGTGCGGCTGGCGCGCGAGATTCATGACACGCTGGCGCAGGGATTCGTCGGCATCTCGTCCCAGCTCGACGCCGTGGCACTTACTCTCAACGGCCACCTGGAGTCCGCGCGCACGCACCTTGATCTCGCGCGCAAAATGGCGCGTCATAGTTTGACTGAAGCTCGCCGGTCGGTGATGGACCTGCGCGCCTCCGCGCTCGAAGGCCAGGATCTGCCGGCTGCCCTTTCACAAGCTGCTCGCCAATGGACTGCCGGCTCGCCAGTCAAGGTTCACGTCGATGTCGAAGGAGCGGGCCGCAAACTGCCGGAGGAAATGGAGCAGCACCTGTTGCGAATCGCGCAGGAAGCGGTCACAAATACTGTGAAGCACGCCCACGCCAAAGAAGTTTGGATTCACCTCGCCATGAACAACGGCACGTTGAAGATGCGCGTGGCCGACAATGGCGAGGGTTTCGAGCAGACCGATGCCTTCTCGGAGATCGGCGGCCATTTCGGTATCCTTGGCATGCGCGAACGAGCCGAGCGGCTGGGCGGCGAACTTCAATTGCACAGCGAACGGGGCGAAGGTACCGAAGTTGAAGTCACGGTACCGCTGTCATGAGCCAGCCCGCGAGCGCCCCGCACGCCGCGCCCCACGCCATCCGCATCCTGATCGCTGAGGATCATCTCATCGCCCGGGTCGGCGTCAAGACCATTATCAACATGCAGCCCGATATGTCGGTGGTCGGAGAAGCGGCCAACGGCGCTCAGGCAGTCGAGCTGTATCGCAAGCATCACCCCGACATCACGCTCATGGACATGCGTATGCCGGGAATGACCGGCCTGGATGCCATTATCGCGATTCGCGCCGAACAGCCGGACTCGCGCATCATAGCGTTGAGCACCTACGGCGGCGATGAAGACATCCGCCGCGCGCTACAGGCCGGAGTGCGCGCCTATCTCACCAAAGACGTCCTGCACGATGAGTTGATCCGTGCCATCCATGCCGTTCAGGCGGGCGAGAAGTACTTGCCCGCGTCCGTCGCCGCCGTGCTGGAGGCGAGTTCCCTGCCCGCCGGTCTCAGTAGCCGGGAGATGGATGTGCTTTCGCTTATCGTAAAAGGCCACGGTAACAAGCAAATCGCACACGACTTGAGCATTGCCGAACATACGGTGAAGAATCACGTCAAAAGCATCCTCAACAAGCTGGGCGTGGACGACCGGACGCAAGCGGCAACGGCGGCTATACAGCGCGGGATCATTCACTTGTGAAAAGGACGCTGGTGTGGGTGATCGCGCTCGCAATCTTGCTGGTAGCATACGTACTATACCGGGCTCGCTCGAATCAACTGAATATCGATCCGAATGCAGCCAAGGAGATCGAGAAGGCGAGGCGGCGCTAAATCGCGCAATATAAGTAAGATACTGGCGTTTTAGAATGTCAAGCTTGAACTTACCGACCCGATATTGATGCCCTGCCTGGAATGACTCTAAAGGGCTAATAACTTCTTGCCGTCTTTAAACATCTTTACAAACATATAGCCTGAGTTCTCTATGTGGATTGTTAGATTAGCTCTTCGCCGCCCCTATACGTTCGTCGTGATGTCGGTTGCCATTCTCCTGCTTGGGATTACGGCTATCAAGACGATGCCGATTGATATCTTCCCCTACATCGATATCCCCGTGGTTAGTGTCGTTTGGACGTACGGCGGTATCTCTCCGGACGAAATGGAGAAGCGTGTCGTAACGATATTCGAACGCTCCATGACCACCACCGTCAACGACATCGAGCACATCGAATCGCAATCTTATAGCGGCGTCGCCGTTATTCGAGTCTATCTGCAGCCCCACGCGCGGGTGGACCTGGCAATGTCGCAGATCTCGGCTATGTCGCAATCGATCTTGCGCGGCATGCCACCTGGTATTTTTCCGCCCAGCATCCTGAAGTACGATGCGTCCAGCGTTCCGATCCTGCAATTGGGGCTTGAGAGCAAGACAGTCAGCGAGCAAGAGATTTTCGATCTCGGCCAAAACTTTATACGTACGCCGCTAGCGATGGTGCAAGGTGCTGCCGTGCCGTCACCCTACGGCGGAAAGTTCCGCCAGATCGTTGTGGATCTCGATCCGGACGCGTTGTATGCCAAACAGCTTTCACCGATCGATGTCTCAAATGCCGTCAATCTCCAGAATTTAATCCTGCCCGCCGGAGACGTCAAGATCGGTGACCGCGATTACCAGGTGCGGCTGAACAGCAGTCCCCAAGTGCTCAGTGAACTGAACAACCTTCCCGTTAAGACTGTTAATGGCGCCACAGTTTACCTCAAGGACGTCGCGAACGTGCGGGATGGCTACGGGGTGCAATCGAACATGGTGCGGACCAACGGAACCCGCGGCGCTCTCATCACTATCATGCGCAATGGTCAGGCTTCCACGCTCGATATCGTCAATCAAGTGAAAGCAGCGTTGCCTAAGATTCTGGCGAGTATCCCGCCAGCGGTTAAGGTCCGGCAGCTTTTCGACCAGTCGCTATTTGTGCGTGCATCGATTAACGGCGTTTTGAAAGAAGCGAGTATTGCCGCCATTCTAACCGGCCTCATGATCTTGCTCTTCCTGGGAAGCTGGCGTAGCACTCTGATCGTATGCATTTCGATACCGCTCTCCATTCTCACGTCTATCGTCATCCTTTATCTGCTAGGGGAGACCATTAACGTAATGACGCTGGGAGGAATGGCTCTGGCAGTCGGCATTCTGGTGGACGACGCGACCGTGGAAATCGAGAACACGCACCGCAACCTGGCCATGAAGAAGCCGCTGGTGCGCGCCGTGCTCGATGGCGCCATGCAAATCGCGGTGCCGGCGCTGGTTTCTACGCTATCGATTTGCATCGTTTTCGTTCCAGTCTTGTTGCTCACCGGTGCCGCCAAGTATTTATTCACACCGCTAGCCATGGCCGTGGTGTTCGCGATGTTGGCGTCCTATATGCTGTCGCGCACCCTGATTCCCACCATGGTTCACTATCTCCTGAAACAGGAAGTAGACATGTACCGCCGCGGAGAGCATGGAGAAGGCGCAGGGGACGGAAAAAGGCACAGCATCATTTGGCGAACTCATTTCGCCTTCAACCGCCGCTTCGAGCGTTTCCGCGCCGCGTACACCGGTCTGCTGGACTGGACTCTCGAACACCGCCGCGCAGTCCTCACCGGCTTTATGGTCTTCGCGCTTGGTTCTCTCGGGCTGATTTTTCTGATTGGAAGCGATTTCTTCCCAACCGTCGATTCCGGTCAAATCCGCCTGCACGCCCGCGCCGCGGCTGGAACCCGGATCGAGAAAACCGAAATGATCTTTGCCGACATCGAGAGAGAGATCCGAAGCGTTATACCAGGCAGGGAGCTGGATACCATTCTGGACAATATTGGATTGCCCAACGGCGGTTTCAACCTGGGATTCGGCGACAGTCCCTCCATCGGAACGAGCGACGGCGACATTTTGATTTCGCTCACACCCGAGCACGAGTCCAGTGAAATCTATACCGAACGGCTCCGCAAGCGTCTGCACGAAAAATTTCCCGGAGTAGTGTTCTTCTTTGAAGCCGCCAACATTACCAATCAGATTCTGAATTTCGGCTTGCCGGCGCCAATCGATGTGCAAGTAACCGGCCGCGATGCAGAGCCGAATTACAAGATCGCTCGGCAATTGGAGGCGCGCATTGCTCAAATCCCCGGCGCCGCGGACGTGCATATCCATCAGGTGGTGGATGGACCAGAGCTGCGAGTGAACGTCGACCGCACTAAAGCCGGCCAGATGGGTATGACGCAACAAGATGTGGCGAACAGCATGCTGATTTCCTTAAGCGGCAGCGGCCAGGTAGCGCCCAATCAGTGGCTCAATTGGAAGAACGGAGTCAACTATCAGATTCTGGTGCAAACGCCGCAGTACAAAATCGACTCGGTGGATGCCCTGATGCGTACGCCCGTCGCCGTTCGAGCCTCGTCAGTGATGTCTAACACGGCTGGTTCAGCCGGCACGTCCAACGCCACCGACGGCTCCACTGGCGCGGCTCCCAATCAGGCGTCCATGGCTTACGGAAATCCCGGAGCGATACCCTACCCGACGCAGTTGCTGTCGAACCTGGCGACCGTCGATCACGGCCTCGCTACCGAGATTGTCAACCACTACAATGTCCAGCCGGTTTTCGACGTGTACGCCAATGTGGACCGCCGCGATCTGGGAGGCGTCACATCGCAAGTAGAGAAAATCCTGGCGCAAACGCGCGTGCCCAAAACCACCACACTCATACTGCGTGGGCAGGCCAAGACGATGCGTGACTCGTTTTACCGGCTCGGCCTGGGCCTAATCGCGGCCGTAGTTTTGGTATACCTGTTAATGGCTGTCAATTTTCAATCCTGGGTGGATCCTCTAATCATCCTGAGCGCGTTGCCAGGCGCTCTGAGTGGCATCGTGTGGATGTTGTTCGTGACCCAGACGACGTTCAGCGTTCCGTCGCTGATGGGCGCCATCATGTGTATCGGCGTAGCCACCGCAAACGCCATTTTGATGGTGGTGTTCGCGAATGATGAGCGTTTAGAGGGCAAGAGCGTTCGAGCCGCGGCGTTGTCGGCGGGTTATACCCGGCTGCGCCCAGTGCTGATGACGGCGGCCGCCATGATTCTGGGTATGATTCCCATGGCCCTCGGAATCGGCGAAGGCGCCGAGCAGAATGCGCCTTTAGGCCGCGCCGTGATCGGCGGCCTGTTACTTGCCACGTTAACGACCCTATTCGTGGTGCCAATCGTATACACGTATCTACGTAAGCAGCCGCCCGTGGACCACGATAAACAGATCGAGGAAGAAGAGCGGGAAGGCATAGCGGATCTGGAATTGCAATTGTATTGAAAACTACGATGACACGATCGAGCAGCAACGAACCAGACAACCCCAGTCGGACGATACTGGGCAGCTTAGAAGAAGAACTTCGCGCTGAAATCGAGCAACTCAAGCAGCGGTTGCACCATCAAGAACACGCGCACGCCGGAACGCATGTCTTGGAGCATCCGCCGCGCCCGCGCAACCGTACCATCCTAGGATTGCTGGTGTTGATCGCGGCCGTCTTTGTAGTGGCTTTTTTTGCAGGCTATGTACCGCGCCATCGAACCGCATTGCAACTGATCACTGAGGCGCATACCGAAGCAGAATCACTGCCGGAAGTCAGCGTCGCGGCCGCCATCAGGGGCAGCAACATGGGCAATCTGGTGCTTCCCGGAAATATCCAAGCGGTAACGGAAGCTCCCATTCTGGCCCGCGCGGAAGGTTTCATCCAGCGTCGTTACGTCGATATTGGCGACAAAGTCAACGCCGGGCAGCTGCTGGCCGACATTCAGGCCCCGGATCTCGATCAGCAGGTGGTGCAGGCGCGCGCCGCCGTCCAGCAGACACAGGCTGATCTGGAGCGCGCCACAGCGGCTTTGGAACAAGGCAAGGCCAACGAAGCGCTGGCCAAGGTCACTGCCTCGCGTTGGGACAATCTCGCCAAGCGCGGCGTAGTGTCGCGTCAGGAAAACGATCAATATCAGGCGCAGTATCTGGCCCAGTCCGCCAACGTCCGCGCACTCGATCGCGCAGTGGCGGCAGCCAAGGGTAATGTCGGCGCCTCGCAGGCCAATGTTGCGCGACTTACCGAACTACAGGGCTACTTGCAAGTTCGCGCGCCCTTTGCCGGCGTCATAACACTGCGCAACATTGATGTCGGCGCTCTGGTCAATACTGGCAGCACGCTGCTTTTCCGCATCGCGCAGTCCAACCCATTGCGCACCTACGTAAACGTCCCGCAAGTCAGTGCTCCAGAAGTGCGCGTCGGACAGACTGCGACGCTTAGTACGGCCGACCTGCCCGACCGGAAATTCAACGGCCTGGTTACGCGGACCGCCAATGCGCTTGACCCGGCCAGCCGCACGCTGCTGGTCGAAATCCAGGTGCCCAACCCCGATGGCAAGCTGATGCCAGGAACGTACGCCCAAGTGGACCTCAATCTGCCTCGCAAAGATCCGCCATTATTGATCCCTAGCGACACTTTGGTAGTGCGCCCCGCCGGCACGCTGGTGGCTCTGGTGGATGCCGACAGCAAGGTCCATTTCCAACCCATCACCGTGGGGCGCGACTTTGGCGACCGCATTGAAGTACTATCCGGCCTGAAGCTGGGACAGCGTGTGATCGTGAACCCTAACGACTCCGTGCAGGAGGGAGTAAAGGTTCACCCCGTCTCGGGCAAATAGTGCGAGCATTAGTGCTCCCGCCGTAAGATCAAAATAGTCATGATCAAAACCTGCATTGCTATCTTTCTGTTGTTGCTCCAGACAATGCCTCTTCCCGCGGCTGATGGCGGCCCCTCCGGACTATGGCGCGGGTTCGCACGCACTTACCAAGAGCGTCCCCTTCCGGCGGTGGATTTGACGAATACTCCGCGCATTCGCCAGTTGCTGCGTGCGGGCAATATCTATTTGTCACTTTCTGACGCCATCGCGCTCGCCATCGAGAACAATCTCGATATCGAGCTGCAGCGCTATGACCTACAGATGGCTAACGCGGAGGTGCTACGCGCCAAAGGTGGCGGCCTGCTGCGGGGACTCACCTATACCCTCGCCGAGGCGCCCGTGGGGGTCGGTGGCCCGGCCAGCCCATTGGTGACTAGCGCCGCAGTGCCCACGATCCAGAGCGGCGCCGTACCCACCAATCCTTCCGAATTAGGCGTGCTCGTCGAACCTCAGGATAATCTGCTGGTGCAAGAGACTACCGCTCTTTCCAACGGCTCCCCGATTCCGTTGTATGATCCTGCCATTGGATATCAATTGAACTGGAACCATCAAACGTCGCCGCTAACCAATCCCTCAATAGGTGGCGCGAATGCGCTGGTAACCAATACGATGTTATTCAATGGCGGATATGTGCAAGGCTTCGGCCCTGGTACACAGTTGAACGTGACGTACAACAATTCGCGGGAAACGCTGAACTCGTTCAACTCGGCGTATAGCCCGTTCACCAGTTCTAGTTTCGGTTTCACCGTGACGCAGCCGCTGCTGCGCGGGTTCGGGCTGGCCGTGAATCGCCGCTTCATCCGGATCGCCAAGAACGAGAAGAAAATCGCTGATCTACTGCTCCGTCAGCAGCTCATCGCCACCGTCTACGGAGTGGTTCGTCTCTACACCGATTTAGTCGCTTTGTACGAGGACGTAAAGGTGGAAGAAGAAACGCTCGCCTCAGCCGACAAGCTGTACTCCGACACCAAGGCTCGCGTGGACGAAGGCACGCAAGCACCCATCGAACTGACTCGCGCCAACGCCCAGGTGTACGGGATCCGGCAGGACGTCATCAACGCGCGCGGGCTGCTCGAAGAACAGGAAGCCATCGTCAAGAACGTCATTACACGCCGCAGTTCGGATGACGCCGAGATCCTCAATGCTCATGTGATTCCGACCGACTCCATCGACGTTCCCGAGAAGGACGAGATTCTCCCCATCCAGGATCTGGTTGCGGAAGCGTTTTCCAATCGGCCCGATCTGAAGCAGGCCGGCGTGCAGATCGAAAATTCTCAAATCAGTCTGGAAGGCTCACGCAACAACCTGTTGCCCGAGATCGACCTGGTGGGCGTGGCGCAGAACAATGCTCTGGCGGGCCAAGCAAATCCCTTGACGTCCATCGTGGATCCTACCTTCATCGGCGGGTATGGCAGCGCGCTCGAGCAGCTTGTCACGCGCAAATATCCGACTTACGGAATTGGCCTCAACTTAAATCTACCCTTACGCAACCGCATCGCTCAGTCCGATCTCGCTCGCGATGAGATCCAGTTGCGGAGGTCGCAAATCCGCTTTGAGCAGTTTCGCAAACAGGCGCAGCTCGAGGTCGAAGACGCTTTGGTCGCGATGCGCCGTGCGCGATCTTCCTATGAGGCCGCGCTACAGTCCCAGGCCCTGCAACAGGAATCTCTGGAAGCCGAGCAGGCCAGGTTTGACGTAGGGGCCTCCACCAGTTTCTTCATCGTTCAATACGAGAGCTACCTGGCCCAGGCTAGATCCACCGTAGTCGTCGCCAAGAGCTCCTATCTCAAAGCTCGGGCGGCCCTCGAGCGGGCTGTGGGATCGATTCTTGACGATTATCACGTCATAATTCCCGAAGCGATGCGAGGCCGCTAGCGCTCGCGCAGTTCGGAACTTGTAAAAATAATGCAAACACTTTGTAGAACGCTTTCGGTGCGAGGAATCTGCCTTTATACTCGAAGAGGATGCGCTTCGCTTGTCTTCTATAAACCTTGGTCCCATCGAAAGCCCGCTGATTCCAACACGCGAATCCACGCGCCTTCCGGTGTTGGAGCTGGCGGAGCGCGCCACCGGTATTCTCTTGCTGGTTGCCGTTAGTCCTGTCCTGGTTGCCTCGGCTTTGGCCTTGGCGCTGTTTTCGCGGCGCTCGCCGCTGGTTGCTCACCTGCGGGTCGCGAGGAACGGCGTACCGTTCTGGATGCTAAAGCTGAGGACCATGTGGAGCGACGATAAGCCGACCCCAGTCAAGACGGGTTGGATCGAGCGCATCGTTGCCGAGCCAGAGACCGATGGCAAAGATCCATACGATTCGCGCGTCACCAGCCGGTTCGCAGCTTTCTGCCGCCGGTATTCCATCGACGAGCTTCCGCAGCTCTGGCACCTCGTAAATGGCGAGATGGCGCTGGTGGGGCCGCGCCCGTTGACACGCACTGAGATCCGACGCCATTATGGAGCGCAGGCGGCCGAGCTATTGTCCGTTAAGCCGGGGCTGACCGGTCTTTGGCAAGTGGCCGGACGCAGCGCCATCGAGTTTCCGGAGCGCCGCGCGATGGATCTTGAATTGGTACGATCGCTGAAGCCTCGGACTTATTTGACCATCCTGGCGCGGACCTTGCCGGCCCTTATTACTGGCAAGGGAGCGTGGTGAGGGTCGCAAGCTGCTCGAGATTCAATCTTCCCGTATAAATTGCCATGCCTAGAGCCGCATGAATTCCCAGGCTCTGCAGCTCGCGAATCTCTTCGATTGTGGTGATTCCGCCCGCGGCCGTTAGTTCGTGCTTGGTCAGCGTCCGCAGGCGCTTAAACCAATCTAGATCAGTACCCTGAAGCATCCCCTCTTTATCGACATAGGTGCACAGGAAACCCGAGCAAAAGGGCTCCAGATGGCGAATCATTTCTTCGGCGGTAAACTCCGTCGCCTCCTGCCAGCCTTTGACGACCACTTTCCCGCCTTTCGAATCGAGCGCGATGATCAAGCGTTCGGCACCCACCGCATCGGCGATCTTGTTAAGCAATGGTTTGTCGAAAGCAGCGGTGCCAACGATTACTCGAAATGCGCCCTGTTCGATCAGCCCCCTGGCCCGGTCGGGGGAACGCACGCCGCCTCCAACGCGAGCCGCAGCGCGGGATGCTATCAGTTCCACCAGGTCATCATTCGAGCCTTGCCCCATCGCGGCATCGAGGTCGATCACTTGAATCTGGGGGAACGCGGAGAAGCGCTGCAGCATTTCAAGCGGCGTGCCTCCTTCAAGAGCTTTTTCCCGGCCCTGCACGAGTTGCACTACCTTACCGCCCATCAGGTCGATGCAGGGGATGATCATGGAGCCGGCCTTACTGGCACATTATGCTCGCGCAGGAACACCTTGAGATCGCTGACCGTGTAGGCGCCGTAGTGAAAGATCGATGCGGCGAGTGCTGCGTCGGCCGCGCCTTCCGTCAGAACACGCTCGAAGTCCTCCGGCTTCCCTGCCCCGCCGGATGCAATCACCGGAATATGAACTGAGTGAGACACCGCGCGAGTCAGTTCGCAGTCAAATCCGTGCTGCACTCCGTCAGTGTCCATGGAGGTCAGTAGAATTTCGCCGGCGCCCAACGTTTCACCTTTGAGCGCCCATTCGACCGCGTTAATTCCCTCGTCGTCCCGGCCACCACGCGTGAAGACATTCCAGCTTCCTTGTGAGTTCCTACGAGCATCGATCGCCAGCACGACGGCCTGTGCGCCGAATTCTTCGCTCAGCTCAGTAATTAGCTCGGGCCTTCGAACCGCCGCGGTGTTCACGCTAACCTTGTCCGCGCCAGACATCAGAATTTTGCGTGCGTCGGCGATCGAGCGAATGCCACCGCCCACGGTCAGCGGGATGAAGACCTTGCGTGATGTCCGCGCCACAACGTCCGCCATGATTTCGCGCGCATCGCTGGAGGCCGTAATGTCCAAGAAGACCAGCTCATCCGCACCTTGATCGTTGTAGCGGCTGGCCAGCTCCACCGGATCGCCGGCATCGCGAAGACCGGCGAAGTTTACTCCTTTGACGACGCGGCCGGCGGTCACGTCCAGGCACGGAATGATTCGCTTGGCTAGCATTCGTTACGACTCGACCATGCGTTACAACTCCGCGAAGTTGCGGACAATCTTCAGCCCGAGCGGTCCGGACTTCTCGGGATGAAATTGCACACCATAGATGTTGCCGCACTCAAGTACGGCGGTGTAATCGGCCGTATAGGTGCAGACAGCGGCCGTGGCGCTAGTGATCGGCGCGTAGTAACTGTGTGCGAAATAGAGATAAGGGTGGGGCGCAAGACCGGTCAGCAGCTTGGAGCCGGGGCGCGGCTGTATCTCGTTCCAACCCATGTGAGGCACTTTTGCTTCGGATGGGAAACGCCGGTTCGTGCCTTCAAACAGACCCAAGCCATGCTCTTCAGGAGCCTCTTCGCTCGAATGAAAAAGCGCCTGCAGGCCGAGGCAGATTCCGAGAAACGGTACGCCCGCATGGATTTTCTCGATCAACGCCTCTCGAACCCGCATCTGATCAAGCGCTCGCATCATCTGGCCGAAATGACCAACGCCCGGCAGAATGATTTTGTTGGCGTGCTGCAAGCCATCGCTGTCACGTACGAGTTCGTAATCAGCGCCGATTTCGGCCAGCGTGTTTTGAACCGACCGAAGATTGCCCGCGCCATAGTCGAGAATGGTGATCATAGCAGCCCCTTGGTGGACGGAAGCTGATCTTTCAACCGCTGATCTTTCGAGGAGGCGTAGCGTAATGCTCGAGCAAAGCACTTGAAAATGGCTTCGATCTTGTGATGGCTCGATCGCCCATACAAAACCTTAGCGTGCAAATTTGCGCCGGCGTGATTCACGAATCCGCCGAAGAAATCCTCCACCAGCTCGGTTTGTAGATCGCCCACTAGCCTGACTCTCACTTTGTCGTCATAAACCAGTGCCGGCCGCCCACTAAGATCGATAGCCACCACCGCTAGCGTTTCGTCCATCGGCATCACGAAATAGCCAGCGCGGTTGATACCCTTGCGATCACCCAGAGCCTTTGAAACCAGCTGCCCCAGCACGATGCCAACGTCTTCCACCGTGTGGTGCTGATCGACATCCAGGTCGCCAACGGCCTTCAATTTCAAATCGAAACCGCCATGCTTGGTGAACAATTCGAGCATGTGATCGAAAAACCGGATGCCGGTAGCGATTTGGTACTTGCCTCGCCCGTCCACGCGCAACGACCCACGGATGTCAGTCTCTTTGGTTTTGCGGTCGATGCTAGCCGATCTCATTGATGTCCTTCAACACCTGAATCGCGCCTTCGATCCGAAATAGCTCCAACAACTCGCCCCGGCGAGGGCTCTGCTCGGCGGCGATCCCAACAAATGGCACTTTGGCGGCACGTGCGCAGCGTGCATCGTCTACCGTGTCGCCGACATACAGCAGTCTCTTCGACGGCCGCATCCCCGCGATCTTCAGTAATCCATCCGGCGCGGGCTTTTCACGCTCCACATCGTTGGCGGTCACGAGTAGAAACCGCTCGCGCAATCCTTCGCGATTCAACGTAATCTCGGCTTCTTCCGTCGTCCGCCCGGTGAAGATTGCTAGTTCGAACTTTTGGCCCAGCCGATCGAGCAATCCGTTTTGCGGCAGCCAGCGCTCGCGATGAATCAACCCTTGCCCCAAAAACAGCCGGTTGAAATAGTCGACAATGTTGGAATAAGGAATGTCAACGCCCAGGTCGTGGCAGATCTTCTCCGACAACGCCCAGTCATTGTTCCAGCCGCCCTGGTTCTTATAGTCCTGGATGATCTCACGCGAAATGGTCTGTCCGGTAAAGTGCTCGACGGTGCGGACAATGGTCTCGCGATACGAATCGGTCACGTCCACCAGGACGCCATCCATATCGAAAACCAACACTTGCGATTGGTCCATCACCAAATCTGCTCCAGCTCGCTGAGAAACCGCCGGATCTGGTCGCGCGTCCCGACGGTCACCCGCACGCATCCAGGAATTTCGTAGCTGCGATCGCGCACCAGCACGCCACGGCGGCGAAGTTCATCGCGGACCTGAATCGCTCGCGCGCCAGCTTCAAAAAGCACAAAATTAGCCTTGCTCTCGTAGTAAGGAATGCCAAGCTGTTCCAGGCCCACGTAGAGTAATTCACGAGCCGCCAGCACCTCAGTAGCGTATTTTTCGATGTACGTTTTGTCCTGAATCGCTGCGTGGGCAGCCAGTGTCGCTACTGTATTCACACTGTAGGGCGACTGCGCCTTATGGAGGAAATCCACGTTGCCGGATTGTGAGAACAGGCAGCCTAGCCGCATCGCCGCCATGCCGTACACTTTTGAAAATGTGCGGCTCACGAACAGATTTGGATAATCATTCAATAACGGCAAGGCTGTGACGCCGCAGAATTCGAAATAGGCCTCGTCGATCAAAACCGCGGCTCCGGTCGCTTGCTCGAGAATCCTTTCGATGCCGGCGCGCGAGGTTCCGGTGCCGGTTGGATTGTTGGGATTAGCAATAAGGATCGCGCGAGTAGCTGGACGGATGGTCTCGATCAACTCGTCCAGCGGAAATGCCAGCTTCTCTGCACGATAGGGAACTTCGCGAATACTTGCACCCGCCACTTCCGCATAGAAACGGTACATGGCGTAGGAGGGCCTGAGCAGCAATACTTCGTCACCGTCGTCAACATAAGTGTTGATCAAAACCTGAATGGCTTCGTCAGTCCCGTTGGTAAGAATAAAGTCGTCAGATTCGACCCCGAAAAATGCTCCCAGCTCCTCTTTGATTTCGCCGTATTCAGGATAAACCGCCAAGCCCGCTTCCGTCAGGTTTTGGCGCAGATATTCGAGCACCTTCGGCGATGCGCCGACTGTGTTCTCGTTGAAATCGAGCCGCAGTTTGTCCGCTCGACCGGCGGTGGGCGGCGAATATGGCGCCATCTTGAGGACCGCTTCGCGCGGTTCGAGCACACCCGGAGGCAGATCGATCTTCTTACTAGCCAAGCCGCACCTCCACCGAGCGCGCGTGCGCTTCCAGGCCCTCAGCTCGGGCCAATGTCGTAATCGCAGGCGCCAATCTGATCAAACCTTCGGGTGTCAGTTCCTGAACTGAAATTACTTTCACGAAATCAACGGGCGACAAGCCCCCGCGAACGCGCGCCGCTCCCGACGTTGGCAAGACGTGGTTGGGGCCTGACGCGTAATCGCCCGCCGCTTCCGGACTGTGGGCGCCCAGAAAGACGCTTCCAGCGTGCTGAATTTTCGGCAGCAGGGCTTCGTCATAGATGGCCAAGTGCTCGGGCGCGAGGCGATTGGAAGCTTCGATAGCAGCATCAACCGATGGGCACAGGATAATCGCGCTGTTGTTGCGAATCGATTCACATGCTACAGGGGCGGTTGGAAGCGTCTCCAACTGCCGGGCCACTTCGCGCGCAACTTCTTCAGCCAGTTTCCCGGATGTGGTCAGCAGAATCGCGGAAGCTTCGACGTCATGCTCTGCCTGCGCCAGCATGTCGGCCGCGAGATGCCGCGGATCGGCTTCTTCCGCAATGATTACGATTTCAGTGGGGCCAGCCACAAAATCGATACCTACTTCTCCGGCCAATAGCTTCTTAGCGGCCGCGACATAGATATTGCCGGGCCCAACGATCCGATCGACCTTGGGAATTGTCGCAGTCCCAAAGGCCAATGCAGCGATAGCCTGCGCGCCGCCGACACGAAAAACATTCTCTACTCCCAGTAGCTTGGCAGTAATCAGAATCTCGGCAGTCGGCCGCGGCGACGTCACGCAGATAGTTTTGACGCCTGCGACCTGCGCGGGAATTACGGTCATTAAAATGGTTGATGGCAATGGGTACCGGCCGGCCGGTATGTACGCGCCCATCGATTCCAGCGGCCGGATCACGTAGCCCAGCCTGCGGCCGTCGGGAAACCTGACCCAGGTTTCTTGCGGAAGCTGAAGCTCGGCGTACTCTCGAATGTTCTTGGCGGCCGTGTTGAGCGCGCCCATGAGCTCCGGCGTTGCCTTCGATTCCGCGGCGCGCCACTCCGCGGGAGGAATGCTGAGGTCTCTGCCGCTGAGGCCGTCGAACTTGCGCGCATATTCGAGCACCGCTTCGTCACCGCGTTTTCGCACCGCATCCAGAATGGGAGCGACGGTCTGCTCGGCTTCGGCCAGACGGACCGCTTTGCGTGTAATGAATGTCTGGGCCTGGTCCAAAGGAAGAATTCTGAGCATGAATCACATCACAATCTTGTTCAGTGGATATTCCACAATTCCCTGGCCCCCCGCTTCCTTCAAACGCGGGATAATATTCCGCACCGTCAATTCGTCGAGGATCGTGTGTACCGCCACCCACGCATCGTCGCTGAGAGTCGAGATGGTCGGATTCTTCAATGCCGGAAGAATATTCAGGATGGCGGATAGGCAATCCCGGCGCACGTTCAGCATCAGCCCCACTTTACCCAGAGCGTTGATCGCGCCTTCGAGCAGCATACGAACATCTTCCATTTTGCGCCGTTTCCATGAATCGCTCCAGGCGCCTAGATTGGCAATGAGCTGAGTGTTGGATTCGAGCACAGTCTCAATGATGCGCAGTTTGTTCGCACGCAGCGAAGAACCCGTTTCGGTTACTTCCACGATGGCGTCGGCCAGCACCGGCGGCTTCACTTCGGTTGCGCCCCAACTGAATTCGACCTTCGCCTTCACTCCGTTAGCAGCGAGATAGCGCTTAGTGGTCGCCACCAATTCGGTAGCGATGATCTTGCCTTCCAGATCCTTGACGGTCTGAAAATCGGACGATTCCGGAACAGCCAGCACCCATCGGACCTTGCCAAAGCTTTGCTTGGCATAGATCAGATCGGCCACGGCATGCACCTTGGCTTCGCTTTCTTCGATCCAGTCGCGTCCCGTAAGGCCGGCGTCGAGGACGCCATCTTCCACGTAGCGCGCCATCTCCTGCGCACGGATCATCATGCATTCGATTTCGGGATCGTCGATCGCGGGAAAGTAAGAGCGCGAACTGGTGGTGATGTTAAAGCCCGCCCGCCGGAACAAATCGATGGTCGCGTTCTCCAGACTACCTTTCGGAATGCCGAGCTTCAGTTTCACGAGTTGCTCCCGTAAACCGACGCAGGGTCGTAGGCGCGCGGTTCGGACTCCACCCAGCGCCCTGAATCGAGCCGCCTAAAGAAACAACTCTCATAGCCTTCGTGGCACACGCCCGGTCCAAGCGATTCGACCTTGATCAAGAGCGCGTCACGATCGCAATCGGTCGCGATCTCTTGCACGACCAAACGATGCCCCGAGGTCTCACCCTTAAGCCATAACTTGTTGCGCGACCGGCTGAAAAAAGTGACGTAGCCGGTCTCCACGGTTCTTCGAAAAGCTTCGTCGTTCATGAAGCCGACCATGAGCACACGGCCCGTCTTGTAGTCCTGCACCACCGCCGTGATCAGGCCGTTGAGTTTGCTGAAATCCAATTCCATATTCGATACCAGTGTCTATGGCAATAAAAAAGCCCGCCTGACTATCGGCGGGCTGTTTGTTCACTTCAAAAACTGATCAGAATGCCGCCGATCGCCAAACAGTCCGGTGATGGTGGTGATGGGCGGAACGCATGAAGTTTTAGTATAGCACCACTCGCTAACCTGGAAATTTCTACGCTACGCATCTTTATAATGGCCGTGTTCAGCCGTGTCACGGCTTTGGAATTGAACCTGCACCGCCGCTCTGTAAGGAGGCTATTAGATGAGCACTGCGTTAGCGATTGTTATCATCATTGCCGTTATCGCCATCGCGTTCGCCGTCTGGATGTACGTCGATAAGCGGCGTACCCAACGGCTGCGTACCCAGTTTGGATCTGAATATGACCGGATGGTTGAAGCGTCCGGCAGAAAGCAGGCCGAAACAGAACTCGAGAGCCGGTCTAAGCGGGTTCAGAAGTTTCGGATTCGCTCACTCAGCACTGAAGAACAGAAGCGCTTCGCCGAATCGTGGCGGCAGGAGCAAGCGCATTTCGTAGACGACCCACGTGCTGCGGTTGAAAATGCGGACCATTTGGTGGGTGAAGTGATGCGCACGCGCGGCTACCCGGTCGGAGAGTTCGAGCGGCGTGCGGCCGACCTTTCCGTAGACCATCCGCGTGTGGTTGAAAATTACCGCAGCGCGCACGAAATCGCTCTCCGCGATTCACGCGGCGATGCCTCCACTGAAGATCTGCGCCGGGCCATGGTACATTACCGGGCTTTGTTCGAAGACCTGCTTGAGGAACACGTAGTCGAACACCAGGAAGTGAGGAGATAATGGAACGAACATTACAAGTAGCGGAGTCAGAGGCTACTACAACTGCCGATATTGCCAAGACGGCCAATAATGGGAATGACCGGGCGCGGACCGGCGGCCCTGTGTCCCTGTTTTCAGAAGAGGAAGCGCGTGGTTTCCGCAAGCGCTGGGAGCAAGTCCAAACCGAGTTCGTAGACGAGCCGCGGGCGTCGGTCGAAAAGGCCGATGAACTGGTGGCATCGACGATAAAGCGGCTGGCCGAGGTTTTTGCCGACGAGAGAACTCGCCTGGAGCATGAGTG
Source organism: Bryobacteraceae bacterium (assembly GCA_035569875.1). Taxonomy (GTDB): domain Bacteria; phylum Acidobacteriota; class Terriglobia; order Bryobacterales; family Bryobacteraceae; genus Palsa-89. The sequence goes on from DATMMD010000230.1 coordinate 19,973, forward strand.
GGCGCAGGGAGAAAATATGTCGACCGAAGATCTAAGGCAAGCGCTGCGTAAGTACCGCAGCTTCTTCGATCGCATGCTGGCGGTCTAAGCGGCTGATCAATATCGCAGGGGCGGCGGCGTGGGCTGCCCCTGTCTATTCCCGCCCGCCCGTTTATGGCTGCTATTCTTATCCATGAATGACCTTACGCGTTCCGCTTGCCATTGTAGTGTTGGCGTCCTCCCTTGTCGCACAGGAAGGCCAAAACCTCACTGATCGGTATCGGGAGACAGCCGGTAAACTGATTGACGCTGCTCTGGCGGATAACGGTGGGATGGAGAAGTTGTCCTACCTTTGTGATCGCATCGGCAACCGTTTGAGCGGTTCTCCAGCGCTGGAAAAAGCAATCACCTGGGCCGCCGCGCAAATGAAGCAGGATGGGCTGGCGAATGTCACTACCCCGCTGGTGAAAGTCCCCCACTGGGTCCGCGGCAATGAGAGTGCTTCGCTGGTTGAGCCGGTAAACAAGCCGCTCACTATCCTTGGCTTGGGCGGGAGCATCGCTACGCCGAAGAAAGGCATTACTGCGGAAGTCGTGCCTGTTTCCACCTTTGAGGAACTCGATAAGAAAGGCAAGACCGTCGAGGGGAAGATTGTCCTTTTCAATGTCCCCTACGAAGGATATGGGCGCACGGTTACGTTCAGAACGGCGGGCGCATCCCGCGCCGCTCGGCTTGGAGCAGTAGCCATGCTGGTCCGATCCATCACGCCCGTGAGTTTGCAATCACCGCACACCGGCGCGCTCGAATATACGCAAGGCATCCCGAAGATTCCGGCCGCGGCAGTCACGATAGAAGACGCCATGCTCATGCAGCGGCTAGTGGATGCCGGAAACACAGTCACCGTACATCTTGAAATGGAAGCCCGCACGCTGCCCGATGCCGATTCAGCCAACGTGATCGGAGAGATCCCCGGTCGCGAAAAGCCGGAGGAAGTCGTGGTGATCGGCGGCCACATTGACTCCTGGGATGTCGGCGCTGGCGCGCAGGACGATGGCTCCGGAATCATCACCGCGCTCGAAGCAGCGTACCTGATCCGTAAGCTTGGGCTGCAGCCGCGCCGCACGCTCCGCGTCGTGTTCTGGACCAACGAAGAAAACGGCGGCATGGGTGGCGAGGCCTACCGCGATTGGGTCGGAGA
>DATMMD010000231.1:0-13485 GCA_035569875.1 Bryobacteraceae bacterium
ACGGGAGTCAACAACGGGCATGAGGCCGTCCCGGTCGTGAACAACGGCGCAATGTTCGTCTCCACCCCGGGAAACCAGGTTATGGCGATTGACGTAAAGACGGGCATTGTTTTGTGGCGCTACAAGAGGCAGTTGCCTGAAGACGTGTTCTGGCCTCATCCTACTAGCCGTGGTGTAGCCTTATACGGCGATAAAGTCTACTTTGCGTCTGGGGACGCTGTTCTGGTTGCCCTGGACGCCAAGACGGGGAAGGAGGTCTGGACGACCAAGGTCGCCGAGAATAAACAGGGATATTATGAGTCCCTCGCCCCGATAGTCATCGACGGCAAGGTGTTGATGGGAACGTCAGGTGGGGATGTCGGGATTCGCGGCTTCGTAGCGGCGTTCGACGCCGAAACCGGCAAGGAGGTGTGGCGAGCATTTACGGTTCCGGCCCCGGGTGAACCCGGAAGTGACAGCTGGCCAGTGGGTGGCGAGCAGTGGAAGAGCGGCGGCGGTTCTACCTGGGTCGCCGGGAACTACGATCCGGAAACGAAGCTGACATTTTGGGGAACCAGCAACGGCGGCCCGTGGATGGGAGATGAACGCACCGGCGACAATTTATACACCGGCTCGACCATCGCGATCGATATAACCACCGGCAAAATCCGTGGTTACCACCAATATGTGCCGAACGAGGCATTTGACTGGGATGAAGTATCCCCGCCTATCCTGGTCGATTACAAACGCAACGGGAAAACCATCAAGGGTCTCATCGACGTCGCTAGAGATGGCTATATCTGGTTTCTCGAGCGTACGGAAGGCCCCATCCATTTCGTCGACGGCGAGCCTTATGTACAGCAGAACGTCTTCACCAGTCTGGACCGCAAGACAGGCCGTCCCGCAATTGATCCCGCGCACAAGCCTCTCACCGGAAAGTCAATCGATTTCTGCCCATCGCATTGGGGTGGCAAGAATTGGCCACCCATTTCGTTCAGCCCCCAAACTCGAATGATTTATATCCCGGCCAATGAGAACCTTTGCGACACATTTACCGCCAGACCGGTCCCCCACACTCCCATGCATAACTTTAATGGCGTGACCTCGACGTTGTGGCTGCGCCAAGGCGCCGACCACATTGGAGAAGTACAGGCCTGGAGCGTTGATACCGGCAAACGGGTCTGGACCCACACCTACCCAAACTCGCATAATTATGCGGGCATGCTGGCGACTGGCGGCGGGCTGGTGTTTATCGGTGGCACCAATGATCGCCTGTTTCACGCTTTCGACGCGTCGACCGGAAAACTGCTGTGGGAATTCCCAACCAACTCCGGGATCATCGGTCCAGCATCGTCATTTATGGTGGATGGCAAACAGTACATCGCCGTGGAGTCGGGGTGGGGCATGGACCCTCGATCCATACAGGCGCGCCTGAACACTCAGTTCCCGGGCAAGTTCCCCGAAGTCGTGGAGGGTGGCGCTATCTGGGTGTTCGCCGTCAAGTGAGTAAAAGCGGCGCAATAGCTCCACGAATCGTAACAAAATCCGGGTTTCAACAAACGCACATCGCAGCCGCTCTCCGGGAATCTCGATGGCCCTACTTGCATTCTGAGAGTCATGCCTCGCCCTGCAGCATCGGCACTGGGCATTATACGTGCAAGCGGCGATCAGGCGGGTCCGGTCGCCACAAAGCTAGCAGTGTCGACGGTTCGAGATAGGCACCTTGCCATCGCACGGCGAAATGCAGATGGGGGCCGGTGACCCGCCCACTCGATCCACTCCTTCCGATAGGGTCACCCTTTTCTATGTTGGCGCCCTCCTTGACAAGAAATTCAGAGAGGTGCATGTATAAAGTGAAAATCGACTCTCCATGGTCGATCACAATGAAGCCACCTTCGAAGTACATGTCGCGGGCGATCGCCACGCGACCCGAATTCGCGGAAGTGACTTGCGTGCCTAACGCCGCCGAGTAATCAAGCCCCTGGTGTACGCTGAGTATCCTCCCGTTGTAAGTCCGCCGCAAGCCAAATGAAGAGGTATAAGACGTATTGGTCGGTGCGACAAACGGACCTTGCCAAAGCCGGTCCGGTCCGGAAGACTCGAAAACGCTTTGCTTGATCGTGACTTCTTCGTCGATTTGCCTCTGAACTTCCTTTGGTGGCTCTATGAATTTCTGAGGAACGGTAATCGTAGAGGAAGGGTAAGCGCGTCTGATGACCGCGATGTCGACAGTTTCATCGCCCAAGGCGAGGGGGTAGTGGCCGGGCGCTCGGTTCAGATTCACGCCGGCAAGGGCCGAGAACGCGTCACCATCGGGCCGGAAGTCGATCTTTTTGCCGAGCCAGGTTCCTGGGCCGGAAAAAGACCTCGATTTAAAGAGTACCGGACCGCCGTTAAAAACGGGCCGAGGATTCCATCGCACCCGTGCGTCCTGATGAGGTGTCGCGGCCGGCTGCGGCGGTGGGATCTCTGTTTTATCATGTCGCCCCCGAACGGGATCGCTAACCTGGGCGACTACTGAACCGCTTAGGGGCAACAGCAGGACTTGTCGGCGTGTCATTGGCATCAAGATATCACGGCCTCAGAGGCTCAATGCCTTTTATTTGTGGTTATCCGTTCACAACGTGGTAGCTTGATCTCGCTGCAGGTCATGCCTGACACGCGAGTTGCACATCCACTTTGCTGGTTTGTCCCGAAATCGGAGACTAGCCGTTATGCGGCATCATCGGCGCCTATTACTAGAGAAAGGCCCTGCGCGGCCGCCAGAATTGACCGAAGTGGTTCCGCGGATTGCTTTCGGGTGGCGCGTTGTACGGAATCTTTGGCCCTACGTTTGGGCTAAAATCGGTCAACTGTGTGTCGTTGAATCTCGCAACGGAAAGGAGATCTCACCATGCCCAAGTATTTGATCCAGGCTTCCTATACCACGGAAGGAATTCAAGGCCTCGTGGGTGACTCGGCGTCAGGCCGGCGGGCCGATGTGCAAGCGGCAGTGAGGGCGGTCGGGGGAAGGGTTGAGGTGTTTTACTTCGCATTCGGCCCCGACGATGTAATCATCATTCTGGAGCTTCCTGACAACGTCACTGCGGCGGCTGTGGGTTTGACTACTGCAGGAACTGGCGCGGTCCGGGTCCGAACGACACCTCTGTTGACGGTCGAGGAGGTCGACAAGGCACTCGAAGTCAAAATGCGCTATCGCGCACCCGGCCAGTAGGCTGTAAATGTTCCTGGATCCCGGGAACTGGATTGGACCGTACGAAGACTCGCGCTCCATCAAATACTCGACGCCATCACGATCATCTTCCTCTGGGACCAGACTCGGGTGATGAGGAATGAGGGAGCTACACTCACCGAACACGAGGCTCACTTGGTGATCCCGCGCCAACGTGAGAGGAAAAAGAAAACAGCGACCCAAATAATCGATGACACGAGTAACCACTTTCCATGAAATGGTTGACTGTCGATTCGATCCACACTCCAAAAGATCAACTGGATAGAGGAGAACGGCAACTCCGAGGGGACCAGGCGAAGGGTCCACTCCACCCAGGCGGTGAAAACTCCAGTACACATTGCCGAGCCGGGTGCCGCTGTGATCGACGGTGCGCCAGCACTCGGAATCGGTTGTGTTTTATTTCGAAGATGTCTGTCAATCACGCCGACTACATGCGATTGGAGTAGGTTAAGGGCTGTGTTCAGGAGCGCCTGAGATTACTCGCGCGGGAGGCGCGATGGGCGCTGAGACGGCAATGCGATAATTGTATAAATGCTCAATCGTCTTCCCCGGCCAGTTCGTCGGTATGTGCTGTCCACGCTTCTGGTCGGTGTGGCGACGATGCTCACTTTTGCCGTGCGGCCCCTGTTCGACGGCAAAGCCCCGCTGACGTTGTTTATCATCGCCGTTCTGTTGTCGGCTGCTTTTGATGGCTTGTGGTCGGGAGTCCTTACTACCCTGCTCAGCGTAGTCATGGTTGGCTGGCTGTTCCAGGAGTCAATCTTTCTCCTAGCGCGATCGCAGTCTAGTTTGGTCCTCTTCGCGGCGCTGGGCGTAGCTATTAGCGCCGTCATGCAGGTACTCCATCGAACGAATGCCAAACTCACAGCGGCCAGGGCACAACTTGAACGAGCCAACAAAGAGCTATCGAGCCGCACTGAGGCGCTATCGCGTTCCAACGAAGAATTGCAACGGTTCGCATATGTCGTTTCGCACGATCTGCAATCACCGCTTAGAAATATTAGGACTTTGACGACCTTACTCGTACGTCGCAATATCGAGATTCTGGATAAAGATTCGAAAGAATGTGCTCACATCATCGTCAGCGGAGTTCAACGGATGGAGTCGATGATTAAAGGGTTGTTAGATTATGCCGCCGCGACTGGCGATACGCATGAACAGGCTGCGTCCAATTCCAACTCGGTGTTAGAACGGGTCTTGCACGATCTCCGTTACATGATCGATGCTGAGAGCGCAGTTATTACCTTCGACGCGCTACCGATAGTTCAAACGGACGAAGCTCGGTTGGCCCAAGTCTTTTCCAACCTGATCACCAACGCCATCAAGTATAGGAGCGATCGGAGACCGGAAATCCATATCTCCGCGACAGATAATCCACCGGAATGGATGTTCACGATCGCGGACAATGGCATCGGAATCGACATGAAATACGCAGATGAAATCTTTGGTTTGTTTAAGCGGCTGCATAGCGGGGACGCGTACGAAGGTAGCGGAATCGGTTTGGCAATTTGCAAGGCAGTGATAGAGCGGCGGGGTGGAAGAATTTGGGTGGAGTCGGAAGCGGGCCAAGGCTCGACATTTTTCTTCACCATTCCTAAGATTACAGCGGAACATTCAAGAACGTTTGGCGCATCTTTGGCCGAGCCGATCGTCAAATCCAAGACCATTGGAGTGCATTAGGGCGACAACCGAGATTGTATTCCCAGCCCCCCCTTTCCTACTAGAATATCGTGGTGAGCGAAACTGGAATGAATCTTCGTCCGGTTCAGTTACTGCTCGTTGAAGATTCCGCCAGCGATATACTCCTCATTACCCAAACTCTCCGAGAACAGCCTTTTCCGATCAACGTCCAAGTCGCGGTAGACGGCGAGCAAGCTTTGCAGGTGTTTGCTGACGGCCACTTCCGACCCGACCTTGTAATCCTAGATCTGAACATTCCGAAAGTCCACGGATTCGACGTGTTGAGACGTTGCAGTTCACCAGAGATGCGAATTGTTGTTTTCAGTTCTTCATCGAATCCTGATGATCTGCGGCGCTCGTTCGAGTTGGGAGCACAAGAGTTCGTCCACAAGCCCATTGGTTTGGACGAATTCCGCCAGCAGGTAACGCAAATTGTTCGAAACTGAAGACCTCCACCTGCAAAACCGCGTTTCGCAAAAACTCATCATCGTCGACACCACGTAACTTGATGTGCCGGCCCATGGCCAGATCGGGACAATCCACTTGCAGAATCAGTCCGGATTCTACAATCACCTCATACTCGGGTCGCTTCGGCCAGCGCTTCCAGGTACGCCGCATGTGACGCGTAATATTCGTTGGGCTGGAATACCGCGATCAATCCGGGTGACGCCGCGTTTAAGAAACCTTCCGCTGCACTGGACTTCGAGAGAGCATCCTTCATGCGCGCAATGTCGCGCTCTCCTTAGTCTGGATCGGGCCTTGCATATCGGCCGAAGATACTGGTGACGCTCCCATCTTGACCAGTTGGTCGCGGAATTCCGGGTACTCGTCCAGATCCTGCGGGGTCGCGCGCAGCACCTCCCGGACTCAAACCCGGTGATCCGGCGGCGGATGTATGTCGCATAGCTGATCTTGCTCATCTCCCCGTCGCTCATGACATCGACGCGCGATTCAGCTTGGTGTCTCACCGCATCGTGAACGCCCCGGGCGATGACATCTTCGAATGTTGTGGCGTGGTAGCCTTCGCCGCGATCCCTGCGCAAACAGCACATCGACTACTTCCTGCGGGCGGGGCAGGCTGCCTACATGCGTTGTAAGGATGCGGTCGGTGCTTCGCTTCATAAGCCGGTCAGAATAGCATGTTTGCTGGATTTTGGTGTATAACTCGTTTGAAAGGTACGCTCATGCTGACGATCCGGTATTTGCGACGGCCTGCTTTACTCACCCTCATTCTGGCCATGCTGGCCGGCGCCATAGACCCGGCCGGGGCTCAACAACGTCGCGCGAAGCCGCCGAAGTCGGTAAGGCTCTATGTATTCGATTGCGGCGTCTTGAACATTGTTGACCCGGAGCGTTTTCGGCTCCAGCGGGATGAGATGGTCACTAACATCATGTCCGCGCCTTGCTTTCTCATCGCGCATCCGAAAGGCACGCTGGCATGGGACGTGGGGGTGATCCCGGACAGCGCCCTGAAGACTCCAGGCATACCGATCGGCCAAGGCTACGCGATGGCGACGAAGCCCCTTAAGGCTCAGATGGCGGAGGCCGGTTATAATCCTGCCGACATCACATATCTGGCTATCTCGCATTATCACTACGATCATGTGGCCAATGCTAATCAGTTCGCGGGCGCCACTTGGCTAACACGGCAAGTTGAACGGGACGCGATGTTTGCGGAAACGGCACCTACCAAGCTCAACTATTACGCCAACTACAGCGCCCTCAAGGACAGCAAGACGATTGTCCTGAAGGACGATGAATACGACGTGTTCGACGACGGCACTGTCATCCTTAAGTCGGCGCCGGGCCACACCGCCGGCCACCAGGTATTGTTCTTGAAGCTGGCGAAGACCGGCCCGGTGCTGCTCAGCGGCGACCTTTATCATTATCCAGAAGAGCGGACGCTTAACCGGGTGCCGACCTCTGAGTTTAACCAAGAGCAGACGGCGCAATCGAGAGCGGCGATCGAGGTTTTCCTGAAGAAGACCGGTGCGCAGCTATGGATTCAGCACGATTATGTCGGCAATTCGAAGCTGAAAAAAGCGCCGGCCTATTACGAGTGACCTTCCCCTCACTCCCGACGCAGCGCCGTCGCAGGATCGATTCGTAGCGCCCGTCGCGCGGCCATCACGCAGGCAGTCAAAGCCACTCCCCCGAGCAGCAGCGCCACGCCGGCGAACGTCAGTGGATCCTCGGGAGAAATCCCGAACAGGAAGGTTGCTAGAACGCGCGTTAGCGCCAGCGCGCCAACAATTCCGATCAATTCGCCGGCGCCGATCATGGTGAACGCCTGCCGAACCATCATCGCCAGGATATTCGAGGGCCGGGCGCCGAGCGCCATACGGATTCCGATCTCATTGGTGCGTTGAGAGACCGACCAGGCCACGACTCCGGCGATTCCAATCACCGCGAGAATCAATGCCAGAACGGCGAAAGCACCGATTAACGAGGTGCGCAAGCGCGGCTGTGAAACCGAATCGGCAATCACTTCATCCATTGTGCGGACTGCGGCCACCGGCTGATCGGCATCGACGGCGAGAATCTCCCGGCGCGCGGCCGAGGCAATGCTGGCTGGTCCCCGCGTGATCAACCACATCGTGAGGAACGGCCGCTGGCGATAGGACACATACAGTTCGTTATAGGCGTTGTTGTCGCCCAGGCCGCCGACCTTGACGTCCGCGGCAATGCCTACGATTTCGACCGTGATGGACTCGCGCGCATAGATCACGTGCCGACCGAGCGGATCTTCCTTCGGCCAGAAACGGCGCGCCATCGTTTCATTAATGATCGCCACCTGCTGGGTTGCGGTCGTGTCCGCGGGGGTAAACGCTCGGCCCCGGATAATTGGGATTCCCACCGTTTGAAAATAGCTAGGGCTGATGCTGTGCAGCCAAAACGTCGGCGCCTTGGTCGGATCCAGAGCCGGACGCCCTTCGATATTGAAGAAGTATCCGATAGCTCGATTCATGGGAAGAGCATTCGCCACGGCCGCATCGCGAACCCCCGGGATGACGCTGGTCCGCTCGAGGACCCGATCATAAAAGGCCGTCTGCTGTGTTCGCTGCGGATAGCGCGCACTGGCCAGGCCTATGCGCATGGTCAAGAGATTTTGCGGGCGAAAACCGGGATTGACGTTTTCCAGCCGCAGAAAACTTCGCATCAGCAGCCCCGCGCCAGTAAGCAGGATCATCGCGAGCGCGACTTCGGAAATAATCATGATTCCGCGCAGACGCCCGCCACCGGAAAGGCTGCGGCTGTTCGCTTTCAAGGCATCATTCAAATCGACGCGCGACGAATGCAACGCCGGACCGAGGCCGAATATGATTCCGGTTAGTACCGCCACCGCTACCGTAAAGAGCAGCACCGTGACGTCGACGTGGATCTCATCCGCGCGGGGCAGCATCTGCGGACCGATGTGGGTGATCAGACGCATACTCCCAAGCGACAGGAGCAGGCCGAGACCGGCGCCGATAGTCGCCAGCAAAACACTTTCGGTTAGGAATTGAATGAGCAGGCGCGGCCCGCTGGCGCCCAAAGATGCGCGGATCGCAACTTCTTTTTGTCGAGCGACTGCGCGGGCAAGCAGAAGATTGGCGACGTTCGCAGAGGCGATTAACAACACGAAGGCGACCGCTCCCAACAGAACCAAGAGAGTCTGGCGGATGTCGCTCACCAGCGATTCGCGCAGCGGGGTCACGGTCATCTGCCGGCCGGTGTCGCCGAACCCCTGATGCGATCCATCGTATTGTCCGCTCAGAGCCGAGACCTCCGCCTGGGCGTTACGAATGTCGACGCCATCGGCCAAGCGCGCGTAAAACACGAGGTAACTCGCGCCGCGTTGAATCTGAACTTGCGTGACCACCTGGTGTTGGAAGGCGCCGGGCATCCAAATCTCGATGCCGTCCGGGAAGTTGAAGCCCGCGGGCATTATGCCTACGATGGTCGTTGCCGAACCGTCGACGGTGAACGTCTTGCCGATGGCCTCTGGATCGGATCCAAAGCGATTCTGCCAGAGTGCGTTGCTGATCACCGCGACGGCATTGCCGCCGGGGCGATCTTCTTGATCGAGAAAGGTGCGTCCTAAAGCCGACTTCGCTCCGAAGACCCGGAAGAAATCGACTGGGACACGAACGCCTTCTACTTCGGTGGGCGCCGCGGTCGTGGGTCCCGCGATCTGGAATCGACCAAAGCTCAGCGCGGCTAAAGAGCTGAAACTTCGGGCGTGTTCCCGCAGGAAGTTGAACTTGGGGAACGAGGACGTTATCACGCCACCCGTGGCAGGATACAGATCGGCGATCTGGACAATCCGATCAGGGTTCTCATAAGGGAGGGGTCGCAACAGGACGGAGTTGACCACGCTGAAAATGGTCGTGTTCGCTCCGATTCCCAGCGCGAGCGTTACCAAAGCCAGCGCCGTGAAGCCAGGCGACTTGAGCAGAATCCGAATCCCGAACCGGAGGTCCTGCCACATGGACTCAGGATACTGAATTTGCCGTCGACGGGTTAACATAAAGGAGGCTTTAGCGTAAAAGCCGAACAGGCAATGGGTCATCGAAAATCAATTGGTCTACAGATATTACTTCTCGCGGTAAACGCCCTGGGCCAGTCTCCCCCCGCCTCCGATAATTCCACTGCGGCCAGTGCCGCGGCAATCGCCGGCTCCAAGGAAAATCCGGCGGCCGTGAATCGCGGCGCTAAACTCTTCGCGGCCAACTGCGGGGGTTGTCACGGCACGAACGCGAAAGGTGGTCCCGGTGCGCCCGACCTGGTTCGTTCGGTGCTGGTGCTGGATGACGAGAAGGGGATCTTGATCGCCCCGGTTTTGCGCGAAGGCCGGCCCGATCAGGGCATGCCCAAACCGAATCTGACTGAGCCGCAAATAGCCGACATCGTGGCATGGCTGCATGTGCAGACTTACGCGGCGGGACATCGTGCCTCGTACACTTTTCTCGATGTCGTTACGGGCGATGCCAAAAAGGGCCAGGCGTATTTCAGTGGCGCCGGAAAATGCGGCACATGCCACTCGGCGACGGGCGACTTGGCAGGCATCGGCAAGAGGTATGAACCATTCGCGCTGCAGTCGCGATGGCTACAACCTCGCAGCCCGAGAGGCGCCACGCCTTCCGATTCACCGCGCAGCGCTATAAAGGTTACCGTTACGCTACCTTCGGGCGAGTCGGTCTCCGGCAAACTCGATCACATCGACGATTTTAATGTCTCCCTGCAAGACTCAGCCGGTGAATACCATTCTTTCGCGCGCGATGGTGTCACGCCCAAAGTCGAGGTGCAGGATCCCTTGAAAGCGCATCGGGACTTGCTTGCGCAGTACACTGACACCGATATCCACAACGTGACGGCCTATCTGGTGACAGTCAAATGAACATTCGGCTATTTTTCTTATCGGCTTCGTTGACCGCTCTGGCCGGAGCAGCCTTCGGACAAGGACTGACTCCGTCGACCCTCCTCAAACAGCCAACCGACAACTGGCCGACTTACAACGGCGACTATTCCGGCCGGCGCTTCAGCCCGCTGGCACAGATCAACTCTTCCAATGTCAACACCCTGTCGCTAGCCTGGGCGAGTCGATTCGCCCCCGCCGCGGGCTCAGCCGGCGCCACGGTTCCAATCAAAGCCACTCCGCTGATGGTTAACGGCATCCTGTATTTCACATCGCCCAACAATGTTTGGGCGGTGGACGCTCGCACGGGGCGTGAGCTGTGGCACTATGAGTACCCGCCTAACACCGGTAGCACGATCGGCAATCGCGGCGTCGGCATGTACGGAAACTGGCTGTTCTTCGAATCGCCGGATAGTCACCTCGTCAGCCTGGACGCCCGCACCGGTAAGCAGCGCTGGAAAGTACAAATTGCCGACCCCAAACTCGACTACACCTCTACGGTTGCGCCGGTGGTTATCGGCAATCACATTCTGGTCGGAATCGGCGGCGATCACCTGGACAATCCCGGCTTCCTCGAGTCCCGCGATCCTGAAACGGGAGCGCTGCAATGGAAGTGGTGGACTACGCCGCGCAAGGGCGAGCCCGGCATCGAAACCTGGCCGGACGAATACGCCTCAGCCCACGGCACTGGTCAGACATGGATACCGGGGACCTACGATCCACAGCAGAATCTCTACATCCTGGGCACCGGCAATCCGAATCCGGTGATGGCCGAAAAGAGCCGCAAGGGCGACAACCTTTACACCTGTTCGATCGTGGCGATCAATCCGGACACCGGGAAACTGGTGTGGTATTTTCAACCCTCGCCGCACGACACGCACGATTGGGATGCCGTCCAGACGCCCATTCAGTTCGACGGAGTAATTGACGGGAAGCCGCGCAAGCTGATCGCGCAAGCTAGCCGCAACGGCTATTTCTTTGTACTCGACCGCACTACTGGGAAAAACATTCTCACTAAGCCATTCATCGAGACGCTGAACTGGGCCAAGGGGATTGACGCTCAAGGCCGCCCGATTCCGGATCCAGCCAAGTACCCGACCACCGATGGCGTGCTGGTGTCGCCATCATCGAATGGCGCTACCAACTGGCCCGCGCCCAGCTTCGATCCCGATACCGGCCTGTTCTACGTAGGCACCAGCCGTCCCTATGCCATGTATTACCTCACTGATACCGACGAGCATCCTGAGGGATGGGGTGGCCGCGATACCGGCGTCGGCGGAGATCCGGGCGCGCTGCTAGCCATCGATTACAAGACCGGCAACATCGTCTGGAGGCACGAATGGCCCAGCGGCAATGGCGTCACACATATCTTGACCACGGCCGGGAAACTGTTGTTCACCGCCAATGGGACCAACTTGATCGCCTTCGACCCGGCCAACGGAAAAATTCTTTGGCATGCAGGATTGATGGCGGCTATGAGTGCCGGTCCGATAACGTATTTGCTCGACGGTAAACAGTATCTGCTGGTCGCCGCGGGTGACGGCCTGTATTCCTTCACTGTGAACCAGCCGGCAAAATGATATTCGAGAACTCCCCGCGCAGGCAGCTTTTCTAAGTCTGAAAATCTCCATCCGCGATATTAGCCTTTTTCCGGTTGGACATCGCAAGGGTCTATCGGACCGGCTGAATGCAACTGCCATGGAAGGAACGGCGCCACACTTTTGTCTGAACAGCTCCCGTCGATCCCGAATCTCTGTCGGCGCGTTACCTTCTATGCCGACGCCACCTGGCCGTACGGCGAGCCGCAATCCCACATGCGTCAGCGCCTCTGGGAAATTTCCTAGTTGTTCCGTCCCTCGAACACCGCGATTCCATCTCCGGCGGAGCGCACTTCGCCGGTTTCCGAGGCGAAGGAGAACGTCGGCTTGATGGCGAGGTCAACATCCACCGTGCCTTCGGTACAGCGGAGAAGCCGGACCAGCCGATGATCGGCCGAAAAATCCCGGTCTGTAGGAGCGGGCCCCCCTCTCGCTTTTGCACCGGCATGAAATCGGTCAACACCAGCCGTCCATTGGAGGCGACGAACGTTGTTTCCAGGATATTATTCGGCCCCACTTAGCGGCGTGAGGTTGTTTGGCAAGAGGCTACCTCCAGAGAACAATATCCGCCCTTTCGATAATCCAACAGCCGCAGGAACATGGCCGGGCTGTCGAAATGCGGAAGACAGCCCCAGTCGATCGAGCCGTCCGAGCTGATCAGTACGGCAGTGTGCATGTCGCCTATCACGCCGTAGTCGGCGATGGGCCTGTAGGTCGCGCTGTCTTCCAGTGGCTGGCGTGCAGGCGGCGTCTTTTGGGTCGCCATCGTCAGCGCGCGGCAGCCTGCTTGGCGGTTGGAGCCTTCGCTCCGCCCGGATAGACCAGGATTTCCACCCTGCCGTCGTCTCCCGCCTCGGTAGTTTTCCCTAAACCCAAAGTCTTCAGCCGCGTGTCATCAAATTTGAAATTCTTTGCCAGATAGTCGCGGACCACCGCCGCGCGAGCCTCCGAAAGTTGCTTCTGTTTGTCCGCATCGCCCTTCATTCCGGTAGACGTTACCACAACCGCAAGACTGAATGGAGCGCCCTGCATAAAAGTTCCGGCTTCACCGAGCGCCTTCTCGTTCTTGAGCTTGGCGGTGTCGGGCTTGTCGAAAATCTGCTTGCCGTCATATTCGAAAGTCTTGGCATTCTGCTCGGGTGGGAGTCGCGAGATCTGATGCTTGGTGATATCGTCCGCGTCCTCGTAGCCGCGTTTCTTGAAAAAACCGCGCAGCAGGAAGTTATGCTTCAGCGCCTCCATGTTTTCCTGGAAATCGGTAGCACCGGCCTGCGCCTGCGCCGTAGCGGCACTCACCTGCTGATATATTTTCTTGTCGTTGAGCAGCGCTCCCAGAGTGCCTTGCCCGTTATTGACTTTAGTGCTGATGGCGTCCACATTCTGCACGGTGTCCTTGGCCGAATCCAGAATCTGATTGGTTTTGGTAATCAAATCCGAAATATCCAACGGCGGTGCAGTGTCGATCACGTCGCCATCCCGGACTTTATCCACGTCCGGCGACCCAAACGAGATTTCGACGTACTTGTCGCCGAGCAGCCCTTCGGACTTGATGGCAGCAACTGAATCCTTCTTGATCACATCATGAGTTGAATTCTCCA
>DATMMD010000232.1:0-30650 GCA_035569875.1 Bryobacteraceae bacterium
GCCCACGCTTCACGACAAACGTAACCCGAGCGCCTTCATCGAGTGTGCGGTAACCGCTGGCTTCAATGGCGGAAAAATGAACGAAGACGTCTTCGCCATTCTCACGCTGGATGAATCCGAATCCTTTACCAGCGTTAAACCACTTCACTGTCCCTGTTTCTTTCATGCTTCTTTCTCTCTCCTCTTTCTAGCGATGTGAATCTTTTGACGTCTCGATTGAGGGCAGTAAGGCGGGTCTTGTTCTCGGTCCCTTCGAACTGGTCCAACTGACGTACAGATGTCTCTACGCTGCACTTCAGCATATCACGTTCGCGGGGCGAAACAAGCGCCCTTTATCGAGGTGACAAACCTGCCTTTGCGAGGCCCTCGAAAGGGCCGGGCGTAAGCTATCCCGCGGCTACCTTTTTTCCTTTGGGCGGCACAATCGCCTCTTTGGCGGCTTTGGCGACGCGGAACTTTACCACTTTCTTGGCGGGGATGTTAATTGTTTCTCCGGTGGCGGGGTTTCGTCCAATGCGGGCTTTGCGGTCCACACGGACCAGCTTGCCTATGCCGGGCAGCACGAAGGCGCCGGTCTTGCGTACTTCTTTAATCGCGGTGGCGGCCAAGCCATCGAGAAATTGTTTGGATACCTTGCGGCTGACCTCGAGGTCGTCAGCCAGCAGCTTCACCAGTTGCGTTTGAGTCAATGTATTGCTCCCTTCTTGAAAACAACGTAACGATAGTACACTGCTGTGGTGTGCATAGCAAGCGTCATTGTCGGGTGTAGCTGCTAAAAGAGCGCCTAACTGAAGTCGAGTTCGCGCCCCGGAGGACGCGTTCAGGCGCGTGTATGACAAATTATATCGTGTAGTACAATGATAATGATGAACAAAATTGTTCAGGCCAGATTGGATGACGACGCGCAAAAGGCGCTTGACCATCTCGTCCGCCACCTGCGCTGGAGTCCTTCGAAGGTGGTCCGTGAAGGGATTCGTTTGTTGGCCGCATCGCATCCGTGTTCGGGGCGTCCGAAGATTGCCGGGCTGGGAAAGTTCTCTTCCGGCCGGGCAGATCTTGGCTCCAACAAGAAACACCTGCAGGGTTTTGGACAGTGAAGCCGGTCTTGCTTGATACGGGTGTGATTGTTGCTCTATTGGATCGCAGCGAACGCCATCACAAATCCTGCCAAGCCGCACTCGAAGCGGCAGCTGGTCCGTTGGTGACCTGCGAGGCAGTGATCGCAGAGAGCTGCTATCTCCTTCGGTCCTTGCCCGGCGCGCCGGAAGCGATTCTTGAAAATGTGGTGGCAGGTACTTTTCAGATTCCATTCCAGCTCTCCCGATGCGCATCCCAGATTCAGCGGGTACTTAGAAAATATCAGGACCGTGAAGTGGATTTCGCGGACGCTTGCTTAATCCATCTGGCCAGTGAACTTCACACGGGACAGATTCTAACTCTTGACCATGACTTTGAGATATACCGGTGGAGCGGTAACAAGCCGTTTCAACTACTGATCTCGCTGTCCTGATTGTTGGTGCGTCGGTGTCATTAATGGGATCCGGGCTCCCCCGTGAGCCAGTCCTCGGCCCGCCGCTCGAGCGCGATCCGAACGAGTTGGCTTCGGGTTCGTACACCGGTCTTGTCAAATAACTGCTGCATCACGGCCTTCACCGAACCTTCGGAAATCTGCAACTGGGAGGCGATTTCTTTGTTGGTGAGTCCTTCGAACACTCGCTTGAGCACGGCGCGCTCGCGGGCGTTGAGAGCTTGAGCAGCCCGCTGCTCGTCGGACCGTCCAGTTGCACCGGCGATCACTGAGCGCATGGCCCTCGGATCAAGCCACGATTCGCCGGCGCTCACTTTGTGAATCGCTTCCACCAACTGAGCGGGCGGGCTGTGTTTCAAGAAGATGCCCGAAGAGCCGCCCTCCAGCGCGCGGAGTGTGGCCGCGTCGCTCATCCCGGCGGTTACCATCAGAATTCGTCCGCGAAATCCCCGTTTCTTCGATTCTTCGAGGAACTGCAGCCCCTGTTCTTCACCTAAATCGAAATCAAGCAGGACAATGTCAGGATGTTCGCGATCCAAGACAGGCAGGGCTTCGGTGGCGGAGGCGCAGGTTCCGACAATCAGAAAGTCAGGCTCGGCTTGAAGCAACCGGCTGAGGCTGTCGCGGAACAGGCTGTGATCGTCCACCAGCAGAATCCGAATCGGCTGTCCCATAGGCTTCTATCATGCTCTCAGAGAGCACCGGCAAAAGCTCGACGATGAAACTGGACCCCTGCGGTTCTGGCTCAAAGCGCAGATCTCCGCGAAAGGAACGCGTCAACGCACGCGACAAATACAAGCCTAAACCAGTAGCCTTGGCGCCGTGCTGGAACGGACGGAACAGCCGCTCGGGCTCGTCTACTCCGCAGCCCGTATCCCGGAATCTTATGACAACGCGCTGTTGCTCGATGCGGGCCGTGACGGCCAACTCCCGGAGCGGCTGATTCATCAGAGCGCGTTCACTGTTCTGCGTCAGATTGAGGAAGACCTGCATCAGACTCTGCCGGTCGGCCCAAACCACCGGAAGATTCGGCTGGCTGGTCCATTGTAACTCTATGTTTTTCTCGCGCAGCGACGGCTCGATCACGATTTTCAGCTCTTCGAGCAGGGCTTGCAAGTCAACGCTGGTGGCTTGATTGGCGGTCTGGCGGAGATCCATGGCGGCGATCTTTTCGAGCGCCAGAATCAGGGTGCCCAATGCTTCGAAGTCCTTATTCTGCGCCAGCGCTCCACTTCGCGCGAGGTTTTCATGCACGACCGCGATCGCGCCGCAAACGTTGCGCACTTCGTGCGAAACAGCACCTACCAGAATGCGGGACGCGGCGAGCAGTTGATGCAGACTGAACTCCTCGCGGGTGCGCAGGTCTTCGGAAGTATCCACAACCATGGCCGCCAGACGCGATCCGACACTGGTCCGATACGTTGAGAACCAGATATCGGCCAAAAACGCCTCGCCGTCCTGGCGCTGACCGCGGCACTGCATGACAGTTCGGAAGGAGGGATGGCTATCGTCGGGGGCTGGCACGTTCACAAGCGAAGGAAGATAATCGCGAACAGATTTACCAGGAAGCGTCCCGGGGGCTAGAGCCAGCAGCCGATGAGCTGCGTCATTGGCCAGCAGCACGCGTCCAGCTGAGTCTACGGTGAAGATGGCCGCCGGACTGGTTTCCACCAGGACCTGGAGCTGCTCCTCAGCTGCCCGCCGCGCCTCGCTCTCGTCCTGGATCAGATCCAGATGCTGCAACGTGATTTGCCGGCTGCGTACGATCTCAAATACAAAGAGCCCCATGCCTGCAAACGCGGCAAAGATGAGAATATCGCGCGGTATGCCTGCTTCGGGGCGCCATTCGAAGGAATCGAAGAGCTCGGTGAGGAAAGTGCAGCAGGCTGCCACGGCTACGATTTGCCACCGGGTTAAGACGCTGCCCACCAGCAGCATTGGGAACAAATACAAGAAGCCCAAAGGCAAATCCTTCTCCACTCGCCAATCGATGAATGCGATCACGCCGATCATCAAAGCCGCTTTGAGTAAAACAGCACCGCGGCTGCCGCGAAGAAGAAAAGCCAACATGAGATGCACTTAGGACGCCAGCTTCCAGCGTCACTGGTTTCAATTCATTCTAGACACGGCGCAGGCTGCTCACGCAAGCGTAAGTTGCTCAATGGTCGAAAGATAGCGTGAAATATCCAAAAGATAGTCCAGGATTGGCCGAATGATAGTGGACGGCATCGGGGGCCAAACGCTACATTCTGAATTAGATCTGGATCTTTCTGAATTAGATATGGATCTACAGTCTGAAGGCCCTGGTTTGCCCCTTCAGACGCTGGCAGACCTGAGGCATGCAAAATACCTCTGGAAATCATGTTCATTCATCTCGATCAGGCGGTCCGGCGTTGGTGCGCCGTTATTTTTGTAGGCGTTTGTCTCGAGTACAACGGGTTGGCGCAGGCTAGTCTCACCTGGCAAGAAATCCGCGAAAGATTTCAAGCTACCAATCCGACGCTGCGCGCGCTCGAAATCGGAATCGACGAATCTAAGGCGCAGGAAATCACGGCCTATCTCCGTCCAAATCCGGATTTCACTCTAGGGACAGATGGGACTCAAATCGCTCCTTACCGAGGAGTCTGGCGGCCCTTCTCCGGTACTCAAGTATCGACCACCGGCAGCTACTTGCATGAGCGCCAGCACAAACGCGAATTACGGCTGGAAAGCGCACAAAAAGGAACTGCAGTCGCTGAGTCGCAACTGGAGGACCAGAAACGAACGCTGCTCTTTAATCTCCGAACTGCTTTTGTTCAGACGCTTCAGCAAAAAGCGGTACTGGCGCTGGCTCGGGACAATCTGTCATATTACGACCGCCTATTGGGTATCAGCCGTGACCGCTTCAATGCGGGCGATATTTCGCGCGTTGATTTGGATCGGCTGGAACTGCAGCGCGTCCAGTATGAATCGGACGTGCTCACCGCGGAAGTGAATCTTCGAACGGCAAAGATCCAACTTTTGACGCTATTAAACGACCGCACCCCGGTCGAGCAGTTTGACGTGACGGGACCGTTTGATTTCAGCGAAGAGGTGATGCCGCTGGGGGAGTTCCGTAAAATCGCTTTGGAAACCAGGCCGGATCTGAAGGCCGCGATGCAGTCCATCGACAAAGCCGAGACCGACCACAAGCTAGCGGTGTCCAACGGTTCGACCGATCCGACGTTTAGCGCGTGGTTAACGCACAATCCTTCGTTTAATAATCCCTTCGACAACAACACGCTCGGCGCTAGTGTCAGTATTCCGCTGCGCATCTTCGATCGCAACCAAGGCGAGAAGTTGCGCACCCAGGAGGACATCACGCGCAATGAGAGGCTGCGGGATGCCAGCCAGGCTCAGGTATACAGCGACGTTGATTCGGCGTACGCCACCCTGAACAGCAATCTCAACTTGCTGCGGCCCTATAAAGGCAGATATCTTCCGCAAGCGGTTCGGGTTCGGGAGACGATCTCGTTCGCCTATCAAAATGGCGGAGCGTCCTTACTGGACTTTTTGCAGGCGCAGCAGGACTACAGAACGACGCAGTTGAATTATTTGAACCTGATTGGTTCATTCTTGACCGCCGTCAGTCAATTGAATCTTGCAGTGGGTCGTGAGGTGATCCAATGAAGTGGCCGATCCTAATTGGAGCATTGTGCCTAGCGCTCAGCCTTTTCCTGGGCGGCTGCGGCGCCAATGTGAAAGCGGATCCAAAAGCGGAAATGCCTCCGCCCGTGGTGGTCGAGCACGAATCGGACGCCAACGTATTCAAAGTCGACCGGCCCGAACAATTCCCCCTGGCGACAGCGGCCAAGTATGATGCCGCGCCGCAGTTGAATGTAACTGGGGCGATCAGCGCGGACATCTCGCGCAACATTCCGGTAATTTCGCTCGCGGCCGGCAGGATCATCGAAATTGACGCACGGCTCGGAGATACCGTTACCAAAGGCCAGCTTCTGCTGAAAGTGCAGAGCCAGGACATGGCGCAGGCGTTCTCCGATTACCGGCAGGCAGTGGCCGACGAGACGCTGGCGAAGGCACAGCTTAACCGGTCGAAGACCCTCTACGAAAAGGGCGCCATCGCACAGAAAGACCTCGAGGTGGCCGAAGATACAGATGCTAAGGCCCGGGTTACTGTTGAAACTGCTACCGAGCACCTTCGAGTGTTGGGGGCGGAGGTAGATCATCCGACTTCGATTATGGAGATTCACGCGCCCGTTTCCGGCGTGATCACCGACCAGCAAGTCACCACCGCCGCCGGCACGCAGGGGCTGGCGTCGCCGAATCCATTCACGATTTCCGATACGTCGCACGTATGGATCATCTGCGACGTCTACGAGAACGATCTGTCTTTTGTGCGCGTAGGCGAGTATGCGGACGTTCATCTTAATGCTTATCCCAAGATGGTTCTCAAGGGAAGGATACAAAACATCCTGCCTACGCTCGACCCCAGCATCCGCACGGCGAAAATCCGGCTGGAAGTGGACAATCCAGGCATGTTGCGGTTCGGGATGTTTGTGACGGCGACATTCCATGGTTTACAGAAGGAGATCCATGCCATGGTCCCCGCCAGCGCGATTCTTCACTTGCATGATCGCGACTGGGTTTACGCGCCCATGGATGGCGGAAGGTTCCGGCGGCTGGAAGTAGTCGGCGGCGCCATGTTGCCGGATAACATGCAGGAAGTCACGTCGGGTCTCAGTCCCGGTCAGCAGGTTGTCAGAAACGCTCTTGTTCTCCAGGCCACCGTGGAGCAGTAATGATTCGCCGGGTGGTAGACTTCGCTCTCAACAACCGGCTGTTGGTCCTGGCGTTGGGTATATTGCTGTTCGCCTGGGGCTGGTTCTCATTTCACAATCTTCCGGTAGAAGCCTATCCCGATGTCGCGAATAACTACGTTGACATTATCACGCAGTGGCCTGGAATTTCGGCGGAGCAAATCGAGCAGCAGGTTACGGTTCCGCTCGAAATCGTGATGAACGGGATTCCGCACGTGGTGCACTTGCGATCATTCTCGCTCTTCGGACTGTCCGATCTAAAGTTGATTTTCGACGACGAATCGGACAATGCCTGGAACCGCGAGCGCGTTCTCGAGCGATTGGCGCAAGTCACTTTGCCGGCGGGCGTCGTGCCACAGATGGGAACCGATTGGAGTCCGGTCGGCCAGATTTACTTTTTCACCCTTCAGAGCAGCAATCCGAAGTATGACGTGATGGAACTGAAGTCGCTCGAAGATTGGGTGATTGAGAAGAATTTCAAAGCCGTGCCGAACGTGGTCGACGTTGCTAGCTTCGGCGGCCCAACCCGCGAGTATCAGGTTCGTGTGGATCCGAATAAACTGATTGCGTACGGGCTCAGTCTCAGCCAGATCGAGCAGCAACTTACCAACAACAATGGGAACGCCGGGGGAAGTTTTATCGAAGCTGGTCTGCAGCAGATTAACGTTCGCTCGGTCGGCTTGGTGGGCGATGTGCAGGACATCGAGAACACCGTCCTCACCAGCAAGAACGGCACTCCGCTACACGTCAGGGACGTGGCGGTTGTAGCACAAGGCCCGAAAACCCGGCTCGGCCAATTCGGCAAGGCGATTCATCACGAGGACGGCAAGATCGTCGACAACGACGATGTGGTTTCGGGGATTGTCCTGCTGCGCAAGGGCGCCGAATCGGACTCGACTCTGCGCGACATTCACGCCAAGGTCAAAGAACTGAACGATACACTTCTACCACCGGGCGTGAAGATTGTTCCCTTCATCGATCGGAGCGAACTGGTCGAATACACCACGCACACCGTGCTGCACAATTTGACGGAGGGTATTCTTCTGGTCGTCATTGTGCTCTTTCTGTTTCTTGGCAACGCCCGGGCGGCGCTGATCGTCGCGATTACAATTCCGTTCTCACTGTTGTTTGCGGCGATTTGTCTCGACCTCCGGCAGATTCCCGCGAATCTGCTATCGCTGGGCGCGTTGGATTTTGGCATGGTGGTGGACGGCGCGGTGGTGATGATTGAAAACATCGTCCGGCATTTGAACCGGCGGGAAGACGCGCCCATTGGAGATCGAATCCGCGCCGCCGCGTATGAGGTTCAGCGACCGGTCTTCTATGCGATCACGATTATCATCACCGCCTACATTCCGATTTTCACTCTGCAACGCGTGGAAGGCCGACTCTTCAAACCCATGGCTTGGACTGTTGCGTTTGCATTGCTGGGCGCACTCTTGTTCTCGATCTTAATCGCGCCGGTGCTGGCCAGCTTCTTCTTTCGCAAAGGTGCAAAAGAGTGGCGCAATCCTGTGATGCGACACCTGACCGTGCTATACCGCTATGCGGTACGAGGCGCGATCCGGAACCGCTGGATCACGGTCGGCATCGGAGTTTTGGCACTGGCTTCGGCCGGCTATCTCGCCCTCAGTGGAGTTATCGGTTCAGAGTTCCTGCCGCACCTGGACGAAGGCGCTTTGTGGGTGCGCGGCACTTTAGCGCCCAGCACCGGCCAGACCGAGGGTGTCCGGTTAGCCAATCAAGCGCGCATTATACTGGCTTCTTTCCCCGAGGCGACAATTGTTACCAGCCAGGTTGGACGGCCCGATGACGGAACCGACACGACTGGTTTCTACAACACCGAATACTGTGTCGACCTGAAGCCGAAGGAGAAATGGCGGCCGGTATTTAACCAGAGCAAAGAAGAGCTGATCGCCGCGATGAATCGCGAGCTGGACAAAATCCCGGGCGTAATCTGGAACTTCTCGCAGCCGATCGCCGACAACATGGAGGAGGCGGTCAGCGGAGTCAAAGGACAGCTCGCCACGAAAGTATACGGCGACGATTTGAGAACGTTAGAGGGCACTGCGGATCAAGTCGTTAAGTTAATGCGTACGATTCCTGGGATCGAGGATTTGGGAGTGCTGCGAGTCCTTGGACAGCCGAGCCTTAATTTCGTCGTGGACCGGCAGCAAGCCGCCCGCTATCAAATCAACGTTGCCGACGTGCAGGACGCTGTACAGACCGCCGTGGGCGGTAATGCCCTCACCCAGGTCTTGCAGCAGGAACAGCGTTACGACCTGGTGGTGCGCTATCTTCCGAACTACCGCAATACTAAGGAGGCCATCGAGAATATTCGCTTACTGGCCCCCAGCGGTGAGCGGGTATCGCTGGCCCAGCTCTGTAGAGTGAATATCCGGGACGGCGGTTCGGAAATTTATCGAGAAAGTAATCAGCGTTACGTCGCCATCAAATATAGCGTTCGCGGCCGGGACTTGGGCAGCACGGTGGAGGAGGCTATCGACAAGGTTGGCAAGCAAGTTCAGCTTCCGAAGGGTTATCACATCAATTGGGAAGGCGAGTACGAGAGCGAGAAGCGGGCGGCGGCGCGCTTGTCCTTGATCGTGCCGCTCACGGTACTGGTCATCTTCCTGATCCTCTATGCCATGTTCAAGTCCTTCAAATGGGCGCTCCTGATCATATTGAACGTAATGATGACCCCGCTGGGAGGCCTGCTGGCGCTGCTGCTGACGCAAACGCACTTCAGCGTCTCCTCCGGCATTGGATTCCTGGCGCTGTTCGGCGTGTCCGTCCAGACTGGCGTGATCATGCTGGAATACATTAATCAACGCCGGGCGCGCGGCCATTCCATCGAGGAAGCAGCCGTGGAAGGGGCGGTTTTGCGACTTCGGCCGATTATGGTCACCAGCCTGGTTGCGACGCTGGGTTTGTTGCCCGCGGCGCTTTCTCACGCCATCGGGTCCGATTCGCAGCGCCCGTTCGCAATCGTAATCGTGGGGGGCCTGATTTCCGGGCTTCTGCTGAGCATCTTCCTCTTACCGACGTTGTACGCGTGGGTTGCACGCGATGGTGATGTGCTGCCGCAAAGCGAAGAACTGCACTTCGAAGAGACACATTAATCTTTCGCCGCCAGTACCCCGTCCCGCCCGACTGTCGTTGCTATATTAGTTATTCCTAGACAGGGGACAAGGTCTCTCTTCCTGCGTAACCGGCCCCCTCTGAGTATGCTTGCGTATCCATGATTCGGGCCCTCGTCGATTTCGCCCTAAACAATCGTTTTCTTGTATCATTTGCAGCCGTCCTCCTACTGGCTTGGGGCGCGGTCTCTTTCCACAACCTGCCGGTGGAGGCCTATCCCGACGTCGCGAATAACTATGTCCAGGTGATCACGCAGTGGCCGGGGCGCGCAGCCGAAGAAGTCGAGCAGCAAGTCACGATTCCCATCGAAATCGCAATGAACGGATTGCCTAATCTTGAGCATCTGCGATCTACGTCCCTATTCGGCCTCTCCAGCGTGATGCTGATTTTCGATGATGACTCCGAGAACAACTGGAATCGGCAGAAGGCGCTGGAGCGCCTGACGCAGGTCACGCTTCCCACCGGCTTGCAACCGCAAATCGGAACCGATTACAGCCCGGTCGGTCAGATCTATTGGTACACGTTGAGGAGCTCGAATCCTAGATACGACTTGATGGAGTTGAAGTCGCTGCAGGATTGGGTTCTCGAGAAGCAGTTCAAGTCGGTTCCGAATGTCGTCGATGTCGTTAGCTTTGGCGGCATCACCAGGGAATACCAGGTTCGGCTCGATCCGGACAAACTGATTTCCTATGGATTGAATCTGAGCCAGATCGAACAGCAGCTTGCCAACAATAACGTGAATGCCGGCGGTAGCTTTGTTGAGTCGGGACTCCAGCAGATCAACGTGCGCGCGCTCGGGCAGTTTCGCACTGTCGGCGATATCGCGCAGACAGTCCTAAAGACCCAGAACGGGACACCATTGCGCATTGGCGACATTGCGACGGTCACGCAAGGTTCCAAGATCCGTTTAGGTGAGATCGGCAAAGCGATTCATCGGGCGGACGGCAAAATTCTCGACAACAACGATGTGATCGAAGGCATCGTATTGTTGCGCAAAGGGGCGGAATCTGACGCGACGCTAGACTCAATCCATGCAAAAGTCAACGATTTGAACGACCACATCTTGCCGACGGGTGTGAAGGTTGTTCCATTCCTCGACCGCAGCAACCTGGTGCATTACACCACGCACACCGTGCTCCATAACTTAACCGAGGGAATCATTCTCGTCACGGTTATTCTTTTCCTCTTCCTCGGAAATGTCCGGGGCGCGCTGATCGTGGCCCTTACTATTCCGTTCTCATTGTTATTTGCCGCGATCTGTTTACAGCTCCGGCATATTCCCGCAAATCTACTGTCGCTCGGAGCGCTGGATTTCGGCATGGTGGTCGAAGGCGCGGTGGTAATGGTGGAGAACATCATCCGCTATTTAAGCCGCCCCAATCAGGCGCCCGGCACGCAAATTAACTCGATCCGAGATGCCGCGCATGAGGTGCAACGGCCGGTGTTCTATTCTATCGGCATAATCATCACGGCTTACCTGCCGATCTTCACGCTGGAGCGCGTGGAAGGCCGGCTCTTCAAGCCCATGGCCTGGACCGTTTCGTTCGCCCTCCTCGGATCACTTCTTTTTTCGATGCTGATCGCCCCAGCGCTCACGAGCTTCGTGTTCCGGAAGCAGACCCGGGAATGGCGCAATCCGCTCATGACCGGCGTGTCTCGAGGTTATCGCAAGACTCTGGGATGGGCCATCCGGTTTCGGTGGATGACGGTTACGATAGCCGCTGCGGCTTTAGGCATATCGGCCTATTTGATTTACAGCGGCATCATCGGTTCCGAATTCTTGCCGCATCTAGACGAAGGCGCGATCTGGGCCAGAGCCACGCTGGCGCCCAGCACCGGACCGAGCGAAGGCGAGCGAGTGATGAACCAAGCGCGGATCATTCTGGCTTCGTTCCCGGAAGTCACCCAGGTGATTTCCCAAGTGGGGCGCCCGGACGATGGGACCGACACTACTGGTTTCTTCAACACTGAATACTTCGTCGATTTAAAGCCCAAAGAAGAATGGCGCTCGGTATTCCGCGAGAACAAAGAGGAACTGGTCGCCGCGATGGACCGCGAGTTGGAGAAGATCCCGGGCGCGTTGTGGAATTTTTCGCAGCCCATTGCCGACAACATGGAAGAGGCGGTCAGCGGTGTGAAAGGGCAGCTTGCCATCAAGGTTTATGGCGAAGACCTGCGCGTACTGGAATCGACCGGCGAGAAGATTGTCAGCGTGATGCGAACGGTCTCGGGGATCGCCGATCTCGGTTTGTTCCGCGTCATCGGACAACCGAACCTGGAGTTCGTCGTTGACCGGGCGCAGGCAGCGCGATTCGGAATCAATGTAGCCGACGTGCAAGATGCCATCGAGACCGCCGTCGGTGGAAAGGCCGTTAGCCAGGTTTTGCAGGGTGAGCAGCGTTACGATCTGGTGGTGCGCTATCAAGCGCAATATCGGGACACCAAAGAAGCCATCGAGCATATCAGGCTGCCAGCCCCGTCCGGAGAGCGCGTCTCGCTGGCGCAACTTTGCCACGTTCGGGTTCTGGATGGCGCATCCGAGATTTATCGGGAAGGGAACTCGCGCTATGTCGCCATCAAGTACAGCGTGCCAGTTCGCGACCTCGGTAGCACCGTAGAGGAAGCCATAAAGAAAGTAACGCAGCAAGTGAAGCTTCCCACCGGGTATCACATCGATTGGGCCGGCGAGTACGAAAGTCAGAAGCGTTCTCAACGCCGGCTGCTGATCGTGCTGCCACTGACGATGTTGGTGATCTGCATGATCCTATATACGATGTTCAATTCTTTCAAGTGGGTGATGCTGATCCTGGCCAATGTAGCCATGGCGCCGATTGGCGGCCTGCTCGCGCTGCTGATCACTCATACTCATTTCAGCGTTTCATCCGGTGTCGGATTCCTGGCGCTGTTTGGCGTAGCGGTACAAACCGGCGTCATCATGCTCGAATACATCAATCAGCTTCGGGCGCGTGGTTATTCTATTTCTCAAGCGGCCGTCGAGGGCTCTGTCCTCAGGCTGCGTCCGATCATGATGACCATGCTGGTGGCCAGTCTGGGATTGCTGCCGGCGGCGCTGTCGCGGGGCATCGGCTCGGATTCACAGCGGCCTTTCGCGATTGTCATAGTCGGTGGCCTGATGGCAGCTTTGGTACTCGGAATCTACCTGTTGCCAACACTATATGTCTGGGTGGCCAAAAGCCGCGACGCGCTACCTTCGCAGGATCAAGTCAACGTGGAGGAAGGTCATTGACACGGCCGCGTGCTGAGGCGGCAATCGCCTAATGGTGTACAGGCCCGACATGGGTTGGCGGTCGTTATACGCCGTGATCCTGGAGGAAGCTCCGTTCCAAGCAATGAGCCGGCGATACATCGCCCTTCCCTGATTTACCATCTGTCCCGTCCCACAGAATGATGCGCAAGATCGAAGGCGTCGCGCGGGATCAAGCGCTGATCGGAACTCGCCACATCTGCCTTACGCCCGGTGAAGCCATTACACAGTGGCAACATTCCGGCCATCCCGGGATTCTACAGGTTTACTTGCGGCAGTCCATCTATGAGCAGGCTGTGAGCGAGATGTACGGCTGCGATCCATCAGCGGCTGAGCCTGTGCCCCGATTTGCAACTCTCGACCCGCTCCTCGAGCAGCTCGCGGTCGCAATTACAACAGCCTTGCGCGACGGTACGGCGGAAGATGGACTGTATATCGAAGCCCTGCGTAGGTGATGGCGGTTCATCTGGCGCGAGAGCACTCCGCGCGTTCGCGGCCGGTCCGGATGCCGATCACAAAGGCCATGTCGGGCTGAAGAATGCGGCGCCTAATCGATTTTATCGAGGCCCACCTGGATGGAGATTTGAGCTTGGAAGCGCATAGTGTGCTCGGCCACGGGGGCCTGTCGCTGCGCGGAATGCCGTTCCGTCGAATCCAGCCGACCTTAAGGGTGAGTAGTGGTAACGGTTAGGATGTCTCCACCCGATTTTCCGATCAAGAAGCCCTGCCAGGTGTGCGCCGCATATTCCGGCGGATGCGGACGGCCGTCCTTGTAGATCGTTCTTTCGGGCCTGCCACGAAACGTGGGGTGATATGCAATTGCCTGCTGGGTCCTGGTATTAATCTCTTTTCCAGATCTGAAGATTCTCCGGACAGCGCCAGGCATAGTCGGACGGTGCGGTTGCATTGATGCTCCGGCAAATTCAGGAGCGAGGCATCCCAGCTATCGCCCCTCAATCGCGCCCCGGCGTTGATGGGAAGTCTAAGGTAATCTCTGATTCCTGGACCGGGAATGCGCTCCGGGTAATCCTAGTGAAAGCGGGAGCCCACTCTCCAACGGAGGATTAGGTCAATTATCAGGGTTACTCCATTGGCTCGGCGCGAGGCTTGCAGAAACTCCACTTATGGGAACAGAATCTTGATTTCGGCGACGATCTATCCTACAATTTGGCACACGAGGGGGCGTTTCCGTGAAACCCAAGAACTCGAGCTCCGATAACACGCTAAGCCGCCGTGATTTTGCTTCGTTGGCTGCCAGAGGCCTATCGTTGGTAGCCAGCGCTGAGCTGGAAGCACAGGCGCCAGCAGAGCCTCAAAGCAACGCCGCTCACAACGGTGGACCGCCCCTCGACATCGCCGAGTGGAGCTACTTCTGGGTGGGCGTCGAACGGGCCGAACTGGCTCGCGGCACAGTGGTCAATGGCAAACAGATGTATGTCGAGTATCAAACCCCGGCGCAGGTCCGTCATCCCTATCCGATCGTGCTGGTGCATGGCGGCGGTGGCCAAGGTACGGACTGGATGGGCACTCCGGATGGGCGCCGTGGGTGGGCGACCTTTCTCCTCGAAGAAGGCTACAAAGTTTACGTCGTCGATCGTCCCGGCCATGGCCGCTCGCCATTTCATCCCGACTTGCACGGTCCGTTTCCGCAACAGGTGCTCGCACTCGAGAACATGTCCGGCCAATTTACGCCGCCGAATTCGCACTCGCGTAATCCGAACCAATTTCGAAAATTACACAACCAGTGGCCCGGGACGGGCGAAGTGGGTTCGCCGGATCTGGACCAGCTCGTGGCATCACAAGGCGGCTCTTACGTCACTGTCGCCGGTCCAGGCGGGCCAAGCGCGGGTTTCGGAGCGGGATCAGCCATTGCACATCAAGCCTGGCGAGAGCGCGGCGCCATGTTACTCGACAAGATTGGCCCCGCGATCATCATGACCCACGCCGCTGGCGGACCATTCGGTTGGCTGGTCGCGGAAGTGCGGCCGAACCTGGTGAAAGGAATTGTCGTCATCGAAGGCGGCGGCACGCCCTTCAACGGCGCCAATGTTTGGGGGCTTTCGACCATTCCGGTGACGTACGATCCTCTGGTTTCGGATCCTTCGGAAATCCTGCGAAACCAGGTCAAGCCGATCGAGCCTGGTCTCACTCCTTATTTCCTGCAGCAAGAGCCTGCGCACAAGCTGAAAAACCTGCTGGCGATTCCCATGGTGATCGTCACGTCCGAAGCATCGTTTGCGTCGCCCGGCAATCCGGGTGCGGTCGCCTTCTTGAAGCAAGCCGGCTGTAAGGCGGAAGAACTCCGCCTCGTCGACCACAACATTCACGGCAACGGACACATGATGATGGTCGAGAAAAACAACCGCGAGGTGCTGCAGCCGATTCTTGATTGGGTTTCGAAGAACGTAGAGAAAGACGCCCCTATTCCCGGCCCACGCTCCAGCGAAACTGCCCTCAAGCTCGCCAATCAAGGCTTCTTCTGGGTTGGCACGGAACACAAGAGCATGCCGTACGGGACCATCATTGGCGGACAGATGTACGTCCAGTATCTGGTTCCCACCCAGGTCCGGCATCCGTATGCGGTAGTTTTGGTTCACGGCGGCGGCGGCCAGATGCTTCACTACATGGGTGCAGGCGACGGGCAGGCTGGCTGGGCGCATTATTATGCTCAGGAGGGCTATCGGGTTTATCTGGTGGATCGTCCCGGCCATGGCCGCGCTCCTTATCATCCTGACGCGCTCGGACCAATCGGCCCAGCGCCGACTTATTCATCAGTAATGGCCGATCTGCGGCGAGCGGCCGTGGGTCCGAATCACCAATATCTGGGCACCGCCGAGATCGGCGATCCGGTTCTCGATAAGATGGTGGCCCTCCTGAACTCCGCGCCAAAGGACAATGTCCTGGCGCAGCACCTATGGGCCAGCCGAGGCGCCGAGCTGCTCGACAAAATCGGACCATCGATCATCCAGGTCCATTCCGCGGGCGGACCGTTCAGTTGGCTGGTCGCGAACGAAAGACCCAATCTCGTGAAAGCCATCGTGAATGTCGAAGGTGCAGGCGCTCCTTTTACTCCGCAGACTCCTTGGGGCTTGACAGAAGTTGTGCTGGCCTACGACCCGCCTGTTTCAGATCCGAAGGAGATCGCGACTCGTGATGTCACTCCTGTTGCCGGATCACCCTACAAGCTGCAGGCCGGACCTGCGCGTAAGCTCAAAAACCTGCAAGGCATCCCAATTATCTACGTCACCGCTGAGAGGTCGGGGCGCAACGGCGGCCCCGTCGTTGAATTCCTGCAGCAGGCCGGCTGCAATGCCGAGGACTTTCGATTGAAGGACCATGGGCTTGTTGGCAATGGCCATTTCATGATGATCGAAAATAATCGCCGGCAGGTGTTCGACGTTCTTCAAGGCTGGATCGAGAAGAATGTTCCAGCCAAGGCCTGAGTGCACGACAACCTGACTTTGCTCTTGCGGCTGCAACAGTTCGCTGATAGCGCGCTTCCAATCGGCGGCGCCGCTCACTCTTTCGGCCTGGAATCACTAGTCGCCGCCGGCCTGTTGGACACTGACGGGATCGAACGGTTCCTTTTCGATTATTTGGAAGAAGCCGGAATGCTCGAAGCTGCGTACTGCGCTGCGAGTTGCCAGCTCGGCCGCGTGAACGCCGGGGAACCCGCTTTCGATCATTGGCTGGCGCTGAACATCGAACTGGGCGCTCGAAAGTTGACGCGTGAATCGCGTGAGGCTTCGGCGTCTATGGGTCGAAGGTTCTTGGAATTAGCCGCGCGAGTTTCGGATCTTGCTCCGCTACATTCCGCCGCGGACCGAGTCGAGCGATCCGGAACACAAGTCCATCTCGCGCCCTGCTTCGGCCTAGTCGCTGGAACCACGGGCATCGAGCCCGAATTGGCATCAGCCGCTTACCTGCAACAATCGATCACCACGCTCGTTTCCTGCTGTCAGCGACTGCTTCCGCTGGGGCAAACGCGGGCACAAGAGATCCTATGGCAGCTGAAACTGGCCATCGCTTGTACCGCGCGGCACGCCGCCGCCACATCCCCAGACCGCTTAAGCTGCTTCACACCAATGTTGGATATCGCATCCGCGCGCCACCCCACGCTCCCAACGCGGCTGTTCATCAGTTAGCCCATGGCCAATCTTCATCTTTCGTTCGAAACCAATACCGAAGGCGCGACCATTCTGCGCGTCAAGCAACAGCAGCCGCCCTGGCGCGTGGTCCGTGGATTCAGAGCGCCATCGGGTGAGTTGCTGGCTCACATACATAACGTTTCGGGTGGAATTCTCGATACTGATTCGCTCGATTGGCGTATCGATGTCGCACCGGGCGCACAAGCCCAGGTCACGTCCACCGGAGCGACACGCATTTACCGTAGCCGCGCGCCCGAGCGCATCGCCTCGCAGCGAGCAGCGCTGAGCGTCGGCGAAAACGGATATCTGGAGTACCTACCGGATCAATTAATCCCCTTCGCTGGTTCCCGGTTCGATCAAGGCATGCGCGTACAACTGGCCGGCGGCGCTTCGATGATTTTGTGGGATCAGATCGCTCCGGGTCGCGAGGCGTCGGGCGAAATGTTTCGTTATGAATCATTGGCATCCACTTTTGAAATGGCTACCGAAGGCGAGCTGATCGCGATCGAGCGCTGGACCATTGCTCCGTTACTTCGCCGCGTGAACGCCCTTCCCAGGCTCGGGCATTTTCGCTATTTCGGTTCCTGTTATATCTGCCGCGCCGGCGAGCCCGCCCGGTACTGGCGAGCGTTCGAATCAGAAATGCAGATCATCGCGGACCGGCTTTCGGAGGCTGAGGTATTATGGGGAATTACTTCGCTGCGGGCGCACGGAATTGTCGCTCGATGCGTCGCAACGAGCGGGCGATCGGTGACCCAAGGCCTGATCGAGATCTGGAAGGCAGCTAAGTGGCATCTCTGTGGCCGCGTCGCCACGCTTCCCCGAAAAGTACATTGATCGAAGGAGGTCGCATTGCACCTGACGCCGCGTGAGCAGGAGAAGCTCATGATCTTCACCGCTTCCGAATTGGCCCGGAAACGGCGCGCCCGCGGTCTGAAACTGAATTATCCGGAAGCCATGGCGATTCTCTCGGCCGAGATCCTGGAAGCCGCGCGCGACGGCAAGAGCGTGGCCGACATCATGGGCCTGGGAGGTTCCATCCTGACTCGCGAGGACGTGATGGACGGCGTTGCGGAGATGATCCACGAGGTCCAGGTGGAAGCGACCTTCCCCGACGGTACGAAACTGGTTACCATTCACGACCCCATCCAATAGGAGCTGCGATGCATCCTGGAGAGTACATTCTCGGTGACCGCGACATTGAATTGAATGCGGGCCGGGCAACCATGCGGATATTGGTAAGCAACCAAGGCGACCGGCCTATTCAAGTGGGCAGCCACTATCATTTTTTCGAGGCGAACTCAGCGCTCAATTTCGATCGCGCAGCGGCCTACGGAATGCGCCTCGATATCCCCGCCGGCACCGCTATCCGCTTTGAGCCTGGAGAAGAGAAAGAGGTCCCTCTGGTGGCATTGAGTGGTGGACGCGCCATCTACGGCCACAACGGCAAGGTCAACGGCGTTTTGCAGACGAAGGCGCCCGGAGCAGGGAAATGAGCGTCAAGATCCCTCGCCGAACTTACGCCGACCTGTACGGTCCCACTACCGGCGACCGCGTGCGCTTAGCCGACACAGAGCTGATTGTCGAAATTGAGCGCGATTACGCCGTCTATGGCGACGAGATCACGTTCGGTGGTGGCAAAGTTATCCGGGATGGAATGGGTCAGAGCTCAACTTCAGAGCGCGAGAGCCAGCACGGCGCGCTCGATCTGGTGATCACCAATGCGCTGATCATCGACCACTGGGGCATCGTAAAGGCCGATATCGGGATCCGCGATGGCCGCATCGTTAAGATCGGCAAGGCGGGCAACCCTGACACACAGGCCGGCGTGGATCCGGATCTTGTCGTGGGCGCGGCGACGGAAGTAATCGCGGGCGAAGGAAAGATCGTTACCGCGGGCGCCATCGACTCCCATATCCATTTCATTTCGCCGCAGCAGATTTATGAGGCGATATCGAGCGGTGTCACGACCATGATCGGCGGCGGCACCGGCCCAGCCACGGGAAGTAACGCGACAACTTGTACGCCCGGCCGCTGGAATTTGGAGCAGATGCTTCGCGCCGCCGAGGCTTGGCCAATGAACTTCGGATTCCTGGGGAAGGGAAATGCGTCTACTCGCGCGCCGCTGGCTGAGCAGATTCTCGCGGGCGCATGCGGCCTCAAGCTGCACGAAGACTGGGGCACCACGCCGGCCGCTATCGATGCCTGCTTGCGCGTGGCCGATGAGTACGATGTTCAGGTTGCCATCCACACCGACACGCTGAACGAAGCCGGATTTGTGGACGATACCATCGCTGCAATTGGCGACCGTACGATCCACACATATCACACCGAAGGCGCAGGCGGCGGCCATGCACCCGATATCATCAAGGTCGCCGGGTTGCCCAACGTGCTTCCCTCTTCCACCAATCCGACGCGGCCGCTTACCGTGAACACCATCGCTGAGCATCTCGACATGCTGATGGTGTGCCATCACCTGAATCCGCAGGTGCCCGAAGACGTCGCGTTTGCTGAAAGCCGCATTCGGCAGGAGACTATCGCCGCCGAGGATATTCTGCACGATCTGGGCGCTATCAGCATGATGTCGAGTGATTCGCAGGCCATGGGCCGGATCGGCGAGGTGGTGATTCGCACCTGGCAAACCGCGCATAAGATGAAAGTGCAGCGCGGGCCGCTACAAGATGATTCTTCGCGGAACGATAACCATCGGGTCAAACGTTACGTTGCAAAGTACACCATCAATCCCGCAGTTGCGCACGGGATATCGCATGAGATCGGTTCGATCGAGTCGGGAAAGTTAGCGGATTTAGCCCTCTGGAGCCCGGCATTCTTTGGAGTGAAACCGGAAATGATAATTAAAGGCGGCTTCATCGCCTGGAGCGTGATGGGCGACGCTAATGCTTCGATCCCGACACCCCAACCGGTCCTTTATCGGCCGATGTTCGGATCTTTCGGCAACGCCATCCAGGCCATTTCACAGACGTTCGTTTCTGGCGCATCGGTGCCCCACGTCGAGCGCCTCGGGTTGCGGAAGCAGCTTGTGCCTGTGCAGAGGTGCCGGAACATCGGAAAGAGGAACATGGTCAATAATTCCGCCACGCCAAGGATTGAAGTGGACCCGGAAACCTACGAAGTCCGCGCCGATGGAGAGCTGCTCACTTGTGAGCCTGCCAACGTGCTGCCGATGGCTCAACGGTATTTTTTATTTTGACTATGACCAATACAAAAGAACGCGCGTTTCGTGTCGGAGTCGCCGGGCCGGTCGGCAGCGGAAAGACAGCATTGGTCGACGTGCTCAGCAGAGCGTTGTGGCCGGCGGTCAATCTGGCGGTAGTCACCAACGACATCTACACACGTGAGGACGCCGAGTTCCTGATTCGCCAGGGTACGCTGCCGGCCGATCGCGTGCTGGGTGTCGAAACCGGCGGCTGCCCTCACTCCGCGATCCGGGAAGATGCCTCGATGAACCTGGAAGCGATCGATCAATTGGAGAGAGCGCACCCGGGCCTCGAGTTGGTTTTTGTGGAGTCGGGCGGCGATAATCTCGCGGCTGCTTTTAGTCCGGAGCTGGTGGACGCGTTCATCTACGTGATCGACGTCGCCGGCGGCGACAAGATTCCGCGCAAAGGCGGGCCCGGAATCACGCGGTCCGATTTGCTGGTGATCAATAAGATCGACCTGGCGCCTTATGTCGGGGCGTCGCTGGATGTGATGGATCGGGATGCGCGCGGGAAGAGGGGTGACCGGCCATTCCTATTCACGAACCTCAAAGAGGGCGCCGGTGTCCCCGACCTTATCGCCTGGCTCCGGGCCAAGATGAATTAATGTGTCATGGCGTAAACCACATAGTTCACGCCGATCCGAATCCCTAGCGCCGAATACTTTTCTGGATACTCCGGTTCGTCCGCCCACTCCCAGGAATCACCGATATCTGAATTGAACGACATCGCTACCATAATGCGGCCCTTGTCATCCAGGATGCCCTTCCAATGCGGGATCGCGCCGTCGTTCCGGTACATTCTGCCCGCTCTCAAAGCCCACTGACCTGGTATTTGATAGCGGTCATCCAAATCGTAGACCGTGTGGAAAATCGAATCGGCGTCGTCGACTTCGACAACCGGCCGGTCTGGAAATACGCGGTCCATGCTCTCAGCGAACCGGTTCCACTCCTCGGTGCCCCAGAAGTCATCCAGCATCAGGAAGCCGCCACGCAACAGAAAATCGCGGAGTTTTTTTACCTGGGTATCGGTTAACTTCCAATCGCCCATTTCGCCGGCTACCAACCACGGCCAATTGTAGACGTCGTCGTCGTCGTCCAGATTTACGGGCTGTTCCACCGATCGCGCGTGAATGCGCGTCAGCCGCCGCAGGGCCGTAGCAAAATGCCGGTCCGCCCGGGGATAGTCCTGCGTCCAACTGGTGCCGCCTTCCCGCCAGTCATAGGAAACTCCGAAACGATAGCGCCAGCCAAAGCGGGCGTGCGGATGCTGCGGATACATCAGCCGGGCTTGCACCCACTCGGAATGGTCCTGATAATCGGTGGGAAGTGGAATATTGTCGTAGGGTTCCATGCTCGGATAAACACGGAACGGGCGCTGAAAAGCATATAGCGCAGTCACACAGGCCATGCCGGCGCCAACCCACCAGATCGATTTGCGGATCGCCATCGAGCTTGATTCGAGGATAGCACCCGCGCGACTCGCCGTCTTTTTCTTAGGCGCTCTTCAGCTCTTTTTCCACTGATTCAGCGAAGTAATCGATGTCCGCCACGGTGCTGTAGATGTGTGGTGTGATGCGAAGCCCGTCGTACTCCTCGTGCCCCACGCGGACCGTGATGATATTGTATTTGCTCCACAAGGTCTCCGCCATTTTCTCGGCGTCAACGCCATTGAAGGCCAGGAAGCCGATGCCGCAGGATTGCGCTGGATCCTGGCTGTGGAGAATCTTGACCTTCGGATTCTGCGCCAACCGGTGCGCCCAGCGATCTCGCAAGTACCGCAGCCGCGCCGCTTTGCGCTCAATGCCGATGTTTTCGTTGAAGATCAGCGCTGCGCTGATGGCGTTGTGATTCGCCGCGGGGTGTGTGCCAATCTCCTCGAATTTGCGGATGTCTCCTTGCTGCCGATCGGAAGAAGCCATAAGCGACCAAGTGCTTGCAATGCGTGACTTCCGCACATATAGGAATCCGGTTCCTATCGGCGCGCAGGTCCACTTGTGCAGGCTCACTCCGTAATAGTCGCAACCCAAGTCGGAGAGGTTGTACGGAAAGTGATTGAAAGCGTGTGCACCATCCACAATGACCGGAATATTGTGGGCATGCGCCATGTCGCAGATCTTCCTGACGGGGAATATCTGCCCGGTTCGATTGGTGATGTGGCACAGCAGGATCAGCTTAGTCTTTGGAGTCACCGCCCGCTCGAAGCGCTGGTAAAGATCATCCATGCTGGGAGGTGGAACCGGGAACGAAATCATCTTCAGCACGATTCCTTCGCGGCGCTCACGCTGGCGGAATGTCGTCAACATGCGAGGATAATCCTGATTGGTTGTCAGAACTTCATCGCCCGCCTTCAGATCGATTCCGTACTGCGCGTTTTCTAGAGATTCGCTCGCGTTGCGAGTGATCGCGATCTCCTCCGGATCGCAGCCGGCAGTCTTAGCCACCCTCCGCCGGACATCTTCCACCTGCCGCTCCAGGATATCGATCATGGTGTGTTTGGGACCCATGTTGCTGAAGTCCAGATAGCGGCGCATGGCGTCTTGCACCACGAGCGGCGCCGGACTGACATAGCCGTTATTCAGGTTGATGACGTTGCGGTCAACGGTAAAAGAGTTGCGAATCTCGGCCCAATAGTCTTCGTCGCTTGCGACCTCGATCGGTGTCTGATCCTTGACCGAGCGCGCAGCCGCAGCGGCGCGGTCTATCGCATTTGTCTGGAAAGCCACCAGGGCGGATCCGGCGGTCGCGTGCAAAAAGTTTCTACGATCCACAGTTTATTCTCCTATTGCCAGTTTGGGCCAAATGTACCACACTTGAGCGCTGTAGGGAAGCATAGGCCGGGAATATATGAGGAGACTCTATTCCGCGGCCGGCTTTG
The DNA here is from genome assembly GCA_035569875.1 of Bryobacteraceae bacterium. Lineage (GTDB taxonomy): Bacteria > Acidobacteriota > Terriglobia > Bryobacterales > Bryobacteraceae > Palsa-89. Next base: position 22,974 of record DATMMD010000232.1, read on the forward strand.
GCGGATACGACGGCTTTCGATACAGAATTCGCGGATCCATGCCGGCCGGGATGGCCACGTGCATAAACACCGCCATCATCTCATCGAAAGTTTGATCGCCCCAGCGAACCTCTTTCGAAGGATCCGGATTGTATGGATTATTGGGCGAGTTGTCGTAGTAGGCTACGGCTTCGACTCTTGTACCGGCGGGCAGCCGCAGTTCCCCGGCAGGTTCATAGGTAATCTGCCAGTTGAAGTCGTACTTAGGTACTCGCAGCAATGCTTCCGAATGGCCATCCGGATATGTTGCGGTGACCTCGGCCGATTTGCCGCGCAAATGCATGTGCGGATTGATCCCCAGCACGCGCACGTCGGTTCCGAAAGTCGCCGTCGCCTGGGCGCGATAGTTGGCATCGTAGGGTGGGATCTTCAACCCGAACGATCCCATGCCATAGGTGATCACCTGGTATTCCGGAGAATCGGGCGCGAAGACAAACCCGACGCCCGATACATCTTTGGTCGCCTTCCCATTGGGCGTGTAGTGAACTTGCAGCATGATATCCGCCCCCGCTGGAAGTCGCATCGCATAGCCCTTCGGCAGCACCAGCGGAGGAATACCCGGTACATACTCGGCGATGATCCCATCCGCGGCGCCGGTCTCGGGCGCGGTGGAAGGTTTCGCCACTGGCACGCCCGGCTGGGCATCGGCCATCCACTTCGATCCGGCGCGCCGCCAGAACGCGGCGACATGATGCACGATAGCGCGATTTCCCGGACGCACTTCGAAGGCTTGCACCCATTTATCCTCTTTGAAACCGGGAATTAGGATCCACTGATAATCGATGGTGCCTTGCGCGGGGACGTCATAGGGAATCGGCATATTCAGCACCGCGTCCGGCTTCCCGATCGCCCATCCCTCGGTGAACTCGAGCGGCGCGGGCGCGTCCTTCGAATTACCCTCCGGCGCTCCGGCATCCGCCCATTTCGAGAGTGTCGCGATCTCGTCGTCGGTAAGACGCCGGTCATTGCGGAAGTGCCCCACGGATTCATCGGCCGACCACGGCGGCATCCTGCGGGTCACGGCCGCCTGCTTGATCGCCTTGGCCCAGGGCCGGGCATCGCCATAAGTGAGGAGCGACATCGGCGCGGCTTCGCCCGGACGGTGACAGCCCTGGCAGCGGGCCTGGAGCACGCGCTCGACATCGTGATGAAACGTGATCTTCCCGTCGGAGGCGAAGGTTAGAGCAGGAATCGCACCCGCGAGCAAGGTAAGAGCGGCTCGATGAAATCGCATGTCCTTAGAATACTCCTGTCACGCGGCGCTGGTCTCCGCCGGTCCCGACTGACCTGCGTACAGGTTTCAGCTCGTGCTATACTCGTCCCTTCAGAAAATTGTGATTTCCCGTCGTTCTCTCCTGAGAGATGCGGCGTTCGTTTTAGGCGCGCCGCTACTCAATCGGGGCCGGTTTTCGCTCTTCGCTCAGAGCGAAACGGAGTATTCCGCTCGCACTCTGGACTTGGTGCGCGAATCCACCGTGATCGACATGCTGGGCCTGCTCACCCTGGATTTCAAGAAGCTTTCCGCCTGGCGAACTGATCCAGCCCGTTTTCAACCGGCCGATTTGAAGAGGTTGAAGGATTCCGGAATCACGATTTTCCATCCGGCCGTCGGATATACCGAAGGCGACATGTATGCTAGCTCCTTGTGGGACATTTCCTCCTGGGATGCTTTTATCGCCGCGCATTCCTCCCATTTTCTTCGTATCGACTGCCCGGGCGATGTCGAGCGGGCCAAGGCCCTCGGTAGGATCGGCATCGTGATCGGCCAGCAGAACTCCGGCCATTTCCGATCGATCGACGACATCAACCGCTTCTACCGCCTAGGCCAGCGCGTATCCCAGCTTACCTATGGCCATAATCAACTCGGCGGTGGCTCCATCGACGCGCGCGACCCGGGTCTAACCAAATATGGGGCCGAGGTCGTCTCTCGCATGAACGCCTTGGGCATGGCCGTGGATGTCTCGCACTGCGGAGATCGCACCACCCTGGACGCAGTGGCGGCTTCGCGCAAGCCCGTACTCGTGACTCACTCGAATTGCCGTGCGCTGGTTCCCGGCAGCGCCCGCTGCAAAACCGATGAAGGGATCCGGAAAGTGACGGCCGCGGGCGGCGTGATCGGCGTCACCATGATCCGCTATTTTGTTTCTTCCGGAGGCCCGGCCACTATCGAGAATGTGCTCGACCACATCGATCATGTAGCCGAGGTCGCCGGAGTAGAACACGTGGGCATCGGCAGCGATGTCGATCTGCAGGGCCGCGACTCGCACGGTCATCTATCCAGGAAAAACGATCTCGACGGAATGGACTACGAAAGAAAAATTTACGATCTGACCGAGGGATTGGTGCGGCGAGACTACTCCAATTCGGATATCCAGCTCATCCTGGGCGGAAATTTTCAGCGCGCTCTCGCCGACATCTGGTCTGTCTAAGCTGTCTAGTTCTGCGGGGTCAAAGAAAATTCCGTCCGTCCAAAGCCAGATTCGCAGCACACCTGCAGCGTGACTTGGGCGGCGTCCGCCTGGGCGGGCAGCCAATAGTCAATCTCATAGCGATTCAGGAGATGCCGGTAAGTCAGCTCCAATTCGTCAGCCAGCTTGTCGACGCTGTTGGTATGAAAAGCGCCGTCGGGCGTGGATATACAGAGGTCGCGAAAGCCCTCGCATTTTTCCGGGAAAAATGGACAAATGCCGTGTAAGGTAATGCCTTCCGTAGCTATCAATTGTCCTAAAGGTTTGAGGTTCTCCGGATCGTCCAGAGCGTCTAGGGCGGTTTCGTGAACGAACACGAACAGGTGCCGTTTACCAGAGTTCTTGTCCATGGCGTCAATTTGACGCCGGATCGCCTGAAGAACGTCTGATGTCGCGCGTTCGCGCGGAACCGGCATGGAGATAGCTTTTTCCAGGTGTCTGGGATCGGTCATGAAGCCTTTGCGCGTCTTCAGCTCCTGCGTGATCAGAGCGTCGTCATAAGGAAGAGACGATTTTCCCACCGGCGCGTTAGGGTCGGTTGCAAGCGCTTCGATAGCGTATCGATCGATCCTCCACCAATCGTCCGGGCGTTTCAGCGACAGACAGCGCTTCAGGCCCTCTCCCACTGCACGTCCGTAAGGGTCGGCATCGGAAGGAAACCGCGGCGCTACGCTGCCGATCACTAGAGCAGCGGGGTTATTGGGCAACTTGACTTCGTAGTTTTCGATTAGTGCTCCACCTTCCCAGAGAGCGAATTCGGTAGGTTTCAGGCTGGTTATTTCATCTCCATCCTGGCGCGATAAAGCCAATACAACGTGACGGCCGCCGTCCGGTTTGGCCTTAACCCTCGAAACGCATATCCGCACTGTGCCTTTCTCCGAGCTCGTTTTTTCGTGGCGCCGAATGCGCGACAGGGATCTGGTAACTGCCAGCTTCATCTTGCCTTGCGTCAATTTGAATTGCTCCATCAAGAATGGAACGAAGCGCGGGTCTTCTGTTTCGCCGATGGCCCACAAGGCCGACGTTCGGAACAGTGGATCGGCATGCTGCGCCATGTCGAGCAAGGCCCTCACCGCGTTCAGATCCGAAAACCGGTAGAGTCCCAGGACCGCATTGGCAACCACGCGGTTGTTCGGCGACCGTCGCGCTGCGGTAAAGACGGGACGGGCGTCCGCGGCGTCCATCGCCCACAGGGCTTCGACAGCGTTGGCCTGAACACGCGCATCGCCGTCGGTCAGTTGCTTCTTAATCCAGGCCGGGTGTGTCGTATTGCGCCCAATCAATAACGCTGCTTTCGATCGCACGGCTCGATCGGGATAGGCCATCAGTTCGCCTTGGAAGGAAGGCCAGAAGTTTTGCGTCGGAATCGCCCCTAGAAGGTCGAGAATCCGGATCATTTGCGTCGCGCTTTCTGGCGTGGCACGGCTTCGTAAAGCAGTGCTCAGATCCATTTCCAGCGCGGCCTGAAAACGGGGACCCATGTCGTCCATCGCCCTGACAGAAGCCACCGCATCTTTCAGGCTGCACGTGTCGGGATCTCGGAGACCGGCAGTCAAGAGTTTCTCCTTGGTCAGCAAATACATTAGAAAACGAGCGCCTGCTGAGGCTTCGGCATCTGCCAATACACGCAGACTCGCCGCGGAGAACATGTGCGCGTCTGAGGCCAGCAACTGCAACAAGGACTTCTTGCCGACGGTGTCCTTCTCGCTAAAGGACTCCACCACCGCCGCAATGTCTTTCGTGTACCTATCAAGTAAACCTGGCTCGGGCATACCACCGCTCCACATTTACTCATCGGCCCGCAGGCACATCTTTTGCGTTGTATTTGGCGTTTATTGGATCGAGATCGTCACCGCGTTGCTGGTCAGATTCCCACCAATAATGAAGACAGGAACTTGTCCCGACGTCGAAGCGGGCGCCACTGCGTTGATCTGCCACAGTCCTGGATATTGGGGAGTCTCGCCGCTAAACAGAATTTGAGCCGGCGTGTCGGCAAAGAACACTTGCGGGGATCCGGAAAGTTGTCCGTAACCGGTCGCGAATATCTGCACAACGGACCCCCGTGTGGCAGGATTCGAGCTGCTGTTGACCGAATAGTCCTGATTCTCTACCGCGCCCGGTTGAGATGGATCAGCACCATTCAGAACAAAGATTCCAGGACCGACTGCCGAGATCGCGGCCTGGCCGTTCGCCAGCTCCAGGCCTCCCGCGCGAACCGAAATGGTCGCAGTGCCCGGCGATGTGGAAGCCGGAACGATGAAGTTGACTTGCGATGCGCTTCCGGCGACGAATTGGCCCGCTACTCCGTTTACCGTCACCTGATCTGGCGTCTGCGAAAAACTTCCGAACACACTGGCGAACGATCCCGGCGCGATTCCTTGATCGATGCGAAAACTTGCGCCGTTCACGGTGATCACGTTGCCTGTAGGAGCCGGTGGAACGCCCCGCATGCGCCCCAGGATCGCCGCAAGCGTAGGATCGTAGCGCGCGAAAAAGTCAGTCGAACGCGTCGCAATGGGAACATCCGGCATAAACGAAGGAAGGTCCGGAATGCCTGTAGGATTCGGGAAGTATTTGGTCGAATACTGTCCGTTGAGACCGGATCCGGGCAGCGTGAACCCAACTACTTCTCCGTATTCCGCCGGCTTGCCCCCGCTGGGCTCGCCGATCACGATGAATCGTTGGCTAAGGTCTACGCCCGGGAATTGCGATGCATACTGCAGCGCGTCCGATTTGATCTCCATGGCATCATCCATTCCCGAGGAAAATGTCCCTTTGTCGATCACGTCGTAGACACGAAATTGCGGATTGGCGAGGAGCGTGGGCGCGCGCGCCAGCAGCCCATTGAGAAGGGGGCTAAGGATCGAGGCATCGCCCCCGGTATTGCCCCGAAAATCGAAGACGAACGTATCCACAGGCTGGGTGTCCAGGGCTCCCAACACGGCGGTCGCAAAAGCCGCAAACGGGTTACTCGGATCGTCAGCGCACTTGTTGTACTTGAAGTACAGCATCCGATTTGCGGCCGAATAGCTGCGCCAATAATTCAGCCCCGTCTGCTGAAGATAATCAGGCACGGGCCCGGCAGCGGCGTCGACGGCGGGTTGGAGCGCGCCCGCTAACGTGGTTCCGACCTGCAGCGTAAATTGAGTCCCAGCTAAAGTCTGAAAGGTTAGCGCCGACGTCGCGGCCGGCGGCAGCAAATCGAGCCCTTGCAGGACCTGCTGGCCAGTAAGATATTGCTGGGCTTCGTAGTGCACCCATTGATCATTGGCATGCGGAATGATCACGCCCAGCTTCGGCATCACTTGATTGATGGAAAAATCACCCACCTGAACCAATCGCGCACCTAGCGCTTGCGCATAGGGCGCCGTAGCCGCGGTAACGAAAACACCATCGTCCAGCCAGCGGAATTGCAAAGGAAATTTCAGGAATCCCGCGCTAATTGCGGCGGCATTCGTGAGCGAGATGGCGGTGTGGGCGTCGCCCGCCATGGCGATCAGAGCCGTCAGTTGCACGTAGAATTCGGCGTCGGTGAGCGTGGAGATTTGAGCTTGAAGCGCAGCCACAGCTTGCTGATATACGGCCGGATCAAGCTGAAAAAAGAAGTTGGCGTGCAGTTTCGGGACTTGGTTGGCGACGTAGTTCAGGTCCTGCTGCCGTGACGCCGTTGAAAAGCGCTGTGCTGCCAGAGACGCCGCAAACAATACTGCGAGAAAACAGAGTCGTCTGTAGGGCATTTGGCAGTCTGCTGGCCAGTATACACTGTGGCGAAATCGCGCCTACTCGTACCGCAACGCTTCCATCGCGTCCACCCGGCTGGCTCGCAAGGCCGGTATATATCCGGCCGCGCAACCCACCGCCGCCAGCACCACAGCCGCCAGGGCCAGCGTCCCCGGATCGTGAGCCGTGATTCCATACAACTGCGCCTGCACTAGTCGCGTGAGGCCAATCGCCCCCGCCAGCCCTGCCGCAATCCCCATCGACACCAGCGCCAGCACCTCGCGCATAACCATCCAGATCACATGTTTTTGGAACGCACCCAATGCCATCCGAATTCCAATCTCGCGTGTGCGCCGCGCCACGGTAAATGCCATCACCCCGTAAAGACCGATGATCGCAAGCAGCGTCGCAAGAAAGCCAAACACCATCGATAAGCTCGCAACCAACCGCTCAACCAGCAGCGATTTCGAAACCTGATCGTCCAGCGTCCGCATGCCGTAAAGCGGCAGATTGCTGTCCAGCTCCCGTACTTTCCCACGGACCGCTCCGAAGAACTGATCCGCCGCCATGGAGGTCCGCACGTATACCGTCATCCCGCCCACAAAATTGCTCGCTAAGTAAGGCGTGCACATCTGGATCGGAATCTCATCGCGCAGGTTGGTGTACTTGATATCTTTAAACACTCCCACGATCTCCATGTCTAGTTTAGTGGTGGAATCGATGCCAAACCCCGTGTGGCGGCCGATCGCATTACCGGCTGAGCGAAAGAATCGCTTCGCAAATTTCTCGTTTACCAGCACTACAGTGGGCGCTGTATTATCAGGCTTCTCGCCATGCTGCACGAACTGCGTGTCCTTCGGCGTGAAATCACGGCCCGCCAGAATCGGCACGCCCAGCGTGGCCAGGTAGCCCGGACCAATGGAATTCATATAAGGATCGGGAGTCTCGCTGGCCTTGGCCGGACGATAGCCCTCGATTGTCACCCAGTTGTCCCATTCGTCTTCTTCCAGGATGCGCATCGACGCCAGTCCCACGCTGCGTACTCCGGCGATCCCGTTGATCCGATCGGTCAATTCGCGATAAAACGTTTTTGCGCGTTCGGCATCGTAGCCGTTCAACGACGGATTAACATTGAAAGCTACCAGGTTGTCGGTCGCAAAACCGGGGCCTAGATCTCGCAGGTTCCGAAGGCTGCGGATGAAGAGACCCGCTCCTACTAACAACAGCAGCGATAGCGTCACTTGCGCCGCCACCAGACCCTTCCGGAAACGCACACTCGCTCCGCCTCCGACGATGCCGCCCACAGTGTCCTTCAGCGTAGGCGCGACGTCCGGCTTGGTACATTGCAGCGCTGGTACCAGCCCGAAAATGATTCCCGTGAGCAGAGCCACCGCGCCCGTGAAGAGCAGGATTCGGAGATCGGGTGTGGTCGACAATTTCAGCGATGTCG
>DATMMD010000233.1:0-5546 GCA_035569875.1 Bryobacteraceae bacterium
AAGATGGAGACGTTCCCTGCAGCGACGGTGCCAGGTACCCAGCATGACATGGACTTCATGGTGAAGGACAGCAAGAGGTTCGCGGACAGCGGCGGGTGGGGATACGCCGTGTTCGACTATGACGCTGCATCCGATACATTCACGCCGGGCACCATGGCCGGCAAGCCGCCGCAGGGAAACGACGCCAAGTGCGGGTTTGCTTGCCACACGAGGGTGAAGACCAGAGATTACGTTTTCACGGATTACGGGCATAGGTGAGGAAAGCGTTTTGATTAAGTACTTCAAGACTGCCGACGTTGCTGGCGTTAGGCTCTTCTACCGCGAGGCCGGGGAGCCTTCGAAGCCAACCATCGTCCTGCTGCACGGTTTTCCCTCGTCGTCGTACCAGTTCCACGACCTCATTCCGCTTCTGGCGGATCGATTTCATGTCATCGCGCCCGACTACCCCGGCATGGGATATAGCGAAGCGCCGGACCCGACCGTCCTGCGGCCGACCTTCGACGACGTGGCCATGGCCATCGACGGGTTCATCGCGCACTTCGCGCCCGGGCCGCTGATCTTGTATATGCACGACATTGGCGGTCCGATCGGAATGCGGATCGCGACGGCCCATCCCGAGCGGATCGCCGGCCTGATTTTTCAGAACATGACCACTTCAGTGGAGGGTTGGAACCCCGAGCGCCTGAAAGTCTACGAGCGGCTCGGCGGCCCTGAAACCCCAGAGAAACTAGCCGAGACGCAGCAATTTGCCACCGTGGACCGGGACATGTTTCTTCACAAGACGGGCGCGCGCCAGCCCGACGCCCTGAATCCGGATACTTGGGCGATCGACGCCTATGCTTTCTCGATCGGGGCGAAGCGGCTCTTCATGTCGAGATTGTTTATGAACCTCGCGACGAACATCCAGCACTACCCGGAATGGAACGCCTATCTGAAGGACCGGCAGCCGAAGACCCTCATCGTCTGGGGGCGAAATGACCCTCTCTTCATGCCGGAGGCCGCGGAATTCGTGAAGCAGCTTGTGCCGAGCGCCGAACTGCGCTATTTTGACGGCGGCCACTTCGCACTTGACGAGTATGCCGACGCGATCGCCGAGGCGATCATCAAGACGTTCTCGCGATCAAGAACTGAACCGATGAGACCGAGCGGCGTGGTTTCTTCCAAACGAGGCCTGGCCCCGACACCTTAAGGCATAGGAGAATCCATGAATACTAGTAGTCTGTCCAACCTCTCTCGGCGTCATTTCATCTCGGCAAGTCTTGGCGCCAGCTCGCTGATCCTGGCTCCGCGCCGTCTGTTCGCAGAGGAGACGGGCGTTGTCCCCACCATGATCCAGGCGGCCTCGCAGACGAAAATCGAGGTTAATCGACTTCGCCGGAACATCGCGGTTCTGGAGGGTTCCGGCGGCAACATCGCCGTGCTCACCGGCAAGGATGGCAAGCTTCTGATCGACGCCGGGTTTACGGTCTCCAGGCCACGAATCTCGCCAGCCCTCGATAGCCTGAGTACGGACCCGATCACCCGGCTGATCAATACGCATTGGCATGTTGATCACACCGACGGGAATGCCTGGCTCCATGCGGAGGGGGCAGCCATCACGGCGCAAGAAAACACCAAGAAGCACCTATCGACTTCGACTCGCGTCGACGACTGGAGCTATACGTTTCCACCTGCGCCGGCAGAAGCGCTTCCCGCAACGATCTTCGGTGACACACTCCGCCTCCGCCACAACGACACGGCCTTAGCTTTGAAGTATTACGGCCCTGCCCACACAGACAGCGACATCTCCGTGGTGTTTGAAGAGGCTGACGTGATTCACGTCGGAGACACGTGGTGGAACGGCTTCTACCCTTTCATCGATTACTCGACCGGAGGCGGGATCGATGGCATGATCCGGGCAACCAAGCGGAACCTGTCTGTTGTGGCGGACAAGACGATCATCATTCCGGGCCACGGCCCCGTGGGAAATAAAGCCGCGCTGTCCGAGTATTACGACATGCTAGTAGCCATCCGAGGCAATGTCTCAAAACTCAAGAAGCAAGGCAAGTCGCTCGCAGAAACGATCGCGGCGAATCCGACAGCCGCTTACGACACCAAGTGGGGTCAGTTTCTCATGACCCCTGCGATATTCACCAAGCTCGTCTATTCGGGAGTTTAGTTCGGGATTGACAGGAACCTGAAATAACCACCTGAGAGAAACCACAGGATTTTCTGAAAGATTGGCTTCCGGCCGGGCGGCCCCGGAGACCGCTGGCGCATGCACGGGGACGTCTGGCGCTTCAGGCAGCATGATGTTATAAAGACCGGGGTGATCGGGTCTCCTTTGAGCACAGTAATCTATCGGAAGACTACCTCGAAAGAGGTATTGCAACACCCTGCCGCAGAGGGATTCGCTCGGCGCTCCAACTAAGCTAAAATCCAGAAAACAGCTCTCGTAGTACAAGGCGCAAGGTCGCATCATGTGGGAGATTCTCCAAAAGTTCGGATGGCTGCTTGGCGCTTCCCTTAATATTCTGGGGCTGGTTTCAGAGGTTCGCGGCGCCGCTGTAACCTCGTCCGGCGCACCCGCAAACTTCCACCACACCGAGTGGAACGACGTCGGCGCTGTTTTCGATATCAAGCAGTCTTCTGAGGGATACCTTTGGCTTACAACATCTAACGGCGTCATACGCTTCGACGGAGTTCGATTTCAGTCTGTAGCCGAAGCGACACTCGGAGCCGTGCCGAGCAGCGAGATCGACTCAGTTTTCCTCTCGTCCTCCGGCGGGCTTTGGCTGACCACGGAAGGCGCCGGCCTGCTTTTCTGGAAGGACGGGCGGCTCACCGAATTTCGAGACCGGCGCTGTACTCCGACCCGGAAAATGGGGAAGTTGGTCGAGGACCGCAATGGCTCACTCTGGGTGCAAGGGGCGGGCGGCCTCTTCCATTTGCGAGGGTCGGTATGTGAAGCGGTTGGGCCAGAACAGGGATACCCTGGGGGCTTCGCTGCGGGACTCTTCGAGGATTCCGACGGAACTTTATGGGTGAAGACTCGCAAAGGCCCACTCCTGTTTCTGCCCAGGGGCCAGTCGAAGTTCCAGGAGAACGAGCATGGCAACGGCCCGTCTACCAGCTATGCTTTCTTGCATCAGGCGCCCGATGGTACGATTTGGCTTTCGGACGATCAAGGGCTTCGCCGGGTCACGAGCAATTTGGCTGCGCAGGCCTACTCGCCGCCACGCCAAGCGCAGAAACGGAATACTCAATTCGGTGATTTCACTTTCGCTCCGGACGGCTCTTTGTGGACGGTAACCGACAAAGGCGTGGAACGGTTTGACCATGTAGAACAATGGTCAGCACCGCTAGCGGTGGAAACTGCTGCAAGCGAGAGATTCACACCCGGCACGGGGCTCAGTTCGGATGCAGCGTGGAAGGTGCTGATCGATCGCGAGGGCAGCGTGTGGGTGGGAACGAACTCCGGTCTCGACCGGCTTCGGCGCAACGTGCTTTACGCGGTTCCGCTTCCGCCGGCGCAAGAGCGTGAGTTTAACATCGCGGCTGGGGATCAAGGTTCAATATGGACCGGAAACAGCAGCTTGCCGCTTACCCAGGTTGCCGCGGATGGCGCCATTCTAAGTTTCGCTAAGGCCGGCAATCCCATTTGCATTCGACGCGATCATAACGGAACGATCTGGTCCGCCGGCGCGGGCAACTTCCACCTGTGGCGGTCTTCGCGCGCCGGGTTCTCTTCGCTGCACTATCCCGACGAGGACCTCGACGCCGTGGTATCGGTGGCTGTTGATCGCAACAACGACCCGTGGATTCTGGCCCGGAGCGGCCGAACCTATCACCTCTCGAACGGGGCCTGGATCAACCAGAACAAAGCGTTGGGCAGAAAGCCTGGTGTTATCGGCGCAATGGCGGATGACCAAGCGGGAAACATCTGGTTTGCATTTTCCAACAAGGTCGTCGAGTGGGACGGATCCACCTACCGCACATTCATCCGCGACGCGCGCGATGTGTCAGAAACGACGATGTCGATTCGGGGCGAGCGTGTGTGGCTGGGAGGACCCGGTGGGGTTCAGCTATTTACGCGGGGCCACTTCCACACGATTCGGTGGGCAGATCCGGAGTTGCCTGGCCGGGTGTCCGGCCTGGTCGAGAGTGAAACTGGCGATCTTTGGCTGAATGGTTTCTCAGGCATCACCCACGTCCCCGCCGCCGACTTGAAGAAGTGGCTCCGCGACCCCGATTTCGCTGTTTCCGCCGAGCGCTTCGATGAACGGGATGGTCTACGGGGTCTTTCTGGAGAAAAACTCCCCGAGCCATCAGTTGTCGAAGCATCCGACGGTCGCCTGTGGTTTGCGACCACCAAAGGTATCGCGTGGCTGAACCCAGCGGCCTTAGCACAAAATCGGAACCGCTTGGCGCCGACGGTGGTAATTTCCGCGGTTATCTCGAACTCGAAAAGCTATGCCGCTTCAAAGAAACTTATTCTTCCGGCACTCATTGAGAATCTGGAAATTGACTATACAGCCTTGAGCCTGGCCATCCCCGAGCGTGTACGGTTTCGCTACAAGCTGGATGGCGTCGATAGCGGATGGCAAAATGCCGGTGCCCGTCGCCAGGCATATTACACAAAGCTCCACCCGGGAGCGTACAAGTTCCGCGTTATTGCCAGCAATAACGACGGCGTTTGGAACGACGCGGGTGCAACGCTGAATTTTAATGTGTCGCCAGCCTGGTTCCAAACGACGTGGTTCCGGCTGCTCTGCGTTTTTTGGGCTATCATTCTGCTGTCGCTGCTTTATAAGTTTCGGGTCCGGCACGTTACGGCCGGGATTAATGCTCGCTTCAATGAGCGCCTGGCCGAGCGCACTCGTATCGCGCAGGAACTGCACGACACTTTATTGCAGGGCTTTCTGAGCGCTTCCATGCAGATTCACGTCGCGACCGACCTCTTGCCCGAGAATTCTCCAGCAAAGCCAACCTTAACGCGAGCGCTTCAATTGATGGGCCAGGTGATCGAAGAAGGCAGGAACGCTGTTCGGGGACTTCGTGGATCTCGCACGATGTCTCTGGATTTGGAACAGGCCTTCGCCGGAATTCAGGAGGAGCTTGGCCCAGAAAACACGGACGGGCCGCGCGGCGCATACTGTGTCATTGTGGAAGGCCGGAAAAGACCCCTTCGTCCACTGATTCGCGATGAAGTCTATCGGATTGGCCGGGAGGCGTTGACCAACGCTTTTCGTCACGCCCGGGCAAGCAAAATCGAGCTAGAACTGAAGTACGCGCCTGATCGCCTTCGCCTGTCGGTGCGCGACAACGGCCGCGGAATGGATTCCGGCATACTACGAACAGGCCAGGATGGGCACTGGGGCATCACTGGAATGAGAGAGCGAGCAGATCGCATTGGAGCGCGGCTCCAGATCTTCAGCAACGCCTCGGCGGGAACCGAAGTTGAACTCTCGGTTCCAGGCCGCGTTGCGTTTGAGCAGCCACCGGATGGCGTGCTTCAGCGGCTCCGAAAAAACTGGCGGTTAAAAGCCGATGCTGGACAATCGCGG
>DATMMD010000234.1:0-31794 GCA_035569875.1 Bryobacteraceae bacterium
CATGATGGCTGGCTGCTGGAGCCGTAGACATGGGAGGGTTCTCCTTCGGTTGATTAGCCGGAGCCGCGGGCGCTGGGCCAGCCTTCGGCGGATATTCTTCTTCTTTACGTTTATTCCACATTAGGAAGGTCTCCTTCCGTAGATCATAATGATTTATCCATAGTACTACGTCGATCAGCCCCTGTCATTGCTTGGTCATGGGCCTGATAGTACCACACCCGATTCCGGTGTTATTCGCGTGACCAAGTATCGGTAACCTTCCCATTCCGGCTCGGCGGCCGGATCGGGAGCGGCATGAATCAAACGGCCGCCATTACTGGCAACCAACCGGACCACTTCATCCATCGGCATTCCATACATTCCCATGTAGGGCGTGCCGGGATGAAGCAGATCCCAGACGAAACCGTAATAAAAGGTACGCACCACGCGCCCCATCCTTGACCCCGGGTCCCGCGCGGTGCTGGGGAGCTGGAACAACAACGCGCCGCCCGGGGCGAGTACGCGCACAAACTCGGCAATGTAGCGCCGGCTGTAACGTGGCGGCATATGCTGCAAAGTAATGTTGGAATAAATGAAATCGAAATGCCCATCTGGGAAGATGCGCAAGTCGTCTATCTGATTCACTACGTATTGGCAGCGGTCGCCGTGCTGGTTGAAGTCCTTGGCTTGCTTCACCATGGAAGCGGAGATGTCCACCCCGTACACCTCTTCGAAATGTTGAGCGAGCGGCTGCGTAAGACGGCCCACACCACATCCGAAATCGAGCGCCCGGCGCTTCCTCAGGCCGGGAATCAAAGCTTCTACCTGTGCTAGCGATTGCCCGATCTCCCAAACCCCCGTCTCAAAAAACTCGCGTTTATCCCAGCGGCTATCTGTACGATCGGGATGCGTGAGAATTGCCCAGAGTGGATCGCGGGACGCGAACAGGTCCCAGTGCTTCCGCAGAGCTTTCAGATTCAAACTCAATTATGGAACAGGAGCGTCCGGCCGCGTAAGCTTCGGTAAGATAGAGCGTAATATGTACAAAATTGCCACGCTGGCCCTGTTCCTTTGCGCCGCCGTATCGTCCCGTGCCGCGGACGCCTACCTCCTCGCCCAGAAGCCAACCCTCAACAAAACTCACATCGTCTTCTCGTTTGCAGGCGACCTCTGGAGTGTTCCGCGAGATGGTGGCGACGCTATTCGTCTGACAGCCGGGACCGGCGCGGAGAGCAATCCCGTGTTCTCTCCCGATGGAAGTCTGATCGCGTTCTCCGGAGAATACGACGGTAATGTCGACGTTTATGTTATCCCCGCCGCGGGCGGCACGCCCAGGCGGCTCACTTACCATCCCGGTGCTGATGTCCCGGTCGCCTGGACACCGGACGGCAAGCAGATCCTGTTCCGCTCTACGCGCGACAGTTATTCGCGCTTCCAGCGTCTCTTTCTCATCCCCGTCGATGGCAAATTTCCCACGGCGGTAGACTTGCCTATGGCTGCCTACGGCGCGTTCTCGGCCGATGCCAAGTATTTGGCGTACGACCCGGATCCGCCGGCTTTCACAGCCTGGAAACGTTACCGCGGCGGTCTCACCAGCAAGATCTGGATCGCCCGGCTGGCCGACGCGCAGGTCGATAAAATTCCTGATGACAACGCCAACATCTTCAACCCCATGTGGGTCGGTGAGAAGATCTATTTCCTCTCCGACCGCAATGGCCCAGCGACTCTGTTTTCCTATGACACCCACACGAAAAAGGTGAGCGAAGCCATCCACAATTCAGGTTTGGATATCAAATCGGCCAGCGCCGGACCTGGCGCGATCGTGTACGAGCAGCTCGGCGAGATTCATATCTATGACCTGCAATCGGGCGCGACTAAACGAGTCGACATTCATCTTTCGGGCGACATTCCGTCCATGCGGCCATCGTTTGAGAAAGTCAACGGGAAGTTCGCGCATGCCAAACTTTCTCCCACCGGCGCTCGCGCTCTGTTCGAAGCACGGGGCGAAATCCTCACCGCGCCCGCCGAGAAGGGCGACATCCGCAATCTGACAAACTCGCCCGGTGTCGCCGAGCGCGATCCATCCTGGTCTCCGGACGGCAAGCGCATCGCCTATTTTTCCGATGAATCCGGCGAATATCAACTTCACATCCGTTCCCAGAACGGCATGGGTGACGTGGAAAAGATCGACCTGGGCAAGCCGTCCGCTTTCTACTACGCTCCCAAATGGTCCCCCGATAACAAGAAAATCGCGTACACCGACAACCGTCTGCAGTTGTGGTACATCGATCTCGACAAACGGACGCCCGTCCGAATCGACGCCGATACCTACGACACGCCCGAGCACAACCTGAATCCCGATTGGTCCGCCGACAGCCGGTGGATCGCCTACACCAAGCTCCTCAAGAACCATTTCCGCGCGGTTCTGCTGTATTCGATCGAAGACGGTAAATCGCATCAGGTCTCCGATGGCATGAGCGATGCCCAGAACGCGCTGTTCGATAGAAACGGAAAGTATCTCTATTTCAACGCCAGCACGAATCTGGGCCTATCCACAGCGTGGCTGGATATGTCGAGCGACGATCACACCACCACTCGCAACGTCTACGCCGTAGTGCTCAACAAGTCCGACGCGTCGCCGGTCGCGCCGGAGAGCGATGAAGAGAAAGCCGCCGACAATAAGGCGGACGAGAAGAAGCCCGAGGCTAAGGCAGAGGAGGCGAAGAAGCCCGACGTAAAGATCGATCTCGAAAATATCGATCAGCGCGTCGTCGCGCTGCCGATCCCGGCGCGTAACTATGGCGGCATGGATGTGGGTAAGACCGGCATCCTGTTCGTCCGTGAGGTCGTTGAGGTTCCCGGCCAACCGCCGTCCAACACCGAGTACAGATTCGATCTCAAAACGCGGAAAACCGAAAAACTGCTCGAGAATATTCACATGTTTGAGGTCTCGGACAATGGCGATAAGATGCTGTACAGCCAGGGGCCGCCGGACGCCTCCGCTTTCTTCATCAGCGCCACCACCGCGCCTCCTAAACCTGGCGAAGGCAAGCTGAACCTGGATGCCATGGAAGTGCGCGTCGACCGGCGCGCCGAGTGGAAGCAAATGTATCGCGAGGTGTGGCGCATCGAGCGCGACTTCTTCTACGATCCCTCGCTTCACGGGCTCAATCTCAAGACCGCCACGCAGAAATACGAACCCTATCTGGAGAACGTCGCCAGCCGCGCCGATCTGAACTATCTTTTTGAAGAAATGCTGGGCGAGCTCACCGTGGGACATCTCTATGTAAGAGGCGGTGACATTCCCGCTCCCAAGAAGGTTCGCGGCGGTCTGCTCGGCGCCGATTACAAAATCGAAAATGGGCGCTATCGTATCGCGCGCGTCTACAGCGGTGAAAACTGGAACCCCCAGCTGAAGGCTCCTCTCACACAACCCGGCGTGAACGTAGCAGCGGGTGACTACCTGCTCACCGTGAATGGGCGCGATCTGCGCGCTAGCGATAATGTCTATAGCTTTTTCGAAGAGACCGCGGGAAAGCAGGTCGTGCTGCGCGTTGGTCCGAACGCGGACGGCTCCGCGTCCCGCGAGGTGACGGTGGTGCCTGTCGAAGACGAATTCGGTCTACGCAACCTGGCCTGGATTGAGGAGAACCGCCGCAAAGTCGACCGTCTCAGCAACGGGCGCCTGGCTTACGTCTACTTGCCGAACACGGCCGAGGCTGGGTTCGAGAACTTCAACCGCTACTATTTCGCGCAGGTCGGCCGCGACGGCGCCGTAATCGATGAGCGCTTCAACGGCGGCGGCCAGGTGGCGGACTACATCGTTGATTATCTCGGGCGCACGGAGTTAAGCCACTGGACCACGCGATGGGGTCAGGATTTCACCACTCCGCAAAATGCTATTTACGGGCCGAAGGTGATGATCATCAATCAATACGCGGGCTCCGGCGGCGACGCTTTGCCGTGGATGTTCCGCCAGCGTCACATCGGAACGCTGGTTGGTAAGCGCACCTGGGGCGGCCTGGTCGGAATTTTCGGATTTCCTCCGTTGATCGATGGCGGTATGGTGACCGCGCCCAACCTGGCCTTCTGGAATCCAACCAATGGCGAGTGGGAGATCGAAAATCATGGCGTCGCGCCTGACATCGACGTCGATCAGGATCCCGCCGCCATGCGCGCCGGGCATGACCCGCAGCTTGAGAAAGCAGTCGAAGTGGCGTTGGCGGAATTAAGCAAACATCCGCTTCCGGAGCACAAGCATCCCGCGTTCCCGAACTACCACAAGAGTTCGGCGACTAATTGATCCGCTGTTGGGGGGCAGGCATCCGACAGTCTCCGACCTGCCCTTGCGGGCTGTGCAAGGACGCAGTTGACGGGGCGGGACCGCTTCCGTCTAGCGGGCCGGTCTTGGATAAGCAGTCACCAAGAAATGTTACCTAGACGAAAGCACGAGAACTCGAAAAGACTGATGGGGGAATTTCGCTTCCCAGCGAAAGGAGTCTGATATTAGGTCCTCCCGAAGGATCTGCACGCCGGGCGACTTGCGATTACGGCACGGGTTGGATTTCCACTCTCGTGCCGTTCATACAGTCGGATACTATAGTGCCGGTAATCGAAACTGCTGCCGCCACCCCGCACCCATCGACCGGGGGTAGTGGTTCGGTGGCCCGCAGGGTTCCTGACCCGTCTTTCATTTCACCGGCGACTCGCCATGAAACAACCCCGCAGCCCGCCTTCGCAGTCTTAAATGAGCCCAAGATCTTATCCCCGGTCTGAGTTAGTGACCAAACCCCACCAGTATCCCAATCACTCCACTTCCCACTAACGTTATTACAATGCTCCGAGAATCGTGGTGCTGCCGCTGTCGGGCAACTTCGATCTTCGGGCCATGTCGTTGAAGGTGTTGTCGATTGTTGCGACGGCACGTTCCAGCTATGGTACGGAACCACCCTAGCGGCGTGTTTCTGCGTATCTACAATCTCGAGGTACATGTTGTGTTGGCCCGCAAATACCGCGGGATTGAACCTGATCGCGAATCGGACGCTCAATCTGGTTCCACGAAGTCGAGCGTTCGAGCAACCGGAGAGCAAACATCGGCTATTCCACAGGGACTCTTTACCGCCGGCCGCGATCGGTCCAAGATATTTGCCGCCCTGATCTGAGAGCAAGTACAAGTTCTTGGTTGCCGTGTCATACCTGACGACACACCGGTCTGTCCTACTCGCTGCGCTCTCTTGGAAGTGCAGCCTGGCCTGCGCGATCCCAAGACCATTGGTCCCGGTATCGTACTCGGCGGTAAAGATCTGGGCGAGGGCCCCTCCGCTCCAAGGATAGACTGACATCGCACTCGGGCCCCTCACAGGACCCGTCGGTATGATACAGTATTGTGGCAAGCCAAGTTTGGGAAATTCACTGATGAGATCTAGGGATCCAAAGCTCCTTCTACCGACCTGAAAAGGGATCGTGCACGTGTAATGTAGCTCCTGCCAAAACCAATCTTCCTTTGGTGAGTAATTGATGAAACATCCGGCGTCAATCGTGGCGAAGCTCAGATTGAAATCTGGTTCTCCGTAAGCGGTGTGAGTGATCTCCGTGGTCCGGCATGAGGCAAAATCGAAAACGTACTTCCCATCGACGTAGGAGACTGGTATATCGGGCTTGAATCCTGGCCGTTGCTTTTCCTCGGGGTAGATCGCAGGATGATCTTTCTGCTCGCAGCGGCCGAATCGATCACACTCCTTCCACATGCCGACCTCGCGACCTCCACTGTAGTTTCCCGCCGCGCCTTGGAAATTTTGATTGAACCAGAACCGGAATGGCCCATCCTTCACGACTAGCGACCCCGGCAGAACGCGCTCACAGAACTCTTGCCTACCAGCATCTTTGCGGACATCGCGATAGACTCTGTCAGCTGGGCAGTCGATTGTCTTTGTCCATTGCGCAAAAACGGAGTGAACAGGGGCGAAAAGCAAAGCTGAGGCTAATAAGAGAATGCGTGGCAAATTCAATCGTCTCAAAACCGAGCTCGCCTGCTTAGCGCGGCCCAGCCTCGTTGGTTCCAATGAGACAATTACATGGCCGCGAAGTCGGCCTGCCCCTTGTGCCGGTCGTGGTCCAAATACGGCGTGGAAGAACGTGCCCAGCAAACCTCCCCTAATACGACTTCGTCGGAGTCATCTCCCAGAACTTCCTTTCCGGACAGTCACAGCCGCTATCTGGTGCGCGACATGACCCTGCAGGCGGACGGCAAACAGATTCTGTTCCGCTCCGGACCGATATAGACTTTATCGCAGAATAGGCCACCCTAACGTTTCGCGAAGTGGAGATGCTCCCATCGCTTTTATTCCTCCCGAAGAGCGGCCACCGGGTCGAGACGCGAGGCCCGGCGTGCTGGCAAGAATCCGGCTAGCGCGGCGACCAAAACCAATACTAGAGAAGCCAGAGACACCATCCAGGGGTCGGTCGATTTGATTCCGTAAAGGAACGAAGCGACGAAGCGCGCTGTGGCCAGCGCCGCGACCAAACCGATGACTAGGCCGACGCTGATGATTATTGCCACTTCACCAAGCACCATGCGGAGGATCGAGGATTGCTCGGCGCCGAGGGCCATGCGGACGCCAATTTCATTGCGGCGCCGGGCGACATTGTATGACATGACGCCGTATAGGCCGATGGCTGCAAGCAGCAGCGCTAGAGCGCCAAAGAAGCCAGAAAGACTCGCCAGCAGACGTTCCCGCGAGATTGAGTCGTTGACCTTCGCTGCGAACGTTTTGAACTCAATCGACACGTCGCGATTCACGCCACCAATCACTGATTTCACGGCCGAAATGAGCGCGTTAGGGACACCGCCGGCAGCTCGCAGCTCAAAACTGGTCAGCGGACCGGGCACGCCGCCTTGGCTCCAGGGGATGAAGACGAAGGGCGATGGCTCTTCTCGCAGCGATCCATATTTCGCGTCTTTGACCACGCCGACGATCTCGACCGGCCCCCCCGTGATGCTCCAGGCGAATTGCGACCCATGGCCGGCCCGGAGGCGGAAATGTTGTCCGAGAGGGTTCGCCGCACCGAAATATTTTTGGGCAAAGGATTTACTGACGATGGCCACCTTGAGTGAAGTAGACGTGTCGCGGCTGTTGAAATCGCGCCCGGCGACGACTGAGGTCCCCAGAGCTTCAAAGTATCGATCGCTCACATTGTTGAAAGAGGCCATCGCGTCATCGTGCGATTTCGGGGTATAGCCGTCGACCTCCACTTCACCTGGCCAACGGCATTGACAGACCGGCGTTATGGAAGAGACGCTAGCCGATCGAACTCCAGGTATCGCGCGCAGTTGGTCTAGCATCTCCTTATACACCGCCGACCATCGCTCCATCGGATAATTTCCACTGCGAAGATCGGCGCTGACAAGCAGCACTTGGTCGCGCTCAAATCCCGCATCGAGGGAGATGAGCTTCCAAAACGTCGAGAGCATCAAGCCTGCGCCCACTAGCAGTAACAGAGACAGAGCGACCTGCGTCATCACTAGCACTTTGCCTAGTCCGAGTCTCGCCCCTTCGATCATGCCGCGGGCGTTCGCCTTCATCGCCGATTGAAGGTCGACGCGAGTGCCTCGCCAGGCCGGCGCAATCCCGAACAGCAAACCGGTTAACACAGCAATGCTCGCTGTGAACGCGAGTACCCGGACGTCCACATTGAGATCGAGAGGAGCATCGAGAAACCGGACCAGCAGGCGGGCACCCCATTGAGCGAACAGAATACCAAGCATCGCGCCTATGCCCGACAGCAGCAGGCTTTCGGTGAGCAGCTGGCGAATCAAACGCAGACGTCCGCCGCCGATGGCCATCCGGATCGCGATCTCCCTCTGCCTCATCGCGCCCCGCGCAAGCAGCAAATTCGCCACGTTGGCGCAAGCGATCAGCAGCACCACGCCAACCATCGTCATCAGAACGATCAGTGCCTGGCGGTATTCCCTTCGGAGGTAGGAAGTTCCGTTGGCAGCGGGCTGCGTATCGAAGGTCCGTTTGAAGTATCGCTCCCGGTCCTCCGGCCCCAACTGGCGGCCATCTTCTCTTTCCAGCCCGTGTTCGTTGAACGCCTCTCTATAAATTTGTGGTGCGAGCGTTTTCAAGCGCGCCGTAGCTTGGCTTGCCGTGACGCCTCGCTTTAAGCGTCCGATGACTTGCAGCCAGCCGACTGGATAGTAGTTCGTATCGAGCATATGGGGATAGCCCGTACCTATCAGCGTTATTGCGCAGAGGGGCACCATCACGTCGGCCGAAGCGCCGACCTCGGTTCCATTAAATCCCTCTTCGGTGACACCCACGATTTCGATCCGATGCCGGTCGATCGAAATCGTCTTGCCGAGGATGTCGGCTCGGCCGCCATATTCCCTTTGCCAGAAGCCATAACTCAGGACCGCGGCTCCTACGCAACCGTGCGTGTCGTCGTTGGGCGCCAGCGTTCTGCCGAGTACTGTGTGGACACCCAACGTGTCGAAATATTGTCCAGATACGTACCACCCATGCACTGAATGCGACTCACCTCCCGAGGCGAGATTGAAACCCCAGCCGCTATAGGCGAAGATTCTTGAGAATACGTCCTGCCGATCGCGGAGATGCTCCCAGGTAGGGTTAGAGTAGCCAGCGTAATTCTGGTTGCCCATCATCACCTGGAGCAATTCCTCGGGATGGCGCACCGGTAGAGATTTCAGGATTACTACATTGATTAGGCTGAAGATGGCTGTGTTAGCTCCAATTCCGAGGGCGAGAGAAAGAATCGCGGCGGAGGCAAAGCCGGGACTTCTGCGCAGGGCGCGGAGAGCGTAGCGAAGGTCCTGAAATACGGCGTCGAGCACAATAAGAACAGTATGGCTTACTTCTGCGCGAGACTCCGTGATCCCTCACACTCAAGAAAACACCGTTGGTCACCGACCTTCCGCCCTGTTTCTTCCGTTCCCATTCACCAACTTCCCAACTCCAACGCGGTCACACGCTCAACCCGCATGTTATCTAGAAGTGATGAGTAATGGTCCAATTGTCCGCAACCGCATCGCACCCAGCGCTGGGTTCGTTTTTTCAAATCATCCGTTCGGGTTTACTGCCGAGGCACACGATGCGTCAATCACCTTCGCGCCAGCCTCCGCTTCTCCCCGACATTGGCTTCGTTTTTTCGAATCTGCCGCCTTCGCCCGCGTCCTACTTTCAAAACGCGTGGGATAATAAGACTGGTGTCCCGCCACAAAGAAATCGAACAGCGCCTTGCTCGTACCGAGCAGCAGCTAAGTTTACTCCAGAGGATCAGCCGCTATCTAGTCCGCGACATGACCCTGCAGGATTCGCTCGACGGCGTGGTTGCGTTGGTTGTGCAGTTCATGGAATGCGATTCCTGCCTGCTCTACCTGCTGGACCGGAACGAGCTGGTGTTGCGCGCCAGCAACACTCCGCACCCGTCCGCTCTCGGCAAGGTGAAGCTCGCTTTGAACGAAGGATTGACAGGTTGGGTAGCCCGCGAGAAACGGTTGCTGGCCATCTCGCGCGAAGCCTATCATGATCCGCGCTTCAAATTCTTCAGCGACCTGCCCGAGGATACTTTCGAGGCTTTCCTCTCCGCGCCGGTGATTTCGCGCGGAGGCGTCGAGGGAGTGATTAACGTGCAGCACCGGGAGCCGCATCCTCATACCGGCTTCGAGATGGAGCTACTCACCACTGTGGGCGAGCAGCTCGGCTGCCTGTTGATGTTATCTAGGATGGAGGCGAAGCCTACCCATGAAAGCTCGGACTTGGTTTTTTCATCGGGCCCTCAACGTGTCAGCAGCAGTTAAAATCCTAACGGTTCTTTCGGCTCTTTCGCTAGGCATTCCGCTGTCGGGTCAAGCCACCCAGCGCTGGAAGATCGCGTTCTCCTATAAAAAGCTTGACTCGCTTCTGGAACTTAAGGACATCAAATGCCCCTCGGTGCAACGCTGCATTGCGGCCGGCGTGGTCTTCGAAAAGGGGGGCCGCCAGCAGGGCGTCGTTGTTTTAACCAGCGACGGCGGCAAACAATGGTCGGTCGTGGATGTTAAAGAACACCCCGTCTCGCTCTTCTTCCTTGATGACTCCGTGGGCTGGATGGTCACCGACCACGGCATCTGGTCGACCGCGGAGAGCGGCCGCTCCTGGACCAAGGTGGAAACACCCAAGGGCGGCATATTGCGAGTTCATTTCCGGGATCCCTCCCACGGCTACGCCACTGGATTCCCGAAGCTCGTCTACGAGACCACCGATGGCGGCAAGAAATGGAGCAAGCTGGCCGCAGCCGAACAGCCGCCCACCGAGGCGCAAGATACGGTCTACGATTGCATCGCCTTCTCGGGAGACCACGGAGTGATCGTTGGCAACTTGATTCAGCGGGAAAACGGCGGCCGCCCCATCTGGTTGGATCCGGATGTGGCGCGCTACCGGCGCGAGCACCAAACCAAGGTCGCGATTCTCGAGACTTTCGATGGCGGCAAGAAATGGGCGGCCTCCACGCTTTCAATCGTTGGCACGCTCTCACAATTGAGATTCGTCAAGGACGGCAGCGCCATCATTCTGGTCGAGTACATGAATTACTTCACGTTGCCGTCGAGCGTCTATAAGACCAAGCTGAGGCAGCAAGGAACTACAACGATCTTCGAGGAGCGCGATCGCGCCGTGACCGACGTGGCTGTTCTGCCGGATGAAAGTGTCATCCTGGCGAGCATCGAGCCCCCCGGCTCTTCCAATCAAGTGCCCATCCCGGGAAAGCTGAAGATGTATGAAAGCGCCGACCTGAAAGTCTGGCGGGAGATGGATGTCGATTATCGCGCCGCGGCCCAGCGAGCCATATTGGCAGCCGTCGACGCGCAGCATGCCTGGCTAGCCACCGATACGGGCATGATTTTGGGCCTGATGGATGTTGCGGCCAAAACACCGTGAGAAAATCTAAACAACTTCTCGGGGTGCTGTTTTATCCACATCTTGTCCACAAATAAACGCTCGTAAGTAATTAAAAACAAGCATGATAAAAGCTCTGGAAAATGCCCCAGGTCACGCATTTCTTTGTTGACTACAAACGTGTTTCAGAGCATCATGGACATGGTTCCAAGAGGTTCAGAGAGCAGTAAGCCTGGTGAACGGTAGCGAATCTGGAACGATGATCCGAGAGCGGATAGTTATCAAAACGTAATTGACGCTTTCGGGGAGCGAAGGAAAAACGGGCCGGGCACCAAGGTAAGCTTCTCAGACCCAGCCGCCGACTGAGCGCTACGATCCGGAGGGACGAAAGTCCTGAAGGGGAGCGAAGGTTGGATGGATGTTTGAGAGTTTTGAGCTCGCGAGACGGCAACGGGCCTTGTGCGACGAACATCCCCGGAGGCGTGATGAGCGCCATCGAGGGTGGGAGCAGAAGGCCGAACGGGCTGGAAGAAGAGTTCAGAATTTTGCCGAAGGGATAGGTCAGGAGCTTTGACCTCGCCGCGGTGGTTCTCGAAAGAGAACAGTCGCTGCGGGCGAGCAAAAGGCCGTCCCGAGACGAAAGCTTCTAGCAGGTAGAAATGGCGGATGGGCTCTGGCGCACTGATCCGTAGCCGGATAAAAGCGGTTGCGGGGAGCAAGAGAGCAACATCACCAATACGCTGCGAGCCATGCTTTGGCCGTGCATGCCGGTCGGGAAGCGGGCTGTTCAATGGGTCACTTGGAACCATTTTTTGTTTCTGCCTCCTGAGTTCTGTCTTCTGCGTCCTGTCTTCCGACCCCCGGCTCCTGGCTTTCCTACCCCCCGGCGTCGTAAAATAAACTCACGCAAACAACGTTCCTCATTAAAGGAACCCAGGATCGTAGGCGCCACCTCGTGCATCTCAATCAAGAACAGAGCGCGGATCCATCTAAGGAGCAACGGTATTCATCACAGAAAGCCGGTCTTGGCAGCCATCGCCGCCCTCTGCCTGGCGCTCGCCATCTCGGCGTGCCAGTCCGCCGCCCAGAATAGGACTCCCGGCCAGCCGCCGCCAGCGCCTGGCGTATTAGTCACCGGAGTGACTGCTTCCGATGTGCCGATTTTCTCCGAATACCCGGCCCAGACCTACGCCCGCAACACGGTCGATGTCCGCGGCCGCGTTGAAGGCTATATAGAAAAATGGCTCTTCCACCCCGGCCAGGAGGTGCATGCCGGCGATGCGCTGTATATATTGGATACCCGTCCTGCCGAAGCTGCAGTGGAACAGGCCAAAGGGAACCTCGCGCAAAGTGAAGCCGATCTGGAGTTCGCCCGTAAGCAAGTGGCTTTGCTGCAGGCCGAGGCCAACCTGGCCGTCTCTCAAGCCAATCTCCTCAAAGCGCAACAGGACAACGATCGCCTGGCGCCGCTGGTAAAACAAGACGCCGCGGCTAAGCAGGAACTGGATGCCGCGGTCGCGGCTCTCCACTCCGCTGAAGCCAATGTAAAATCCGCCGAGGCTAACGTCGAACAAACCCGCCTTTCCACTCGTACTCAAATTGATTCTATGCAGGGCAAGGCAGAGGCTTTGCGCGGCGCGTTGCGAACGGCCACGCTCAACCTCGAATACGGAACTATTCGCGCCCCCATCACGGGTCTCATCGGCGACACGCTGGTGCCCGTCGGCGGCTTGGTCACGCCCACCTCGCAACAGCCGCTCACTACCATCGTCCCGCTCGACCCCATTTGGATACGCTTCAAGGTGACCGAACCGGAGTATCTGGCGTTCAAAAAGCGCGGAACCCTGACGCAATCATCCCTCACCCTCGTCCTCGCGGATAACAGTGAGTTCCCGTCCAAGGGCCGCGTCGAAAACAGTGTCAACCAGGTCGACCCGAAGACCGGCACACTCGAATTACAGGCCAACTTTCCCAACCCTCAGCACACGCTTTTGCCCGGCCAATTCGGCAAGGTTAAGCTGGAGACCGAACTGCGCAAGAACGTAGTTCTGGTTCCGCAGCGCGCCATTCAGCAGTTGCAGAGCCTGCAGACAGTCTATACCGTTGGACCGGGGAACAAGGTCGAGTTGCGCCCCGTCACCACCGCCGAACGAGTGGGTGAATCCTGGATTGTCACCGACGGTCTGAAGCCCGGCGATCGCGTCATCGTTGAGGGCCAACTCCGCGTGCGGCCGGGCATGGTCGTCAACCCCAGCCCGTTCCACGGCGACAGCAACAAGCGCGGCAGCTAACCCGTCATGGCAAGATTTTTCATCGACCGGCCCGTGTTCGCGATGGTGATCGCCATCATCATCATTCTCCTGGGCGCCGTGGCAATTCCAAATCTGCCAATCGCGACTTATCCGGAGGTGGTGCCGCCGGTGGTGCAGATCACCGCCAACTATCTTGGCGGCAACGCCATCGATCTCGAAAAAACAGTCGCCCAGCCCATCGAAGAGCAGCTCTCCGGCCTGGACGGCATGTTGTTTTTCCTCTCGAGTAGCTCCAATTCGGGAGCCATCACCATTTCAGTCACATTCCAACTCGGTACGAATCCCGACACCGCTACGGTACAGACACAGAACCGCGTTAACCTCGCGCTCCCGCGTCTGCCACCGGAAGTGCAGCGGCAGGGCGTGACCGTGAAGAAGGTTTCCACCGCCTTTCTGGCTGTGGTGAGCCTCTATTCGCCCGATAGCCGCTACGACTCGGTGTTTCTCACCAACTACGCGCAGATTAATCTCGTCAATCAGCTTGGAAGCCTGCCCGGAATCGGCGACACTCGGCTTTCCTCGCAGCTGGTCTACTCGATGCGCGTGTGGGTTAACCCGGATAAAATGGCCAAGCTCGGCCTCACTGCCACCGACATTAGTAACGCCATCAATGCACAAAACCGCCAGAATCCCGCGGGATCCATAGGCCAAGCCCCCGCGCCCCCGGGGACCGATTTCCAATACGCCGTCAGCGCGCCCGGCCGTCTGCTCGTTCCCAGCGAGTTCGGCGACATCGTCGTGCGCGCGCAGCCGGATGCATCTCTCGTTCGCATTCGCGATATCGGCAGGGTAGAGCTAGGTGCGCAAACTTACAACGGATTCAGCCGCCTCAATGGCAAGCCTTCCGGCAGCGTCATCCTGTTTCTTTCGCCCGGTGCGAACGCCGTAGCCGCCCAAAAACAGGTGAGAGCCTTCATGGACAACGCCAAGAAGACCTTCCCGGCCGGCATCGATTACGCGCTTCCGTATGATTCCACCATGTTCGTGCGGGCCGCCATTTCCGACGTCGCCGTGACGCTTTTCTCCGCGGTCGGGCTAGTAATTCTGGTGGTCTTCATCTTCCTGCAGAATTGGCGCGCGACTTTGATTCCGCTGCTCACCGTACCGGTAGCCGTCGTCGGAGCCCTGGCGCTCTTTCCACTTCTTGGTTTCTCGATCAACATGACCAGCATGTTCGGCCTGGTCTTAGCCATCGGTATTGTAGTGGACGACGCGATCGTTGTTGTGGAGGCGGTTCAGCGTAACATCGACGATGGTCTGCCGCCGCGCGAGGCCACCATCCGCGCCATGGAGCAGGTGTCGGCGCCCGTGATCGCTATCGCCTTTATTCTCGCCGCCGTGTTCATTCCGGTGGCTTTCCTGGGCGGGGTCACTGGACAGATCTACCGGCAGTTCGCCTTGACCATCGCCGCGTCGGTCTTGATTTCCGCCTTTAGCGCGCTCTCTCTGAGTCCCGCGCTCAGTGCCATGCTTTTGAAGCCCCACAAGAAGTCGCGCGGGCCGCTCAGCTTTTGCTTCGGTTACTTCAATAGCGCATTTAGCTGGGCCACCAACCGGTATCTCGCCGGCGTGGGCATGATGATCCGGCGGTCAGCCCTAGCGCTCGTGGCCCTGGCCGTATTCTGGGTGGCGGGCGGTTGGCTCTTCAAGATCTTACCCACCGGATTCCTTCCCGATGAAGACCAGGGCGCCATCTTCGTCTCCATTCGGTTGCCCGACGGCGCTTCCATGCAGCGCACCGACGCCGCCGTCCGCAAAATCGAAGATCAGATTCGCCAGGTAAAGGGAGTTGCGTCCTGGTTTGTGATTGGCGGTACGGACTTCGCCACTCAAACCCAGGGTTCTAACGTAGCCACCATCATTGTCGCTCTTCTTCCGTGGGATCAACGTAAATCCAAGGACCTGCAACTGGGTGCGATTCTTGGCAGGGCCCAGGCCGGCTTCGCAAAAGTTCCCGAGGCCTTCACCTTCGCTTTCGGCTTGCCTCCGATTCTGGGCTTGAGTATCACGGGTGGGTTCCAGTTCATGCTGGAAGATCGAGCGGGCGGGGAGTTGCCCCAGTTGAGCCAGGTCGCGGATTCATTGATCGATGACGCCCACAAACAACGTGATATTGGAAATATCCTCAGCACCTTCCGCGCTACTGTGCCCGCCTATAGCGTCAACGTCGATACTGACAAGCTGCAGACGCTGGGCGTGCCGGTGAGCGACGCGTATAACGCGCTGCAGACTTTCTTGGGCGGTCTTTATATAAACGATTTCAACCGCTTCAGTCATACCTGGCAAGTGCTGGTTCAGGCCGAGCCGGAGTTTCGCGCCAACCCGTCCGACATTAATCACTTCTACGTCCGCACCACCAACGGCGACATGGTGCCGCTCGGCACGGTTTTTTCCGTTCAGCCCACCACCGGCCCCGATGTCGTTTACCGCTACAATCGCTTCCGTGCCATTCAGATACTGGGCGGACCGGCTCCGGGTGTGAGTTCAGGCCGAGCCGTCGACGTGATGGAGAAGGTTGCATCTGAAACGCTGCCTTCCGGCTACGGCTACGAATGGACCGGCACCACCTACCAGGAAAAGCTTTCGCAAGGTCACGAAGGAATCATCTTTGGATTCGCATCCGTTTTAGTCTTTCTCTGCCTGGCTGCGCTCTACGAAAGCTGGTCGATCCCGCTGGCGGTATTGCTATCGCTGCCACTGGGACTTTTTGGCGCTCTGTTGGCCGTCTATCTGCGCAATTTTCCATACGATATCTACACTCAGATCGGTATTGTTACTTTGATTGGCCTGGCGGCCAAGAACGCGATTCTGATCGTGGAGTTTGCCAAAGACAGCCACGACAAGGAAGGCATGTCCGCGCGCGATGCCGCTCTGCATGCCGCGCGGCTCCGGTTGAGGCCGATTCTTATGACGTCCTTCGCCTTTATCCTGGGCGTTGTGCCCCTGTTCGTTGCCACGGGCGCCGGCGGAGCCTCCCGCCGCTCACTCGGAACCGCTGTGTTTGGCGGTATGCTGGCCGCCACGCTGCTTGCGATTTTCTTTGTTCCGGTCCAGTATTTCGTCATCGAGAACATTATCGAGCGAAGACAAAAGCGCCGGCCGACTCCAACCGAAACCAGAGAGCCGGAGTTCGCCGATTGAAGAGGCGCTGGTTGGCCGCAGCTTCTGGTGCGCTGCTTCTCAGCGGTTGCACGGTAGGACCGAACTACCACCGGCCCCAGATCGCTGTTCCGGATCAATTCCGGAACGCTCCGGCCGCTGCGGGCACGAGCTCCATCGCCGATACGAAGTGGTTCGACCTGTTTCAGGACGATGCCCTGAAGCAGCTTCTCACCACCGCGCTGGCGAACAATTTCGATCTGCGCATTGCGGCCGAGCGTGTACTCGAAGCTCGCGCGCAATACCACATCACGCGCGGCGAACTGCTCCCCACGCTTGAGGCTCAGGGACAGTTTACAGCCACTCGCAGCTCATCGGTGGGGTCGTTTAATTTCATTCCTGCGGGGACGAATCTCAGCACCAGTTACACCCAGGCCGAGCTCTCGCTGAATTGGGAGATCGATCTGTGGGGCCGTATCCGCCGGCTTACCGAATCCGCGCGCGCACAATATCTGGCTTCTGAAGAAGCGCGCAACGGTGTGACCATTTCGTTGATCTCCGACGTGATGAATACCTACTTCGCCCTACGCGAAGCGGATCTCGAGTTGGAGATCGCCCGGCAAACGCAGGACATCGCTACCCACAACCTGGAGTTGATTACGCTACGTCACGATCGCGGCGCCGCCAATGGTCTGGATGTGACACAGGCCGAACAGTTCCTTTACACAGCCACCTCCGAAATCCCCAGTGTTGAGCGATCCATCGGGCAGTCTGAGGACGCGCTGAATCTGCTGCTGGGCAGCGTGCCGAATGAGGTGCCGCGCGGCAAGAAGCTGGACGAGATCACATCGGTGCCGGAACTTCCAGCCGGGCTGCCTTCATCCCTGCTCGAGCGCCGGCCAGATATCCGGCAGGCAGAGGAAAACCTGATCGCCGCTAACGCCCAGATCGGTGCCGCTCGGGCGCTATTCTTCCCGCAGCTCTCGCTCACGGGGACTTATGGCAGCCAGAGCCGGGCGCTCACTTCCTTATTCACTGGACCCGCCGCTCTGGCCAGTATCGGACCGTCCGTGACTCTACCGATATTTCGACCCGGTCTGCGAGCCGGCGTGCAGCTTGCCGAAGCACAGAAACGTGAGATCCTGGCCACCTATCAGAAAACGATTTATGGCGCACTGCGCGAGGTCTCCGACGCTTTGATCGCGCACGACCGTACCCGCGAGCAGCGGGCACAGGAGGAGAAGTTAGTCGGCACGCTATCAGAAAGCGTGCGGCTATCCACTCTTCGCTACCGTGGCGGCCTCGATAGTTACCTGCAGGTACTGGACGCCGAGCGGAATCTCTTCGGAGGCCAACTTACATTGGCGCAGCTACGCTTGCTGGAACTTCAGTCCGTAGTCCAGCTCTACCGTGCGTTGGGCGGTGGCTGGCAATAATGAAGCACTATTTTTGGGTTGCGAGTCTTTTCATTATTCTTTCTTCCGCCTGCAATCGCGAACACAAAAGAATCATCGCCGTCATTCCCAAAGGTAACGCCGATCTTTTCTGGCAATCCGTGCATGCTGGAGCGGTGAAGGCTGGCCGTGAAACCGGCGTCGATGTGTTGTGGAACGGGCCGGCGTCGGAAGCCGATTTCACCGTGCAGATCCAGATCGTCGACGCCATGATCAACCGCCACGTGGACGCGATTGCGCTTGCTCCCACTGACCGTCAAGCGTTGGTGACGGTGGTGGAACGCGCCGCCGGCCGGAATGTTCCGGTGGTTATCTTCGATTCGGCCATCGACACACAGCAATTCGTATCGCAGATCGCCACTGACAACTATAAGGCCGGGCAGTTGGCGGGCGAGAGGATGGGCAAGATATTGGACGGGAAGGGCCAAGTGGTAATCGTTGCCGTCAAGCCGGGCGCCGCCTCCACCGAAGCGCGTGAAAAGGGATTTGAAGACACCATCCATCAGAAGTTTTCCGGAATCCAGATTCTCGACAAACGCTATGGCATGGCTATGGTTGCGCAGGCCATGACGGTGACGGAGAATATGCTGGCCGGCCATACAGCTTTGGATGGCATCTTCGCCTCCAACGAATCCAGCACCATCGGCGCGGCTCAAGCTCTACGAAGCCGGGCGGGAAAGATCAAGCTGGTGGGGTTCGACTGGAGCCCGGCGCTTTTGGACGACCTCAGCTCCGGCCTCCTGGATTCGCTTGTAATTCAGGACCCTTTTAAGATGGGCTACCAAACAGTGATGGCCGCTGTTAAACACCTGCAGGGCGAGCCGGTGACCAAGATCGTCGATCTAGAGCCAAGGCTTATCGACCGCCAGAATTTGAACGCCCCAGACGTCCAGGCGCAGTTACATCCCGATCTGAAGAAATATCTGGAATAAGGGCCTGGACCGGGTTACCGGTTTTCAGTGCTGACTAGCTAGCGGCGAACATGCTGGGGATCTTTGGAAAGACCGTGCTTACGGCCGGCATGACGGCGGGCGGAAGAAAACCTGCGACAACGGTTGCCAAGATAGCGCATAGCAGAGCGTATTCGATCATGTCACCGTCCCGTGCCGCCTCCGTGCGCCGTCACTACCGGTACGTCAACCATGGCCGGCGATCCGGAAGCAATCCACTTGATGTCGTGGAAGTGGCACCGGGGTTGAGGTCCGTCAATTCCAGGGCGATGCCTGCTTAATCGTTAAAACGCGTCCTACGCAAACGAAATACTTGCAGTGTGACACTCGGGTCAGGGCAAAATGGTCTTTCGCGTGAGGCTTGGCCATTGAAGATCGCCACTTTTAACATCAACAACATCAACAAGCGTCTGTATAATCTCACGGCGTGGCTCGCGAGGGCGCAACCCGACGTCGTTTGCCTCCAGGAGCTCAAGGTAGAACAGCGAGCATTTCCGGCAAGCGCTCTTCGTGACCTCGGCTACCGCGGCGTCTGGCTAGGCGAACGTTCCTGGAACGGTGTAGCGATCCTGGCGCGGGAGTGCGATCCGGTGCTGACGCGATCCAGCTTGCCTGGGAATCCTGACGATCACCAGGCACGCTATATCGAGGCGGCGGTAAATGGTGTCCTGTTTACTTCTATATATCTGCCGAACGGAAATCCTCAACCCGGTCCGAAGTTCGATTTCAAATTGGCCTGGTTCGAACGTTTAATCGAGCACGCCGCTGAACTCAAGAAGGCCGGAGTGCCAGTCATCTTGGCCGGCGATTACAACGTCGTGCCGACTGAGCAGGACATCTATCAAACGCGATCTCTCGATAGCAACGCTTTAATTCAACCTCAGAGCCGCCAGGCGTTTGCTCGCCTGCTAGCTCAGGGCTGGACGGACGCTCTGCGAAAACTGCAACCCGAGGGGCCGCTCTGGACCTTCTGGGACTACGAGCGTAACCGGTGGCCTTTAGACAAGGGGATGCGGCTGGACCATTTCCTTCTCTCCCCAACAGTGTGCGATCGACTCGTGCACGGGGGTGTGGACCGCTGGGTTCGCGGTGAGGATAACGCGAGCGACCACGCTCCCGCTTGGATAGTCCTCGACGGTTGATTTCAGCGCGATGTTCGACACGACTCGGTGAGAAATCGGCGCTTCCTCAACAGGCTGGAGCTAGTGGAGTGTAGGCACTCATTTCTCAGCCGTGCGATTGCCTCTAGCCAATCCCTTTGTGCGCGCTAGCCGCGCCTTGGCATTCGTCGGTTGTCTCCTCGGTAAATGACGACAGCCATGAAGAGCCGTGACGACGGCGAACTTCGGTTTTGCTGATCCCACCAATAGGAACGGGGTCAGTACTGGGTTGCCAGCTCTCTTTTCAGCCGAGCTCAGGCCAGGTCGTAGCGATCAAGGTTCATCACCTTGGTCCACGCAGCCACGAAGTCTTTCACGAACGTCTCTTTCGAGTCGTCGCATGCATAGACTTCCGCGACGGCCCGGAGCTGAGAGTTAGAACCGAAGACCAGGTCGACCCGAGTGCCGGTCCATTTGATTTCGTTCGTCGCGCGATCGCGCCCCTCAAACACGCCTTCGGTTGTAGAGGAAGCCTGCCACTTCGTTTTCATGTTGAGCAGGTTGACGAAGAAATCATTCGTAAGCGCCTCGGGCCGGTTGGTGAACACGCCGTGTTTGGACTGCCCGGCGGTTACATTCAGGGCGCGCAAGCCGCCGATGAGAACCGTCATCTCAGGAGCGGTGAGCGTCAGCAACTGCGCCCGATCCAGAAGCAATTCCTCAGCCGGCAGCAGATGTCCGCTTCGTAGATAGTTGCGGAACCCGTCAGCCATCGGTTCAAGCGGCGCAAAGGAGTGCACATCGGTCTGCTCCTGGGAAGCGTCCGTGCGCCCCGGCGTAAAAGGCACCTTCACGTCGTGTCCGGCTTTCTTCGCCGCCGCCTCGACGGCCGCGCAGCCGCCCAAAACAATCAGGTCAGCGAGCGAAACCCTCTTTCCCTTTCCATTGGACTGCGGGCCGCCGGACTGCGAAGCGTTGAACTCCTTTTGGATCCCTTCGAGCGTCTGCAGCACCTTTCGCAGTTGAGCCGGTTGGTTGACTTCCCAATCCTTCTGCGGCGCCAGGCGAATTCGAGCGCCGTTCGCGCCACCGCGCTTGTCGGAGCCGCGGAACGTCGCCGCCGACGCCCAGGCCGTCGAGGCCAATTGAGAGATGGACAGTCCCGACGCGAGAATCTTGGCCTTCAGAGCAGCAATATCCTGCTCCCCGATCAAGGCATGATCCACTGCGGGAACAGGATCTTGCCATAGCAGCGATTCCTTCGGCACTAGCGGACCGAGGTACCGCGAGATCGGTCCCATATCGCGGTGCGTGAGCTTGAACCAAGCCTTGGCGAACGCGTCTGCGAGCTCTTGCGGGTTCTCGTGGAAGCGCTTCGAGATCTTTGCGTAGGCCGGATCCATCCTCAGGGAGAGGTCGGTCGTGAGCATGGTCGGGGCGTGCCGCTTGGACGGATCGTGCGCATCCGGCACAGTGCCTGCGCCGGCGCCGTTCTTAGGCTTCCACTGGTGCGCGCCGGCAGGGCTCTTCGTCAGTTCCCACTCATGGCCGAACAGCGTGTCGAAGTAGCCGTTGCCCCACTTTGTTGGGTTAGGAGTCCATGCGCCCTCCAAACCGCTGGTGATCGCGTGTGCGCCTTTGCCGCTGCCGAAAGTGTTTGTCCAGCCCAAGCCTTGCTCCTCAATGGGGGCGCCCTCGGGTTCGGCGCCGACATATTTGCCCGCATCGGCAGCGCCGTGGGTTTTGCCGAATGTGTGCCCGCCGGCAATGAGCGCAACGGTCTCCTCGTCGTTCATCGCCATGCGAGCGAATGTTTCGCGGATATCGCGTGCCGCAGCGATTGGATCGGGCTTTCCATTGGGCCCTTGCGGATTCACATAAATCAATCCCATTTGAACAGCGGCGAGAGGATTATCGAGCTCGCGATCGCCGCTGTAGCGCTCGTCCCCCATCCACTTGGCCTCTGGCCCCCAGAAGACGTCCTCTTCGGGCTCCCACACGTCCGCGCGCCCGCCGCCGAAACCAAAAGTCTTGAAGCCCATTGACTCCAATGCGACATTCCCGGCAAGAATCATGAGGTCGGCCCAGGATATTTTTCGGCCATATTTCTGCTTGATCGGCCAGAGCAACCGTCGCGCCTTATCGAGGCTCGCGTTGTCCGGCCAGCTATTGAGCGGCGCAAAACGTTGTGTGCCGGAGCCTGCCCCGCCGCGGCCGTCGCCGATACGGTACGTACCTGCGCTGTGCCAGGCCATACGAATGAAAAACGGTCCATAGTGGCCATAGTCGGCTGGCCACCACTCCTGTGAATCCGTCATCAAGGCATGCAGGTCCTTGATCACGGCGTTTAGATCAAGGCTCTTGAACTCCTCAGCGTAGTTGAACGCCTTTCCCATCGGATCGGACAGGGGCGAGTTCTGGTGCAGAATCTTCAGGTTGAGCTGGTCCGGCCACCAGCCCGCATTGGTCGGGGCCCCGGCCACCGTGTGTCTGCGAGTGCCAACCTTTACCGGGCACTTGGCTTCGGTTGGATTATTGGGGACAGCCGCCGCTGTCCCTGTGAGTTCTTTTTCCATCTGTTGATTCTCCTTATTGAATTAGTTCAAAAAATATCGCGACGAGCTGCAGCCCCGTCTTGGCTTAACGGGAACCGCGCCGCCGAGCGCACTTCGTGCAGAACCCCCGGAAAATGAGTTCGCATTCGCGAAGAACACGCTTACCGAGGGAGCCCGAAGCAGGCCTGGGTACGTCATACCATTCCATGTCCTCAACATTGCCGCAGCGGTCGCAAATGAAGTGGTGATGCCGAATGCCTTTCGCATCGAATCGCGCGGCGCGGCCCTCGACGGCTACTTCACGCACTAGGCCCGCCTGCACCAAGTCCCGCAGATTCTTATAAGTCGTGGCCCTTGAAGAGCGCGGATCCATGCGATTCACGGCTTCAAAGATTTCCGCGGCCGTGGGATGGCTATTGTGTTCCATCAAGAATGCCATCACGGCGTAGCGCTGCGGAGTGCACCGCAACCCGCTGCTCCCCAAGGAGCGTTTAATCGTCTCGGCGTCCATGAAGTATCAAGTCAGATTATATCTAATCTGATACTTCGTCGCGTTGTGGTCGCCGCACTCCATGCAGCCGGTCGCCTTGATCAAGCGATCATCGTATCGACGTGTCGCCTGTGTTGTTTGAAATCCCGAGCAATTTGCTTCGCGACAGCTTCTTTTGTGCCGCTCGTCGGTGCGAGCGGTGGACCAACCAGAGGTGAACCTTGGCCGGGCGGTGGAGTGTTTAACGCGGCTTGCAGATACCTGGCCGCGAAATCCGAGATACCGGCAAACATCCGCGATCAGGTCGGCTGCGCCCGCCTGCGGGCAGCATGCAGTGCTTTCTCTGGGTGCTCCAATTGCAACCAGGGCCATTTCTAACGAGGCTGGACGAAAACAACTTTTCTCTTGCTAATCCAGTTTCACGCGCGTATACTCCAATCACCATCCCTCGTCGGAGTCGATCGATTCGATCGATGAAGATCCCCTAGCCGTCCTGCCTAGCAAGAGAAAAAAGGAATCTCACATCACCATGAAACCCCTCGTGAAAACGCGGTGGACGAGCTCTCTCATCATCGCGGCCGTGCTTGTACCTGGATCGGTGCAAGCTGGCGCTCAAACTGTAGTTACGCCTATCACACCACTGCCATTTAACGCTATCAGCGAAACTGCCGGCTCAACGCTTCTAATCCCGTATTTCGAGGTGGATCTCAGCACTCCCAACGGCAGGAATACGATATTTACCATTAATAAGGGCGGCCGGGTGGACTTGATCAGTTTTGGTGGAAGCCCACCGAACGCAAACAACAATGCTCCGACTGCGGTCTTGGCCCATGTCACCATTTGGAGCGATTTGGGCGTTCCCGTTTTCAACTTCAACGTCTATCTGACCGGTTACGATGTCGAGACCGTCAATATGCGGAATGTTTTGGCAGGTACGCTGCCGCAAACCGCCAGTGCCGGACAGGACCCGACCGATACAATCTCTCCCAAGGGAATTAAATCGCAAGATATCAACTTCGCCAGTTGCACCGGCATACTTCCATCGGCGGGGCTCACCGCGTTACAGATGAGCAATCTGACTGCGTCGCTAACCGGAAACGCCGCTCCAACTCTCTGCTCCGGAATAAATCATAGCGATAACGTTGCACGTGGGTATATCACGGTCGACACGGTAAACAATTGCACCCCAAGGAATGCCGGGGACCCAAGCTATTTTGTAGCTGGCGGTAGCGGTGACGCAACCAACCAGAACCATCTGACCGGCGAGGTATATTATGTCGATCCGAGCAACTCCATATCTCGCGGCGGAAATGTCGTTCACATTCACTCGCCTGACTTCAGCATTACGGATCCGATTGTCACCACATCTGGAAACTACACCTTCTACGGACGCTTGAACGGCTTTACCGCTGCCGATCAACGTGAGCCGCTGTCGACATCCTTCTCAGCTCGCTTCAACCCGGGTGGAACGGCTAACTCCTGGAGAGTTCCGACTCCGGTGGCGGCCAGGACTACGCTGATCGTTTGGCGCGACCCCAAAGTTCCACAAGTTCCTTTTGCTTGCGGCACACTACCAGCGTGGTATCCGTTGGGCCAGGAAGGTATTACCGCTTTCGACGAACAAGAACACCCGCAAAGCATTACGAGTGTGACACCGTTTCCCGCCGCCACTCAGATGGTGCAAATAGGAAGTACGGCCCTACCGGTGAGTTTCACAGCGGGCATTCTCTGGCTCGACCTGAATACGACCGTGACTGGAGCCGCCGGACCGACGACTGATACCGCAGCCGCACAAGCCTGGGTGCAGGTGATTGACGGGAAGTTGGGCGTGCTACATAACGCGCAGCAGTATGACAGCGCCACCAAACCGAGCCACGTCGTTCAGTAGTTCTTCACCGGGCGCATCGTTGATACACAAGAGCTTGAAATACAAGAGCCTAGCACCCGCAGTTTTGGCGGTCGCGATATTTCTCGCCAGCGGCACGATTCAACCGATGTTGGTGAGTCAGAGCTGGCCCGGGGCTCTCGGCGCGTTCCCAGGGGACCGCTCTCCCGCGGTTGCCGCCGCAGCATTGCGCTTTGTCCGTTTCGACGCAGGCTTACCAGCGTCGGGACAATGGCGGGAGGGTTTCCGCATTGCCGACATGAACGGCGATGGTCATCTGGACATCGTGCATGGCCCCCCGCGAAAACAGCCTGGACCTCCAGTGATTTTTCTCGGAGACGGAAGGGGATCCTGGACGCAGTGGAAAGACGCACGGTTCCCATCGCTTCCCTATGACTACGGTGATGTCGAAGTCGCCGACTTCAACGGGGACGGACATCTTGATATCGCGCTGGCAGTCCATCTACGGGGCTTCTTTGTGCTCACCGGCGACGGACATGGCAACTTCAGTAACGCCAGCGCGGGTTTAGAAGGTGATTTTTCGTCTCGTGCCATCCGTGTGACGGACTGGAACGGCGATGGGCTGCCTGATTTGATAGCGGTTTCGGAAGGGCTTGGCCAGGCAAGCTCACAGTCTCTGGCGGATCGTGATGGCGTGGTAGTCTTCCTCAATCAAGGCCCGCACGGCTGGCGCAAGAGCGAGCGGAGTCTGAGTAAGGGCATCTACAGCGACTCGATCGCCCTGGGCGACTTCGATGGCGACGGGCACCTGGATATCGCCACCGGTTCGAGTGTGATCGACCGCAAGGATTTGGTGAGACTGTGGCGCGCGGATGGCGCGGCAACCCCGCTTGCGGTAGATCTACCAGGCACCCACCAATTTGTGCAAGCAGTCGCGGCCGGAGATTTCGATAACGATGGGGAAGACGATCTCGCGGTTGCCTATGTCAGTCTCGAAAACGATATTTGGTATTCCGCCCTTGACCTGTTTTATGCGCGCGCCGGTGGAAAGTGGGAGCGGCTGTCGCTGTCGAAGGAAGCGAGCGAAGAGGGACCAGTGGCACTGGCCACTGGTCATCTCCTTGGCAAAGGAGCACTGGATCTAGTCGCTCTCACTGCGCAGGGAAAGACAGTCGTGTATCTCGCTGACGGGCATGGCGGCCTGGTGCGAAACAGCCTCAATTTGCCGGTTTATGGGGGGGGATGCAGAGGAGCTCATGTCCAACTGGCCGACCTGGATGGCGACGGCCGGGATGAAATCATAGCTGCGTTTGCAGACGAGCCTGGAGATCGATGTTCCAGCGGCGGCGGCATCACGGCCTGGAAGTCGATTGAGGGCAAGCCTAAATGACCACTCGATTAGAAAAATTGTGGCACAGGCATTCTTGCCGGTGTTGCAGCTAACGGTTGCGTCCACATGCGCGCATCGGCAACTGGTTGCAGAAAATGTCTTTTCCGCGACCTCTGGACGGCGGTTCCAGACCAACAGTGGAAAAGTGCATCAGGAGAATGGTGATGACAATAACGCAGCGATTCGCTCGGCATGATTCGAAAGGCCGCTGGATGCTAAAGCCGTCGCGACTATTTCTTTCCTTGCTCCCCTTTTTGATGATCGGGGGAGCACCAGCGTCTCCCGTCACGTACACTCTGAGCGGCGTTACTTTTTCAGATACCGCCACGGCCAGCGGCTCGTTCCAGTATGACGCCGCCACAAACACGTACAGCAACGTCAACATAACAACGACTGGCGCCACGCGAGCCGGTGAGACTTACGATTCCGTCTCCAGCGGTTTTGGTGGAAATAGCAGCGGGGTTCTTATCGTCACGTCGCTGGCGGGATCTCAAGCAGGGTTGCCAGGTCTGTCGCTGCTCTTTTCGCCGACACTCCCAGGCACCGCGGGAACGGCCACTTTGACTGGCGAGGAGGCGGATTGTTCAGATTCGGGATGCACCGTTCCATCCGGTACGAGCCGCTCCATCACGGCGGGATCGGCGACTGCCACGATCGCCGCCTCGACGCCGCAGAAATGGTTCCTGGCCGGAGTGAAGTTCGCCGATGGCGGCACGGCCAGTGGATCCTTCATCTTCAATGCTGGCATGTTCAGTAACGTTAACATCACCACTCAGAGCGGCAGCCGGCAGCCAGCGACTGATAATAGCGTGTCAGGCGGAATCACGGCCAGCAGCGCTGGGGCCCTATTTGTAACGTCCACCGCGCCTAACCAAACCGGACTGCAGGGTTTTTCCATGTTCTTTTCTTCGGCGCTGGCCGCTACTGGAGGATCGTCAAGTTTGACTGGTCAAGAGGCGAATTGCGCCGACCCGGCCTGCAGTACGCCTAACGGTTTCTCACGCCTCATCACGGCCGGTTATGTGACAACCTCACCTCTACTTCTCGTCAGCAGTAACCATACGGGAAACTTTAAACAAGGGGATATTGGCGACGTATACACCGTCGTGGTGACCAACGTCTCTGGCGCCCCAACAACCACTGGACTGGTGACGGTAACGGAATTCCCACCAACCGGGCTGAGCGTGACGTCCCTCTCGGGCTCTGGCTGGACGTGTAGTTTTCCAACCTGCACGCGCTCCGATGTGCTGCTCACTGGCCAGAGTTATCCGGCCATTTCTGTCACAGTGAACGTGGCATCGAACGCGCCCGCAAGCGTGACCAACCAGGTCACGGTCATCGGCGGAGGATCGGTTCCAGGGACCGTTTCCGATCCGACCACGATCGTTGCTCCGGCGCCCATGTTGACCATTAGCAAGAGCCACCTAGGAAACTTCGCACAGGGACAGGCCGGCGCTCAGTACACGATCTCAGTCCGGAACGCCGGCCTCGGTGCGGTCGCGGGTCTGGTGACGATGACTGAGACCCCGCCTTCCGGGATGACAGTAACAGCCATGTCCGGCATAGGCTGGACGTGCAACACAGCAACATGCACTCGCGTCGATGCGCTGCCCTCCGCGGCAAGCTATCCGGCTATCACAGTAACGATTAACGTTTCCGATTCCGCGGCGTCGCCGCTGGTGAACACGGCTTCCGTTGCGGGTGGCGGGTCCGCTTCGGCTGCTGTCGCCGATTCCACCGTCATTACCTCAACGCAGGCGAAGCTTCTGGTGAATCGGAGGGTGCTGAACTTCGGAATCAGCGGCTCGTTGATCACTAGCCCGCAAACTATTTTGGTCACCATCCCCACCATCCCGAACGCGGCTTGGACCGTAATATCAGACCATTCCAACATAACGGTGAGCCCAAGTTCAGGAATCGGCAATGGCACGTTCCAGGTTTCCGCTGTTGCCGGAGCTAGCGGCGCGGTTACCGTCACTGTGCCGGGCATAAGCAACACGACGCAAACCATTCAGGTGAACGTCCGCAACGTCGTCCCGACTTTGCCGTTCGGCTACTTCGATACACCCGTCAGCGGCATTACCGGAGTCGCTGGGGCGATTCCAGTAACCGGCTGGGTGTTGGATAACATCGAAGTCACCCACTTGGATATTTTCAGAGAGCCGGTACCGGGCGAGACTCCAGGCAGTCTGGTTTTCGTCGGAACGGCAATATTTCTCGCCGACGCAAGATCGGACGTGGAGTCTCTATTCCCAGCTTCTCCCCTTCAATACCGGGCCGGTTGGGGCTATCAGTTGCTCACCAACGTTCTACCGAGTTCCAGTGGCTCCGGAGCACTCGGCAACGGCACTTACAAACTGCATGCAATAGCGTCTGACGCGGCGGGCTTGCAGGTTGATCTGGGGACCAAAACCATCACAGTCGACAATAAAGACGCCACGAAACCCTTCGGTACCATCGATACGCCCACTCAGGGAGGCACGATTTCAGGTGCGGATTCGGTGAACTTCGGCTGGGCGCTGACGCCGCAAACGGGGATGATACCAATCGATGGATCAACCATAACGGTGGTGATTGACGGTGTAGTAGCCGGAAATCCGGATTACAATCAGTTCCGCAGCGACATCGAGAGCATTTTCCCAGGCTACAAGAACAGCAACGGCGCGGTGGGTTTCTTCCATATCAATACGACAGCAATGGCCAATGGAATTCACACTATTTCGTGGAACGTGTTAGACAATCTGGGACGAGGAGAAGGATTGGGCAGCCGATACTTCACCGTGCAGAATACCGGTGGTGGCGTTGCGATCCCCGAAGACCTGATGGACGAATCGGTTACTGGAAGAATCGTTCAAGTTCGCCATGGATTGAACCGCAACCGCGGGCTCGATCGAATCGCGCAGGATTCGGACGGCACGTACTCGGTGACGATGGAAGAGGTGGGGCTGATCGAACTGCATCTCGGCGCGGCCAGCGGAAATATCTTGGTGCAAGGCGATGCGCGGCCGCTGCCGACTGGTTCAACTCTGAAGGGCGGAGTCTTTTATTGGCAGCCTGGGCCAGGCTTCCTGGGCGAATATACGATGCGGTTTATGCGTCCTGACGGAACCATGATTCCGGTGAGTGTGAAAATAGTGTCGAGGCCCTACCAGGATCAGTAACGGCGCGCTACAGATAATGTCCCCAGCGTTCCGTCGATCCGGAGCCGGTGAGGTTTATAGACCGCCAGAATTTGAGCGCCCCAGACGTGCAGGCGCAGCTGCATCCTGATTTGAAATATTTGGGAATAAGGCGGCAGGCCACCGGCTTCAGCGCTGAACTAGCTCGCGGCGAACATGCTGGTGATTTTCGAAAAGACCGTGCTTACGGCCGGCATGACGGCGGGCGGAAGAAAACCTGCGACGACGATTGCCAAGGTGGCGCATAGCAGAGCATATTCGATCATGTCCTGGCCATGCTCGTCCCTCCACAGCCGCGTCAGTATAATTAGCGCCAACATCTAACTCCTCCAAGCCGTCCTACATTCCCATCATGTACCAGACAAGACGTGACGGCAACAAAGAAAAAACCGTAGTTGCCCTCGGTAAACCGCTTAGCCAATTAGTACTGGGCTCCTACTGTGCGATCCGATAAGAACACTGCAGAATGTCCCCTATTTGCGGGACATAGTTTGCTACGAAGGAGATGAAGCCACCGGCAATTGTGTAGTCCAACCCTGATCGGACTCGTATCCCGTTGCGATAGAGGGCGAGGCTCGCAGCCGGCGTCGGTGTTTGGGCCAAAGTGAATGAGGTGTTGACGCCGTCGATAGCACCGCCCGGAGTTTCGCCGTCCACAAAACCGATGCCCGGAATCGTGACGCCGATCCGATAGGACGCCAGCAGTGAGTCGGCGGGCTGAGGGATGGCTCCGGCGACGAACACGATGCTATTGGTGGTGATGTTGTAGTCCCCAGTTTGCTTTAACAGCAAGCCGTTGCGGTAGACAGCCGTGCTAGTTGATGGATTTGGAATGTTTGCAAGCGTGAACGTGGCATTCACGCCGTCCAATGCTCCACTTGGAATTTCCGCGTCGATGAAGCCGGTGCCTCCCGAGCCGCTTCCACCGCAGGCGCCGCTGGTTCCGTCGACATGTACGCAGTCGCTAAGATTTCCGATGGCGCCATCGATGGATCCGGAGGCGTTGATGACGGCGGTGCGCGCGACCCCAAAGTTGGGGCCCATGGAGAGCAGGAGGTTGAGGGCGCTTTGTAAGCCGACGACGTCCGCAATGGGGATGAGCGTGATCGCGGGCGGTCCTTGCGTACTAACCGCTCCTGGCGGTAAGCGTACATCGCGGACGCGCAAAGGCGTGGTGCTGGGAGGCACGATCCAGGTCTCGGAGTATTGGGTCCGGTGCTCGCCGTTGTATTCAACGGCGTAACCTGCGACTGGATTCGCGGTGGTGGTCGGCGCTAGTTGGACGAACAGGTTGCCGTTGGAGACATGGACGTTGGTTGCGGAGGCGGAAATATTGGATGTATTGGAGGCTTCGAAAGTGGTCCAGGTGATAGTAACCACGCCGTTGAAAAGACTTCCATTGGCGGTATAGAGAATATCCTGCACCGTAGTGAGTGGGGGTTGGGCGGCCAGTTGCGAACTGAGCGCCAAGGCGGCCAACAGAAGCCACCGTCTGAAGCTGAACATGCTACCTCCCGGAAACAGATCCGGCTTCAGGTTAGCGCGCGAGTTCGCGAGCCAAGCAAGATCGTAGGGACGGTAAGGCCGGAAGCTTTTGAATTGACGGGCTTTCTTGGCGAGGAATATTGGTGGCAAGCATGTGACCGGAATCGACCAGCGATTAGCAAGATCAGTAATCGAAGAGTGGCGTTGCGTCGTGCGCTTCGTCCGATAGACTAGATGACTATGACGGCTGTTCCCGCCGTGAATCTATGAACGACGCACTGGCGATAGAGCAGGTGCGAGCGATTCAGGCTTCTATGGTGGAATCCGGACGGTCGTATCTCTTACAGTCGGAACTGGAGGACTTGCGTGTTCTTATAAGACTGACGGTAGAATTCTTTCACTATTTACAAGGCGAAAAGT
Source organism: Bryobacteraceae bacterium (assembly GCA_035569875.1). GTDB lineage: Bacteria > Acidobacteriota > Terriglobia > Bryobacterales > Bryobacteraceae > Palsa-89. Next base: position 31,155 of record DATMMD010000234.1, read on the forward strand.
TCGCTCCGCTCGTCGAAGATAACCTGAGGTACGTATGTGACTCAGTGTTTTCGGGAGTGGACTCATTCGGTTTGGTAAGCGCTGCTTACCGAGTGCTGCCTGGCGCACGTCACACCACGGTTGCGTGGGACGGGAAATCCGTAGACTCATTGAAAGAAGAGTTTGTTTCCAGGTACAGCGAGTTCTGTGACGAAACGAATTTCGAAAAACGATGCAGGCTTCTTTTGGATCTATTCAAACTACAGATTATTTTTGCTGGCCTCTTGTACTACTGATATGTCGAGGCCGTGGTTTCCTGTTGTCCGCTGCCTGCTTTTGTGTCCGATTGACGCGGAGAGCGGGGAAACCCTGAGATCTCAGAACGGAAAATTGGAATGGCCGACCAGCGGTTGAGGATGCTAACTGGGATTGTCGGGGCAGTCAGCAGTATGGCACTTGGCTTTGATCTGCGTGCTGGAAGCGTAAAGCAGTGGCGGGTTTCACCATCGACAAACAGCTGAACTGTATTAGCTCAGACTTGATCTGACATGGGTGGTTAATCAGGCAGCCGCATCGGCGGCCGCGCCGTCGCCTGCGCTCCGCTGCGCAGGGCTCCGCTCCGGCTCCGGCGCTGTGGGCCGGAACGAATCGAGCATCTTTT
>DATMMD010000235.1:0-45456 GCA_035569875.1 Bryobacteraceae bacterium
CCGCAGCGCTCTCCGTAGCCATTGATACAGCCTTGCACGTGCGTACAGCCGGCTTCGACAGCCGCGAGAGCGTTGGCAACCGCGACATCCGCGTCGTTGTGGGTGTGAATCCCAAGCACTCCGTCGAAGCGCTTGCGCACCTCTGCGACCACTTCTGTGATGCGATGGGTCAGGTTGCCGCCATTGGTATCGCACAGGCACAGGATATCGGCGCCCGAGTTCTTGGCGGCCTCGAGCGTGCGCAGCGCGAAATCCGGATTCGCGTTGTAGCCATCGAAGAAGTGCTCGGCATCGTAGACTACCTCACGGCCATGGTCTTTCAGATACTTCACCGTTTCCGAGATCAGTTTCAGATTCTCTTCTTCGGTGATTCCTAGAGCCCGGTGAACGTGCAAGTCCCAGCTCTTGCCGAAAATCGAAATCGCGGGCGTCGAGGCGTCCAGAAGCGCCCGGACATTGGGATCCTGATCCACCTTGTTCTTGGAGAAGCGGGTAGATCCGAAGGCTGTCAGACGGGCATGCTTTAGTTTCAGTTCCCGGGCGCGCTCGAAGAACTCCTTGTCTTTGGGATTGGAATTGGGCCAGCCCCCTTCGATGTAATCGATACCCAGCTCGTCCAGCTTAGTGGCAACGACTAGTTTGTCGTCGACGGAGAAGGAGACGGACTCGCCTTGCGTCCCGTCCCGGAGCGTTGTATCGAATGTCTGGATGCGCATAACCTACTTATTGCTGACCGCGGCCGCCTCCTGTTCCTGCGGCACGCCTGCCTCCTTCCGTTTCTTCAAGAATGTCATCATCTCGCGCAGCTCGCGGCCCACGCGTTCGACTGGCTGGTCGCGCGCCGCTTCGCGCATGGCCAGAAACTTGTGCCGGCCAGTCTTGTTCTCGGCAATCCACTCGCGGGCGAACTGGCCGGATTGAATCTCCGACAGGATCTTCTTCATCTCATCGCGCGTCTGCTGGTTAACGATCCGCGGGCCGCGCGAATAATCGCCGTATTCAGCAGTGTCAGAAACCGAATAGCGCATGTAGCCCAGTCCACCTTCATATATAAGATCGACGATCAGCTTCAATTCGTGTAGGCACTCGAAATAGGCGATTTCAGGGGCGTAGCCGGCTTCCACCAAGGTTTCAAAGCCAGCCTTGATCAGCTCGCTTACGCCGCCGCATAATACCGACTGCTCGCCGAACAGATCGCTTTCGGTCTCTTCCCTGAATGTGGTCTCGATGACACCCGCCTTGAGGCAACCTAGGGCCAGCGCATACGCCAGCGCGTTCTCGAGCGCGTGGACGGAGGCATCCTGATGGATTGCAACCAACGCGGGTACGCCCACGCCTTCAGTGAACAGCTCGCGCACGCGGTGTCCGGGCGCCTTGGGAGCGATCATCGTTACGTCGACGCTAGCGGGCGGCTTGATTTGTCCGAAATGGATGCTGAAACCATGCGCGAACATTAGGGTCTTGCCCTTGGCCATGTGCGGGGCTATTTCTTTCTCGTACAAATCGGCCTGGATGTGATCCGGAACCAGGACCATGATGACGTCCGCCTCTTTAGCCGCGTCGCTCACCGGCAGCACTTTCAAACCCGCCGCCGCAGCCTTGGAGCTGCTCTTACTCGACCCGTGCAGGCCCACCACGACCTTCACGCCGCTATCGCGCAGATTGAGCGCATGAGCGTGACCCTGGCTGCCATACCCAATGATGGCCACCGTCTTGCCCTGGAATCGGCCCAGGTTTCCATCTTTTTCGTAATACCTTTTCGCCATACTCTAGTTTCTCGTTTCTAGTTTTTCGGTCACGATTTCGACCGGACTGTTTTTTGGAACCGGCGGCGACAAACGCAATTTCTTGACTTCGAGCGACACGGCCACGGCGCCGGAGCGAGTCACTTCGATATCGCCATAGCTGCGCATGACGTCGATGAATTCATCCAACTTTTCGGAGTCGCCGGTCGCCTCCAGCGCGAAGCCTTCAGTGGATGAGTCGACTACGCGGGCACCGAAAATTTCGGATTCCTTCAAGATGGCCGCGCGGTTCGAGACTGAGCTGCGGACGCGCAGCAGGGCCATTTCACGCTTCACCGAGGGCGTCTCGGTGAGGTCGGCGGCCTGCAGGACGTTAATCAGCTTGTTCATCTGCTTGATCACTTGAGCACGCAGTTGCGCGTCGACATCGACGGCGATGGTCATGCGTGAGAGGGTCGGATCGAGCGTGCGGGCGACAGTCAGGCTCTCGATGTTATAACCACGCGCGCTCAATACGCCGGTAATGCGCATTAGAGCGCCTGGCTTGTTCTCGACCAGGAGTGAAATTACTTGCAGCATTACGCCACCACCGGTTGCGGCGGTCCCAGCACCATCTCATTAATCGCCCCACCCGCCGGCACCATCGGATAAACATTCTCGAAGGGCGAGACCCGCACGTTAAGCAGATACGGCCCGTTCTCGCGAACCGCCTCTTCCAGCGCCGGCGCGAGATCCCCGGGCTTCTCAATCGTCCGGCCTTTGAACCCGTAGGCGCCCGCAAGCATAGCTGCATCCGGGAAAGAATCCAAGGTCGCCTGGCTGACACGGTTGTTATAGAACAGCTCCTGCCATTGCCGGATCATTCCGAGGTAGCCGTTGTTCATGACCACAATTTTGATGGGCAGACCGTGGTTGACGACGGTCGCAAGTTCCGGCAGCGACATCTGGAATCCGCCATCGCCCACCACCGCGAACACCAGCTTGTCAGGGCAGGCGAATTGCGCGCCGATCGCCGCCGGCAACCCGAAGCCCATCGATCCGAGGCCGCCCGAGTTAATCCACAACCGGGGCTCGTTGAAGCGGATAAATTGCGCCGCCCACATCTGATGCTGTCCGACATCGGAGCACACAATCGCCCGCCCGTCCGACAACCGGTCGATTTCTCGCATCAAATGTTGAGGCTTGATCTCGGTGTCTGACGTTTCGGGAGTCAGAGGGTGCTCCTCTTTCCATTGGTGAATCTGCCTCCACCAAGCCTCGCGCCCCGCTGTGTTTCGATCGCGATTAGCCGGCGCCAGATCGTGCAATACCTTGTTCAGCTTTTGCAGCACCCGCTTCACATCGCCCACGATCGGCAGATCAGGGACCCGATTCTTGCCGATCTCAGCCGGATCGATGTCCACGTGAATCACTTTCGCATGCGGCGCAAAGGCGGCCAGGCGACCCGTGACGCGATCGTCGAACCGCACTCCCAACGCAATCAGGAGATCGGCGTTGCTCATGCCCATGTTGGCGGCATAGCTGCCGTGCATTCCCGGCATACTTACGAAATTGCGATGGTCGGCCGGAAGGGCGCCCAGGCCCATCAGAGTATTTACCGTCGGGGCATCGAGAAGCTCCACTAGTTCCCGAAGTTCATCCGACGCATTGGCCGCGATGATGCCGCCGCCCGCATAGACGAAGGGCCGCTGGGCTTCCCAGATCATTTGCGCCGCGCGCCGGATCTGGCCCGTATGTCCCTCGGTGAAGACTTTGTAGCCAGGCAGGTGAATCTCGGAAACCGGCGTGTAATGCGTCTGCGCCTGGAAAACATCCTTGGGAATGTCCACCAGCACCGGACCGGGCCGTCCGCTGGCCGCGATATAAAACGCCTCATGAATTACTTGCGGCAGTTCCGCGATGGTCTTCACCAGAAAATTGTGCTTGGTGCAGGAGCGCGTGATGCCGAAGGTGTCGGCTTCCTGGAATGCATCGCTGCCGATCAGTTTCGTGGTCACCTGCCCGGTGATGGCGACGATCGGAATCGAATCCATCATTGCATCCACCAGGCCGGTAACGAGATTCGTGGCGCCGGGTCCGGAAGTGGCGCAGCAAACTCCCACGCGCCCGGTAGAGCGCGCATAGCCCTCGGCGGCGAAAGCGGCATTCTGTTCGTGCCGTACCAGAATATGCCGGATCGGATGGTCGTACAGGGCGTCGTATAGTGGTAGCGTCACGCCGCCCGGATAGCCGAAGAAGCAATCCACCTTTTCGCAAACCAGGCACTCCAGCAGAGTCTGGGCCCCGGACATCAGTTTCGATTCCACTCCGCTGGTTCTATGCGCGGTACTTGTCGACATAGGCCTCCTCAATTTTTCCCTTCACCACACAAAAATGAAAAAGGCCATCGGCTGGGTTTGTCGCCCCCGCCGATGGCCTTTCGGAAACTGTTGTCCGAAGCCCTTCAGGCGGGGCCGGGTACGGCGACCTGAATAATAATGGGTAAAAGCCTCGGAAGCTGACCAAGCCGGAGAGTCGCGGAGGGGGCCACGCCCGGTTGGGCGGATACCACGGCTGCGGTGCTCTCCAGAACGATCATTGAATCTAGCTTACCCGAGCATTTCCGCAAATGCAAGAGGGTCTTGTCATAAATAATGCTAATAGCAAGATACGCTCTGATCGCGCTATGTTGCTCAATAGGGCGGCCACATTGAAGATCCTTGTCATCGGCGGCACCGGTTTCATCGGACCGTTTGTCGTCCGCGACTTGGCGAACCAAGGACATCAGGTGACCGTGTTCTACCGCGGCAACGCGAAACCAAATCTCCCTGATTCGATACGGAGAATCGTCGGGGACCGCAATGACTTAGCAGCTCACCGCCCGGACATCGACCAGGTCGCGCCCGATGTTGTAGTCGATTTCTTGCTGAGCGATGACCGCCAGGCCCAGGCACTCATGGACACCGTCCGAGGCTTGTCCGCGAGGCTGATCGCCATTAGCAGCCAGGACGTCTACCGGGCTTACGAAATACTGCTGAAGAAGACGCCGGGTCCGCTTCAGGAGTTGCCGATTACCGAAGAGTCGGAGCTGCGAACCCAATTGCACCCTTACGATCGCGAGCAGCTTCGCCGGACCCAAGCCGCGTTCTCCTGGGTCACCGAAGACTACGACAAGATTCCAGTCGAGCGAATCGTGATGGCAGATCCTCAACTACTCGGCACCGTGCTCCGGCTTCCGATGGTTTACGGACCGGGCGATCCGCTGCATCGGTTCTTCTCAATGTTGAAGCGAATGGACGACCGCCGGCCAGCCATTCTGATTCAGGAGGATTTCGCAAATTTCATCCCGCCGCGCGGATATGTTGAGGATGTGGCCGCAGCCATAGCTTTAGCAACCGTCTCCAACCGAGCCGCCGGTCGGATCTACAACATCGCCACGGAGCAACATTTCTCCGAGATCGACTGGGCGCGCAAGATCGGCGACGCCATCGGCTGGAAAGGCTCGCTCGTTCCCGTTGCTGCTGACAAACTTCCCGAACACCTCCATATGCCACTCAATGCCAACCAGCATTGGATCGTCAGCAGTAAACGTATCCGCGAAGAGCTGGGATTCGTCGAGCCAGTTTCACTCGATGCCGGCATAGAGCGGACCATCGCGTGGGAGCGGGCCAATCCGCCTGCCATCGATCCGCAGTTGTTCGATTACGCCGCCGAAGACGCAGCGCTCCAAAAATTCACCGCAACCCGCGCCTAAGCCTTCGGCAAGAATCTGCGGATGCCCATGTCGTATACCAGTCCACCGATCAAGCCGCCCACAATCGGTCCGACTATCGGAACCCAAAAGACCAGCTTGCCGTCCGTCAAGCCATTGTTCTTGAATCCCGCAACCACGGTGAACAGCCGGGGACCGAAGTCGCGCGCTGGATTGATCGCATATCCATGCATTCCGCCAAACGACATTCCGACCACCACCACCACCAGGCCGATCAGGATCGGCGTCAGATTAGCTGGCGGTTGATTGCGCTCATCCGTGATCGCGAAGATCATCATCAGCAGAAGCGCGGTGCCTATCATTTGATCGAGCAGCCCGGCGGAAAGAACATCGGGAAAAGCCGGGAAGGTGGTGAACACGCCGGCCGTGTGGTCAAGTTGCGGATCGGCGCGCAGAAAAGCCAGATGATAGTTCCAGAACACCAGCGCCGCCGCCACGAATGCCCCCACGACCTGCGCGATTGAATAAGGAATCACTTTCCACCAGGGAAATCCGCGAAATGCAGCGACCGCTACAGTGACGGCAGGATTGAGATGGGCGCCCGAGATCCGGCCGGCCAGGTAAACGCCCATCGTGACCGCCAATCCCCAGGCCAGTGTGATGTTGGTGTATCCGCCGTTGACGATTTCGCCCGGCAAGCCGTGGCCGAACAATACCACCATGGCGACCACGCCGTTTCCGAATAAGATCAGCACCATGGTTCCTAGAAATTCAGCCATGAGTTCCGCGACAAGACTCTGTTTCATGTGAAGCGTGGATTTTATCACTAAAGAACACGGCACAGAACACACCCGGTTTCGCGCTATATTCTTGCAATGAGAATAATCCTCTGCTGCGTGACCGCTGTGTTGACCATTGCGACCGGGCAGACCCGCAAAATTTCCGACGCCGAGGTGCAGAAAGTCCACAAGTCCGCGCTTCTTATCGACACGCATAACGACATCACCAGTCGCACAGTACAGGGCTACGACATCGGCAAGGCTAAGGACGACGGTCATACCAATCTCAACGGGCTGCGCGAGGGCGGCGTGGGCGCGCAGTTCTTCGCCGTGTACGTTTCGGCAAATTACGTTAACGGCAACCGCTCGGCCTGGCGGACGCTGGAGATGATCGATACGGTGCGCCACGACATCAACGAACGCTATCCGAACGACTTTGTTCTGGCCACCACCGCCGATGACATCGAGCGTATTCACAAACAGGGCAAGATCGCCGCCCTGATGGGTATCGAAGGCGGGCACGCCATCGAGGACAGCCTGCGACTCCTGCGCGATTATTACGACCTGGGCATCCGCTACATGACGCTCACGCACTCCAACACTAACAACTGGGCCGATTCATCGGGCGACATGGACAAAGCCGGCGTCGAGCACCACAATGGGCTCACCGATCTCGGCAAGCAGGTGGTGCACGAGATGAACCGGCTGGGGATGATGGTAGATATTTCGCATGTGGCCGACAAGACCTTCTGGGATGCATTGGAAGCAAGCAGCGCGCCTCCGTTCGCCTCACACTCCTCCTGCCGCGCATTGTCCAATGTGCCCCGCAACATGACGGATGAGATGATCGTCGCGCTGGCGAAAAAGGGCGGCGTCGTCCAAGTCAACTTCAGTTGCGATTTTCTTTCGCAAAAAACCGCGGATGCGGACAAGGAAGTGAGCGCCAAGATCGCAGCCGCGCGTGCAGAGAACAACCAGGTGCTCATCGAAGAATACCGCAAGAGCATTCCGCCCGCCTCGCTGGCCGACGTTGTGGCGCACATCGATCACATCGTGAAAATTGCGGGAGTCAACGCGGCTGGAATCGGCAGCGATTTCGATGGGGTATCGTGCACGCCCGTAGGGCTCGAGGATGTCTCGAAGTTTCCGAACCTCACTCGCGCACTGCTAGGGAAAGGATATTCAGCCGAGGACATCCGGAAAATCTATGGCGGGAATTTGCTGCGGGTGATGCGAGCCGTGGAGACAGAAGCAAAAAGGCTGCGCGGGACCAGCGCGCAGCCATAAGGAGACACGAGTTAGACGCCGGAATGTATCTTCGCAGTCGTCTCGTGACCGTGGGAAATTCCGTGAACCGTCCCTGCACTGCGGATAGCCTGCGTTCTGGGGCTCATAACGTGGCTGGAATTAGCAGAAAACGCCAGACGGAAAGAGTCTGTTAACAATAGTCCAAGCGCCAGGAAGATAAAACCGAATTTGATAACCGGCCGGAGTCGGATGCCGCCTCCCAGCATCCGACTGCTTCTTCCCTCCGAGGCCTCCGATATGAGCAGGGGCGAATGGTCGGTAGACCAACGGTTCCACTGCTCAACTCCTCGAATTGCGATAGGACTTGTCATGGCCTGGCTCCTCGATGTGCTTTTTACTGTGCTGACCTAGCGCGTTGCCAGCGGAACATTAGCCATCGCCAGCCGCGCGCCGCCCTTCTCCACTTCCTTTTCCCGGTTAGACTTTGCGAGCGAATATCCGGGAGCCCCTGGCATCCATATGGCCGCCAGGTAGCAATCACCGCTGTAGCAACGGAAGGTCAGGCTCGGATCGGTCTTGCCGGTCTCACGGGCTTGAAAGCCGAGCAAAATGGAGTGTTGCGTGTCCATGTTCCGTATCTGCAGAAAGCCTCCGGAGTTATCCTTCGCCACACTATAAGTGCCGGCGGGAAGGGCTGACTTGCCGACATGGAAGTCAAACGGGATCTCGGCGGTTTCAGCGTTTTGGGCCATGAGCGCGGGACCGACTAGCAGGGCTGCGAGTCCGGCTCCTAATACGAAATTGCGAATTTGATTTTTCATGGTGATGCTCCTTTTTTTTCGAGTCGCGGGTGGTTGCCCGTCTCGCTTTTCTCGTCCACTTTCTTTAATTTGCGAGCGTTCTAAGGGCAATCGCCTAGCCAAAGTCCCGGCCTCCGGATAAGAAGAAGTTAGGGCCTCCGAGGAGCCGTTGGAGAATCAAAAGGCGAATTTACTAACCGATCGATTACTGAAGATGCGGCAACGCCAATATAGATATTAAGAAACGGTCTGCCGCCGCAATGCGGATGGCTAGCCGATTTACAAAGAGGAAACATTTCTATGAACTACGTCACGACCTCCATCGCTCTCTGGCTAAAGCAGTTGGCGCGAGGCCCAAGGTCAGGATCGGATCAAATATGCCCTGATGGCCGGCTTTGTCGCCGCTGGCGCCATCATGCCCAAATGTGGCATCCAGCATCAGCACGATTTTCTCGCAGATCAGCAGCGTCTTAGCCAGCGCTTCTTCTCAGAGCTGATCATCCCCAGATAGACTGCTCGCCCTGCTCCGTCGCCGCCGCACCCCGTCGGTCCCGCCACACTCCTGTCTGGTCCCGCCACAATCCCGCCGGCCCGTCAGAATGAAGATGTGCGGTAAATTATTGCAAGGGTCTCCTCGCAGGGTGAACTACGATTGGTGAATTCTTTGAAGAACGGAGCCGAACCCAGGCTGGTCGCGGTGCGTGGTCCATTAAAAGGTTCCATCTGCGCCCTTCCTGAGGGAGATTACTCCGTCGGCCGCCAATCGACCTGCAACCTCAACCTGGAAGACCATGCGGTCTCTCGCAAACACTGCTTATTCATTCGTTCTGGCCGCCAATGTACGGTTAAAGATCTCGAAAGCCGCAACGGTACATTCGTAAACGGAACGCCCGTGACTGAGCACCAACTGGAGCAGGGTGACGAGGTCCGGATCGGCGCGTCGGTGTTCTGCTTTCTGGTGGATCGCGATCGCGCGGCCAAGCCAACGTCCGGGGACTTCAAGACCCGGCAGTTGCAGGTGACCGATTCGATTTATTTATCTTCCGCCCACCAGTCCGTTCTGCCTCCTTCCGCTCGCGCGATGCACGATCTGCGGACCCTGTTGCGGGTGAGCACCATGCTGCATTCCTTTCGCGGACTGCAGGAGGCGCACGGAACGCAGGCGGCGGAAGTCTTGCGAAGCCATCTGTCTTCTTTGCTTTTGGAGCTGATTCCGGGAGAGCGGGGAGGCGTCTTCATTCCGGGAGCGCCCCCGGGCGACTGGAAACCCAACGCGGATGTCTTCCAGCGCGTTTCTGAAGAACGCGTTGCCGTCTGGCTCGAAGACGCCGATGGCGCGGGTATGTCGGCCGTTGCCGCTCCGCTGACGGTGCGGGGCGAAGTGGCCGCCGTCATTTATGTGGAATCCGCCGATCCATCGCTCAAGTTCGATGAAGGTCATCTGCAACTTCTGACTGCGGTGGCTGGGATGGCCGCCGGCGCCTGGGAAAATGCCACTATTCTAGGTTGGCTGCAGGAAGAGAATCAACGCCTGCAGCAGGAGCTCAAGATTGAGCACGACATGGTTGGCGTCAGCGCGAAGATACGCGAGCTGCAACGGCAGATTGGCAAGGTGGCGCCCTCCAATTCCACGGTCTTGATTCTCGGCGAGAGCGGAACTGGCAAGGAGCTGATCGCTCGCGCGATCCACCGCAACAGCCTACGGGCGGCCGGTCCGTTCATTGCCATCAACTGTGCCGCGCTCGCCGACTCGCTCCTCGAAAGTGAGCTGTTCGGCCACGAGAAGGGCGCATTTACCGGAGCGTTCACGCAAAAGTTGGGCAAGCTCGAGATGGCCCAGGGCGGCACCGTGTTTCTGGATGAAATCGGAGAGCTTACTCAACTCCTGCAGGCCAAACTACTGCGGGTTCTCCAGCAGCGGGAGATGGAACGCGTCGGCGGCACTAAGACCATCAAGCTCGATCTGCGGGTGCTGGCCGCCACCAATCGCGACCTCGACGACGCTGTCAAGAAGGGCCTCTTCCGCCAGGATCTGTACTATCGCCTCAACGTGGTCGTGCTGACAGCGCCCGCGCTGCGCGAGCGTCCAGAAGATACTATTCCGCTGGCCGAGCACTTCGCTAAAAAGTGTGCGCACGATTGTGGCCGAAAGATCACAGGCTTGGCGCCTGATGCGCGCGTCTATCTCCAAAGTTATTCCTGGCCAGGCAACGTGCGCGAGTTGGAGAATGCCATCGAGCGCGCCGTGGTGCTAGGTTCAACCGACACGATTCTTGCTGAGGATCTGCCCGAGCACATACGCGAAACGCGGCCGGCCGAAGTGTCCGCCAGCCTGTACGAAGAAGCCGTCGAAGCCGCCAAGCGCCAGGTGGTGCTAAAGGCCTTCGATCAGGCTAACTACGATCACGAGACCGCTGCCAAGATTCTGGGCCTGCATCCTAACTACCTGCACAAGTTGATCCGCACCATGGATCTGCGTGCCGTGCTGAAACGCGCCGGAAGATAAGGGCACGCACTCATAGAGTGCGTGCGCCACAGATTCATTCGGTCTACCAGCTAAAGCGCGCGAGAACCTGGATTACGCGGGGATTGCTGCCAAAGGCCAAGCTGGGATTGTTAAAGTTCGCGTTGTTGGCGCTTGCATAAGCCAACACGGGACTGCTAAAGGTGCTGACGGCAGCCGTGTTGTTGATACTGCCGGGGATGAACTGAGGATGATTGAAAATATTCAAGAACTGTCCGCCGAAATCAATCCGCATCCGCTCAGTGATGTTGAAGTGTTTGAAGAGGGACAAATCGATGTTGTCGATTGGCCGGGTGGCTTGCGTGTTGCGGCCGCCGTTGGCGTAAGCGCCGGGACCGGCTTCAATGTAGCGCGCGCTCGGGTTTTTGGCTACCCAGGCAACCACGTTGTTTACGAGAGAGGCCGACGCCGTGGGCAACACCGTCGCCCCGGTGGCCGTATACCCGATGATGCCGCTGCCGGTTCCCGCTGCGCCCGATGGATTCACAAGGGTGCGATCCGGAGCGGAATCATTGTTGAGGTTTGAATCGACACCGCTCAATACCGTAAAGTATTCCGGAGACTCATAGGTGTAAATGGGAGCGATTTCCCAATTGCCTACCAGGTTCTTCATCATCCAATTGCCGCTGCTCTTATACCAGGGAGCATCGTAAACCAAGCTCAACACAAAGCGCTGGCGACGATCTAGCGCAGACGAAGCTTTCTCTATGCTCAGGTTCTGGAAATCCTCGGCGCGGCGAGGCGTCAGGTAAGTACTGGCCACTTCCGCCGTGCTGTTATCGATGAGATGGCTCCAGGTGTAGGCCGCCTGATATTGCAGGCCGTGCCCGAGGCGCTTGTTTAACTGAACCGATAGGCCGTGGTAGGTGGACCAACCTTGCGGCACGTAGGCCGTGATCGGCGCGTTGAAACCCGCCGCAGCGTACTGAGGCAGGATATATCCGATGGATCGGATCTGGCCGACGGTGAGGGGAAGAGAGGCTAGCGTAGCAGCGGAGGGTACGGCCAGGAACGTCGGAACGTTCTCCGTCGCCGTCACCGGCGCTTGGATATTGATCTGTTGCTGCTGGAGCAGGTGGACGCCGCGAGTCCCCAAGTAGCGCACTTCCAGCGTATAGTCGTTGCGGAAGACATGCTGCACGCTTAAGGTCCAATTCAGCGAATAGGGTAAAACCTGATCGGGTAGCCAGGAGGATGTTTTCGAGCGTGCCGACGCGGTGGTGAGGGTCGCAAGGTTCAGCCCCTGGGACTGAGTGATGCCGCCATTCTGGAGGAAGTTGGTCCCCACGCCCAACGGGAAATTAACAGTGGTGCTGAACTCGGGTGGAACCGCGTTCAGTCCAACGTTGTCAAAAATGACGTCGGTTGCCCTGCTAAAGCCCGCTCGAATTACGGTGTTGCTGCTTTTGCCCGGCGTGTATGCGATGCCGATCCGGGGTCCGAAACCATAAGGATCCGCGCTGGGGGCCTTGAATGTCAGCAAGCCAGGGGCGCTGGCAATGGCGTTCAACTTTTCAGCTTGAATGCCGAGCGGGACCGTAGTGTACTCGTAACGCAAGCCGAGATCGAGGGTCAGGTTGGGGCGGACGCGCCACGTGTCCTGAAGGTAAGTGTACGACCCAAGCTGATTTCCGTAATAGGGCGTCACGCCGACGTTGCGCTGCGCCAGGAAGTCCGGTGTAAGGTCCGTCAGATAATTGGCGACGTTGGTGTATTCATAATCGCCGCGAACGCGCTGGATGAACAGTTCCGGAGAGATAGAATCCCGGAACTCGCTCCCGAACTTGAAGGTGTGATGGCCCTTGATCCAGGTGATGTTCTCGCTGAACTGGTACAGATTGTTGATAGTGGCTTGCGGGTAGTTGGGGTTCGGCCCAATTTGCAAGTTCAGGTTATTAAAAACCAGATTCGGAAAAGCATCCAATCCGGGGAAGGTCTGGTTTCCTACGGGTTGGCTCTGGTTCTGCCGCTGATAGCCCAGGCGAAATTCGTTAGTCAAATTGGGGTTGAAGGTGTGATATTCGGCCAGAGTCGCCAGATAGTAGCGGCTAGGTGTCGGAGTATAAAATACCGGCAGCTCGGCCCCAGTGTTGATGCTATCGTATCGATTGTAAATGTAGCGGCCGCGAATTTGATCCTTGTCGGAAAGATTGTAGTCCATGCTGTAGACGCCGTAGTAGGCATTCTGGAAATTCGGCCCTGTGACAGGAATAATTCCTGTGGGCACGCTCACTCCGCCAACAGTAATCGTAGGAGCGCCGGGAGTCAGTGCGGTGGCTAGGGCGTATTTCTGCATGATCCCGAGATTGGTCGCGCTAACGCCGGGCGCGGCAGCGAGCGCCGAATACCCGGATGCGGTCGGCGCATAAATTGGGGAAGCGACCGTACTCGCCTGGCCCAGAGGATTGTACTCGAAGCTGGCGAAGAAGAATAACTTGTTCTTGAAAATCGGCCCGCCGAAGTTAGCGCCCAGATGGTTTTGATCGTAGCGGGGAATTTTCGTTATGCCCTGGTTTTTAAACGCCTGGTCCTCGGCATTCAAGTCACGATTGCGCAGGTATTCGTACACTGTTCCGTGGAACTGATTCGTGCCGCCCTTCACGATGGTGTTGAACTGACCACCGGATGAGTGACCATACTCGGCTTCGAACTGATTTTGGAGCAGCGTAAATTCCGCCACCGATTCGTTCGGAAGAAACACTATCGGGCCGGTGACCGATTTGTTGTTGTTGTCAATGCCGTCGACGGTGAAATTGTTGTTCCGCGGACGCTGGCCGCCGATTGACGGGCCAGTCCCTACGCCTACTCCCCCGGCGCTTGATACGCCAGCCTGTAACAAGGATAAGTTGAGTACGCCATTTCCGATCGCCGTGTTCGGCAAATCGCCGATTTGTTTCGTGTTATACGTGTTTTGAATCTGCGCTGTGGTGGTGTCGATGGCGACGCCCGCTTCCTGAACCTCCACCGTGGTCGAGACCTGGCCTACCTGCAACGTCATGTTTTGTGTCGCCGTCTGGTTAAGTTGCACGGCAACGTTTTTCAGCGTGATCGACGTAAACCCAGCCGCGTTTACACTGAGCGTATATGCACCGGCTAAAAGGTTCGTAAAGCGGTACTCGCCACTGGCATTGGTCGTGGTAGTGGTCTTCACACCGGTCGCATCATTGGTCGCGGTGACTGTTACGTTCGGTACGGCGGCGCTCGACGCATCGGTGACCGTGCCGATCAAGTCGCCGCTGATGACTTGGCCATTGAGGTTGGCCAGCGGAGCTAGAACGCCAACACTAAGAAGAAGAACCACTAAACCAAATTGAAGCAGTGTGCGGAGTCGTTTCATACGGGCGGTCTTGTCGCACGCAGGCCGCCATTTGTGTTTCCTTAACGTTCGCGATGCAATATCAATGTTTTGCGGGCAACAAGCAAGTCTGATTTCTGGTTTTATGTATAACTCAGGCCGCCTAGTTTATTGCAAAGCATATTATGCTAAGAACGTTCTATTCAGGTTGATAACATACTATCGACCTAGCACCAGACGTAGCAGCTACGGTTAGGGCCGAATCACGTAATCGGGCCAGCAGGTTTCGAGCTGGTCGCCGAAAATACGGATTACGCCAGCGCCCAATCCGGATGGCGGCGCGAACTTGGGATCCAACATTTTAGCGATCTGATCGCGGGTGGCTTCCAGATGCGCTCGGGTCTCTTTGTCCGCGGCTTTTGCCAGCGCTACGCCGATGGCGGAGTTCAGGGTTTTCAGCTCGGAGCGATAAAGCGGTCTCTCGTCGCCGCTGGAAGCAAAGAATCCGGCCGGAAATCCCACGGGCAAGTTCGGGGGCAGAGAAGGAGCAGCGGCGTTCAGTTTGTTATTGACAAGGTCCAGATAAGCTCGCTGCAGATTCCGGCGATAGGCATCGATTCTGATCTGCGGGGAATCCAGCTCTCTCCAGATTCCTTTGCGCACATCCGCCAGAAACTCGGTCGGGCCATATGCGGAGGAACCGTCGATGGCTTCCTGCTCCACGATCCGCGCGAAGCGGGCGCTGCTCAGCAGGTTGTTCAACACGCTGCTCTGGGCATTGCGGATTCGGCTCAGCGCTCCGATCGGCTCGATGCGACGCAGCACTTGCGGATCGATGGCCCACATAGGCGTCGCGAAGGCATTGTCGCTCAGAAATTTCACCGCGTCTTCCTGGCGCGCCTTAGGAACGGGACTATAGACCACGCCCTCCTGGTCCACGTACTTTTCCTGCGCATTGAATCCGCCTACGATGGCCGCGACATGATTCAGCTCCAACGTCCACTGCCCCAGCATTCGGCCGTACAGCTCCGCCAGATCCTCGTATGAGTCGCCTGACTTGGCTGTGGTGGCGGGCAATAGCATCTTCGATACGCGCTGCAGATTCTTAATTCCCAGCGCGGTCGATTTCAGCGCGTCCGCATCGCCTACCGCCTCGGTCAACTCGCCCGGATCGGAACCGGCGGATCCCGAAGTCGAGAAGCGGTACCAGGGTGTCTTGTCCTGCTCCCGCGCCCATTGATCGAGCGTGGGCTTCTCATTGTCGGCACTCTTGGCGCCAGGTATCGGCGAATAGCCCCACTTGGTGGCCCAAATGTCGTAGGGGCCAATGCGCGGCACCAGATCATCCACCGGAATTTTGTCTTCCGGCTGCGCTACATAGTTGAAGCGCGAGTAGTCCATGATTGACGGCGTATGCCCCATGGTCTTCAGCCACTGGGGATCGCGAACCTTGTCTTGCGGATACATTGAGCTGGCTTTCATGTTGTGCTGAAAACCCAGCGTGTGGCCCACTTCATGCGCCAGAACGAACTCGATCAGGCGACCCATCAGATCGTCAGGCAGGGGCAGCTTCTGCGCGCGCGGGTCGAGCGGGCCCACCTGCAGGAAGTACCAGTCACGCTGCAGGTTCATGACGTTGTGATAGAACTGAATGTCCGCGTTCAGAATCTCTCCGGTGCGTGGATCGCTGATGTGCGGGCCGACTGCATTCTCGATGGTGGAGGGTAGCCAGCGCACTACCGAATGGCGGATGTCTTCCGGGCTGAAGTCGGGATCCTCGTCCGGGGTAGGCGCAACTTTGGCGACAATCGCATTCTTGAATCCGGCGGCTTCGAAGGCTGGCTGCCAATCCTCAATACCGCGCTTCATCCAAGGGATCCATTTGGTCGGCGTGGCCGAATCGATCCAATAGACGATTGGCTTCACCGGCTCAGAAAGCTGCGCCGCGGGATCTTTCTTTTCCAGCCGCCAGCGGCTGATATAGCGGCGTCGCGGGGCGCGCTGCTCGTCGCGGCTATAGTCCATTTGGTTCACTGAAAAGTAGCCCACGCGCTCATCGAAGACGCGCGGCGTCATGGGGCTCTCCGGCAGCTTCACCATGCTGTGATGCAGGACAATGGTCGCGCTTCCGGGACGCATACCTGCGCCTGCGAATGGATTAACGGGCGTGTTCTGTTGGCCGGGCAGCGCGGCGCTCTTGGTATAGGTGATGGAGGCGTCCGTTTCGATATTCTGCGGATACGGCGCGATGCGTTCAACATAAGAGCGCGATGCGTCCATGGCCGTCGCGTTAAGCCGCTGCCGGGCGCTGAATTCCGACACGTCGGTGGTGAAAAGACGCGTGACATCGATCACCGCGGAATTTTTGTCGGGCCCAAATGCGGCAACCGGGAAGGACATCAGAATCGCGTCGTTGTTGGCTGCTTTCACGGCTTGCGAGATGGGCGTGGCCGGATCGGCGACTACGTCATAACTGGTCGTGCGCAGATACACTTTGTTTCCGTTGAGCTGCCAATACACTACTCGGCTGGACAATTCCTGACCGCCGTAGCCGACGCCCAAGGTCGTCTTGGAAATCTGCGTATTCCAAAGGAACTGTTCTTCAAATTCACGATAGGGAATTTCGTAGTAGTACTTATCTTTGACCTGGTGGACCGTGAAAATGCCCTTGGCGGATTGAGCGTCTTTGGTGATGACTTTCTCGTAAGGGCGCGGCTCCTGCGAGGGAGGAGTGAATCCAGGGCGTTCGGGCCCGCTAGCCGCCGGGGCCGGTTGAGGTGATTCCGGGGACGGAGGCGGCTCCTGGGCGATTCCGAGATTGATGGAGCACGCTAGCACTAACGCGACTGGAAGGCTTCGGTTCATTATGGTCAAACTCCTTCGCGGGAAATTGCCAACTATTCTACCAACACATGATCGGGCTATAGTAAAAGAACGGCGTCCCCGGCGTGCCATTCCCGGGACCTTAGGGCTCCTGGCGGGAGGCCCTCTCGAGTCAGCTTTATGCACGAATCCATGGGATCGCCAAGACCCGCATCGCCAAGACCGCGCATGGACGCGCTGGAGACGAGCCACGTCCTGTGGCAGGCGCTGTTTGAAGATTCCAGTCTCGGCATCGCACGAGCGGATTTAGCGGGCCGGTTCGTAGAAGCTAATAGCGCCTATTGCAAGCTGACGGGTTATTCAAATCAGGAATTGTCCGATCTCACTCTTCTGGACCTGGCGGCGGAGGATGACCGCCAGGAAAACGCGGAGTTAATGGAGCAATTGGGCCGCGGGGAGCGTCCCGATTTTCAGATTGAAATGCGCTGTCGCCGTAAAGACGGGCAGATAATCTGGGTTCACAACACGGTGTCGCAGATTCCTGGCCGAGGGGAATGCTCCAGTTTCATCATGTCCATCGCCAAAGATATCACGGCCCGCAAAAACGCCGACGATAGTCTTCGAAATCGCATTGAAGATCTACGGCGTACATTGGATCATGTTCCCGCAATGATCAGCATAGTCACTAAAGAACGTTCGATCAAGTTCGTTAACCGGGAATGGGAGCGGACCTTGGGTTGGTCGTTGCAGGAGATACAAAAGGAGAATCTCGACATATTTTCCTTGTGCTACCCGGATCCGGATTATCGCCAAAGGGTTCTGAAGTTCCTGGCCGAGTCACAAGATCAGTGGGTGGAGTTTAAGACCAAGATAAGAGATGGGCAGATTTTAGATATTACTTGGGCTCTGGTTAAACTTTCTGACGGGATGATGCTGGGAATCGGGAAGGACATCACTGCCAGGAAACGCACTGAACAAGCCCTAAAGCGTAGCGAGGCCTATTTGGCGGCGGGGCAAAGGCTCAGCCACACAGGCAGTTGGGCCTTGAATGTGTTATCGGGAAAACTGTTCTGGTCACAGGAGACGTTTCGCATCTTTGGCATCGATCCAGCAACGCCGAAAGCTTCGTTATGCGAAATGTTCCTGCAGCGGATTCATCCCGAAGATCGGCCGAGAATCGAAGAAGGGCTCAGAGATGCGCCAGTCAACGCCCGGCATTACGCGGTGGACTACCGGGTTGTTCTTCCGAACGGATCGATCCGGCATATCCACGATGTGGTCTATCCGGTAGCGAACCAGGCTGGGCAAATCGTAGAACGGTATGGCGTGGTGATGGACGTGACCGAACGCAAGGAGGCCGAAGTGGAGCTGCGGCGCTCCTTCGATCAATTGCGGGCGCTAACGGCGCGGGTGCAAGATGCCAGGGAAGAGGAAAGAAAACGGGTAGCCCGGGAAATTCACGACGAGCTTGGTCAAGCTTTGACCGCCATTAAAATCGATTTGAGCTCATTGGCGCACGAGTTTCCGCCAGACGGGCGGCAGGTGAAAAAAATCGAATCCATCGCGAACGTGGTGGACCAGACTATTAAGTCGGTACGGAGAATCTCAACCGAACTCAGGCCCGGAATTCTGGACGACCTGGGTCTGATTGCCGCCGTCGAATGGGCGACGGATGAATTCGAAGCGCGAACCGGGACCAAGTGCCGCTTGGATCTGCCGGAGAATGACAGCGCCATCGATTCGGATCGAGCCACGGCGGTTTTCCGAATTCTTCAGGAGACGTTGACTAACGTGGCGCGGCATGCGAACGCAACTTCGGTGGACGTGCGGCTTCTCAAAGAACGCGGAAATATCACCTTGGAGGTTCGCGACAACGGCCGGGGCGTTAGCGAAGAACAACTCTCCGCGTCAGGATCGCTGGGAATCCGTGGAATGCGGGAGCGAGCGCTGCTGCTGCATGGCGAACTGACCATCCGGGGCGTTCCAGGCCAGGGCACCACGGTGTGGATGCGAATTCCTCTAGTCGAGTCGAAACCTTTGGAGACTTAAGACGTTGATCAGAGTTCTAATCACCGATGATCATGCCATCCTGCGTAGAGGGCTGAAAGAGATTCTGCAGCGCGAGTTGGACGGGGTGACTTGCGGGGAAGCCGAAGATGCGCAGCAGGCTTTGACGGAGGTTCAGAAGCAGCCCTGGGATGTCGTCATTCTGGACATCAGCATGCCTGGACGAAGCGGGCTGGATCTTATCGGCGATATTCAGAGGACGCAACCCAAGCTGCCCGTTTTAGTCTTGAGCATGCACGCCGAGGGTCAATACGGCAAACGTGTTCTCAAGGCTGGAGCGGCCGGGTACATGAACAAGGAAAGTGCGCCCGAAGAATTGATCAACGCCCTGAGGAAGGTGCTGGCCGGAGGGCGCTACGTGAGCCCAGCCTTGGCAGAAGAGCTGGCTGTAACGCTGAAGCACGACTCCGAGCGGCCCGTCCACGAGATTCTGTCCGGCCGTGAGTTTGAAATCCTGAGGATGCTTGCCTCCGGCAAAACGGTGAGCCAGATTGCAGGCGAACTGCAGTTGAGCGCGACCACCGTCAGCACGTATCGCACCCGGATTCTAGGAAAAATGAAGATGGCGACCACCGCGGAACTGATCCGCTATGCGTTGCAGACGCGTCTGGTGGATTAGAACCAGCCTGCGCGGTGGGACGTTGGAGCGCGTAGCGGGAACAGTACATACTGGATGCTCTAGGTCGCGCCACCACGGGATCGGCACGACAACCTACCGCTTTTTGGCAAAGGGCGCGAGCAGCGGCGCGAATTACTAGAGAACCACTCGGTTCGGGCTGCTGGCTGTGCGGCTGTAAACCAATAAGGTGGCAACCTCTTTGATGAGCGAGGTGGCAGCCGCTTCGATGAATTTCGCCGTTTCCTTCGCCTGAGAGATGTAAGCGACATGGCTCGAATTCACCTCGATTGTCTTGGCATAATAAGCGCGCCGTCGTTCCTATTCTCGGATGGTCGGGAATCCAGAAGTAATCCACATGAGCAGAAGTCGCCATCTCGGACTTTGGTCCGTTTTGAGCACAATAGATCCTCCCTGTCGACTTGAGTTTACGAACCCATGGCGTGACTAACCCACCAACGAAATCCGTATTTGAGTGCACTGTCCCTAATTTTGGGACACTCAATGCATGGATGTGCGTTCGCCGGCCTCGCAGCTTCCAACCGCACTGAGCACCAGTGCGGGCAGTGCGTCATCCAGCTCCAGTGAAGAAGGCCGCTTCGTTCCCGGGACCTTGCTTGGCGATCGGTATCGGATCGTCAGCCTGCTGGGCGTGGGGGGAATGGGCGAGGTCTACCGCGCCACGGACCTGAGGCTCAGCCAGCAAGTGGCGCTTAAGTTCCTGCCAGCCGAAGTTGCGCGCGACCCAAAATTTCTGGCGCGTTTCAACAACGAGGTTCGCATCGCGCGCCAGGTCTCGCATCCCAACGTTTGCCGGGTCTACGACATCGGCGAAGCGGAGGGGCTGGCATACATCTCCATGGAATATGTGGACGGCGAAGACCTGCATTCCCTGCTTCGCCGCATCGGGCGGCTGCCCCCGGACAAGGCGCTCGAAATCGCGCGGAAACTTTGCGCCGGGCTGGCAGCGGCTCACGACAAAGGAGTGCTGCACCGCGATCTGAAGCCCAGCAACATCATGATCGACGGCCGCGGCCATGTGCTGATCACAGATTTCGGATTGGCGGGAGTGATAGGCAGCATCGAAGGGGCGGAGGTGCGCAACGGCACTCCCGCCTACATGGCCCCCGAGCAGCTTTCGGGCAAAGAAGTGTCGACGCAGAGCGATATTTATGCGCTGGGCGTGGTGCTGTACGAAATGTTCACGGGCAAGCCGCCCTTCGCTGCATCGACTCGAGAAGAGCTGCTTAAACTTACGCAACAAGGAACGCCACCGAATCCGAGCAGCATAGTGAAGGACATCGATCCGGAGGTGGAGAGCGTGATTCTGCGCTGTCTGGCGCCGGATCCTCGCGCTCGTCCTGCGTCAGCTTTCGCGGCACTGGCCGCGTTGCCGGGTGGCGATCCGCTGGCTGAAGCACTGGCTGCTGGAGAGACGCCATCGCCCGAGATGGTGGCAGCGTCCGGACAAAAGGTTGGAGAGAGCCCGGGTTGGGCGATGGGATTTCTAGTGGCCATCGTGGCCGGACTCGCCACCTTCGCGGTCGTCAACCAACAGACCGAACTACTGGCCAAAGTTCCGTTCGAAAAACCACCCGAGGCGCTGGCCGACAAGGCCCGAGATATCGCGCAGAGGCTTGGCTATAGTAATCGAGGAGTTTCGACCGCCGACGGATTTAACTACCGCATAGCTAATCTGCGCTACCTGCTTAGTCATTTCCGCGATCGCGCTGGACGATTTCTGGCGATGAGCCGGCCGCCCGTCATCGGATTCTGGTATCGTTCCAGTCCTCGATCCCTGGCCCCGCGAGAAACACCGGATGTCCTGCGCGTCAGCCAGACCGATCCCCCCTTGGATGTTCCCGGAATGCTGTATATCCGATTGGACACGGAGGGAAGGCTAGTAGGGTTCACTGCTGTGCCTCCCGATCGGGACCAATCGAAAGGTCCTTGGGCGGCGCCTGATTGGAACGTTTTGTTTTCGGCGGCGGGACTCGATCCTGCACGCTTCGCTCGCGCAGAGCCCGAAGGGACGCCGCCCGTGATGGCGGATGTGCGCGCGGCCTGGAGCGGCACGTATCCCGAGGCGCCGGAAATTCCGATCCGCATCGAGACTGCCGCCTTTCACGGAAAGCCCGTAAGTTTCACTACCGTCCTGCCCGATGTCGAGCCTGGACCAGAAGGAAGATCGGCCGGCGACCTGGTCTATCTGGTCATAGAGCTCATCATCATCCTGGGATCATTTCCGTTCGCGCGCTACAATCTCCGGCTGGGCCGGGGCGACACGCGAGCGGCCATCCGGCTGGCGCTGTTCGGATTTGCGATGGGCTTCTCGGCTTGGTTGATTGGAGGAGCGCACGTCGCCGGGGAGGGAGAGGCCGACCTATTCTTTCGGGCGTTGATGCGGTCGATTTTCGAAGCAGTACTACTGGGGGTGATGTACCTCTCCTTCGAGCCTTTCGTTCGCCGGAAATGGCCACAGACCATCATTTCGTGGAGCCGTATTCTGACCGGCGGCCTGCGCGATCCTCTGGTGGGACGGGATATGGTCCTAGGCGTCGCCGTGGGAGTGCTGCTAGCACTGATCGAGGACTTCGGCGCGCTATCGTACCGCCCACTCGGAGTCCCGATGGTGCGGACATCATCGGCGCTGATCACTTTGACCAGCGGGCGCTACGCGGCGGGCGAATTCCTGTTCCTGGTTGTCGATGCGCTCTTCCGATCGCTAGGCATCCTGTTTCTGATCTTCTTAAGCCGCACGTTTCTTCGGAAACAATGGCTGGCTGCAGGCCTGAGCATTGTGGCCTTGAGCGGCATTTTGGCCGCCAACTCAGCTTATCCTCTGATCGAATGGCCGGTTAGCATCTTGTTTTTCGGAGTGATGGTGTTCGCTCTCATGCGATTTGGACTACTGGTGCTGACTGTCGCGATGTTCGTGGTGCTTCTGACTGTCTCCTTCCCCATCGGCGCGGATGTTGGCGTCTGGTATTTCGGTACCAGCGCGTTCGTTCTGATCGCGATCCTGGCGTTGTCGCTGTATGGAGTGCGGATGGCGCTGGCGGGACAGCCGTTGTTCAAAGACGAGTAGTGTCCGACGCGTCGAACACGTTCACACGAGCGTGAACGCCAACTCGTAGCGCCCGCACTCTTGCGTGCCGCATTCACACTCGTGTGAACGCCACTAACCGTTTCTGTCCGAATTCGTCCAACTGCCGTGATCACCCTCGTTCAGGATCTCCGCTATGCACTGCGGGCGCTCCGCCAGAACGCCGCCGTCACGTTGGTTGCCGCCCTCGCGCTGGCGCTCGGCATCGGAGCTAACACCGCGATCTTCAGCGTCGTTCATGCTGTGCTGCTGCAGCCCTTGCCCTACGCCGATCCGGCGCGGCTCGTCACGCTTCTGGGGCCAAGATCCCACCCTCTCTCCCCGCCCGATTTCTTGGATATCCGCAGCCAGGCTCGATCCTTCGAAGCGGTTGCAGCCGCCGAGGGATGGACCGGTAACCTAAGCGGACGCTCTACTCCCGAACAGGTTGTCGGTCTGCACCTGTCCGCAGACATGTTCCGGCTGTTGGGCGTGCCGGCGTTCCGTGGCCGTACGTTTTCTCGCGATGATTTTGAAGCTGGGCATGGAAAAGTCCTGGTGATCAGTTATGGTTTATGGCAGCGGCGGTTCGGCGGCGCACCGGACGCCATCGGCCAGACCGTCGTTCTTGATGGCGAGCCCTATACATTACTTGGTGTGATGCCCGCCTCGTTTCAATTCACGCCGTTCTGGATTACGCAGGCAGAAATGTGGGCGCCGCTCGACATTTCCGATCGCGTTACACAGCGTTCGTTCCACTCTCTGCGAGTTTTCGCGCGGCTTCGACCGGACGCCGGCGCCGTGAGTGCCCAGGCCGAACTGGACGGCATCTGCCGCAATCTGGCGCGTGCCTATCCCAGCACCAACACGAATATGCAGGTCCTGGTCGAGCCGCTGCTGGAGAAAGTCGTCGGTAATGTCCGTCCCGCGTTACTCGTGATCCTGGGCGCGGTTGGACTGGTATTATTGATCGCTTGCGCCAACGTCGCGAACCTCGTGCTCGCCCGTGCCACCGCCCGGCAGCGTGAGACAGCCATCCGTCTATCGCTGGGGGCGCAGCGCATTCGTATCGCGCGGCTGTTCCTCACCGAAAGTGTTGTGCTGTCCCTGCTGGGCGCTATTCCTGGTCTGCTGCTGGCGGTGTGGGGGACCAACGTTCTCCAAGCAATGTTGCGGCCGGACCCCGGTGCCAATGTCCGAATGGCGCGCTGGGACACGGTTGCGATCAACGCGCCCGTGCTTGGCTTTACTCTTCTACTTTCGTTGGCCGCCGGCATCCTTTTCGGACTCGCTCCGGCGCTCTTCGCTTCACGCCAGGATTTGAACGATCGCCTCAAAGAAGGCGGCCGGTCGCTCGCCGGCGGACGCGGATCCGGATTCCGCAAAGCGCTGGTCGCCGCCGAAGTTGCGATTGCGATCGTGCTCTTGGTCGGTTCCTGTTTATTGATGCGCAGCTTCCTGAATCTGCGCGATGTCAATCCAGGTTTCGATACCAAGAATTTACTCACCATGACTGTATCGGTGGCCGGCCAGCAACAATATACCGGTCCGCAGCGGGAAAATCTCTACCGTAGACTTGCAACTGCGCTGCAAGGCCTGCCTGGAGTGCGCTCGGTGGCCATGACCAATCACCTCCCGCTGGTCGGCGATACTTGGGGGACGAATATAGCTATCGAAGGGCGGCCGATTCCGGCGCCGGGCCACGAGATGAATACGATCTATCGCGAATCAGGCCCGAACTATTTTGCGGCCATGCGAGTTCCTCTTCGAACCGGGCGTGAGTTTAATGACCACGACAATTCGAACAGCCCGCTAGTCGCGATCATCAATGAAACCCTTGCGACCAGCGCCTGGCCCAACCAGGACCCTATCGGGCAGCGCATCACGCTGGATACCACCAATCCCCGCTGGCTCACGATTGTCGGCGTGATCAAAGATATCAAGCAATCCAACTGGACCGGACCTCTCGACAACGAGGTCTATATTCCCTTTCTCCAGGATGCCGACTTCCTTACCAGCCAGCATCCGTGGAAGGCTTATGTGAGCATCGTGATCCGCACGGATTCTGACGCCGAGGCCCTCATGCCCGCGGTCCAACACGCCATCTGGAGCATTGATCGCGACATGCCGGTCTCGCATCTGGAGACCATGCGGCACGCCGTCGGAAACGCACTCTGGCAGTCGCGTTTCAATTTAACGCTGATTGGCATCTTCTCCGCCATCGCGATGATTCTCGCCGTCGTCGGCATCTACGGCGTGTTGGCGTATGAAGTAACGCAGCGAACCCAGGAGATCGGTATTCGGATGGCCTTGGGCGCGAACCGGAGCGGCATCGTACAGCTGGTCTTCAGCCAGAGCCTAAGAGTGGTGTTG
Organism: Bryobacteraceae bacterium; assembly: GCA_035569875.1. Classification (GTDB taxonomy): domain Bacteria; phylum Acidobacteriota; class Terriglobia; order Bryobacterales; family Bryobacteraceae; genus Palsa-89. The sequence continues at coordinate 25,047 of DATMMD010000235.1, forward strand.
GCCGGCGTCATCGTTGGCGTGGCTACGGCACTGGGCCTCGCGCGGCTCATGGCTACCATGATTTACCGCGTCCAGCCCGGCGATCCGATTACCTATGTAGGCGTGACTTCCCTCGTCTTCTGCGTAGCGGCATTGTCTGCCTTGTTGCCGGCCGTCCGAGCGACTCGCGTCGATCCGATCATCGCCCTCCGTTACGAATAAGAGTGGAGCAGGTCTCTGACAGTCTCTGACCTGCGTATTCTACTTGCTTATTCTACTTGCGTAATCTATAAGGTGTGCCGCGAACTGCAGTCAAGAAATCCAGGAAGCAGGAAAGTGCCGCTGTTTTAGTACTGATCGCCCTTTTCAAGCTGCTCAAGGCGCTGGCGCTCATTGCGGTCGGAATCGGAGCGCTTAAGTATCTCCATAAGGACTTGGCAGCGAGCGTTCTACATTGGGTGAACGTGCTGCGAGTTGACCCCGACAATCGCTTCATCCAGCCCATCCTCGCGAAAGTCTTCTCGGTAACGCCCAGGCAGCTCAGGGAATTGAGCGCTGGTACATTCTTTTACGCCGCCCTCTTGTTAATCGAAGGAGTCGGACTGCTGCTGCGCAAGCACTGGGCTGAATATTTCACCATCATCACCACCGGTGCGCTGCTGCCACTCGAAATCTACGAACTGGCCAAGCACGTGACCATGGTCAAGACCATTGTTCTGGTGATCAACGCCGCCATCGTCTGGTATCTCGTCGTTCGGGTTCGGTCGCGGCGCCGCTCGCGCTGACTGAAGCTACTACGTCCTAAGCCACCGCGACCCGGCTGCGGCCGCCTGCAGGCGTTTGAGCGCCGCTACGGCCAGCGGGTTTCCGCGACGTTCGCGGCCCGGCCGCCAAATGCTTCAGGAAATCGATCCAGCTTTGCCGCTCTTGGGCTTCCTCGAAGGTCGTCTCCCAATACCCGCGGAATTCCGCCAGGCGCTTGCGTTGCCTTTTCTTGAGCCACGTAATTACCGGCTCAGCGCCTTCGTATTCGCCAAGCATATCACGCACCGTCTCAAGATCATTGATGTCCCCGAGAAGCGTCTGCACGCGTCGCATCGCTTCCAACTTAGGAGTCAATGCCGTGCCGCCTAAGGGCGTGAATAGCTCGAGCGTATAGCGGAACTTTTTCGAGACCAGACGAAACCGGTGCAGTTCTCGAGGATCGGCTTTGACGCTGGCCGCCTGGTCACCGCCCTCAAAGAAATCCTGTGCCATGCCCGGCAGCATTTGCCGCGCCGTTTGGGCTGTGGGCGCCTTGCCAAAATCCTCGCCGGCCTCCTCGGCTGCGCGTCCCAACGCGTCTCTCCACTTCAACGACGATTTACGTTCCAGCCAGCTCTTCAGCAAGGTTATCAGCGAGCGCTCCGTCTCCTGCCGCCGGCTTTGGATTTTGGGCTGCAGACTGGTACGTTCCGGCCGCTTCGACTTAGCTAGCAGCTTCAAGGCGATGTCGTGGTTCCGGACCTCTCCCGCGACAGCCATTATTCGCTTCAGCTCCCGTCGAATCTTGCGCAGTTCCCTGCCGCGAAAACACGGCTTGAGGACGCGCAAAGCCTGTACGAATCTGCGAATACTGACTCGTAAGTCATGAACTGCCTCGGCGTTATGGGATTTGATCGCCCGGCCGATCTGGAATGCCAAACGTCCCAATAAACGATCGGCTTGCTCGCGCGCGAACCTTCGGGTCGCCGTGCCGGCTATCTTGGCAGAAGAGTCCAACCTCGCTATTGTCACACATTTGTAAGTTTCGGATCACAAAAATATCCGTGTCTCTTGTCTCCTCTTTTCAATAAGTTCCCTAATCCCAACCCGCTCCCTCCATCCACCCGCATGCTATCTACATCTTAAGGAGACAAACCTATGCCCCCTGCATCGAACGAAAATCCCACCCGCGCCGCCATCAATCGCGCAAACTCGGAACACTCCACCGGACCCCGTACGCCCGCCGGTAAGCAGCGCTCGTCCCTCAACGCCTTGCGCCACGGCCTCACCGGACACGTCGTTGTCCTGCCAACTGAAGACCTCACCGCCTATCAGAGCCACCTCCAGCGCTTCGTCGACCAGTTTCAGCCCAAAGGTGCGCTCGAAGAGCAACTCGTCCAATCGCTGGGCGACACCACCTGGCGCCTCAATCGCGTTCCCGCCATCGAAGCCACTTTCCTTACCCTTGCCGCCGAGGACCATCTCGATTCCATCCGCACCAATGAACCCCGAGCCGCCGGAGCGCTGGCCCTCGCTCAAGCTTTCCACCATCAAAGCCGCGCCCTCGCCAACATAAGCATTTACGAGCAGCGCCTCGCCCGCCTGTTCGACCGTACGCTCAAGCAGCTCCGCGAGATCCAGGCCGAACGCCGTGAACACGAACGGCGTCAGATGGACGACGCCGCCGAGATTCTCCAGATGCACGAAGTACGCGCCATCCCCTACGATCCCGCTCAAGATGGGTTCGTTTTTTCAACCGCCGAGATTCAGACCTTCATCCAGCGTCGCGACCGCCTCGAGGAGGCCTACTGCGAGCCCGACCGCGAGCTCGCGGCCGTTTCCTAGTTTTGTGGCGTACAAACTGGTGCGTGCCGCGTCGGCACTCATGCCGACGCCTCGACTTGCCAAGTCACTTCCGCCCCAGCCGGTCCTTAGAAAAGCATGTCTTTGGGGCGAATCCGCCGTTCCCGGCAATAGGCCAGATACAAATATCCATAACTGCGCGTAATGTAGTCGGCGTGCGAAAATCCCAGCATACGGGCAGTCTGATCGATCCATCGCGGTGGCCCTTCCAGCTCCAAATAGTTCCCGATGGGCGTCTCATCCAGCAGCACTTTGCCGAGGCCGCGCGGCTTCGAATATTCGGCGCGATATTTCTCGTAACGGAAGACTGGATGAAAGCCCATGTGCATGAAGATTGCTTCCACGCTTGCATTGTCCGGCAGATCGAATTCAATCTCCTGCCGCTTCTTGTAGCGGCCGGTCTTCGATGGCCCTTTGTAGGTAAGCACACGATGCCCGCTCATGCGTCGAACTCGGACGATCATGCCATGTTTGCGCAGGCTGCGCTTGGAATTATCGAAGAGTATGTTGGATTCGAGCGCGCGGGGCTTGGTGACGCGGAAGCCCAGATTGGAAAGCGTCCGCCGGATTTTGCCAAGCTTGGCGGAAAGCCGCAGCTTGATTTCGATTTCGAGCTTCAATCGGTCACGCTAAACTATTGCGCTGGGTCATGTCAATGGGTCATGGCAACGGGTAATGTCAATATGCTCAACCAAATCGCTAAACTAACTGCATGACGAACCGGCTCGGGCGCTACATTTTCGCAGCCTTCGCCGCTCAGATGTTTCTTCCAGCAATGCTGAGCGCGCAAGTGATCGCCATCCGCGCCGGTCATTTGATCGACCCCGAAACCGGGACCGTGGCCGCAAACCAGGTGATCCTGGTCGATGCCGGAAAGTTTACCTCTATCGGCGGGAACCTGACCATCCCGCCAAGCGCCGAAGTAATCGACCTGTCGCAATATTACATCTCGCCTGGTCTGGTGGACGCCCATAATCATCTAGCGCTCACCTACAAGCGTGATCCTGAGAACAACGCCTACTACTTGACCACCGTTCTTGATTCCACCGCGATCCGCGCCATTCAAGCGGTCTCGAATGGTATCACCATGCTATCGGCCGGCTTCACCGTGGTCCGCGATCTCGGCAACAACGGCAACTATGCCGACACCGCGCATCGCGTCGCCATCGATCAAGGCTGGGTTCCAGGCCCCACCATGATCAACTCCGGCATCATCATCGGCCCCATGGGCGGCCAGTTTTTTCCAGTTCCGGAGCGCGCTAACCTGGTCTACCCCGAATATCTCGACGCCGACACCCCCGATGAAATCGTTAAGGCGGTGCGCAAGAACATTCTCTTCGGTGCAAAAGTGATCAAGATCTGCGTGGACTGCAAGTCCTACGGGTACACCGCCGGCGAAATGAAATTGTTCGTCTCGGAAGCCGCCAAGAGCGGTCTGAAAGTGGCAGGGCACGTCCAGACGCACGCTGGCGCGATGCGCGCGATCGAAGCTGGCATATGGTCCATCGAGCATTCCGCGGCGCTCGATGATCAGGCGCACAAATTGATGGCGCAGAAAGGCATCTGGCGCGTCGGCACCGAAACGCCAATTTCCGAGTATTACAGCCCGAGTCAGACCCGCTATGACCGCATGCTCGAGGGCATGCGGAACGCCTACGCCAATCACGTGAAGATGGCCTTCTCCACCGACGCTGATTATTACATTCCAGGCATGACCCGCGGCCAGGTGGTGATAGATTTCCTGCGAAGCTGGAAAGCCGCGAATTTTCCAGCGCCTGAGATTCTGAAAATCATGACCGTAAACGGCTACCGGGTTTGCGATATTTACGACCAGCGCGGCCCTATCAAGGTTGGCCTTCCCGCTGACCTGATCGCCATGCGCGCCAATCCGCTGGAAGACATTGACGCGCTGCGCAGCATTGCATTCGTCATGAAGGACGGCCTGGTCTTCAAGCGCGATGGTGTTATGACGCCCGAAAAGTTCTTCCATAGCGGTCCGGTCAACGGCTGGCGGCTCCGTTAACATGCGGCTGGCCGCGGTCGTCGAAACTTCCCGTCGTGTCGCTGAGACCACCAAGCGCCTCGAAAAAGTCGATCTTTTGGCCGGGCTTTTGAAGCAGCTTCATCCCGGCGAAGTTGAAATCGTCGTCGCGTTTCTGACCGGCCGCACTCGCCAGGGACGCATTGGCATCGGCTACGGAACGATCCGCGATGCGAAAGGCTCGCCCGCCGCCGAGCCAAGTCTCGAGGTGGCTGAGATTGACCGGATTTTCGAATCGATAACGAAGATCCAAGGCAGCGGCTCCCAGCGACAAAGACTGGAACTCTTGACCGGCATGTTCTCGCGCGCAACTGAACCGGAGCAGCAGTTTCTGATCGGCTTATTGATGGGCGAGCTTCGACAAGGCGCGCTGGAAGGCATCATGCTGGATGCGGTCGCCAAGGCATCCGGCGTTCCGGCCGATCGAGTCCGGCGCGCTGTCATGCTGGCCGGTGACATCGCGGTGGTGGCGCAAGCGCTTCTTGAAAAAGGCGAAGCCGGCCTGCATTCCTACGACGTGCGGCTCTTTCGTCCCATCCAACCGATGCTCGCTCAGACTGCCGAGGACGTGACGGGAGCGTTGGCCGATCTCGGTGAAGCCGCTCTCGAATTCAAGATGGATGGCGCTCGCGTTCAAGTGCACAAATCCGGCGGCGACGTAATGGTCTACTCACGCGCTCTGAATGACGTGAGCGCAGCCGTGCCGGAGGTGGTAGAGGCGGTCCGCTCCCTGCCCGCCCGGGATTTGATTCTGGATGGTGAAGTTATCAGCCTGCTCCCCGGCGGACGCCCCCAACCATTCCAGATCACCATGCGGCGCTTCGGGAGAAAGCTGGATGTCGAGCGGCTTCGCGGCGAACTGCCCATGACGCCTTTCTGGTTCGATTTGCTGTATCTGAACGGTGGATCTTTGCTGGACGAGCCACAAGCGCGCCGTTTCGGGGCGCTCGAAGAACTAGCCCCCCAATCGCTGATCCCTCACGTCATCGCTTCGAATGCCGCGGCCGGCGATGAGTTCTTCGAGCAGTCGCTCAGCCAGGGTCACGAGGGCGTCATGGCCAAGGCCACTGGCGCAGCCTACGCGGCCGGCGCGCGCGGTCAGAGCTGGCTCAAGATAAAGCGGGCTCGCAGTCTTGATCTAGTGATCCTGGCGGCCGAATGGGGCCATGGACGCCGGCACGGCTGGCTGAGCAACCTGCACCTCGGCGCGCGCGACACCGAAAAGGGCGGCTTCGCCATGCTCGGCAAAACCTTCAAGGGGCTTACCGATGAAATGCTGGCGTGGCAGACTCAAGAGCTGCTCAAGCTCGAAATTGCGCGAGACAACTATACCGTCCATGTCGAGCCGAAGTTGGTGGTGGAGATCGCATTCAACGAGATTCAGGTCAGCCCGCGACATCCCAGCGGCCTCGCGCTGCGGTTTGCCAGGGTCAAGCGTTACCGTCCCGACAAGACCGCGGCCGAATCCGACACCTTCCAGACTGTTCAGAAAATGGCAGGCATGAATGCCTAAGCCGGTGGCGCTGACGATCGCGGGTTCTGATCCCAGCGGAGGGGCCGGAATCCAGGCCGATCTCAAAACATTTCATCAGTTCGGCGTGTATGGCGAGGCGGTAGTCACGCTGATCACCGTCCAGAACACGGTCGAGGTGAAACGGGTAGAGTGCCTGGCAGCCGATTTGGTCGCCCAGCAGATCCGCGCTGTGGTGAGCGATATTCCACCCCAAGCGGCCAAAACGGGCGCTCTCGGGAATTGGGAAATTATCGAAGTGCTGGCGGCAGCGGCGGCCGGCTTCAATTTTCCGCTCGTGGTCGATCCCGTGATCCTGACCAAACACCACGCCGCGCTGCTGACGGCGGATGCAATCGAGGCGCTGAAGACGCTCCTCTTCCCTCGCACTTTCCTGCTCACGCCCAACCTGCCAGAAGCCGCCATGCTAACTCGCACCGAAGTGTCCGACCCCGCGAGCATGCGGCGCGCTGCCGAGATGCTGGCGGCGATGGGGCCCAAGGCCGTTCTGTTGAAAGGCGGGCACTTGGTGGGAGACGCCATCGATATTCTCTTCCATGAGGGCAAGTGGCTGGAGTTTTCCGCACCGCGAATCGACACCCGCCACACACACGGTACGGGCTGTACTTATTCGGCGGCAATCACGGCATCGCTAGCTTCAGGCGACGATCTTCCCACGGCTGTTGGCCGAGCTAAGCGCTACATCACCGCGGCGATCATTAGCAATCCGGGCCTGGGAGCCGGCTCTGGTCCAGTGAACCATCACGCCGCTGTGCCGCTCGACGCCGGAGTCCTGCGTAAGGAGGTTAGGTGACGTTACTTGTTCTGTTTAGGCTGATCGGGCAAAATGAACGACGTCTCGCCCGGCCGAAGCAACTTCAACTGCTTGCGGATCTCGAGTTCTTGCTCGGAAGGGCTGTCCTGCAGCTTCTTGATGCGTTCGCGCCGGTAGTCGTTCTCCCGCTGCAGGCTGGCGTTGTCCTCCTCGAGCCTGCGTATCTCTTGCCACTTGTCCATCAGCGCGGGAACGCCTTGGGGACCCCGCAAAGAAAGGTATCCATAGACGCCTACTAAAACGAAACCAATCAACACAGCAGCGCGGCGGATCAGATAATGCAGTCGCAAATGGTTATGAGTCCTTACATTCGTTTATAATCCTGTTTTGTCAAAAGATCCAGTGGGAAGAGCAAAAAAAATTAGATGACCGACAAAATCGTGGTGTTGACCACCTGCGCTTCCGATGAGGAAGCCGCGCGGATTGCCCGGGCTGTGGTGGAAAAGAGACTGGCTGCGTGCGTGAGCGTGATGCCCGCCGTCCGTAGCTTCTACCGGTGGAAGGGCGTCATTGAAGACGACCAGGAGTCTCTGATGGTGATAAAGTCGAGCCGTGCACTGTTCGACCAACTTCGGGTGGAGATCGAGAAGCTCCATTCCTACGAGCTCCCGGAAGTGATCGCAGTGCCCATTGTCGACGGCTCAGAGGGGTATCTGGAATGGTTGGATCGGGAGTTGGCAGCAAAGCTGGAACCATAACCGAGCGGCCCTCGCGCGTTCGGTATGGCGTGATCGTCTTCGCCATCACGTTGGCGGTGCTGTCCTATATCGACCGGGTCTGCATTTCGCAGGCGGCCCCGGACATTGTGCGCGACCTGCATTTCTCCGACGTCGATATGGGGAAGATCTTCGGCGCGTTCGGCATCGCCTATGCCCTGTTCGAAGTCCCGACCGGCTGGCTTGGTGACTGGATGGGACCACGCAAGATTCTGATGCGGATCGTGCTGTGGTGGTCGGCGTTTACCGCGCTCACCGGCGCAATGCAAAGCTTCGCGACGATGTGGATCACCCGTTTCCTGTTTGGCGCCGGAGAAGCCGGCTGCTTTCCCAATCTGACCAAGGCATTCACAACCTGGCTTCCCCCCGTGGAGCACGCCAAGGCGCAGGGCATCATGTGGACCTTTGCCCGTTGGGGCGGCGCGTTCACGCCGGTGCTGGTGGTCTTAGTGCTGCGATATGTGAGTTGGCGTCTCGCCTTCGTGATGTTTGCGGCCCTCGGGATCGTATGGGCGTTCTTTTTCTATGCCTGGTACCGCGACGATCCGCGCCAGCACAAACAGGTGAATGCCGCTGAGCTCGCGTTGCTGGCTGGTTCGGAACGCCTCGCCTCCGGTCACGGGAATGTGCCCTGGGCCAAGCTATTTCGGTCCCGCTCGGTGTGGCTACTGTGGCTGCAATATTTCTGCCTGTGCTTCCCGTGGTATTTCTACGTGACTTGGCTGCCTACGTATCTTCAGCAATACTGGAAACTCTCTGCTGGGGAAGCGGCGCGTCTGGCGATATTTCCGCTGTTCTTTGGCGGCGTGGGCTCGCTGTTGTGCGGTTCTGTTTCTACGCGCCTTGGGCTACGCATCGGACTGACGCGCAGCCGGCGCCTGATGGCGACTTTCGGTTTTCTGGGAGCCGGCCTTTTTCTCGCCTTTGCCACCCGTCTGCACAATCCCAGCTGGGTGATGCTGGCCATGGGCATGGCCGGCTTTTGCAATGATATCGTGATGCCGCCGAGCTGGGCAGCCTGCATGGATATCGGCGGAAAGTATGCCGGGACCGTTTCCGGTTCGATGAACATGATGGGCAATCTGGCGGCCTACGTTTCACCCGTGGCCGGCGGCTACATCCTGGCGGCCACCGGCCGCAATTGGAATATTTTTCTATATTTAATGGCCACGGTGTACTTGCTCGGGGCGTTTCTCTGGCCGTTTATTGATCCAGAGACCCCGATCGAGTAGGCGTCGACTGAAAACGCTTGGGTTTTACTGTAATTCTTGTAGGCAGGTCCGATAATCCGGGCCGCCTGAAGACCAGATCGTAATCACCAAAAAATCCCAGGCCAGCTTGCCAATAAAAGATGCCACCCTTCAACGTGGATCCGATTGGCAGAGAACGCTGTTCTCCATTAATCAAAAGACCACCGCTGTTCGCGCCGAGATCGAGCTCGATCCGTTCCAGTTCTTCGATCTCAACCCTGAGCACGCCGTCGTCATCCGGCTTCAATTGAAGTGTTGTGCCATTGAGTGGACCAGAACTAAGCGAAGTCTGGAGGGGCGTGGCCGCTCCGCCACTGTTCAAAACATTGAAGTACCGGCTGCCAATTCCATCGCCACGCCCCTGGTTATCGACCACGCTCCACGAAATGTTGTGTAGTCCATTCGCGAGGGTAGTCGTATCGATGTAGTAGAAGCCCACTGCTCCGTTGCTGTTTGCCAAGCCCGGAAAGAGCGTTGCGATGTCGCTGCGGAATTGGTTGTAAGTAGGATGCCCAACCGCCACTCCATCCAGGTACACGTTGATTGTCGACCCGTCAATGGGAATCATATACGGGTTCTGCGTCACCGCCCAGCCGAAGTTGACGTACGCGTTCCCCGACGCGGTCGCGCCTTGTGCCGGTGTGTCGATGGTGCCAAACGGTTTCGAGGCGTGCGCGTTGTCAACGACTATTGTTTTAGTTCCGAGATCCGTTGTCAGGCCCGCCTGATTGTGAGCCATAGCGTGCAGCTTATAGGTTCCATTGCCCAGACCTCCGGTGCCTCCGTTATTGTTGGGAAGGAAGTTGGTCAGCAGCATGTAGCCCCAACCACCCCTCTCGTTTAACGGTGTGTTCGGATACTTGGGCGGGAGATCCGACCGCACGCCCGCGACAAAAGTCCCATCGCCGACATAAACGAGCGCGCCCGGAGTCTCGGAGGCAACGGGTTCACGCCAGATATCAACCTTGGTGACCCCGATATTGTCCAACGCCCATCCGGTCACAGGGATCGCGCCTGCGACGCCGGTCGTGTTATCCGCGGGCGTGTCGAAACTCCCGAACGGCGCGCCGTTCGCGACGCTGAAGATGTGGACCGATATCCCTACGCTGGACGAAATTGAAGGCGCAGCGATTGTCACATATTGCCCAAACCCGGGAGTGACGGAGACTTGCAGCACGGCATTGCCAACTCCAGAGCTTGGTGAAACCTTAATGTTCGGCCCATCGGCAGTTGCCGTCCAAGCGGGCCGAGCGGGTCCATTGAAGGTTATGGTGATTTGCTGTGGACCGGTGACTGTCGATCCGCTCATGCCGAAATTAAGCCCATAAGGCTGCACGGACATCGTCGTTGCCGCAACCGGTTGAGTAACTGTGACCGTTACGGTAGCAGGCGGATCGATGCCTTGGAAGGTAATTGTTGCGACACGCGGGTTCAAGCCAAGGTTCGGTCCCGCTGAAACTTCGACCCCGAGCGGGCCGGACTGAACCCCAGACGGGCTTACGCTGAACCAACTGGAGTTGCCCGTAACGCTCCAAGTACAGCCTTGTTCAGTATTAACAGAGAATGTTCCTATACCGAAAGAGATCGTTGTAGCTGGTTCCACCATATAGGTGCAGGTACTTGCTTGCCTGAAAGTCAGCCGCTGTCCTGCAACGCTCACCGCTGCCGCGCGGGCAGGACCGGAATTGGGTACCAACGTGTATGTGACTGTCCCATTTCCGTAGCCTGAGGTCGTTGCGCCGAATGTTACCCAAGGATCGCTCTTTGCGCTATACCAGAAACAACCTGGCGGAGTAGTAACGAAAATGCTGCCGCCGACATCGCTAGGCTGGATAACTGAGGTCGAAAATGTGCAGGCGCTCGGATCACTGATCTTTGTTAAGTAAGCGCCGGTGCCGCCGACCGTTTGTAATGTTCCAGGAGTTACAGGGAAATCCGGGGAGCCTGTAACGCCAGTGACGTACGCGTTGCCAGACTGATCCAGTGCTATGGCTTCTGCCCCCTCCGCAATGCGGCCTCCCAGATAGGTGGAAAAGATAGGATGGGATCCAGTTCCGTCGAGCTTAGTGACATAAGCAGTCGTACCCGGGAGGTAAAGCGAAGCATTGATCGATTGAAGAGCATTGGAGACTGGAAAGTCCAACGAGGTTGTCGAGCCAACGATAGTCGCATTCCCAGCGTTGTTTATGGCGATTGCCGCGCCTCGGTCGTCACCAGAGCCTCCCAGGTAGGTGGCATAGATAACGGTGGCGCCATCCGGGCTCAACTTGGCAGCGAACGCGTCGTAACGGCCTCCGCCATAATTAGGCTGCAAGGCTCCGGCTGTGGTGGGAAAGTCAGTTGAGTTCGTCGTACCTGCAATATAAAGATTGCCCGAGGTGTCTACCGCAATTCCGTTGACGAAGTCGTCCCCAGTTCCACCGATGAGTTTGGAATACACAAGATTAGTTCCGGTAGGGTTCACCTTCGCAACAAAACCGTCGTTCACAGGATGGGTCAGGATCAGGGCCGCAGGCGTGCCGACCCCTCCCAAATAGGCGTTTCCGCCCGAGTCCACAGCAATTGCGGAGAGCACCGTGCCGAGAATCCCCGTTCTTATTATTGTCGAGTAGAGCAAACCTGAGCCGTCCGGTTTGAATTTCGTAACAAAGGCGCCCCAAGTGCCCGCTTGCGGTTGTTGATAGGCTCCGGGCGTCGTTGGAAAATTGCTCGATTGGGTCCCGCCCACGACGTACGCCGAGCCGGAACCGTCAACAGCGACGGCGGCCCCACCATCCCCTGCATTGCCTCCAAGATAGGTCGAATACACGATCGCTCCGTTCGGTCCCAGTTTCGTTAGGAAAGCATCGGTCTGGGCAGATTGCGGAGGATTAATGGCGTCGCCGCCGGTGGTTTGGTAGGCCCCCGGAGTAGTAGGAAAGGAAGTGGAGGTGGTGCTTCCAGTGACATAGGCGTTGCCGGACGAATCGACCGCGAGGCCGCCCGCACCACTTGGGTTCCCCGACCCGGTATTCGCAGGACCGAAATGGGTACTATACAGAACCTGGCTTAACATCGGATCCAGCTCGGTTACGCTAATCGTACCTAGCGGCGCGAGCGGTGTAGACGCGTTGATAATGTAAACGTTGCCCGTAGGACCGAGGGCTACCGTGGTTTGTCCGCCTCCCTGTCCTAACGTGGCAGAAAAACTAATTACTGGATCGATAACGAGTGGCTTGCCGCGGTCATAATCGGAGATGCGGATCGCAACATGCTTAGAACTCGACAAAACGAATTGTGCATCTACCCGTACTCTTTCGCCGGCGGTTTCTTGATATACGACCGGTTTTTCCTGGCGCAATACTCCTGAACTTGTATGTAGGAGCAAGTTACCGTCATGGTCCAGCGTAATGCCGGATGTTCCCTCGATTTCAAGCTGAATCTTGGTCGTGTCAGCGCCAGGCGCCGCTAAGAAATCGTACTCGAGCCGGCCCTCTCGACTATGAAAAACAAGATTAATTCTGGGATACACTTCGTCATATTGAACTCGGGAAAAATGGGGGACACCGGTCCGCCATTTTGACGAGTCCGAGCCGAAAATGTAGTTACTGACGCCGCTGGTTGGCTCTTGTCCCTGGATAGACCGCGGTTTTTTTGCGCCAAGCAGGCGCACTCTTACAGGTGCGCCGTCTTGGGACTTCAGAACCAATTCGCGGTCAGTCAAAAAAATTGCGTGGTCGCCGCGCGAAGCAAGAAATCGAACATGCGGGGGCGCTTGGCCCTGATTCGGCTCAAAAACCAGCGGTAAACCGCCGTTAGAGCCGAAACATGTCCGAAGCAAAAATAGAATTACCGCTATTCGGGTACTGATCGCAATCATCCCGACCTCCGATTAATTGAGAATCTATTTATGCAATTGTATTACAAAAACAAATTATGCGCCGGCTTTAGGGAGTTGCAGCAGGTATTTGCAAAGCGCATCCATGTCGGCAGCGCTGAGCTTGTAGGCCGGCATGATGGTGCCCGGCGAAGTGCTCGCGGGGTCGGCGAAATGTTTTTCGAGCCACGCGCGGTCATGCCGTAGGCCGACACCATCGAGCGCCGGGCCCAGTTTCTGGCCGATTCCGTTGATCTGGTGGCATGCGTTGCATTTGTTGGCTTGATAGACCATCGCGCCCTGGACGACAAAGTCGGGAGCGGACATGAAGGCCTGCTCGTTCTGCGTTGTCAGCTTCAATACGAATGCCGAGAGTGAATTGAGGGCGGCGTCAGGAAGGGTGACAGGCGGCATCGAGCTGCCGGGGACCACAGAAGAGGGGTTCTTGAAATGCGGTATCAACCAAGCGGCCGTACGATGGTCAGCCGGCATCGCGGTCAAGTCGGGTCCGATACCTTTTTTCCCTCCGCCGGGATGACAGGCGACGCAGTTCTGTTTGCGGAAGTAATTTAGGCCTTCGAGCTCGGCGGGCGACAACTTTTGCCAGGCCTGGCCCCCGCCGGCGTCATCCGTGGTAAGCGAAGCTTCGTTCTCTTCAGGATTCGGAGGCGTAGTGAGGACAGCGGCCGTGGTCAGGCCGCTCCAGGCCAGGATACCCAGAATCGCGAAGGTGAAAGCGAAGGTCCGCTTTCCGAGGCGAACCATCGGACCGCGGTCGATGAAAGGAACTAGCAGGAGGGCGAGCACCGCGACGCCGGGCAGAACCACGGCTCCGACGACTTCGAGAGGACCTTTGAAGAATTTGAGCGTCTGGAACAGGAACAGGAAATACCATTCGGGACGGGGAATATAGGCGGTATCGGTGGGATCGGCCAGCCGTCCCAGCGGGACGTCGGCAACCACGGCCATGGTGAACAAAATGATGAATGCGATGGCGACGCCAACGGTGTCCTTGAAGACTTGCTCCGGGAAGAATTTCCGCCGCGGCGCGGTGTCGTCGACAGCGGGTGTAACTCCATGTTTACGCACGAGATAAATGTGGATGCCGATGAGGATCATCACCAGCGGAGGCAAAAGAATGGTGTGCAAGGCGTAGAACCGTGAGAACGTGACTACACTCACTCCCGATTCGGCGCCCATCAGCCGCAACATGTAAGCCCCGAGTACGGGCGCCATTCCGCTGATCTGGGTCGTGACTACAGTGCCCCAATACGCGCGGTTGTCCCAAGGCAGCAGGTATCCAGTTAAGCCAAAAACGAGGACAATCAGCAGCAGAACAACCCCGACCATCCAGGTTGCTTCGCGAGGTTTCTTGTACGCGCCATACAAAAACACCTGCAGCATGTGGAGGACGACAATGATGAGCATCATGCTGGCGCCCCAATGGTGCAGGCCGCGGATCAGCTTGCCGCCGGTGAGCGCGGTCATGATGTACTTCACACTGTTGTAGGAGTCGCCTGGCGTGGGCGCGTAGTTGAACGCCAGCAGGCCGCCGGTGAACACCTGGATCACGAAAAAGAAGACCGCCGTGCTCCCGATGATCTGATGCCAACCGCTGGAAGCCGGAATGTCCTCGTAGAGGAAATTCTTGACGGCTGTTTCGAGGCCGGTGCGATGTTCGATCCAGTCGATGATCTTACGCATGGGCCTCCGGGGGTCCGATCTCCAGCTTACCGGCGTCTATCTTGACCATGTAGCGGTCGAGCGGGCGCGGCGCTGGACCGGCGAGCACTTTACCGTCGATCGAGAAGGAGGAGGTATGGCAGGGGCACACGAAGGTATGGGAAGGGTCGTCCCAATGATACGCGCATCCCAGGTGGGTGCAATTGGGCGTGAAGGCGACAACTTGGCCGTCGGGCTGCTTCACTACCCAGGCTGTGGCTTTCTCGCTGAACACCTTCCAGCCATCCACGCGGTTACGCTGAAAAGTGATTTCGGTGGGTGCGCCCGCCGGCAGCGAGGCAAGGTCGGCGGTCTGAACCCACTCCGTTTCCTTGCGGGCTTTAGGAGGGAAGAGCAGGTAGATGGCGGCCGGAATTGCCAGCGCTGCGCCAATCAAGCTCATTGTGCCGTGAATTAGGTACATGTAAAGGTTGCGGCGTGTTGGCGGTAGCTCGACCGCCGGCTCGTGCGAATGATGTTCGTCCATTTTTTCCAGTTCTCCACTCTATCTTGAGAGTAATCCAGGGTCAAGTCCCAAAGGTGAACGAAACGATAATTTTATGTGATTTTGAAGCCCTCAGGGGGTCGACGCTATTGACAAGCGCTGCGACGACATGCGAGATCTCTGGCGCGCCGAACTTCGCCGCGTCGAAGAGGTCCTGGACGCAAGATTGAAGCATCTGGAACAGCACTAACCAGCGCTACAGCGCGCCTTCACCCCGGTCATCATTTCGGATCCGGACGGCTTCCACTACGTCGAAGACGAAGACCTTGCCATCGCCGATCTTTCCGGTACGCGCGCTCGCAACGACGGTGCGGACCACTTCGTCGGCGCGAGAGTCCGGCACTACCATCTCCAGCTTAACCTTGGGAAGCAAGTCCACCTGGTATTCCATGCCACGATAGATCTCTTTGTGGCCTTTTTGGCGGCCATGGCCTCGCACCTCCGAGATGGTCATGCCGTCGATGCCGATGGCCTTCAGAGCTTCCTTGACATCCTCCAGTTTGTGCGGCTGGATAATAGCTTCTATCTTTTTCATTTCGCGTGTGTGCTCCGAGGCTACGATTCGAGATTATAACCCTCTTCGCCGTGCATGCTGACATCCAGCCCTTCGAGTTCCTGGTCGGGCGTGACTCGCACGCCCAGAATCACGTCGCAGATCTTGAGGACGATCAGGGTCCCGACGATGGCTAAGATCCACGAGATCGCTACTCCGATAGCCTGGTTGAAGACTTGGCCGGGAACGCCGTCTACCATACCGAGAGGCAGCACCTTGCCGGCGGAATCTTTGAGCCCATCGTTGACCGCGCTGGTGGCAAAGATGCCGGTGAGAATGGCTCCTATGGTTCCTCCGGCGCCGTGGACTCCGAAGGCGTCGAGCGTGTCGTCATAACCGAATTTACTTTTGACCGCCGTGACCATGAAGAAGCAAACGATCCCGGCGATAAATCCGATCAGGAGCGCGGGAAAGGGTTGGACGAATCCCGAGGCGGGCGTGATGGCGACCAATCCAGCGACTGCGCCCGAAATTCCGCCCAGGACACTGGGCTTTCCATTGCGGATCCATTCGACCAGCAGCCAGCCGAGCACCGCGGCGGCCGTGGCAAAATGCGTGGCGACGAACGCGCTGGTAGCCAGGGCCGATGCAGCCAGCGCGCTGCCGGCATTGAATCCAAACCAGCCGACCCACAGCAGGCAGGCCCCGATCACGCTAAGCACAATGCTGTGCGGTTTCATCGGCTCGGACCCGTAGCCTTTCCGTTTTCCGAAGTAAAGAGCGCACACCAAAGCCGAAACACCGGAACTGATGTGCACTACGGTTCCTCCGGCGAAATCGAAGCAGGGAATTTTCCCGCCCGAAAAGGCGTTCAGAAGCCCGCCTTTGCCCCACACCATGTGGGCCAGAGGAAAATAGACGATCAGCGCCCACAGCACGGTGAACAGCAGCATCGCGCTGAACTTCATCCGTTCGGCGAAGGCACCGGAGATGAGAGCGGGCGTGATGATGGCGAACATGAGCTGATAGATCATGTAGGTCTGTTGCGGGATGGTGGCGGCATAGTCGGCATTGGGCGCGGCGCCGACGTTGTTCAAGAAGAGGTATCGCAAGTCGCCCAGCACGGGCGAGCCTTCGCCGAAAGCCAAGCTATAACCAACGATGGCCCATAGAACCGTAATGACCGCCATCAGGATAAAGCTGTGCATCATGGTGCCAAGAACGTTCTTGCGCCGAACTAATCCGCCGTAGAAAAGCGCCAGGCCGGGTCCCGTCATCATAAGCACCAGTGCGGCGCTCACGAGCATCCAGCCGTTGTCGCCGGCGCTCTGAGCCGACTTTACGGCAGCCTCGAGATTGGCGAGGCGAGCCTCTGGCGACGGACCCGCGGCTTGGGCCATCGCGAGGACAGGCGTCAACAGCGCGACCCAAAAACGATAGGGCATAGATCTCTTGATTATCTACCTGCGGAGTGGCGGGGCAGATAGGAAAGTTCTATCGAGGGGATAGCAGGTTTCTATAACGAACCGGATGGGGAGGCTGAGTGCGGCGGCTTCCATTTCATTCCGACGGCGAATTCGAGGCCGACCAGATACCGGGTACCCTTGCGTTGACAAGTCCGAACCGAAGCGCGGCCGTTCAGTTTCAGCTTGTCGCAGCGGAGCGTGACATAGGAGCGTTCCTGCAGCGCCTCGGGAACTTCGATACGCATGCCGACCTCCGAAATATTGAGTGTCCGGGCGTTGGTGAACTTGTCACCGCCGTCGCGATCTTTCCACATCACTTGAATGATCTCGGAATGCTCGGTTCGATCGTGCCGCCGCGTGCCCTTCGAAGTCATAGACCCTACACGTACTTATCGGCCGGCTGCGGCTAGCACATTAGTTCTGGTGATTTTCGGGGCTATACTGCTTGAAAACGTGCAATTTCCCGCGAACATCGGAAAGTACGAGCTGATCGCGCCGCTGGGCGGAGGTATGGCGGAGGTGTACCGCGCCCGCGACGCCAGTTTGGGGCGCTTAGTGGCGATCAAAATTCTGACGGAGGCGGGAATGGCCGATCAAGAGGTCCACGCCCGTTTTCTGGCCGAGGCACGCCTCACTGGCAGCCTGGTGCATGAAAACATCATCGGGTTTTATGACTATGGCGAGCAGGATGGGCGGTCGTTCCTGGTCATGGAGTATTTCGATGGCGAGAGCCTGGGGGCCGCTATCCGCGGATGGCGCACTGGCGATCTCCGCAATCAACTACTCATCGCGCGCCAGATCGCCAACGGGCTGGCTTATGTCCATTCCAAGGGCATCATTCATCGAGATGTAAAACCAGACAACGTCTGGATCGACTCCGGCGGCAAGGTGAAGATCATCGACTTCGGGGTCGCGAAAACCGACGAATTTTCCATCACCGGAGCGGGCTTCACGCTGGGCACGCCGTATTACATGGCTCCCGAGCAGGTGCGGGGCGACAAGCCGACTGTACTGGTGGATATTTACTCATTTGGCGTGCTGCTGTTCGAGTTGGTGACGGGGATCCGGCCGTTTGAAGGCCAGACGGTGAACGAAATTTTCGACCAGGTGCTGCATCAGGCGCTGGATCTGGAGCCGCTGAAAAAAGCCAAGATCCCGGATGCGGTCAGCGACCTGATTCACGGCTGCACGGCCAAGGAGTGGATCTCGCGGACGCAGGATTTTGCGACCGTCACCGGCAAGATCGATGAGATTCTGAGGCGGATGCCTGTGCGCCGACCGCGCCGCCGGTGGGTCTGGATCGCCGGCGGGCTGGCTTTGACGGCGCTCGCCGCGGCGGCGGTTTATATTGCGTTACGACGTTATTGAAGAAGGATCGGGCGACGGACGCGCCACAACATCCTGCAGCCTGATCCCGGTGTGAAACTGGTGTTCGCCGACCTGCCTGGAATGCTTTACTTCGCCAAGGGCGAAGGTTGGGCCGCTCTGGACTTGGACGACGGTGCCCGGCGATAGCCGTCTGGGGACGAGCAGGCCAAGCCCATTCTTCGAAACATCAGCAATTTGGACCCGCCAACGGTCAGGCAGCGCAGGCGCGAAGGAACGCAAGAACACGGCGTCAGAAATGCGAAAGCGCGGCTCGGTTCGCTTATTGGCCCCCTCCGCGTCACGCTGTAAATTAAGAATCTTGGCCGCAATTTGAGCAGTTATGGCGAGCCGGTCCTTGCACTGCGTGCAATCAAACACGTGCCGCTCCAAAACATGGGCCTTCGCCGCGCTCAAACGGCCAAGGACATAACGTTGTAAGTCATCATCATCAGTGTGATCCGCGGGTTCAGTGTGACCCGCGGGAACTTCAGGATTCACTACCTTGGACCTCTTCGCGCTTCGGCTTCATTGACGGAGCTTGGAGAGTCGCAGGAGTGCCGCGATGGTGGTGTCGATCAGACCCAATTCCTCGCGCAGTTCACCGATCATCTTGCTGGTGGACGACAGCCGACGCCGCTTCGCCGTTCTGCCCTTCTTGGAGGCGGCCGATCGGCCTTTGGCCCTCCTGCCGTCAATCATCGCGACTCTCTCTGGAAAAGTTGGTTCTGGCTGCAGTGAGCAAATGTCCAGTATGGGCGGCGTCAACGAACGGCGCTATAGAGAGGAGCTTGAAGTTCGTGTAGAACTACTTGCTCTGTTGCTGTAGTGATTTGTACGAGCGAGTGAGAGTTCTTATAGTTTAGTTGGCTTACGTTCGGCTAAGCTGGAGATGTTATCGAAGGCACCGAAGAGAGGGCGAATGGGCGAAGCCAAACCCGACCTTTTGCGTCTCGCGGAACTGGCGGGCGGGCTGAGCCTCCACGAACATCGTTGCCTTATCTACGACACCCAAGAGCAACAGCTAGCGGCGGCTTTGCCTTATCTGAAAGCCGGCCTGGAGCGACGCGAAAGATGTCTCTACATCACGGAGGAGAACACTGCTGCCACTATCGTGGAGGCTCTACGTAAAGATGGGGCCGACGTCGATCGCTGCCTTCGGAACGGCGCCCTGATCATCACCGGCATACAGGAGACCTACCTTAAGCAGCGACGCTTCGACCCGGATTGGATGCTTGGCTTCCTAACCCAAACGAGTGCGGAGGCAACGGCTGCGGGTTTTTCGGGACTGAGAGTGCTGGGCGAAATGACCTGGGTGCTGGGAACGAACAGCAGCATTGATAAGCTTATCGAGTACGAGAGCAAGCTAAACCGCTTTGTCCGCGAGCATGCTGCTCGAGTCATTTGCCAGTACAACCGTAATCGCTTTTCGCCGGAGCTCATACTGAGTGTCATTCATACTCACCCTGTTGTAGTTTATGGCGGAATTATTTGTAAAAACCCCTACTATGTCCCTCCCGACGAATTTCTGAAGCCCAATCAAGCCGCTCGGGAGGTCGAGCGCCTCTTGAGCAATATTCTGAGATGGGAGCAATCACTTGCTCACTTGCACGCTCTGGCAGCACGGTTGCAGACGGTGCGAGAAGATGAAAGAGCCAGAGCCGCCCGGGACATCCACGATGAATTGGGATCCGCTTTAGCTGCTATCAAGCTTGAGCTTGCGGCTCTACTTCGAGATCTCCCGGCGCATGAAGGGCCAGTGGATCAGCGCAGTCAATCTATCTTTAGACTCGTGGATGGCGCAATCGAATCTATCCAAAGGATCGCAACTGAACTTCGTCCCGGAATTCTGGACGATTTGGGTCTGGTGGATGCAGTGGAATGGGTTGCGGAGGATTTTCAGGCCCGGACGCGAACGAAGGTGCAACTGGCCCTGCCGGAGGTCGATCTGGCCATCGACCGGGAACGCTCGACGGCAATTTTTCGTATCCTGCAGGAAGCCTTAACCAATGTCGCACAGCACGCCAACGCGACTCAGGTGAGCGTACGGCTGGCTGAAGAGGGG
>DATMMD010000236.1:0-92432 GCA_035569875.1 Bryobacteraceae bacterium
GAAACTTTCGTCGAGTTTGCGCTCGCCGATCCCGATCATGGTCCCGAGCTTCGCGCGAAGCTGGTGCAGTTGTTGGAGAAGTCGCGATCGGCCGGGAACGATTAATTCTCGCGCTGCTCGCCGGTGGTCTGGTGACGGCGCGGTTATGTCACACCGGCATCATTTGGGTGGAGGAAGCGTATCCGACTGCGGCGGCCATCCAGATTCTTCACGCCAAAAGCCTCTACCTTGACGTCTGGTTCGATAAACCACCGCTGCTCGCGTATACATACCTGCTATGGGGTGCACAGATCGGCGTACCGCTGCGGATCGCCGGCGCGGCTTTCGTCTTTCTATGTTGCCTCGGGGCATGGAAGTTCGCTCGCGATCTGTGGGGACCGCGCGAAGGACTGGCGGCGGCACTCGCCACCGGATTCTTTCTGACTTTCGGAATTCCGTCCGCTGTGCTGGCGCTCGCGCCCGATTTGCTCATGTTACTACCGCATTTGACGGCCGTATTTCTGGCGTGGCGCGGGCGAGTATTTTGGAGCGGCTTGCTGGCCGGCTTGGCGATGCTGATCAATGTCAAGGCCGCCTTCGTATTAGCCGCGTGCGTGCTCTGGGCGGGACGCGCGTGGCCCTGGCTGTTGATCGGCTTCGCCATCCCCAATGCCGCTGCGTTCGCCTGGTTCGGCCAGCCTTATTTCGACCAGGTCTGGCGGTGGGGTCTACTTTACTCCGAGCGCAGCTTCCAACTGGCGACTGGTTTCACGCGGACTCTTAATTGGGCGGGCTTCAACTGCGCGCTGGTGGCCAGCGCTGCGTACGCGTTTTGGAAAGAAAAGAACTGGCGCATGGCGGGATGGCTGCTGCTATCGTTGATCGCAGTTGCGGCGGGCTGGCGGTTCTTTCCGCGATATTATTTTCAGTTACTGCCTGTGATGGTGCTGATGGCAGCGCGAGGCTATGTTCTGCTCGGGCGGCGCTGTCGCGTTGTGCTGTTACTCTTATTACTGATTCCGCTAGTACGCTTCGGGCCGCGCTACGTGACGCTTGCTAATGACCTGTTGCACGATCGCGAGACCGAGTGGAGTGATTTGGTAATGAACCAGGATAGCCATGCGGCAGCCGATCGCATCGATCGCCAGGGGACGCTGTTGGTATGGGGGTACCGGCCAGACATCTTCGCTTATACTCGCCTGCCGGCCGGAAGCAGGTTTCTCGATTCCCAGCCCCTTACAGGAGTCCTGGCGGACCGGCACCTTACCAACTCGGACGCAGTCGCTCCGGAACTTGCCGCACGCAACCGCAATGAATTGATTCAAACCAGGCCGACGTGGATCGTTGACGGGCTCGGGCCGCTAAATCCGGCGTTGGCGATTACGAACTATCCGGACTTGCGGGATTGGCTGGCGAATTATCGCGAGGTTGGACGCACACGGTACGCGGTAATCTATCGGCGGAAATAAGAGTTCATTTGCCGGTCCAGCACGCGACGCGCTTTTCAAGAAAAGCAGAAATGCCTTCCTGCGCGTCCTCGGCCAACGAGTTCATAGTCATCACTTCCTTGGCGTAGGCGTAGGCTTTGGACTGATCCAGATCGATCTGCGTGTAGTAGGCCTGCTTCCCGAGCGCGACCGTAAAGCTGCTGGCTTCGGCGATCTGGCAGGCGAGGCGGCGCGTCTCCGATTCGAGTTGATCGGCGGGGACTACGCGATTGACGAGTCCCCACTCGGCCGCAGTTGCGGCCTCGACCAGCTTTCCGGTGAGCAGCATCTCCATCGCGCGCTTTCGGCCAACGGCCCGGCTCAAGGCGACCATGGGAGTGGTGCAGAACAGGCCAATCTTCACTCCGGGCGTCGCGAATTGAGCTTGCTCGCTAGCGATGGCGAGATCGCAGGTGGCCACTAATTGACAACCTGCCGCTGTAGCGACGCCCTGCACTTGCGCGATGACCGGCTGCGGAATGGACTGAATCTTGGTCATCAGCTCGGTGCAAACATCGAAGAGGCGGCGATAGTCGTTAACGGTACGGTCGACCATTTCGCTCAGGTCGTGTCCGGAGCTGAAGACCTTTCCAGCGGCAGCCAGGATGACAGCGCGGATGCCGGTGCCGGCGCCGATTTCGTCGAGGCAGTCGATCAACTCGCGCATCAACTCGAGAGAGAGCGCGTTGCGGCGGTCGGGCCGATTGAGCTTGATGATCCCCAGGTGACCTTCAGTGGACAGCAGCAAGTGTTGGTAGGGCATAAAGGCTCCTAATTGGAGTTTACTGCCAGCTCACCTCGCAGGTGATGCAATTGCCAGGTAGAATGGTCATAAGGGGTGATAAAATGCGGGGATTTTTTGCAGTCGCAACATTAGCGGCCACTAGTGGAATCATGAGTGGTCAAAACTACGAACGCAGAGCCACGATTCGTGGCGGAAGCCCTGACCGGGGTAAGTGCACCATCGAAGTTGTGGTGGATGGGGCGGCCGAAGTCGAAATTCGCGGCGACGGTGCGGTCTTACGAAATCTTGCGGGAAGGCCGCCTCAATGGCGTCGATTTGAATGCACGGGACCTCTTCCGGGGAATCCCGCCAACTTTCGTTTTACAGGTGTGGACGGACGAGGTAGGCAAACGCTGATTCGCGAGCCGCGTAACGGCGGCGGGGCAGTCGTACGGATCGAAGATCCGGACAATGGCTCGGAAGGATATACCTTTGATCTGACCTGGAGCGGGGGTTATCCCGGCGGCCAGGCCGTTCCAGCGTATCCGGGTGGTGATCGGCGTGACGATCGCGATCGAGGCTCGCGAGATGACCGTGATCGCGCTTACCGCGATGATGACGTCTTTCACCGGGACCGCGAGGAACGGTTCCGCGGCGAAGATATGCGGCGACGGTTTTTTGAACGAATCCGTGAAGATCTGGACCATGTTCAATCGGGTGCTTTCCCATTTGGCGCCGATCAGTACCGTCTCGCGCGAACTAGGCAGGAATTGGATGAACTGCAGAGTAAGTTAGCGGCCGGGCGCTATGATGAGCGCGAGCTGGATGAAGTCATCGCCGCCATGGATCGGGTGGTTCGGGACAATCGTTTATCGAATCGGGACCGCGATGTCTTGTCCGATGATCTGAACCGCCTGCGGGAGTTCCGGGCGCGACACAACGACTACGGCGCGCGATAAGAGCTGTCGCGGCAGTCGGGTTCCGTAGAGTTCGAGGATTGCGGTAGGTCGAGTTGCACCCACGCACGCGCGAATTAGCCGCTTCTCTCGCCCGGCGAGCCTGTCGGCAATATTAGAGGTCATCTTTCGACATGCCATAGGGCGCCACACTAATAGCACTATTCACTTTCACCGCTCACCTTGAGCACCGCCAGGAACGCTTCTTGAGGAATCTCGACGCGGCCCACTCGCTTCATCCGCTTCTTGCCTTCCTTTTGCTTCTCTAGCAGCTTGCGCTTGCGGGAAATATCGCCGCCGTAGCATTTGGCCAGGACGTTCTTGCGCATGGCCGGGATGTTCTCGCGCGCGATCACCTTGTTGCCGATAGCTGCCTGTAGCGCTACCTCAAACATCTGGCGCGGAATCAATTTGCGCAGCCGGTCGATCAAAATCTTCCCGCGATCATAGGCGAAGTCCTTATGCACGATGATGGAGAGCGCATCCACGGGCTCGCCTGCCACCAGCACGTCCAGCTTAACCAAGGACGACGCGCGATACCCGGACAAATGATAATCCAGCGAAGCGTAGCCGCGCGAGGCAGATTTCAGACGATCGTAAAAATCCAGGACGATCTCGTTGAGTGGAAGCTCATACAGCAGAAGCACGCGCCCGGTCCCGATGTACTCGAACTTCTTCTGCGTTCCACGCTTCTCTTCGAGCAGCTTCAAGATTTCGCCTACGTATTCCTCGCGCGTGATGACCGTGGCATCGATGATCGGCTCTTCGATCTGCTTGATCTCAGCGGGATTCGGAAACTTGGTGGGACTGTCGACGTCAATGGCAGTACCATTCAGCGTTGTGACTTTGTAGCGGACGCCGGGCGCGGTGGTGATCAGGTCGATCTCAAACTCGCGCTCCAGCCGTTCCTGCACGATTTCCAGATGCAACAGCCCCAAGAAGCCGCAGCGAAACCCGAAGCCCAGCGCCATCGAGTTTTCCGGCTCGAAACTGAAGGCGCTGTCGTTGAGCCGCAGCTTCTCGAGCGCCTCGCGCAAGCGGCCGTGCTCGTGCGATTCCACCGGATACAATCCGGCGAAGACCATGGCCTTCACTTCTTCAAATCCAGGCAGCGGCTCCGTGGCGGGGTCTTCGACGCTAGTTATGGTGTCCCCGATCTTGGCATCCGACACGGTCTTGATATTCGCGAACATGAACCCGACTTCGCCTGCCGCCAGCTCGTCGCAAGGGATTGGCTTCGGCGATTGATAACCCAGGCCTTCCACTTCGAAGGTGGCCCCGTTCGACCACAGCTTGATCTTCTGTTTGAGCCGCAGCCTCCCGTCGAACACGCGCGTAAGGATAATCACACCGCGGTAGGGGTCGAACCAGGAGTCAAAAATCAATGCGCGCAGCGGCGCGTCCGGCGAACCTTTGGGCGGAGGCACCAAATGCACGATGGCTTCGAGCACGTCCTTGACGCCAGTGCCCTGTTTGGCGCTAACCAACAAGGCATCATGCGCAGGGAGGCCGATGACCTGCTCGATCTGCTCGCGAATGCGTTCCGGTTCGGCGGAAGGCAGATCGATCTTGTTAATCACCGGAATGATTTCCAGATTGTGGTGCAGCGCCAAATATGTGTTCGCGAGTGTCTGGGCCTCGACGCCTTGGGAAGCATCCACCACCAGGAGCGCACCATCGCAAGCTTGCAGGCTGCGTGAGACTTCGTACGTGAAATCAACGTGGCCGGGCGTGTCGATGAGATTGAGCTGGTACATCTGGCCGTCATCGGCCTGGTAATTCAGGCGTACGGCGTGAGCTTTGATGGTGATGCCACGCTCCCGCTCCAAGTCCATCGTATCCAGAACCTGCTCCATCATCTCGCGCTGGGAAAGCGCTCCAGTCACCTCGAGCAGGCGATCGGCCAGCGTCGACTTGCCGTGATCGATGTGCGCGATGATCGAGAAGTTACGGATGAAAGCGGGATCCATGCGGTAGAATGGGGGCCTGAAACAAAATTATCCCATATGTCTCAGGTGATCGAAGGAAATTTGGATGCGCGCGGGCTCAAGTTTGCGATCATTTGCGCGCGGTTCAATAGCTTCATCACCGACCGTTTGCTGGCCGGCGCGACGGACGCGCTCAAGCGCTCGGGCGCGAATCCGGATGACATCGAGATCGTGAAAGTTCCAGGCTCATGGGAACTGCCGCTGGTCGCAAAGACGCTGGCGGCGCAAAAGCGTCACGATGCGATCGTCGCCTTGGGTGCGGTAATCCGCGGAGAAACGCCACATTTCGATCACGTCTCCGCGCAGGCCGCCAATGGGTTAGCGGCAGTGCCGCTCGAAACCGGCGTGCCAGTGGCGTTCGGCGTGCTCACCACTAATACGGTGGAGCAGGCCATCGATCGCGCGGGCGGCAAAAGCGGAAACAAAGGGTACGACGCGGCCATCACCGCCATCGAAATGGCTGACCTCCTGCGCCGGCTGCGAAAATAATAGCGAGCACAATGCCCGCCCGTCACCGATCACGACAGCGCGCTTTACAGGTTCTCTACCAGTGGGACATGAACAAAGGCGCGGTCGAGGACGCCATCTCCTCGTTTTACGACACGCTAAACTCTGACGATGGCGAGGAACAGACGGGCCGCGACGAATTCATGGAGGAGCTGGCCAAAGGGACTTCAGAAACGGCCACCGATATCGACCATCAGATTACGGCCAAGTCTGAAAACTGGAAACTGGAGCGAATGCCCATTGTCGATCGTAATATCCTGCGTATGGCGATCTACGAGATGCACCGTCACGAGACGCCCCCAGCGGTAGTCATTGACGAAGCCCTTGAACTGGCGCGCCAGTTTTCCGGCGAGGAATCCGTATCATTCATAAATGGCGTGCTTGACGCTGTCCATAAAGAAATCAAGAACTGAGAGACTGGGTCAAGTGTCGCTGGGAGCGCGAATCGATACAGGGGCGCTCGATGACACGGCGTCCCATGCTGGTTTCGGCTCGCCTCCCAGCGCCAAAATGCGTGCAGCCGGAAGGCCATTTTTCGAGGACGTATTCACCACCACGAAGAGGGTCGCAGCGAAGGCCGTGAGCGTCTTACTACTACCGTTGCGGGGGCGATTTCGGACTGACGTCAGACGGTCTGCCGTAGTCTATCTCAATGGATAGGGACGAAGGACTTTTGGTGAGGCGCAGATGCTAAGCCGTACTCGACCGGCTCAGGCTATGAACATTCTAATGGTGGCGTCCGAAGCCACTCCCTTTGCAAAAACAGGTGGTTTGGCCGATGTTTTGGGCGCGCTACCGGCTGCGCTTCGATCGGCTGGCCAACAGATGGCCGTCGTAATTCCTGCTTACCGCCAGAATCACTACCCGACAGAACCTCAACTCGCCTATCGTGGCCTTTGGGTTCCGATTGGCCCAGGTTACTTGGTGGACATTTATCAAACCACCGAGCGCGGAGTTACCTTTTATTTCGTTCACTGCCCGCCGCTATTTGATCGGGATGGGATTTATGGCGCCGGCGGCGCGGATTATGCGGACAACCACTTACGCTTTGCGGTGCTATCGATGGCGGCGGTGGGAGTAGCGCGCTATTTATTCCGCCCGGGGATCATACATGTGCACGATTGGCAGGCGGCTCTTTTGCCAGTCTACGTCCGCCAGCACTTCAACAACGATCCGACCTTCAGCGGTGTCAAGGTGCTGCTCACAATCCATAATCTCGGCTATCAAGGAATTTTCGGAGCAGCAGCCGTTCCACAGATCGGGTTGGACAGCAGGCTCTTCAATCCGGAACAACTGGAGTTCTACGGTAAGCTCAACCTGCTAAAAGGCGGGATCGCGTTCAGCGATGCCATCAGCACCGTGAGCAAAGGTTACGCGCGCGAGATCCAGACGCCTGAGTACGGCTTCGGCCTCGACGGTTTTCTTCGCAAGCATGGCCCAATTTACGGGATCGTCAACGGCGTGGACTACGTCGAGTGGGATCCCGAGCACGACCCGCATATCGCTCGGAACTATTCGGTGGATGATCTTTCCGGAAAGGTTGAATGCAAGCGGGCGCTTCTCGAGGAGCTGGGGCTTCGGTCGGGCGTTGGGCTGGACCGTCCCCTGATCGGGATGGTGTCTCGTTTCGCGGCTCAAAAAGGCATCGACCTCATTGCTGAAATTGCATCCCGGATGCTCGAAGCGGACCTGTGCCTGGCTGTGCTCGGATCCGGCGATCCGCCTTATGAGGCGATGTTCCAACTTTTGGGGCAAACTTATCCGGACCAGGTCGCGATTCGAATCGGCTATGATAATGCGCTTTCGCACCGGATCGAGGCGGGCGCGGACATGTTCCTGATGCCCAGCCGCTATGAACCCTGCGGGCTAAGCCAGATTTATAGCCTGCGTTACGGGACGGTCCCGGTGGTCCGCGCCACTGGGGGGCTGGATGATACCATTGATGAGGGTACGGGCTTCAAGTTCCGGGATTACTCCGGAGACGCGCTGCTGGAGGCCCTAGGCTTGGCCCTGAAGGCCTATCGTGATAGGGATCATTGGATTGCAATGATGCGGCGCGGCATGCGGAAGGATTTCTCATGGAGCGCCGTAGCCGTTGAGTACCAGGCGCTCTACCGGCGGCTTTTATCGGCCTGAATCGTTTGGGGCGGTTACTACATCTGAAAAAGGGAGTGATCTCAAGGAATTTATGGCTGGTACAAACACACTGACATTCACCGACGCAGGCTGGGACAAAGATGTCCTAAACTCCGATGTTCCTGTCCTGGTTGACTTTTGGGCGGAGTGGTGCGGTCCGTGCCGGATGATGTCTCCGACCGTAGACGCAATCGCCACTGACTACGCTGGGCGGGTGAAGGTCGGCAAATTGAACGTAGACGAAAATGGCGCCGCGGCGATGCGCTACAACGTTCGCGGCATTCCCACGCTGCTGCTTTTCAAGGGCGGCAAGGTGGTCGAGCAAAAAGTAGGGGCGGTTGGTAAAAGCGACGTGCAGAAAATGCTTGACGCGCATGTTGGCGGCAGCGCCGAGAAGCCCAAGGTCACGACCGAGAGCTCGCCGATAGTGCGGACGGGGTCGTAAGCGCGCCTTCCGAAGCAGATCCAACTAAAGCGACATATTTGGCGAAGACGCCCGAGCGATAGCGCGGCACAGGAGGTTTCCATTTGCTGAGCCGTTCGTGTAGGGTGCTCTGCGGGATGTCCAAATCGATGGTCCGCTTCTGGATATCGAGGTCGATGATGTCGCCTTCCTGGACGGCGGCAATCGCCCCGCCAACCGCTGCCTCCGGAGCGATGTGACCGACGCAGAATCCTCGCGTAGCACCGCTAAAACGTCCATCGGTTATTAGCGCCACACTCTCTGATAGTCCTACGCCCACGATCGCGCTGGTCACCCCCAGCATCTCGCGCATCCCGGGCCCCCCACGCGGACCTTCGTAACGGATCACGACAATATCCCCGGACTTGATCTTGCCGCCCATCACAGCGGCCATGGCGGCTTCCTCGGAATCGAACACTCGGGCGGGGCCCTTCTGCCGCGTTCGCTCGATGCCCGTAACTTTGATAACGCAGCCTTCCGGGGCAAGCGATCCGCGCAGGATCACTAAGCCCCCGCTCTTCTTAATCGGATTGTTCAGTGCGTGGATCACCTCTTGCCCAGGCGTCTCTTTGGCATCGGCCGCCTCCTGAGCGAAGGTTCGGCCCGTTACTGTCATTGCCGATCCGTCTACGTAGCCGCCGTTCATCAACCGCTGCGCGATCACCGGAATCCCGCCGGCCTTATCGACGTCCACCGCAACGAACTTGCCGGCCGGTTTCAAATCCACCAACAACGGAGTACGCTCGCTAATGGTTTGGAAATCGTCGATATTGAGCGGCACGCCTGCTTCTCGCGCGATGGCCAGCAGATGCAGCACGGCGTTGGTTGAACCGCCGGTAGTGGCTACCGAGGCAATGGCGTTTTCAATGGACTTCCTAGTGACAATGTCGCTCGGCCGGAGATTTTGTCTCACCATGTTCAGGACCAGTTCGCCGCAACGCTCCGCCACATCTTTCTTGCGCGGGTCTACTTGTGGGACCGACGCCGTTCCCATCGGGGAAAGCCCGATGATCTCCATGACGGTCGCCATGGTGTTGGCGGTGAATTGGCCTCCGCACGCTCCCGCGCCAGGACAGGCCGAGTTCTCGATGGCTAGCAGTTCCTCATCGGACATCTTGCCCGCCGCATTTGCGCCGACGGCCTCGTACACGTCCTGGACGGTGAGGTCGCGGCCCTTATAGCGGCCCGGCAGAATCGATCCGCCGTATAGCACCAAGCCTGGAATATTAAGGCGCAACAGGGCCATCGCAGCGCCGGGAATCGTTTTGTCGCACGCTACCAGCGCCACGATCCCATCGAACATATGACCGCGCGCAACCAGTTCGATAGAATCCGCAATCAGGTCCCGGCTGACCAGTGAGGCCTTCATGCCTTCGGTACCCATGGTTATGCCATCGCTGATCGCGATGGTGTTGTACTCCATGGGAGTGCCACCGGCCTTGCGTATTCCATCCGCGACGTTGACGGCCAGATCGCGCAGCTTGAAATTGCAAGGCATGGTGCCGATCCAAGTGTTGGCAATACCGATGATGGGTTTCTTGATATCCTCGTCGGTCAGGCCAATGGCCTTGAGAAATGCGCGCGCTGGGGCGCGATCTTTGCCTTGGGTAATGGTGTAGCTCGGGAGTTTCATAAGAAATAACTAGTGTAGCCGTGGCACGGGCATTCCTGCCCGTGATCCCTACAGTATATTAACCGCGCGGGCCGCGATGACCACCACCGTGCCGAGCGAAATCAAGGCCTGCGTCATCATCATAAGCTTGGCCCACCGCGATAGCACCGGTACGTCAGTGGGCGAAAACGCCGTGCTGCTGTTAAAGGCAAGAAACAGATAATCGACAAAGCCGGGCCTCCAGTTGCCCTTGTGCTTGCCCGGAATAAGCATCTGAGGGAACAGAAATGCGCCGTCCGTATGCGACTCGCGCATGTCGCGCTGGTTTGGACCACCCGCATCCAAGCGCCAATACCACGACGCGAAAACCAACACATTCGCGACCCACAACGATGCCGCGGCGCGCAACAACAGTTGAGGCGAGTCGCGATGGGACGGCAACCGCGCGATGAGCATCGCCAGGGACCAGATCGTCGCCGCCGTCACGATACTCAGCACAGTATGGCCCAACACATCGTTTAGCTTGTGCCGTCCGGTTCGATGCGCAATCACGGTGGGGACCAATAGCACCGAAACTATGGTTAGCAAAAGCCAGTAGGGACCGACCCGCAATGCTTCCGGCAAAGCCGAATAAAGCGCGCCGACGGCCAGAATCGCAAATACAGCCGGCCACCGTGGTTCTCTCACCGCTTGCTCGGTTACGGCTTGCGATACGGTCTTGTTGGCCGGCATAGATGAGGCTATGATGAATGTAGCAAGACACCTCCCCATGAAGGTTGTAGTACAAAGTTCATCATTGATCTTCACGGTGCTTTCGATCCTGCTGAACGTGCCGATCACTCGCGTGAAGCGCAAACCGGAACGCACAGCGGAACAGCTCGAAACATCCAAAGCCGCCGGCGCCTGAAGCCAGGGAATGCGCATCGTTTGCATTCACGCCCATCCGGACGACGCGGAGATTCTGGCCGGCGGAACCCTCGCGCTACTTTCTGAAGCGGGTCATTCCATCACGATCATAAGCATGACTCCGGGCGATTGCGGCTCTGCGCGCCACAGTGCGGAGCAGGCCGCTGCCATCCGCCGCGAGGAAGCTGCCGCAGCCGCCCGCTTGATCGGGGCCAGGTATAGCTGCGCTGAATTCCGCGATCTGGCGATTTTCAATACCGACGATTCGCGGCGGCATGTGACCGAACTCGTTCGCGGCAACCGTCCCGATATCGTGCTCACGGCCGCGCCCGTGGATTATCACTGCGATCACGAAGCCACCAGCATGCTGGTGAGAGATGCCTGTTTCGCGGCTTCCGTCCCAAATTATGCAACCAACGCGGCCGAGCCCGCGGCGCCAATGGACGCGATCCCGCATCTCTATTTCATGGACTCGCTGGGCGGTGTGGACCGTTTCGGGTCCGCCATCGAACCCGATTTCGTGGTCGACATCAAGACGACTTTCGACCTCAAGTGCCGCATGCTGGCTTGCCATCTCAGTCAGCGGGAATGGCTCAAGAAGCAGCACGGAATCGAGGATTCGCTGGCTATCATGGAACACTGGACTCGGGAGCGTGGGGCACTGGTGGGCGTCGATTTCGGTGAAGGCTTCCGTCGCTATGCCGGCCATCCGTACCCGGAAACCCCGCTGTTGGAACAGCTTTTGGGCTCCAAAACGGTTATTCATGACCGCCAGTGGGGCTCGGCGCGATAGACTGAGTTGGGTGGGCACTTCGCACGGTTTCGCGCCAGCACACGAAGATGACCGGGACAGGTCACACCAATTGGCTCATTTCGCCGGGCAATTGAAGCAACTGAACCGGCTGAGCACCACTCGTTATGACTCGCTGGAGCAGGCTTTTGAAGATCACTTGAAGACGGGCTGCCAGGTATTCGGCTTGCCCATCGGCGTGATCCTGCAGACCGAATGTGATCGAGGAATAATTCGCGCCACGCTCGGGTCGGCCGATCTTCATCCGGGCGCCAAACTTCCGTTGAGCGCTACCCATTGCGCGCGAGTAGCCGATCGGCTCCGTACACTCACGTCTTCACGAGCCGCGGGGAATAGCGATCTGCGTTCGGAATTCGAAATCTACATTGGAACGCCTATCATGTTGGGCTCGGAACTGTTCGGCACGCTCAGCTTCTCCTGTTCCTCCAACGGAGGCAGCCGGAATTTTTTGGAGGCGGAGACCGAAATCATCGAACTGCTGGCGCGCAGCATTGCGCGATACATTCTGGACCATCGCGCGCATTCGCACCACCGGCGTAGCGCGCATCTAGAGGAGAGCCGCAATCAGGTGCTCGAGCTGGTGGCCGCGAACCATGCCCTCGAGGTCACCCTAAACCGGATCGTTCATATGATCGAGAAACAGCGGCCGGGCGTGCTGTGCTCGGTACTGTTGCGAAACGGGGGCGCGATTTTTTGGGCCGTGGCAGCAGGCTTCCCGAACGACACGATTCGCCTTTCCAAGCCGCTTAGACTCTCGCCGGAGCAGTCTGAATTTGTCTCGGCCGAGTTGGCCCGCTCTACTATTTTCTGGAAGGAGGTCCGCGATTGTCCGGTTTGGGCCGATCGATCCTACCTCGCCGCGCAAATCGGCATCTCGTCGTGTATGTCGGCTCCCATCCTGTCAGCCTCCGGCGGGCTGCTCGGTTTATTGGTGATGCACTACAAAAACGGGCAATCGCGCCGCGACGGCGACCCGGATCTGCTGCGGGTGGCCGGCCGCTTGGCCGCTCTTGCTATCGAGCAACGGAAGTTCACCGAGCGTCTCGAGTTCCAGGCCAGGCACGATTCACTGACTGGCTTGCCCAACCGGGCTTACTTCATCGAGCTGCTGGAAAAGGCGCTGGAGCAAGCCCGCGAGCGATCCGCAATACTGGCTGTGCTCTTTATCGACCTCGACCGTTTCAAGCAGATCAATGACACCCTGGGCCACACCATGGGCGA
The DNA here is from genome assembly GCA_035569875.1 of Bryobacteraceae bacterium. Classification (GTDB taxonomy): domain Bacteria; phylum Acidobacteriota; class Terriglobia; order Bryobacterales; family Bryobacteraceae; genus Palsa-89. Next base: position 12,791 of record DATMMD010000236.1, read on the forward strand.
CCGGTTGCTCAAGGAAGTAGGCGGCAGATTGCGACGCTTGCTGACCGAGGACGACTTGGCCGGACGCATGGGCGGAGACGAATTTACGATCGTCATGACACGCCAGCCCGATGAGCAGACCGCCATCCAGGCTTCCGAAGAATTCCTGAAAGCCTTTCGCGCGCCGCATCGCATCGACGGGAATGAGCTGTTTGTCACCGCCAGCATCGGGCTTTCCATTTTCCCCAAGCATGGGATCACGGCGGCCGATCTCCTGCGCAATGCCGATCTTGCGATGTATCACGCCAAGAATGGCGGCAAGAATGATCTGGAGTTGTTCCTGGCCGAGGATCACGTTTTAGATCTGGAGCGGCTGCACCTCGAAAATGCACTCCGCCGCGCTCTGGAAAATCATGAATTCGAGTTGCTCTATCAGCCTTTGGTCAACATGGACGGCAGCGTAGAGGGTCTGGAGGCCTTGCTGGTCTGGAGGCACCCCATCCACGGAACCATTTCTCCCAAGCAGTTCATTCCGATAGCGGAAGAAACGGGCTTAATTATCGAGATCGGGTCCTGGGTAATCCGGCAGGCGTGCACGCAAGGTGCGGATTGGCTGAAGTCGGGTTATCGGTCGGCTCGTATCTCGGTGAACGTTTCCGCGCTGCAGTTCGAGCGGCGCGATTTCGTGCAGACCGTCGCCACCACGCTGGCGCTCAGCGGATTCCCGGCCCAATGCCTGGAGCTGGAATTGACCGAAAGTTATATCATGCGGGATCTTCCCCAGTACGTAGCCCGCATGACCCAGCTACGCGACTTAGGTGTAAGTATCTCGATCGATGACTTCGGAACCGGCTATTCGTCGCTGAGCTATCTTAACAAGCTGCCTGTGGATTCACTGAAGATCGATCAATCTTTCTTGCGCGGACTGCAAGAACCGGAAGGCTCGCTCCCGGTGATTCAGAGCATCGTGCGGCTGGCTCACGGCATGAATCTCACGGTAGTGGCGGAGGGGGTAGAGACCGCCGCGGAGCTGGACTTGGTCCGGATTCTGGGTTGCGATAAAGTCCAGGGGCATGTCTACGGCCCTTCGCTGCGCCAGGAGGAAGCCGAGGAACTGCTGAAAAAAAACGAGCGAATGACACCAGTAACTTCTAAGTAGTCGTTTGTGGTGCTCGCACGGAGAGGAGATCTCCCAGTCGTTCGAATTCAGCGGTCCACTCGGATTCTCGCGTCTCTTTCATCTCCGGGTAAACCTTCTGCAGGATTTCCCAAAAACGGTTTTGCAAGGACCACAGTATCAGCGGCAGTGGCAGCGATTTCGCGACCGCCACGGATTCACGAAATTGTACGAGCGCACCAAGATCGCGCGGGTTCTCGAGAAACGCTTCGGCCTTCCGCTCCAGGTTTCTGCGGAGCGTTATCTCCAGCGCGGCCTGATCGAGCGGTACATCCATGACACTGACATCTTCGAGCAGATTGGTCAGATGGTCTAAATCGAGATTGACTCCGGCTAGCGCGCGCCTTAGCTGGCTGTTCAGCGCAAACTCGGCCGTCACTTTCAATTCCTTGGGAGTTGGAATGTAGCAGTCGCCCATGAAACGCAGCAGCGGAGACTCGTTTTCGTAAAGCTCGTGATGGAAAGCCTCTACCCGTTCGAGAATGGGTTTCAGAATTTCGTTTACGACCTTGCGCTGCTCGTCCTTGAACAGGTTCTTGAGTGAGTAAGTCTGCCCGCCGAAGCGCTGTTCCAGCAGATGAATAGCCTCCGGCAGATCGGCGCGATTGAACGCCTCTCGCATCACCTTCGCCAATTCCCGGTATTGGTCGTCACTGACGAATTTGGCGACGCTGCCGTTCAGGTGGTGCCCTCCGAAATGAAGCACGCCGAATATCAACATTTCGCTTTCCTGAGTGATCTCGGAAGTAAAGCGAGCTTTCCCGATTGCCATTCGCATTTTTCCCGATTGCCGGGCGCGGTAATCCTTGGTGTCGACCGTGTAAGAATACACGCGCGTGCTCTCCGGGTAGTCTTCAAACAGCGAGCTGATGGCGTAATGCGCGGCCAGCTTTGAAAGATCCAGCATCGCCGGCTTCACGAACTTGGTGTAGATCGCTGAGCCATCGCCGTGCTCCGGAATATTGCTCTTCGCCAGCGCGAGTTTTTCGAGGAAACGCTGCTCCAGTGCGTCGCCAAATATGTCTTGCGCAAGTTGCACGGCGCGGCCCGCATACTGGATCACCTGCACCGTCTCGAGCCCCGACAATTCATCGAAGAACCAGCCGCAGCTGGTGTACATCAGCATGGCATGCCGCTGCATCTCGAGCAGCTTCCAAACCGTAGCGCGATCGGTACGCTGCAGATTCTTCCGCCGGAAATGTCGCGAGGCGAAGCGTTCCCGGCTGTCGGGCGACCGATCGAGAATCACGTGAATATAGTCGTTGCGCGCCGCCCACGGATCTTTGAAATAGCGCGCCGCGGTCTTTTCATAGCATGTCGCGATCTCGTCGCGCAGCCAGTCCAAAGCCTCGCGCAAAGGAGCGCGCCATTCCTGGTTCCATTCGCCGTGCCCACCGGAATTGCAGCCGCAATTCGTATTCCACCGCCCCACGCCGTGCACGCAGCTCCACGCGGTGTTCTCCAGGATCTCCACTTCATGCGTGGGCGGGAAGTGCTCCAGATACTCGCCGTAGTTAGTGATCTTCGCCAGCCCGTTCAAATGGATGTAGTCGAGCGCGTAGGCTAGCGCCATGTCGCCGTGGGCATGATGGTGGCCATAGGTCTCGCCGTCGGTGGCGATATTGCCGAGCTGTGGCCAGTCGCGCTGATCCGAAAATGCGTCCAGGAGACGGCGCGCGAACTGTTCGCCGTTATTCAGCAGGCCCTCAAAAGCAACCGCGCGAGAAATCGGCCCGTCGTAGAAGAAAAGATTGATAGCGCGGCCAGATGGCAGCTTGAGCACATAGGCGCGCGTCGGATCGATGCGCTGACCCGTTACATCTTCGCCATCCATCGACTTAGCCTGCGACGGAGCTAACACTGTAAAGCGGATGCCATGTTGCGCCAGGAGATCGAGGGTTTCCAGATCGACTGCCGTTTCCGGCAGCCACATGCCTTCCGGCTCCCGGCCATAACGATGGCGGAAATCTTCGATACCCCACACCACCTGGGTCAGCTTGTCGCGCGAGTTCGCCAGCGGCATGATCATGTGGTTGTAGCATTGGGCCATCGCCGATCCGTGCCCCGAGAATCGTCCGGAGCTTGAAAAGTCCGCTGCCAGAATGTCGCGGTAGGTTTCGGGTGCGTTGTCTTTCAGCCAGGATAGTAGCGTGGGTCCGAAATTGAAACTCATCCACGCATAGTTGTTCTGAATTTTCGCGATTCGGTTTTCTGAATCGAGAATGCGCGAACAGCCATTAGGTGCGTAACACTCAGCCGTGATGCGCGCGTTCCAATCATGGTAAGGATACGCGGAGTCCTGCAGCTCGATGGCCTCGAGCCACGGATTTTCGCGGGGCGGCTGGTAGAAATGGCCGTGAATGCACAGGTATCGCATTAGTTTTGAGACGCGCTATGCCGGCTTGGCTATCACGGCTGTACCGTAGCACAGCACCTCGGTTACGCCTTGCATAATCTCGGTCGCGTCGTATCGGACGCCGATGATGCCATTGGCGCCCATCTGCGCCGCATGTTGCGCCATGCGCTGGAAGGCATGCGCGCGAGTCTCCTCGCACAGATTAGTGAACAATGTGATATCGCCGCCAACCAGTGTCTGTAAGCTGGCGCCCATCGTCCCGAGAATAGATCTGGACCGTACGATGATGCCCCGCACGATTCCGAGATTGCGTTCGATGTCATAGCCATCTAGCGTGAAAGCCGTCGTGATCATGTGAGTGTCGACTGCAGGTAATTGTGGGTCCATCTATTCATGATAGATTCTCAGTTTGGGAGCCCGCTTGTGCTTGTGTATCGCGATGGCGGTGTCATGCTCCGCGCAATGGAGCGGTCCGCCCTTTCCGCCCGATGCCTCTCAAGTGTCTTCAAGCGATCTCAAAGAAGTTCTGGGACTGCTCTGTCCGGGGCAAGAATACATAGGAGAGCAGAGCGGGTGCCACGTTTGCCCACAGCAAACCGGCGCTCCGGGTGCGAAGACTGATTCATCCATCGAATCCGTGATCGCGGGTCATTTACTGAAGCCGGATTCAGACGATCTCCTGTTGGTTCTCTCTGGTTGTTCGCCGCGCGCCGCGAATTTCCGCAATGCGTTCCTGTTTACACATTCCACTAGTGGCTGGTTCGTCAGCCAGGCCAGCGGACTTCCAAGCGGACGATGTCGCAAGGTCCGAAACCGGGCCGGTCGCGACGCGCTAGTCTGCTTCAGCGATGCCAATTCTCCCGACCAGGCGACAGGCCGGCTCGCTGCCGGCTTCATCGGCGGCCAGGAGCTCGAGCTGGCCAAGGTTTTCGACAACACAGGCGGCGCATGCAATACTCCAGGCGCTCCGGTGATCCAATCCGCAATCCAACAGGTCAGCTTTGTTCCCGGCGCGGACGGCAAACTGACGCTGCGCATTCTGGCCCGATGCCGGCGCGGTCCGCTGAGCGCGCGATCAAGAAAAGCCTGCGCTACTGGCCCTGGTTTTGAAGACATAGGGCCCGCACTGACATTCCGCGCGTTTCGAATCGACTATGCATTCAACGGAGAGACTTTCTCGCTAACTCTGGCGAGTCGCGCAGCGAAACTGGCATATGATGCCTGCTCCGCCGAGGGAAAATAAAGCATCATTTCGACTTCAAAACATCACTCGATTCCGCTTGAGCGATCAACCGGTCGGCATCCTCCTGAAGCAAGAAACGGTCGCGCACCAGCTTCGCCGCCGCCGTCCGAACCGTCGTCACGTACCGATCATGGCTGCCATAGCGTTCTTCGAGCGATGGCCTGGGATCTCCGTTAGCGAGGCGCTCCGTCTTGGTCTTGGCAAAGGGAACGTAACCACCGGCCAGACCACAGATTGCGCCTTTGAAAAAACCCTCCGCTGTGATGTTCCAGCCTAAGTAGGTGCCTAACGGCGCTTGATGGAGCGCGCTGGGCACGCCGCTGGTTTCGTTGCCGTCCGCATCGACTCTCGGCACCAGGCTCGGAAGGACCTGCCGGATCACCGGCGGCTGCATCGAGATCGCGCCGGACAGATCGCGATAGTTGAATTCCGGCCCCAAATCGTAGTCGTAAAGCGGGTTGATGATGCCGTCCGGTAAAGGCGCGCCCGGAATGACTGGTGAATGTAGCGCCGCTTGCGTGGGCGCCACCAGTTCGCCTCGGTCAAGTCGCGGGTATTGACTCGGCGGTGGTGCGGTCCCTTTAGTTACCCACTCCACCAGAGCGACCATCAATGCTCGCAATGTGTCCGAGGACGGATTCGGATTCTCCGGAAGCTCGCACGCCGCCGGTGCTTTCGGTGTCTTCGCCGTAAACCCTCCGCGGCCGCCGCCGTGCGAGACCCCTGGAAAATAATAGCGGCGCACATTTGGCGGCAGCGGAATATCCCGGTCCGCTTTGGTTCCCACCAGGTTAGGCGACGCGCGCAGTTCCCAGAATTCCAAGGATCCGAAAGTCTCGAAAACCTTGGGACACGTGTTTGTGGCGTGGCAGCGGTCCAGCAGCGAGCCGGCAGGCTGATGGCGCGCCTCATCCGCATATCCGCTCCACGTGAGCACTCCATCGCTGCCCGGCTCGAATACGTTCGCGAGCCCACCCGGAATTGCGAACCTGAAATTCATGGCGAGCTGACGCACTGCGATATTGTCGTTCACGCCGTCAAACACCATCCGCCCCGATTCGTCCTGGTTAAAGCCGAGATGAATGAAGCTGCGCAAGAAATTTCCCGATTGGGAATTGCCTTGGCCGATCGCAAACGATATCTTCTTCGCCAACAAATTGGGCGCGCCCGACGCATCTTGCTCCCCGTAGCGGAAAAACGAATTCAGGTCGCGCGTGGCCGCGTATCCCACGCCCAGCACCTGTGGATCTTTCGCCGTGTAGATCAGCTCATAGAGGAACGCGGGATCGAATCCGCCCTTCAGGCAAATCTTGGATGGGTTGGGAGTTCCAGGAAACGTGCTGGTACCGCAATCGGCGAAAGCCCAGTCGGTGCTCCGAAGAGGGATAATCTCACCGCGTTCCGATGCCCGGCGGGTCAGCAGGGCTTTGGAAGTATCTAGACTGGCGGGCTGCGGCCGCGGTACGTCCGATCCGTGAATGTATACAATCGGAAGCGTGTTGACTTTGGGCGGCATGTCGCTGAAGCGCACCAGCACCGGTCCAGTGATGCTGGAGCCGTCGGAATTTGTGGCAACGGGTACCGCGATGGTCTCCAGACCGTCCGTCGGAGGAATGTCGCCCTGCCAGCCGCTCGACAGCAACACATGGCCCCGTTTGAAAAGGTCGGCCATTGCGCCCGGATCGTTGGACGCGGTGGCAAGCGCGATTCTGCCGCGGTTAGCGACTTCGTATATCAGAACTCCACTGGCCTTGCCAAGATCCATCGGCTTGGCGAGCGAAAACGTGGCCACGTATTCCACCATGCCGCGCGCGTTCCGGGCCGCGAGTTGAAGATCGGTGATGATGGCGTTCCGCGGGTCCTTCGGATCCAGTTCGCCATAAGCGTGCCCGGTCAATCGTTCGTATTGCCCGGTTTCGCCGAAACCTCGGCCTTGATAAGCGGGCGACTCCCGATGCTCGATCACGATGCGTGTGATTCGGGCGTCCGCCGGTACCGCGCACGCCAGGATGACGGCCACACTCGCCAGAGAAAATCGTTCCATGTCTCTGTACGTTACTGTAATCGCGAAATGAACGCAATCCTCGCGCTTATTTGTTGTCGGCTACGAATGCCCCGATTGGGCCTTGAATTTGCCGCCGCTTCCGCTTCTCTCGAGCCGGACTTGTTCTGCAATGTCCTTTCCCCACCAAAGCTCGATCACCTGATAGTCAGCAAGCAGGCGGCCGTCGACCTCGCACACGCGAGTCCCGTCGGCCTGTTGAAACGGAAAGCCGATGGACGAGTTCTCGCCGAGGCAATGCAAGGCTTCATGGTAAACATCCTCGTATTCTTTATCAGTCACGAGATCTACATGTCCGCAAACAGGATACTCGTTCCTGCTCGCAATCAGAACTGGGAATTTTGCCAGGATGACTCAAGGATTTTGAAAACCCACTTCGGTCAGTATAATCCCAAGTTCGCGTTTATCTGATTGAGAAGAGAAGGTCTTATCCACTGAAATCGTGATCGTTGCGCTATCGCCCTCGGGCTTGCTTGGTAATGTCGTGACAGTGAAAGTCCCCGGTCCCGGGCAATCTTGCGTCGCGGCAACTTTATCGTTTACCGTGATGCGGACCTGCCGGGCCGGCGCAAGGTCGGGAATAAAAAAATGGACGACTAGCGGACTGGGCTCGGCCGGCGGTTTGAGCAAAATAACCGCAATTTTGCCCATCCAACGCCACTCGCCATTCTCGAGCTGATAAACGCCGCTAACGATCTGTTGCCCGGCTTCGGGCGCGTTCATGCGCAGATTCGAGAGCACTGGCTTGTGCTCCACCACCGCCTCGGCTCGAAGCTGGTCAATCACTCTACGCGAGATGTCGAAGGGCCGGAGTCCGAACATGGTGGTCGAGTAAGCGGACTTCCCGTGCAGAGCAACCAGGCGCAGTGGGATGGCCGAAGTGATGGTTCGCTCTGCAAGTGGCGCCAGCGCGCCGCCACCGGCCGTCAAAGGAATTGGATAACCCAAGCTGCTCGAAACCACCATTTCCCCAGGATGCAAGGTCTGACCCTGAAGCAGCGGAAGACCGCCTTCGGATTCGATGTAGTATCGCAATGCCCATTCGCCGTTGATCCACACGCGTTTGGTCTTCGCTTCGTTAGCGAGCGTTTGCGCGAACTGCCGGTAGCCGTCCCAATGCTGATAATTGACGACTGCCAGGCCCAGGCTCAGTACCAATTCGCATGCGATGGCCGCTTGTATCCAGCGCAGGTCCATCTTGCGCGTAGCAAGAATAGCTATCGGCAATGCAATCGGAAGCAGGTAGCGCGCCGAGCCTGCAAAGAACACGACCAGCGCGCCCGCGAAGAAGATCAGCACCCACTGCGCCAGAAAGTCGCGCCAATTGCGCGCGCACCAGATCAGTATCCCCGCGCCCACGGCGACGGAGCCCCAGAACAACGGGCTCGGATCGTAGAACGCTGCGCCAATGGCGACTGGGATCGCAGTCAGCGGCGGAAGCCAAAGCGACGGAAATACGATCCAGCCCAGATGTCCTGTCAGAGCGACGGCGCTTTTCAGCTTTTGTGTCAGTGCCTGCAATGCGTAGGACTGCATGTAGCCGGCCACGACGGTTGCTGGGAATGCTCCGGTCCCTAAGCGCTCGAAGACCTGCCAAGCTGCCAGAACAACCGGGGCCGTAAGGGTTGCGAAAGCAGCCGCGCGCCACTTTCTACCGTGCAGAAACAGGATCGGGACCAGGAACACTGCTTGGTACGCTGCCAGCGCCGCAAGTCCCATCGCGATCGAGGACGCGGCCAGCAGTTGAAACGAGCGCTGGTCCACCGCTTGGACATACAGCGCGATAGCGAGCAGCCAGAGCGCGGCGAAAGGCAAGTCGGATTCGAGCGAATTGCCGTTGATCACGAACGCCGGTGTCGCCAGGAAAAGCATGGTGGCCGCGAGAGAATGCTGGCTGAACCTGCGCGCCAGCGCCAGCGCGCTAAGCGCGGCGATCAATGAAAACAATATGTAGGCAGCGTGAAATGAGATTTCGGAAATATCCTTCAGCGTAGCGAGCAGTAGAGCCAGAAACCAGGCGTTCAGCGGAGGATGCGGCTGCCCGCGCATGTCCACCATGTGGCCCATAAACGCGTACTCAACGTGTTTAGGATGCAGCGGCTCGATCTGCGCGTGCTGCGCTTCAGCGAGGTAATAGACGTCGTCGCCTTGAATGGCCTGATTAAGAAAAGGCAACCGCAAAGCCAGTACAAACAACGCGACAATCAGCAGGTCCCGTGCCGCGTGCATGCCTGTGTATTTTAATCCGCCGCTTTACTCGCTGGGATGTGGGGCTTCCAGCGGACTACCGGCTTGCGGGCCGCGCCCACCTCATCCACCCGGCTGGTGCGCGTGTGGTGTGGAGCTTTTAGCACCAGCTCCGGAGTCTGTTCTACTTCCTTGGCGATGGATATGAGCGCGTCCACGAACAGGTCGAGTTCGGCCTTGCTTTCGGTTTCGGTCGGCTCAATCATCATCGCGCCGTGGACGATCAGCGGAAAGCTCACAGTATAGGGATGAAATCCATAATCGACCAGCCGCTTGGCGATGTCACCCGTGCGCACGCCGCGTTTGGCTTGCCGGTCGTCGCTGAAGACGCACTCATGCATGGTTGGCGCGTTGTGCGGTAGATCGTAATATGGCTCGACCAGCTTGCGGATGTAGGTAGCGTTCAAAACCGCGTCCATCGTGGCGTTGCGAAGCCCCGGGCCGCCGTGCGCCATTATGTAAGCCAGCGCGCGGACGTGCATTCCGATGTTGCCGTAAAATGCGCGAACCCTTCCGATAGACTGCGGCCGATCGTAGTTCCACGTCCAGCGGCCGCCTGATTTCTCCAGACGAGGCTTCGGCAGGAATGGGATGAGCGGCGCTTTCACGGCCACCGGTCCCGAACCCGGACCTCCGCCGCCGTGGGGCGTCGAAAAGGTCTTGTGCAGATTGAGGTGCATCACGTCCACACCGAAATCCCCAGGGCGCGCGATGCCCACCAGCGCATTCATGTTAGCGCCGTCCATGTACACCATGGCGCCTTTGGCGTGCAGGATTTGCGCGATGCGCGTGATGTTTTCTTCGAAAACCCCGAGCGTATTCGGGTTGGTGATCATCAACGCCGCGACGTCTTCATCCACCATGCGCGCCAGCGCTTCGACATCCACCATGCCGCGCTCGTTGGACTTGATGTTCTGCACGGCGTAGCCAGCCATAGTCGCGGTGGCCGGATTAGTCCCGTGGGCGGAATCGGGAATGAGAAGCTTCTTGCGCGGGTTCCCGCGCGAGCCCAGTAGCGCACGAACCAGAAGAATTCCCGTAAATTCTCCATGCGCGCCGGCGGCCGGCTGCAGCGTCACCGCATCCATGCCGGTAATCTCGAGCAGCATCTTCTCGAGCGTGCCCATTACTTCCAGGATTCCTTGCGAGAGCGATTCCGGCTGGTAGGGATGCGCCCACGCCAGGCCCTCGACTCGGGCCACCTGCTCGTTGACGCGAGGATTGTATTTCATCGTGCAGGAGCCCAGCGGATACAGCCCCAGATCGATTGCGTAGTTATGCGTCGACAAGCGCGTGAAATGGCGAATCGCTTCCACCTCGCTCACTTCCGGAAAATCCTCGATTTCGCGGCGCGTATTCCGTTCGCCCAGCACAGCCGCTGCATCCACCGTTGGAACATCCAGCGCGGGCAACTGATAGCCGCGTTTTCCCGGCGAGCTATTCTCGAATATCAGAAGCTCGTTCTGATTAATGTGCTGCCGGACTTTCTTGATCATCGGGAGACAGCCTCCGGCTTGAAAGCCTCCGCAACCGCATCCAGTTTTTCCCGGCGGCTCATCTCCGTGGCGCACAGCAGCATCGTATTCTTGAGTTCCGGATAGTAACGATCCAGAGGCAGCCCGCCGATGATTTTCTTCTTCAAGAGCGCCTCGTTGATCTGGCCGGGTGAACGACCGTCGGTGGATGCCACGAACTCGTTAAAGAACGGCCCTGAGAATCGCAGCGGCAGCTTGCCCGCCAGGTAGTGCGCCTTGGCGAGGTTTTGCTCCGCCAATTCGCGCAGTCCCTCCTTGCCGTAGACCGTCATGAAAACCGTCGCCATCAGCGCGATCAGCGCCTGGTTAGTGCAGATGTTCGATGTCGCCTTTTCGCGGCGGATGTGCTGCTCACGCGTGGCCAGGGTCAGGCAAAACGCACGATTTCCGCGCGTGTCTTTGGTTTCGCCGACAATCCGACCCGGTATTTGCCGCATGAACTTCTCTTTGGTCGCTATGATTCCGGCGAACGGCCCGCCATAGACCGGTGAAATCGCAAACGACTGCAATTCGCCCGCGACGATGTCGGCATCTCGTGGCGGCTCCAGCAATCCCAGCGAGACCGCCTCCGCGAAAATGAACACCAGCAATGCGCCGTGCCGGTGAGCTATTTCAGCCGCGCGCCGCACATCTTCCACGATTCCGAAGAAATTCGGCGATTGAATTATCACCGCCGCGGTCTGATCGTCAATCTTCTTCTCCAGATCCGCTGTGTCGATCGATCCGGTTTCCCGAACATACTCGAATTCCGCGACTGGCATGCCTTGGTGCTGCGCATATGTGAGCAACACCTCGCGATATTCCGGATGCACCGTTCGCGCCGTCAGGATTTTATCGCGCCCGGTCACTCGCATCGCCATCATGGCCGCCTCTGGCACGGCAGTCGACCCGTCGTACATCGACGCATTCGCTACCTCCATGCCGGTCAACTGGCAGATCATGGTCTGAAACTCGAAGATTGTCATCAGCGTCCCTTGCGAGATCTCGGCCTGGTAGGGCGTGTAGGACGTCAGGAATTCCCCTCGCGATACCACCGTGTCCACCAGCACCGGGCGATAGTGATGATAGACGCCCGCGCCCAGGAACGAGGCATATCCGTTGGCGTTTTCGTCTCCACGCTCGCGGAAGTAGTCGACAATCTCGTATTCGGATTTGCCTGAAGCAATGTCCAGCGGCCGGTTTAACCTCACTTCAGCCGGCAAATTCGAAAACAGATCTTCCAATGAATTAGCGCCGATCGCGGATAGCATCTCGCGGCGCTCGAGGTCAGACTTCGGTAAATAGCGCAATGGTTTGTTTAAGTGCTGGAAACCCGAGGATCAGTGCCCGGATTCCTCAGCTCCCGCGTATTTCTGATAATCTTCGGCGGAGAGCAGGCGGCTAACTTCTTCTGGGGCCGATAACTTGATTTTAACAAGCCACGCGGTGCCGTGCGGATCTTCATTCAACTTTTCCGGCGTAGTCGAGAGCATTTCGTTGATCTCAACCACCTCACCCGAAACGGGCACGTAGATGTCTGACACTGCCTTCACCGATTCCACCGACCCGAGCGTCTTACCCTGTTCCAGGCGGGCGCCCACCTTCGGCAAATCGACATAGACGATGTCACCCAGCTCTTTCTGCGCGTGATCCGTGATCCCCACCACGCCGATGTCGCCTTCGACGCGCACCCACTCATGTTCTTTGGTGTAGCGAAAATTTGTTGGATACATTCCCTTATTTGGCTCGTTTGTAAAACGGTGTCGGAGCTGTGAATGCCTCTACGGGCTGGTTGCGGATCATAATTTCGATCCGCTCGCCAGGTTTGGCACGGCTCACAGGAAGATAACATAATCCGATATTTTTGTTTAATGTCGGCGACGGTCCGCCGCTGGTCACCCAACCGGCCGCTTCGCCACCCAGGTAAACTTCATATCCGTCGCGGCCGATGCCTCGTCCCGTCATCTCGAAGCCGACCAGCTTGCGCGCGATGCCTCGTTCCTTCTGTTTTGCCAGCGCCGCCTTGCCCGTGAAATCGCCCTTGTTCATCTTGACGATCCACCCCAGATCCGCTTCGTAAGGCGTCGTCGATGCATGAATCTCGTGTCCGTACAGCGCCATCTTCGCTTCCAGGCGTAGCGTGTTTCGAGCGCCCAAACCGCACGGCTTTATGCCGAACTCCCGGCCGGCGTCGAGTATCTCGTTCCAGATCCGCTCGGCTTGTTCCGGCGCAATGTAGATCTCGAAGCCATCTTCTCCCGTATAGCCGGTGCGCGCGATCCTGGCCGTCGCCCCCGACACAGCATCGTCCACAAAATGGTAATACCCGATCGAAGCCAGATCCGTTCTCGTCAGCTTTTGCAGCGTTGCCAACGCCTTCGGCCCTTGGATCGCCAACTGTGCATAGCGCGGGCTTGCGAACTCAACCTTGGCGCTGTGGCGATTCTGAGCGGCGATGTGTTCGTAATCCTTATCCTGGTTGGACGCGTTGACGCACAGGAAATAATGATCGTCCCCCACTTTGTGCACCAGAATATCGTCGACGAATCCACCGTGTTCGTACAACAAGCCGGAGTATTGCGCCTGCCCGGTTTTCAAATTCGCCACCGCGTTGGTGGTTACCGAGTCAGTGAGCGCGAAGGCATCCGGACCGCTGATCTCGATCTCTCCCATATGGCTCACATCAAATAGACCGGCGTTCTTCCGTACCGCTTGGTGCTCGTCGAGAATCCCTGAGTATTGAACGGGCATGTCCCAACCGCCGAAGTCGACCATTTTGGCGCCCATACGGTGATGTAGGGCGTTGAGCGGGGTTGCCTTCAGGGCGGCAGTGGGCTGAGTCATGAAAGCCCCCTCATTTTAACAAGGCTTCGCGATTGGCTGCGTTAATTTGTGGGAGCAGATGTCGCGAAGCTCCGCACGGCCGTGTCCTCGTCGTTAAACACTTCGAAGATCCGATAAACTTTGGTGAGCTGCACGAGGTCTTGAACCTTGGGCGTAAGCTTCATCAGCTTCAGCTTGCCTCCGCGGCTTGTGGCCGTAGTGTATGCTGCCACCAATTCGCCCAGGCCGCTGCTGTCGATATAGAACACCTCGGACATGTTGAGCAGGATCTTCTTCTTCCCGCTATCTAGAGCGCTTTGGATTAGGTTGCGAAACCGCTGCGTAGCTTGGCCAAGCGTAATCGGGCCCTGTAAATGCAGGACGAATACGTCGCCAACTTCCCAATCGAAATGCTCCAGAGGCACTCAGTAGACCTTATCGCGCCCCAGTCGCTCTGTCAAATGATAGAATTCGGCATGCCCGATCGGTCCGTGACTCGCCGCGAAGCTAATCAAATCCTGGGCGCCGCGGCGGCCACTCAACTACTGGCTGCGCAAAGCCCCGATATCTGTTTTTTCAGCGCTACTGAAATGTCCGAAATGATCCGCCGCAAGAAGCTGAGTGCGCGCGACGTTATGGTTGCGCACCTTAAACAGATTGAGCGCGTCAACCCAAAGGTCAACGCCATTGTTACGTTGGTCGCCGAACAGGCCACCGAGAACGCTGCTAAGGCCGATGAAGCTCAGGCTCGCGGCGCGGCGCTGGGACCTTTGCACGGCTTGCCCGTCGCGCATAAAGATCTGGTTGAGACCGCTGGAATCCGGACCACTTTCGGATCCCTGATCTTCAAAGATAACGTGCCAGCGCACGACGCTATCATTGTCGAGCGCATGAAGAAGGCTGGCGCCATCACTGTAGGGAAAACCAACACGCCGGAATTCGGCGCTGGATCGCAGACCTTCAATCGCGTATTTGGCGCGACGAAAAATCCTTACGATCTTACGAAGACCTGCGGTGGCAGCAGTGGCGGCGCGGCTGTAAGCTTAGCGTGCGGAATGGTCCCGATCGCCGATGGCAGCGATAGCGGCGGTTCATTGCGGAATCCCTCTTCCTTTTGCAGCGTGGTCGGTTTTCGAGTGGCGCCTGGTCGCGTCCCGACCGCCGCCGTCGGCAATGCCTGGTCGACGATTGGTGTTACAGGACCCATGGCGCGGAACGTCGCTGACGTCGCGCTGCTGCTGAGTGTACTGGCCGGGCCTGACCCGCGCTGTCCGATTTCGATCAGCGAACCCGGCGCGCGCTTCGCCGGCAACTTGGAGCGTAGTTTCAAAGGAACGCGAGTGGCGTGGTTCAAAGATCTCGGCGGCATTCCCTTCGATCGCAGGATTCGCGATGCGGTCAACGCTCAGCGCAAGATTTTTGAAAGCCTGGGCTGTATTGTCGAAGAGGCCGAGCCCGATTTTACCGGCGCCGACGAGGCATTCAACACCCTGCGCGCTCTGGGCTACGTGAGCAGCCAGAGCGAAAACGTGCGCCAGCACCGCGATCTGGTGAAGGATACGATCCTATGGGAAGTGGAGCGCGGATCGAAGCTCACCGCGTCCAACATCGCGCGCGCTGAGTCACTGCATAGCCAGGTCTGGAACCGTATGCGAATCTTCCAGGAGAATTACGAGTACTTCATTTTGCCCGTTACGCAAGTGCCCCCGTTCGACGTTACCCAGCCGTACGTGAACGAGATCGAAGGCGTAAAGATGAACTCGTACATCGAGTGGATGAAGAGCTGCTACTTTATTTCGATCCTTGAGAATCCGTCGATTTCCGTTCCAAGCGGATACACGCCGGAAGGTTTACCGGTCGGTCTTCAGATCGTGGGCCGGCATCGCGAGGAGTTCAGCGTTCTACAGCTTGCCCACGCATTCGAGCAAGCCACCAAGTCATCGCACCGAAGGCCGCCGCTGGTCTAACAAGATTTAATCAACCGTTGGATACATCCACTCCACTTCAGTACGTAAAAGGCATAGGACCAGCTCGAGCCGAGATGCTGGAGACCAAGGGTCTGCTCACGGTGGAGGATCTGCTTTCCTATGCTCCTTTCCGCTACGAGGACCGCACCAACATCAAGACCATTGCGCAATTAGCACCAGGAGAAATGGCGACAGTAATCGCAGAGGTGAAATCAGCGCAACTATCCGGATTCCGCCGCCGCAATCTCGGCTTGTTCGAGGCTGTATTTGTCGATTCGTCGCGCGATCGGCTGCTTACCAAGTGGTTTCATGGCGGATATCTCGTGGACAAGTTTACGCCGGGTTTGCGAGTGGCGCTGTATGGCAAGATCGAACTCGATAGCTACACTGGCGCTCTGCTAATGATGCATCCGGAGTTCGAGATTCTCACCGGCGACGAAGGAGAAGCCGACGCTGCGCTCCACACCGGCCGCATTGTTCCGATCTACGAAGCGGCGGCCAAAGTCACCACGCGCGTTTTTCGGTCGCTGCTGCACCGCATTCTCGGATCATTGGAGCCCCTGGAGGATCAGTTGCCCGAGGCGCTCCGGGAGCGCATGAAACTTCCCGGCCGCTGGGCCGCGATTCAATCCTTGCACTTTCCCGCGCCAGGCACCGACCTTCGGCTGCTCAATGCCTTTCGCACTCCGGCGCAGTGGCGGCTGATCTTCGAAGAGTTCTTCTGGCTCGAGTGCGGCCTGTCGTTGAAGCGCGCCAAAGGAAAGGTACAGCCCGGCATTGCATTCGAGCTGAACGACCGAGTTCGCGAGCGGATCAAAACCATGCTTCCGTTCAAACCCACCGGTGCGCAAAAGCGGGTACTAAAAGAAATCGCTGAAGACATGCAGGCGCCGCATCCTATGAGTCGGCTTTTGCAAGGCGACGTTGGCAGCGGGAAGACTCTGGTGGCGGCGGAAGCGGCCGTGATCGCCATCGAGAACGGCTATCAAGTTGCCGTCCTGGCGCCCACCGAAATTCTCGCCAGTCAGCATTATCTCTATTTCAAGAATCTGTTCCAGAAAATGGGTTACGTGGCCGTGATGCTCACGGGCTCCGCCACGCCACGGGAAAAATCGCAGCTCAAGAAACTGATGGCCGAAGGATTGGTGCACATCGGAATCGGCACCCACGCGCTCATCGAGGAAGATGTCGAATGGAAAAAACTCGGGCTGGCGATCGTTGACGAGCAGCATCGTTTCGGAGTGATGCAGCGGCTGCGACTGGCTTCGAAGGGTACGCATCCCGACGTCCTGGTGATGACCGCGACGCCGATTCCCCGAACGCTGGCTTTGACCATTTACGGCGACCTGGATGTATCGGTCATCGATGAAATGCCGCCCGGCCGCAGGCCGATTCAGACCAAGCATGTCAAAGAGGACCGCATCGAAAGCGTTTACAGCTTCCTGAAACAGCAAATCCTGGCTGGCCGGCAGGCCTACGTCGTTTATCCGGTGATCGAGGAAGCCGAGGCCATGAAAGCCGCGCAAAAAATGTATCAGCATCTGTCCGAGCGTGTTTTTCCCGATATCCGCGTGGGATTGTTGCACGGCCGCCTCAAGACCGAGGAAAAGGAAACTGCCATGGAGCAGTTCCGCCGCGGCGACGTGAAGATTCTGGTATCGACGACTGTGATCGAAGTGGGCGTGGATGTGCCGAATGCGAGCGTGATGTTGATTGAGCAGGCCGAGCGGTTCGGCCTGGCCCAACTGCACCAGCTTCGCGGTCGTGTCGGACGCGGAGCCGAACAAAGCTACTGCATCTTAGTAACTGATAAGCTCGGCGACGCTGGCCGCGAACGGATCCGCACCATGGTTGATTCGAACGATGGCTTCTATATTGCGGAGATGGATCTGAAGCTGCGCGGCCCCGGCGAATTCTTCGGCACCCGGCAATCGGGCCTGCCGGCCCTCCGAATTGGCAACATCATTCGCGACCAGGATGTGCTCGAGATCGCTCGCGGTGAGGCGCAGGCGCTGATTGCGAATCCGCCATCCCCCGAAGTGCTGCGGCGAGCCGTGAATTATATCCGGCAACACTGGCAGCGTAAGTATGGCTTGGTGCAGGTGGGTTGATGCGTGTCATCGCGGGCGAGTTACGCAGCCGTCGGTTGAAGACGCTGCCAGGTTTGGCGACGCGTCCAACACCCGACCGCCTGCGCGAGACCCTGTTTAACGTGCTCGCGCCCGTGATTGTTGACAGCATGTTCCTGGATGCGTATGCCGGAACGGGTGCCGTCGGCATCGAGGCCTTGAGCCGCGGAGCGCGGCGGTGTGTCTTTGTCGAAAACAAACGCCCCGCCGTGGAAGTGATCCGACAGAATCTCGCGTCGCTAGGCCTTGTGGATCGCGCTGAAGTTTACGCCGGAAAGGCCATTGCAGTGCTTGAGCGGGTATCCGCTGATATCGTATTCCTCGATCCGCCCTATGACTTGGAAAAGGAATACGAAGCCGCGCTCAATACTCTTGGCGCGTCGACGAACAAATTGGTCATCGCGCAGCATTCGTCCCGCGCCGCGCTTCAGCCGGAATACGGAAGGTTGTTGCGCTATCGCGTCTTGAAGCAAGGCGACAATTCGTTGAGCTTTTACCGCGCCTGACTGTCGTGGCGCACGCTCTCAGCGTGCCGTGTCGCGACTCATCGCGACACCGTTTCGGCCGAAACGCCGAGCCATCAATGGTATTATTCTCCTTTAGAACGGCCAGCGTTAGCCCGTCCAGCCAGAAGCTCGTGAACCAGAAACGAGGTACTCTAATGCTCACCCGCCGCAGCTTCACTCTCTCCCTAGTCGGTGCCGTCGCTTCTCTGGCCGACTCCGGGGAAGATCTTTCGCGCCTTAGTCTGGCCGAGGCCTCAGCGCGCATTCGGGCTCGCACTCTAACTCCGACGCAATTGACCGAGGCTTGTCTCGCACGCATCCAGACTTACAACCCCAAGCTGAACGCATTCATCACCGTGCTGCGTGAGCAGGCCCTCGCTCAGGCTCGCGAGCTTGAAGCCGAACAGCGCGCCGGACGATTTCGCAGCCCGCTGCACGGCATCCCCATCGCATTGAAGGACAACATCGACACCGACGGGATCCGTACTACAGCCGCCAGCGCGGTCTTCGATGACCGGGTTCCCGAACACGACGCCGAGGTCACGCGCCGCTTGAAGGACGCCGGAGCAGTCTTTGTCGGCAAGACCAACCTGCATGAGTTCGCCATGGGCGGCACATCCGCCACCAGCTATTACGGACCCGTCCGCAACCCCTGGGCGCTCGATCGAAATCCCGGCGGCTCCTCCGGTGGATCGGCGGCGGCCATCGCTGCGGACTTATGTTTCGGCGCTCTTGGCACCGACACCGGCGGCTCCATCCGCACGCCTTCGTCATTCTGTGGCGTGGTTGGATTGAAACCGACTTATGGGCTAGTCTCCATTCGCGGGATTATCCCGCTGACCCTTTCGCTTGACCACTGCGGTCCGATCGTCCGTAGCGCCGAAGATGCCGCCCTGATGTTGAACGTGCTGGCCGGCTATGACAAACTCGATATCGCCAGCGTCGAGCATCCCAAGGAAGACTATGTGGCCGCGATGAAGGAGCCCGTCTCCAGTCTGCGCCTTGGAATCCCGCGCGCGCCGTTCTTTGATCTGCTCGATGCCGACGTTGAAAAGGCCGTGGAAGACGCCATCGGCCTGGTAGCGAAAATGACCAAAGGGGTGAAGGACGTCGCGCTGCCCTCCACCAGCGAAATCAATCTGGGCGGTGAGAGCTTTGCTTATCACGAAGAGTTCTTTGCGCACGGCCCCGCCCGCTATCAGATCCCCACTCGGCGATCGCTGCAGAACGGCGCAAACTTAAAAGCCGCCGATTATATCCGAGCCCGTTGGAAGCTTGAATTGCTTCGCCGCACCATCGACGACGCCTTCACCGATTTCGATCTGGTGGTCCTGCCGACGCGCCGCCGCACACCGCGCAAAATCGACGCCGCGATCAAGCGCGAAGAATCGGATAAAATGAGGAACCCCGAGCTGGAGAATACTGGACAGTTCGATCTTTACGGTATTCCTGCCATTTCGGTTCCCTGCGGATTCACATCCGGGGGGCTTCCAGTCGGACTGATGATCGCCGGCCCGCGTTTCTCGGAGGGCAGAGTGTTAGCGCTTGCTGCTGCATACGAGCGCGCCACCGAATGGCACAAGCGCCGGCCGGCGTTGACTCCCGATACGCCGGTGCCCCGGCTCGCCCCCACTGACGAAGACAAAGACTCGTAGGCTTTCAAAGCGCGCCGCCCAAGCGTGAGATGACGAAATGTCCGGTCGAAAATCGGCCGGCAGGGTCGCCCGACAGCGCGCGGTTCAAGCGTGTAATTGCCGAGGGCGATCTTCCGAGCGGCGCCGAAGCCGAGGCACTCGCGCGTTTGTGCAAAGCGTTAACTTTGGCTTGTCCGTTCAGGCAGCGACCGGGGCGAATCGCAAGGAACTTCTTCGGAGCTATGCTACGGCGCCCAAGTTCGAAGAAATTTGACCGGCTCGTTGGGCTGAATCAAGAATGGACTCCCACCGGCCGGCACCAGCCACGTTTCGCCTTCCCGAAAGGGCTCATGAGTCCCAGATCGCCCCGCGATTTTTCCGGTGCCGCTGAGAAAGATCAGCAGGTGAAAGCGACCCGTCTCGGGAGTATACCGTAACGGCGATGTGGTCTTGGCCAGCTCAGTGTGAAAATACTTGCAATCGATCGGCAGCGGAACTGGTCCTGCGCATCCGGCTTCGGTGACAGCCACCTGCATAGCTTTTTCCAGATGCAATTCGCGCGGGCGCCCATAGTCGTAAAGCCGATAAGTGATGTCGGAGAATTGCTGGATCTCGCACAGCGCGAGTCCTCCGCCAATGGCATGGACCGTGCCGGCGGGAATATAAAACGCATCGCCGGCTCTTACGTCCACCCATTGCAGCAGATCCTCGATCTCGCCGTTCAGCGCTGATTCACGCAGTCGCTCGCGGCTGATGGACTGGCGAAAGCCAGCGGCGATCCGCGCCCCCGGGTCGGCGCGCAGCACGTACCACATTTCCGTTTTTCCTCGCGAGTTTTCGTGCGCCTGGGCGAACTCGTCGTTCGGGTGAACTTGAACCGACAGCCGGTCGCTGGTGAAAACGAATTTGACTAAGAGCGGAAGATCGGCTTCAAACCACACTTCACCGATGTTCTGCCTCGAACTCGGGTACCAGGGCAAAAGATCGGTTGCACCCCAAATCTTTTCGAGAAATCTGACCGGAAGCCGTACCGGATGGTTACCGCTCACGGATGAATTTGTCGATTCGATCGAGCCCGCGCTCCAGTTCCGTCATCGACGTCGCGTAGGAAATCCGGACATGCTCTTTGGTCCCGAAAGCTTCGCCTGGAACCACCGCCACGTGCGCTTCTGCAAGCAAGCGTTCGGAGAATTGCATGGCCGACGATATGCCGTTGCGGAAACCCACCGAAATGTTCGGATATGCGTAAAAAGCTCCGCGCGGCTCGGCGATCTTGACGCCCACAATAGCGCGCAGGCGTTTCACGACGAAATCCCGCCGCCTTTGATACTCGGCCAGCATGATGCCGATCGATTCCTGCGGACCGCGCAGCGCTTCAATAGCACCTTTCTGCGCAATCGAAGTGGGATTCGAAGTGGTATGGCTTTGCAGCTTCATCATGGCGTCGACCAGCGGCTTAGGCGCCAGTGCGAAACCGATGCGCCATCCCGTCATGGCGTAGGTCTTCGACAAGGACCCGGCTACTATCACGTGTTCCTTGGCTCCCGGCATGGAGGCGATCGAAAACGGTTGGCTGTCGTAAAGAAAGCGGCAGTAGCACTCATCGGTCATCACTTGCACGCCGCGTTTAGCCGCCAGATGATAAATGCGCTCGAACTCTTCGCGGCTCAGCACCGCGCCGCTGGGATTCGACGGCGAATTGATGATCAGGAGCTTGGTCTTGCTGGTGATGTGCGGCGCAATGGACTCGGCCGTGAAAGTGAAACCCTGATCTTCGTTGGTCTCGACGAAAACGCACTTGCCGCCGGCATAGTTGACGACGTCTTTGTACGTGACCCAGTACGGCACCGGGATAATGACCTCGTCGCCATCGCCAATCAATATCTGCATCAGATTGAAGATGGCGTGCTTGCCGCCTACCGATGCGATGCACTCGGCCGGGGCATAATCAGTTCCATAATCCTCGCGATGCCTCGCGCAAATGGCCTGTTTCAGCTCGACGGTGCCGCCAGTGGGCGTGTACTTCGTGAAATTGGCGTCGAGCGCGGCGATCGCGGCCTTCTTGATATTGTCCGGTGTTGGGAAATCTGGTTCGCCCGCGCCGAAATCCACTACATCGACGCCCTCACGGCGCAGACGGTCGGCATCGGCGGCTACTTTCATGGTCGACGATTCGCTAATGCGGGATACCCGCTCGGCTAGATCCAGAGTGGCGTGCATGGAAGGGTTCAAGGTTCTCCTAGAAGTAGTCTTTTTCTTAGTCTACCTTCAATTGAGGGCGGCACGAGGCCCGAGATATTTCCCCCCAGCCGGATCACCTCTTTCACCAGGCGCGAGCTGATGAAGGAGTGTGCTTCGCCGGCCATCAGGAACACGGTTTCGATCTCCGGCTTCAACCGCCGATTCATGAGCGCCATCTGTAGTTCGTATTCGTAGTCCGACACGGCGCGAATTCCACGCAGGATCACGCTGGCGCCGCACTCGGCCGCGTAATCCACCAGCAGTCCATCGAATGAGCCCACTTGCACATTGGGAAGACCGCTGGTCACTTCATTCAACATCTCGATTCGGTCCGGGACGCTGAAAAGCACTTTCTTTTCTTCATTGCGCAAAATCGAGACGATCAGCTTGTCGAACAACGCCGAACCGCGCTGGATCAAGTCCAGATGACCATTGGTGATTGGATCAAAAGAGCCGGGATAGAGGGCGACTACGGTGGCGGGTTTCGTTCTCACGGGAAGGTTAGTTTATCAGATTGCGATGAGGTTACTGATAGCGCAATAGCTTGAACTTGACTTCAATGTAGCAGCCGGGCGGCGTGGGATCGAACCAGAGCCCGGTGGTATAAATCGAGTTCCCAACAAAAAAATCCCCCGCCCGTACGAAGGTAGGCGTGGCGGCACTTGAACTTCCATCGGAAATCGCTACGATCGGCCCGATGGCCAGCCCGGCGGCGGCCGCGACACTCTGGGCTTGTGTCTGCGCGTCGGCCACGAGGTCCTTGGCAGCGCAAGCCTGGGATTGGACTAGATCGGACGAGACCTGGCTACCCTGCACCTGGAACGATAGCGCTATCCCGCTGTTGCTCTGTGCGATCGACTGCTGCAGAGCTGTCAGCGATGCGATGGTCGCTTTGATCTTGCCGAGCGGCACCGCCAGCCTGAATGACCATTGGAGAGGAGATAGAGTGTCTCTCCCACTGGTCACCCTTACGAAATTTGCTGCCGTAATGCCTGAATTAGCCAACGCGGCCACGATTTGATCCAAGCTCGTCGTCGGGCCGGCACTTACTGAAACAGTCAAGACAACTTGATCGGGCGTCAGGCTCACGGATCGTGACGCTTGAATAGTTACGGTTTCAGAATCGAGCTGGCCAAAACCCAGTGCGGCGCAGGTTACAAGTAAAGCGACTAGGCAAGAAATTCGCATGGGCTAATCTCGCAACAACGCGAACTTGACGGTCACGATGCAAGGTGAAGCGGTGGATGCTCCCAGCAGGACGCCAGCAATACCCACCGCTGAGACGCCGGCTGTCGAACTGGACATGGCCAGGATGTTCCCTACGCTAAGGCCAGCGCCAGCCGCGAGATTCTGGGCCTGAGTTTGGGCACTCGCGAGCAAGCCCGTTAGCGAACAGGCTGCCGGCTGCCCGGAGGATTGGGTTCCCTGAATCGAGAAAGACAGTGCCAGCCCGTTGTTTTGCGCTGCTATCTTCGCCTGTAGGCTGCTTAGCGTTGTAATAGTGTCTTTGACCTTCGCTAACGGCGTCGTCAGCTGAAACGACCAGTTGAGGCTCTGGGTAGGCTCTGCCGCTCCTGTGTAGTTAAGAAATGAATTCAATCCCTGAAAATTTGCAGCGGTGATCCCCGAACCTTGCAAGGCCGCGATCACGTCGTCCAGGCTTGAGTCGAGGCCTGTAGTCACCTGAACGCTAAACACGGCTTGATCCGGCTGACTGGACCCGTTGTTGCTGGATGCCGTGACCGTAATCGAATTTGAACCAACTTGCCCGAATGCCAGCGATAGAGGCAGGAAGAACGCAGCAATTAGCGGAAGTTTTCGCATAATTGAGTATAATCCCCGGTTGGAACAGCGCCTCACAGACAAAGCCGAGATTCGCCGGCGGCTCAATATTGACCGCGAATGGTCGCTCTCTACGCGCTGGCCGATCTGGACGACGGCATGTTCGAACACTGCGCCTGGTGGGGCGTGAATGACAGCTTAGCGCTGGTGTTCGATGCACTCCCGATCCGGCCGATCTTCGTGCTCGGCGATGCGAAGTCGACTCGCCAGCTTCTCGCGGCGCTGCCAGTGACGGCAGGTTATCTTAATCTGAAGCCCCACCAACTCGAGGCCGCCAAAGAGATCTATCGCTATCGCGAGCTACATGAGATGCAGCGCATGTTTTTTGAAGACCTCAAGCAACCAGCGGGAACGGCGGAACCGCTCACCGCCCGCGATCTCGAGCAAGTCGAGCGGCTGTATGCTTCTGGCGACGGCGGTGGAATTGCATTTGCTCCTTTTCAGCTTGATACGGGATTGTTCCGCGGAATCCGCCGCGACGGCGAATTGGTCTCTGTCGCCGGCGTGCACGTGGTATCCCGCAACGAGAGCGTGGCCGGCGTGGGTAATATCTTTACGCGTCCGGATTATCGCGGCCAAGGCATGGCGCAAATCGTTACGTCGGCCGTCGCAACGACCCTGAAAGAGGCCGGCATCCGGACCATCGGGCTAAATGTGGAACTTACAAACACTGCCGCCATCCGCGTGTATGAGCGCGTCGGATTTCGAACCCACTTCACCTATTACGAGGGCATGGCGGATCGAGTGTTGGAAGGCTCGCCGAATGTTTAGCCCTGCTACAATTCCTGGCTATGCGACCCATTCTGTTTTGCATTCTAGCGGTGGGTTTGTCCGCACAGGATGAGACCGAGCTCACGCGCGCGCTGAGCGCCTCGCGACAGCGCATCGACCACATCGATGATCAGATTGTAAAGCTGCTGAACGAACGTGCAACTGTTGTTCGCGAGGTCGGCTTAGTTAAGACGCGCTTCCATGCGCCCGCCAGCGCGCCCGGCCGCGAAGAGCAGGTCTTGCGCCGGGTATCGGGACAGGCCCGTGGGCCGCTTACGCCGGAAGCGGTTCGAAAAATCTACCAAACGGTGCTCGCAGAAATGTCCGCGATGGAGGACAGGGAAATGCAGTCGCAAAGGAAGTAGCTGGGGTGACCCCATGCCCGGAAATTGCCTTTCGGTGCGGGCGATTGAATGAACGCTCCAGGCATATTGTGGGCTTGGTTTCGTGCAACCCGATTACGGGCCACGCCGGCCCCACGCAAGAATCCCGCGGACCAGCAAATCGGGAAGGATCTTATTCGCAATGCTTGGAGCGAGCTGAAAATAGTCGTCCCGCTCGCCGAACCAAAATAACTCGGCGATTTCCGAGCTAGCCACCGGTTGGCCAATTAATTCGCCACGGTAAAGCTCGATTCGAACCGTTTTCGGTTGTGCTTTTTCCGGTCCCCCCGCGCGATCTGTGTAAACTCCAACCAGTTCGACTGCCTTTACCATCACGTCTCCCAGCTCTTCGCGCAATTCGCGAGATAGGCAATCTATAGCTGATTCGCCAGGCTCACGGCATCCTCCCGGCAATATGAGCAAAGAAGTCGTGTGTTTCTTCCGGCACAACAGGATCTTTCCGTCGCGCACCGCGAGAAGTCCGACTTTGTCAAAGTCAACGTCGATGTCGGCCATGGGCTACTGCAGAATGGGTAGCTTGAGATAATCGTTCGGAACAAAAAGGCTGCCTTCGGTAGTCCCTTGCGGCGCGACCTTCCGCAATTCTGCTAGGAGCTTCTGCGTCGTCATAACGCCATTGAGAGTTAGATCGAAGGCTCGAACCACGGCGTGAACTTGCCGAGCGGATTCATGGGCAAATTCCAGCCTGAAATGGCGAATCCCAGCGGCGCGCCAATCATCGATGTAGCAGCTCGCTTCCTGCGCCTCGGCGCCAAAAACGGTGTTTCGGCATCCCACGTCGGCGATCACAGGGTGGGCGCGGCCGGAGGAGTCCTTCAGCTCGACCCGGTGCCTTTCGCACGGACGCCCGCAATCGCGATAGCTGGTACCCGTCGATAGAAAGCGGCAGAACACGCAATGTTCGGTGTGAAAAACCGGCAGGTGTTGATAAGCCACCACCTCGATACTTTCAGGGTCGATTCTCCTGGCGAGTTCACCAATCTGCGCGCCGTTTAAGTCATGAGTCGGAGTGATCCGAGCGAGGCCGAGTCCCATGTACAACGCCGCTGTCAGGGAGTTCGCGGTGTTCAAACTAAAATCGCCGACCAACGTGGGATGCTGGCGCTCGCGGAGGGCCTGCAGCATACCGCTCGATCGCACCACAATCGTGCATCCCAGGCTCAGCAGAAAATCTAGAATGCGCTCCTCGCCCGGTTTTGAGACTCGAGGAGTTGCAACCCGAGCGGCGATGCCGCTGGACATCACGCGTTCGATCGAAGGCCGGAGCCCGTAAAGATCGAGATAGTCGAGCGTGATGCTGGCCGGACGGCTCGATAGCGCCGCATCGAGTTGTTCCGGTGTGCGAACCAGAAGATGAAGTTCGGGCGGCGATGGTATACCGTCCGCTTGCGGCCGGGTATGAGCCGGTGACGGCGTCACGTGATCCAGCATAAAACGTACGGTGTCTAAAGGATCGTGAACAACGTCGCCTGTCCGTGCTTGGTTCTGCAGTGACTGTAATTGCTCTACAGCGCTGCGGCGCACCTGGTTCAGCTCGGACGCCGGAACAAACGGCGTCCCCCTCATGTTAAGCGTCACATCCGCCAGCTCGTAGGCTGTGCTCCCTAAGCGGCCAAATTGTTCGCGCAATAACTCCAGGGAGAGGCCACGGTTCTGAGCAGCGCTAAGGGGACCGGTGGATTTCACGATCACGCTAGTTTGTGGCCGTTTGACCAGCGACCACTCGGTGACTAGAGGTTCGCCTACGATCGCCGTTACCTGCACTACCACAGGCTGCCGCGAGATCGGCGCCGCAGCTTGCGTATAGGCTCGTGCCACCCGCTCCAGATCGGGATCGTCGGTTCGCCAGATCCGGTCACCCGGACGGATGCGATCAAAGCGGATCGCACCATTTCCGAACCGAAGTTCCAGCCGGCCATCCAGTCCCGGCAGAACCTGATAGACCCTCCCGCCCTCCTCGGGCTCCTCGGGGCTCCGCCAATCGGCCGCGTCGAACACGACGCCGTCACCCGCCTTAAGAGGCGCAATTGCATGGGCGTCACTGGCTTCAACCATTAAATGGTTGGCCTCCAAGCGCTCAACCCGCCCCATAAAGACGCCCCTGTGGCGTGGCGCCCGGCCATTGACTACGAGCTGATGATTGGTCCCGGTCATGAAAAATGGACCCAAGCCGCGCGAATACACCTGCTCCAGTTGCAGTTTCTGGGAGGGAGTAATCGCGGCGTTCCGGCCGGCCCAAGCCTCATCCACCGCCTGACGGTAGGCACGCGTAGTCAATGCCGTGTAATTCGCGTCTTTATATCTGCCTTCGATCTTAATCGCGGCTACGCCAATTTGTAGGATTTCCGGGATTTGCTCCAATGCGAAAAGATCACCAGGCGAAAGAAGATATCGGGCGTCACCCAAGGGTTCGACCCGGCCATCCACCAACATCTCGTAGGGCAGCCGGCACGCCTGAGCACACTGCCCCCGATTCGCACTGCGTCCCCCCCAAGCTTCGGATGAAAAACATTGTCCTGAGTACGCTACGCATAGCGCTCCGTGGACAAAGATCTCGACTTCGCAGACCGTCTTGCCTACGATGGTCCGGATTTCGTCGAGCGACAGCTCCCTCGCCAGATTGACACGCTGGATGCCAAAACTCTTCGCCAGCTCAACGCCCTCGACGTTCGTAATACTCATCTGGGTGCTGCCATGCAACTCCATATCCGGAGCAATCTGGCGGATCAGCCCCACGACGCCATAGTCTTGCACGATCATTGCGTCCGCTCCGGCTTCGACGATGGCGGCGATCGTCCGCGCAGCTTCCAGCAACTCGTGCTCGAAAACCAGCGTATTAAAGGTGATGAATCCGCGCACGCCTCGCCCGTGTAGCGTCCGCATCACTTCCGGCAGCTCGTCGAGCGAAAATCCCGTCTTCGCTCGCGCCGAAAAGTGCTTCAGGCCGAAATAGACCGCGTCTGCGCCAGCCTCAATCGCGGCATGCAATTGTGGCCAATAGCCGGCAGGGCTCATAACCTCCGGCTTGCGTGGGATTGAGGACGGCATTAGACGACCATCTTCTCCAGCGTAGCAAGGCCTTCGCCAGCGTCAGGAAACCAGACTCAGCGCGACCGTAGTCGGTCCCCGCAGGCCAATCGCTCGCTCGAGTTTATGGATCAAAACGGATTCCAGTCCTTCGGGGTCACAGTCTACTAAGCAAGCTGCGATTTCCTCATCGCTTGCACCATCGAAGCAAAGCTCACAGATGCCGATCACGCCAGACTGGCAACGGACCGGGGGACCGAAGCAACGGCAGGTGATCGGTCGCGACGCATAAAGATCACAAGTCCCGGTTTCCGGATCGAGCGCCGGACATGGGTCGTCGTCGCTGAAGCTGGTAAGTTGAGCAGCCTGGCGAGCCCGATCGCGAACAGCACCTGCGCGCCGGGGATCGTGATTTTCCAGTTCGGCCAAACCTTTCCTTAGGCGGTGCGCATCGAGTTGGCTAATTTCGAATGGTCCATAGCAGCACTGAGTGCATCCTGGCCGGCAAACAAGCCAGGAACCGCTCCTGCGTGCGGCCTCGCCCAGGGCTCGATCGACAATCTGGACCAGCTCGAAGTCAGAGCTCATGCCGAAAAGCTCTTTCCATTAAACAACGCCAGCGCAGTGCGCGCGCGTTTCCGCATCATGGATTCGAAGGATATACGCGGCACATCGATCAGCTTGCGCATTTCGGCGCTTCGCAGTAGGGTCCGGGCGCTATTGGGCATCCGGGCGGCAGCGCGTTCGAAAGCCCCCGAAGATGCTGCGAGCATGCCTGCAATGGCCCGATAGTAGCCCTGTTGACCCTGTACTCTCTTGCAGCCTATCAGCAGCGCGGCCAACACCTCAGAGCTTTCTTCCAGCTGCGCCACAATGCTTCCCCACTCGTCTAAGAAAGGGCCTAACGGCAGCAGTGTAGCAGGCGAGCGCCGCAACGCCTTCACCGGACGGAGCGGATAATGCCGGTGGCCTTCGGTCGAAAGCCCGGTATGTTGATAGATGCGGACTGCCAGCGCGAAGCGGCCCCGAGCGGCGAGATGTGCCATCAGCGGTGTTGTTAGTGGAGTCTTCTTCCAGAAGCTCATGCCTTGCGTGAGATCGCCGCGATTGTGCGCCAAAGTCATGGAAAGGCGCAGCAGGTCTAGCTCAGCGTCGCGTTCGGCGGCCACTTCCTCGAAAATTGCCTGTTCACGATCGATTTCTGCTTCGATGGCGGCCTGCGCTTCTTCAGCCGAAGCCGTGTCGCCGAGTTCAAGCATTCGTCCGAGCCCAGCCGCGATCGCGCTCCAATGCTCACCGTTGTGACCGCTGACACAGCGAACAGAGCGGACCGAGATGCCGTCCTCGGTCCAGTCGCGCGACGCGAGCGCAAGCCGCAGCATAGGTTCGAGGACATCAGGGTCACGCGATTCGCGCCACACAATCCCACGAATCTTGGTGTCGACATCGGTGGGCACGAAGGTAGCGACGGTCGCGTGGTGGCAAGCTAGGCAGAGTGCGAAATAATCCTGAAGCTGCTCCTCGGGGGTAAGGCTGGCGCGCAGAATGTTCTGCCAGTTGGCGAGAATTCGTAGGAAGCCTTCGGATGAGTTGCCTAGTTCGATCAGGCGGCCGTGTTCGGCTACTGGCAACCGCGCTTCTAGAAATGGGGCGGTGCTCTGGACTTGCGCAACTAGAGTCTCTGGGGAAATCCACTGGGCCCATGCGTAGCGGGGCCATTTGATGCGGCTTTCGGACAAATCACCAGTATGACCCGAATGATATAACCCCGTTCGGTGGCTGGGATGGACGGGCACCGCGTCGGTTGTCACCGCCCAGGCCCCGTGCTAACGTCAGATTCATAACAGACATTTCGAAAAGCGAGGGCTCGAACGATGACCCGCAATACGTCCGTTTTTTGTTTTCTCATACTTACTCTTGCCGGAATGGCCGGCTGTTCCAGCGAGCCGGGGGCCAAAGCATCCAAGGCGGCCGCCGCCCCAGACAGAATCCAGGGAAAGGCCCAGATTCTTCTCACCGAATCGACCGCGTCAGACGCTGCTATGAACGCGGGTGGACCTTCCGTCTACCTGGTTGATGGCCTGAATCGCTACCGCCTCTTCTTCAACAAGGCCTTTCAGGTGGAGGCCGGGAAGGAGTACATCGCCGAGGGCGTCTATGCCCAAAAGGCTATCGACGCGATTGGCGATCCCGATCAGGGCAAAAACGGTTATCCGCTTGAATCAAGCTGCGACCGTGTCGTGAGGATGGCCTGGCCCGGGCTGGCCTTTGATGTGACGGATTCGGACACCACCAGTCTGCGCGCCAAGGTGAAACGCTATCCCGCTAGGCCCGTATTCCTGGTGACTCAGATCCAGCCAGTTACCAGCGCAGGCGATTCCGCGAAACAAAAAAAGGAAACTGGGGCCGGCGAGGAGGAAGCGCCGGTAGTCCCCGTTCCGGCGGACAAACAACGCGCTCTCCTGATCGAGGGTCCCACTGTCCTGACAGCGCCTCTTTGGGAACGCGGGGGCGGAACGGCTCGTTGCAAAGTCGTCATCGACGAGGAAGGCAAGATCGCGGAACTCAATAGCGGCTCGCAACTATGTGAGACCGTGCCGTGGTCTCAGTTCCGTTATAAACCCACGGTCAAAAGCGGCCACCCCGTCAGAGTGAATACCGAGATTGAAGTGCGCTTCGACCCTCGAAAGTAGAAGCGCCGCTGAACTAACCTGCCGCGCGTCACGCGGCACTCGGCGTCACGATTAACCGTTACTTCACTGCGGCGGCCGCCGCACTTTCCTTCGTTCGGCCGGCACGAAGGATGTCATCCATCGCGTAATTGCCTTCGTGGCACGCGTATTCGTAGATCCGATAGTTCGCATCCTTGGTGAGCGGCATTGACACTTTCCACGGCGCCGAAAACATGTTCGGATCGTCGATCGTGACTTCGTAGCTGATGGTGTTGACGTCCACGCGCGTGAACCGTTCGACAACATGCAGCGCCTCGCTTTCGTGAATCCCCCGGATGCGGGCGGTGGCAGCGCTGGTCGCGATCATGCCCTCGCCGTTGTAATTGGTGGTATCTACTACCAGCGTGTCGCCCTCCCAGTGGCCGATCGAATCGCCGTTCCACTGGCGGATGCTTTGCGGCAGGTGCGGACGGCCATCCAGAGGGATCGCGCGCGCTTCGTGAATCATCTCGGAGAAAATTACCACGTAGCCTGGTGTCTGCAGAATCTGGTACGCGTTGTTATAGCCGGCGGGAAACATTCCTGCGGGAACCCCACGCGTGATGCATCGCTCCCAGGTCGTCTGGTGCTTATAGGAATCGGCGACGTGCGCCAGATCGTAGTCGCGTTGCGCTTCGGCGGAAGGCTTAACCGGAACTCTTCCGTTTGAAGGTTCCACCACCAGCGAACTTTGCCGGGTGGCCAGCCACGTAGTTCCACCATCGAAAAAGGCCTGGTTGTAATTGCCCGGGTCGTCCGGTTTGGGCGGGCGGTCCACCCGGTTTTCGCTCGCCCTGTTTTCGAGCGCAGCCGTTTCTTGCTCCGTAAGGGTTGCCTTTCCGGCCAGCGAGTCCGGCCGTTCGAACGGTGTGATCGTGGCGTTGGTCCAAATTCCTTGTAAGTCCGGCTGGCCATCTGGAGTCCGTGTTGGGAGCCATGCTTTAGTTGAAGACGACCTCTTGACCGCGTTCTGAATCTGCGCTTCCGCGGGAACAATGAGTATGATTGTAGCCGCGATCGCCGCGATACTTCGCCAAGTGAGAGGCAGGCGGAAGGATTTTGGACTCATCTGAACCTCATCGCTTTTGAATGCTGGACGTTGCCAGTATACAGCTTCTATCGTACGAATTTTCACACGGATCGAGACCTGTATAGGGTATGGTAGCGGGTTGCATCTGGCGGAGAGGGAGGGATTCGAACCCTCGGTAGAGCTTTAAGGCCCTACGACGGTTTAGCAAACCGCTGCTTTCGACCACTCAGCCACCTCTCCGGTGTTTACGTGGGTCTCAATGGAATCTTAGCACGGCCTACTTCTTCGTAAAAGTCACGATGTACTGGCTCTTCGGCACCAGTTCGTGCTTATCGGTCAGTTTGAAACCATTCGCCGCCACCTCGCTAATCAGATCGTCCTCGTCCAGCCGGATGTGCGTAAGCGGCCGATCCGGATCGTCGCGAGTTGGCATCGAACCGCGCCGCTTATAATACTCCACGATCACCAGCTTTCCATCGGAAACCAGGCTGTCGCGAATGTGGCTGAGCATCGCTTCCGGATAGTCGAAATGATGATACACGTCCAGAATCAGAACGCCCGATAACGTGTTGGCCGGCAATTTCGGATCCCGATCGATGCCGACCACGAACTTCACGTTCTTCAAAGCCAACGTGTTGGCCCGGATCTTGGCCTGGTCGAGAAAATCTTGCTGGATGTCTTCGGCATAAACGGTGCCAATGTCGCCCACCGCGCGGCTCAAGTACGGCAGCATGAATCCCGGACCAGTCCCGACGTCTGCCACCGATTGCCCGGGCGTCAAACCCATCTGGTCCACGATATCGCGTGGCCTCTGGCGCTCCTCGCGCGCTGCATCGACCTGGTTTTTGGCAACCCGAGCGCGCCCTTCTTTCGTCTTGTACTCTTCGTTGGCCTGCTCCGCCACTTGCGGAAACGCGGCCGCGCAAAACAGGAACAAACAAACCAACTTTTTCATAACGATTTCTCCATGGGCAGGGCAAGCGGAGGCTCAACCAGAAAATCGTGCGTTGACATGTCCACCAACGCCTCCCGAATAGACTGCTCGGAAGCGGGCTCTACGGTAATCACGAACGGCAGGTTGCGCTTGTTCTCACTGGGGAGCTGCAACACTGCTTCCAGGCTGATCTGCTTGTCCGCCAGCACGCCGGAGAGCGCGGCGATGATACCGGGGCGATCCACCACGCGAAATCGAAGATAGTAAGCCGAGTGCTGCAGCGTCACCGGAATCGGCTTATACTCACCCAGCCGCTCGTGAGCGAATGGAGACACCCGCTCGGGACTACCGGAGCGGATCTCGCGCGCCACCCGCATCAAATCGCTTACCACCGCCACACCGGTCGGCGCCGCGCCCGCGCCACGGCCATAGTAGAACGTGTCTTCTCCGTACGTGCCGCGTACCCAGACGGCGTTATAAGCTCCTCTCACGCCCGCCAGTATGGTCGACTGCGGGATCAGCGCGGGCCGTACAGAAAGAATCAGCCCGTCTGGGGTCTGCCGCGCGGCGCACAGCAATCGGATGGTGTGACCCAACTGGTGCGCATATTGGAAATCCAACGGTTGGATGCGGCGAATTCCTTCGCTATAGATGTCAGACGGCGTGATCTTCTCTCCAAAAGCGAGCGCAGCTAAAATCGCCAGCTTCGACCGCGCGTCGTACCCGTCAACGTCGGCGCTCGGGTCAGCCTCCGCGTAACCCAGCCGCTGAGCCTCCTTCAGTACGTCTTCAAATGCCGTCCCGTGCTTCTCGATCTCGGTGAGGATGTAATTGCTCGTGCCATTGAGGATGCCATAAAGCGTGGTGACGCGATCGCCCGAAATTCCTTCGCGCAAAACCGAGTGGATGGGGATGCCACCCGCGACGCTCGCCTCCATCGCCAGGTTGATTCCGGCCGCAATGGCCCGCTCCCAAATCTCGGCGCCGCACAGCGCCATCAGTTCCTTGTTGGCCGTAACGACCGACTTTTTGTTGGCGATAGCGGCGTCGATGATTTCGCGCGCCACCCCGGTTCCACCCACCAGCTCGGCGACAATGTCGACCTCGGGGTGCGTCACCACCTCGCGCCAGTCTCTGGTTTTTTGAACCGAGGAGGCTGCAGCGGGCAGTTTCTTGCTATCGATAGTCCGGCTGCAGAGGGCCTTCACCCGCAGATGAAAACCGAGCTTGAGCGCGATCTGGTCCGCATTCTCCAGCAGGATTCCGAGCGTGCCCGTTCCCACGTTGCCCAGCCCGATGATCCCGACATTAACCTCCTGCATATGTCGCTATTATGCGGGATCGGCCGCGTCACCGTCAGAAGCCGTGAAGTCAGAAAGCCGCGAACATCTGCGTGATTGCGTAGGTACCGTCGTGACCGATGGCAACTCCTAGGCCGGTATGGGTGAACCCCCGGGTCAAGATATTCTTGCGGTGGCCCGCACTGTGCATCCATCCGCGCACGGCGGACTGCACTGGATCACTCTCGCCGTATTCTTCAAAGATGTTCTCACCGCACAGCTGCCACGCGATCCCGGCCGCGCTAAGGCGATTGCCCGGACCGCCGAACTCCGGATCCTCATGCGAGAAAAATCGCTTGGTTGCCATGCGCCGGCTGTGTGATCGCGCCGCATCGGCGATCTTTGGGTTCCATTTCAACGCAGGCAATTTATTTTCCTGACGGATTTGATTGATCGCCTGGAATATACGTTGCTCGACGGGTTGCGTGTGCTGCGCATAGCCTGGCGCCAGTAGCAAAAGCGAGACCACTGTGGCGCACGCACTTTTGCGTGCCGTGTCGACACTCATGTCGACACCCTCTTGTGCTGGTCCTTCAGATTGTGCGCGTATTTCACCTCCGTGGCGACTCCTTGAAGATCGCCGACACCGCCCCTTGTGGATCCGCCATCACCGCCATCCTGCCCACGCCTTCGATACTCATCGGCTCAACGTAGAATCGAGCGCCGATCTGTTTGGCCTTCGCAGCGGAGGCATCCACATCGGCAACCGCGAAATAGATCAACCAGTTGGGTCGAGTTTTAGGATCGCGATGTTGCGCCGGCGGGATACCGCCGATGAACTTCTCGTCATTCTTGATGTGCAGATAACCAGACGGGTCCTTTTCACTTGCCTCCAGTTGCCAGCCGAAAAGTCCGGAGTAAAACTGCTTGGCGCGTTCGGGATCCGCAGTACTCAAGTCGGCCCAGCAGAATGCTCCTGGTTCGCCGGCGACACCAATCCCAGGATTCTTCTTTCCCTGCCAAACGGTGAACATCGCGCCCGTTGGGTCTTCAATGACGGCCATTCTGCCAACATCGCCGACATCGAACGCCCGCGCAATAACCTTGCCCCCGAGCTCCGCCGCCTTGTTGACCGCCGCGTCCGCATTCTCAACCGCGATGTATAGCATCCAGTGCGGCGGCGTATTGTGTGCGCGCTCCTCTTGTCCCAATGTGTAAGCGGCGGCGCAATCGCGGCCGTTCAAGCGAAAGATCGTATAGACGCCGTTCGGCCCCATGTCCATGTCGTTCGGCATCCATCCGAACAATGACTGGTAGAACTGCTTGGCGCCCTTCTGGTCGGTCGTGCCCAGTTCCATCCAACAAAAATCGCCGGGTGAATGCATATCGACTTGCGGCATGACGCCCAAGATATCATGAAGTCGGAAGATTATGCGCACGCGAATCCTGCTTGCCTTAGCTCTCGCGCTGGTCATTTCGGCGCAGCCGCCCCCACATCCCCGTCCGGGAGAAGAACCGCCCGAAGATACACGGCTTCCGAACGGAAAACTGCAGCGCGACGAGATCTTGAAGGCCGACTTCCAGAAGTCGCTGGACGACGCCCGCGAGCTGTCCAAACTCGCCGAAGAACTCAAAACCGCCTTGGAGAAGAACGACCGCTACGTCCTCTCCATAGCCACTCTCAAGAAGACCGAAGACATCGAAAAACTGGCCAAGAGAATTCACGATCGGTTGAAGCATTGATGTGTTACGCTGAAGCGGAAGCGTTCGCCCCATGGCTCCCACCCGCGAAAAAGCTCAGTTGATGAGCGCCTCGGAAATCGATCGGACGCTGGTCCGGCTGGCGCACGAGATTCTCGAAAAGACACAGGATTTGAAACGCCTGGCCTTCATCGGCATTCGTAGGCGCGGCGTGCCCATGGCCGTTCGACTGGCCGACAAAATAAAGGAGCTTGAAAAACTCGTCGTACCGGTGGGATTCCTGGATATTAATCTGTATCGCGACGATCTCTCCACTGTATCCGAGAAGCCCGTTCACAGCGCCACCGAAATTAATTTTCCGGTGACCGGGAAGGACATCATCCTAATGGACGACGTCCTCTATACCGGCCGGACCATTCGCGCCGCGCTGGATGCCCTGTTCGATAAAGGCCGTCCGGCGCGCGTACAGCTGCTGGTGCTGATCGACCGCGGCTGGCGCGAACTGCCCATCGAAGCGAAATACGTGGGCCGCATGGTACAGACCAGCGCCAACGAGATCATCGAGGTCAAGTTTCAGGAAGTCGATCAGACCGAAAAAGTACTGTTGGTGGAACTGACCTAGCGTGGTTATGGCGGGTGGATTGCTGGGAATCGAAACGCTGGATCGCATCGAGATCGAAACCATTCTCGACCGCGCCAAGTCTTTTCAGCCGCAACAGACGAACAGCAGAAAATCGGACATGCTGCGCGGGCGCATGATAGTAAATCTGTTCTTCGAAGCGTCCACTCGAACTCGCACCAGCTTCGAGATTGCCGCCAAGCGTTTGGGAGCCGACGCGATCTCCATCACCGCCTCCGGCTCGAGCGTAGACAAAGGCGAATCGCTGGTGGACACGCTCAACACGCTGGGGGCGATGCATCCGGATGCCATTGTTATGCGCCACTCGGCTTCGGGCGCGCCCCACTTCCTGGCGCGGCATCTGCCCACTCCGATTATCAACGCTGGGGACGGCACGCATGAGCATCCCACCCAGGCCCTGTTGGATGCCCGCACCATTCTCGACCGCCGGGGGACGCTGGAAGGCCTGCGCGTGGCCATCATCGGTGACATCGCGCACAGCCGCGTGGCGCGGTCCAATATGTACCTGCTCTCGAAATTTGGCGTGCAGATAGTATTGTGCGGGCCGGCCCCCTTGCTGCCGTCCGAGCTAACTCAGATCACGCCTGGGGTTACTCTCGCGCACGATATCCGCGAGGCCATCCGCGACGCCGACGTAATCATGATGCTCCGCGTTCAGTTCGAAAGGCAAGACGAAGCCGCTTTTTCCGCCAGCGACTATTATCGTTTTTACGGATTACGCCTCGAGCACATGGGACTCGCCAAACCGGACGCCATCGTAATGCACCCCGGCCCCATTAATCGTGGGCGGGAAATTTCGTCCGAGGTGGCCGATTCCCAGCGCTCGGTGATTCTCAACCAGGTGGAGAACGGAATCGCGGTGCGCATGGCGGTCCTGGAAAGAATTCTTAGCAATTAATTGATGCGGAAGTTAATCATCCGAAATGGCCGCGTGATCGATCCGGCGAGCCGGCTGGACGCCATCCGCGACGTGTTGGTGGAAGAAGGCCGCATCGCAGTCATCGGCGAGAAACTGCATGTCACCGGCGCTGAAAAGTTCGACGCCAGCGGGTTGATCGTCGCGCCCGGGTTCATCGACATGCACGTGCATTTGCGCGAGCCGGGCTTTGAATACGCGGAGACCATTGAATCGGGTTCACGCGCCGCGGCTGCTGGAGGGTTTACTTCCATATGTTGCATGCCTAACACCTCGCCGGTAAATGACAACGCCACCGTCACCAGTTACATCAAGGAGCGGGCCGAGCGCCACGCCGTCGTCAACGTGTTTCCCATCGGCGCCATCACCAAGAACAGCGCGGGAGAAGAGCTGGCTGCGATCGGGTCCATGCAGGCGGCAGGCGCCGTCGCTATCTCCGATGATGGCCGTCCCGTGATGAATGCGCGTGTCATGCGCCGCGCCATGGAGACCGCCCGCTCATTCGGACTTCCGGTGATCGATCATTGCGAGGACCTCCACCTGAGCGCGGGCGGCGCCATGCACGAGGGAGTGGAAAGCGTGCGGCTGGGGCTGCGTGGAATTCCGGCTGCATCAGAAGACGTGATGGTCGCGCGGGATATCATCTTGGCCGAGTTGACCGGCGCGCGTTTCCATGTCGCCCACATATCGTCGCGATATTCGGTGGATATGGTGGCCTTCGCCAAGAGCCGCGGCCTGGCGGTGACATGCGAGGCGACACCGCACCATTTCACGCTGTCCGACGGCAACATGCCGCCTTACGACAGCAACTATAAAATGAAGCCGCCGCTGCGCTCGGCCTGCGATATGGGCGCGGTAACGCAAGGCATCATCTCGGGCGCCGTGGACGCGATCGCAACAGATCATGCCCCGCATGCCGGCAGCGAGAAAATGCAGGAATTCGAGAAGTGCCCGTTCGGTGTTATTGGCCTGGAGACCGCAATCGGCTTGACGCTGGAGCAACTGGTGCATTCCGGCAAAATTCCGCTCGCGCGAATGGTGGAGCTCTTCACGACCGGTCCAGCGAACATTTTGAAAATGGAGCTTGGCCGGTTGGCCGTTGGTGCTCCGGCCGACATCACGATTCTGGACATCGAGCGTGGCTGGACCTATGACGTCAATCGGTCGGCCTCCAAGAGCCGCAATTCACCGTTCGATGGCCGTACCTTCCGCGGCGGCCCAGTCGCCACGATCGTCAATGGCCGTGTCGTCTGGACCGCCGAAGAGCGCGGCTTCGACGCGCCGGTAGGCCAAGCCGTCCGCACCGCCCCATAACGGGTGCGTCTCCGTTAGAGTACAGTTACTAGTGATTGGACCCTTCCTTCCGACACCGCCAGATCGAGCCTAGCCAAAGCCGCGGCGGCTGCATTTCCATCCTGATCGCCGCTGCCATTGTGCTCATCGGCGCGCGTATTGTCTCTTCTTACGCGATTGATTACCAGTGGTGGAAAGAAATGGGCCAGGTTCACACCTGGTTCAGCATGCTGCTCTACAGCGTGGTTCCCGCCACCGCCGCCACTATCCTCGGCTTTATCATTTTCTGGATCGCGCACGCCCGAGGTCTGAAGCATGCCGGAACTGGGCTGCGCCACAATCCGCTTTACGCAAAACTCGCGACGCTCGGAATGTTACTGATCGCGCTGGTGGTGGCGCTCTCGGCGATCGATACCTGGACGGTCGTCCGTTATTTCGGC
This sequence comes from Bryobacteraceae bacterium, assembly GCA_035569875.1. Classification (GTDB taxonomy): domain Bacteria; phylum Acidobacteriota; class Terriglobia; order Bryobacterales; family Bryobacteraceae; genus Palsa-89. Next base: position 51,658 of record DATMMD010000236.1, read on the forward strand.
GGCACACGCGGTGCTATGGCCGCTTCGTGGCAAGACCCGGTCTTCTCCAATCCGCTCACGTTTTATCTGTTCGAATTGCCCTTCTATTCCGATCTGCTCGGCCTGGTGCTGAGTATTGCAGTGATCGCCGCCATCATCTATTGGGTTACGGCTCGCGCCTGGCAGCTCCGCAACACAATACCGGATTGGAGCGAGGTACGCGAGATCAACCTGAGTCAACTCGGTTTGGGCGGCGCGCTCGAGACCCGTTTCCTGCGCGGCGTCGGCGCGGTCTTTCTGCTCGCCCTTGCGGTGCGATTCTTCCTGGGCCGCTACAGCATGCTGCTGGATGAGCACGGCAGCTTCATGGTCGGCGTGGATTACGTCGATCAGAATATCGCTCTGCCGCTCCAGTGGGTATTGATCGCAAGCTGCGTGTTGTCCGCCATTGCACTTGTGGCAGGAAAATGGCGGATCGCGGCTGTCGTTGTGCTTGCATTTATAGTCCGCAACGTCGTTCCGCCGATTGTGGGTGCCGTGTACGTTCGCCCCAACGAAATTTCCATCGAGCGGCCCTTCATCGCGCGGCATATCGCCGCCACGCGATCGGCATTCGGCATCGATCAGCGCACCGAGGAGATCGACTTCCAGGCTAAACCCGCGGAGCGTATCGACCTCGCGAAACACAAGCCGCTGCTCGACAATGTACGTCTCTGGGACTGGCATGCTTTTCATGACACCCTGCCCCAATTGCAGCCCTACCGGCTTTACACCTACTCCGATACCGACGTGGATCGCTACAATTTCGAAGGTGAAATGCGTCAGGTGCTCATCTCGCCGCGCGAGCTCGACCTCACGCAACTGGGCGACCGATGGATCAATACCCATTTCATCTATACGCACGGCTACGGCGTCGTCATGGCGGAAGCAAATCAGGTTTCTCCGAGTGGGCTGCCGGTACTGATCATCAAGGACACGCCCCCGGAAATCACTGTGCCCGGACTGAAGCTGACCCGGCCCGAGCTCTATTACGGAGAGAACGTACGCGATCCCGTATTTGTGCGCAGCGCCCAGCCCGAGTTCAATTATCCGGCCGGCGACCGTAACGTCGAAACCCGTTATGACGGCAAAGGCGGCTTTCCGATTTCGTCTTTTCTGTTGCGGACGGCGGCGGCCGTTTCACGCGGCGATTGGAATATTTTGCTGACCGGCTATCTCACGCCTGAAAGCCGCATGATGATCCACCGCAATGTGATCGAGCGCTTGAGCACGCTCGCGAATTTCCTCGCTTGGGACACCGATCCTTATCTCGTCTTGTCCGACGACGGCCGGCCGGTCTGGATTGTCGACGGCTACATGACATCGAACGTCCATCCTTACTCGCGCAGCGTGGGACTGGAGGGCATTGGCGCGTTCAACTACATTCGGAATTCCGTCAAGGCGACCATCGATGCTTACGACGGAACGGTCCACTTGTACGTGTTCGATGCCACTGACCCGCTTCTTCAGGCCTACCGGAATCTGTTTCCCGATCTTTTCGAGCCGGATACCGCGATGCCGACTGATCTTCGCAGACACGTGCGATATCCCGAAATGATCTTCGCGGCGCAGGCCGATATTTACCGGCTGTTCCACATGCGCGATGCCGATACGTTCTATAACCGGTCCGATGCCTGGGATGTCGCCAAATTCACCAACGAGCAGGGCGCAATGCCCGGTCCGGTAGCCCCAACCTACGTCGTGGCCACTCTGCCTGGCGAGACCCAGCCGGAATTTCTGTTGATGATTCCTTTCACCCCGCGTAGTCGAGACAATCTCATCGGACTTATGATGGCGCGCTGCGACGGCCCGCATCTCGGTGAAAAGGTAGTGCTGCTGCTGTCCAAGCAAGAGATCATTTCCGGTCCTATACAGGTTGAGGCCCGCATCAATCAGGACCAAAATATCTCGAAAGATCTCACGCTGTGGAACCAGCAAGGCTCGCAGGTGCTGCGCGGTCAGATGCTGGTTTTGCCGATCGAGCATACGTTTCTATATGTCGAGCCCATCTACATCCAGGCCTCGCAGGCCAAGCTACCGCAACTGAAAAAGGTGGCGCTAGCGATGGGCAACAATCTGGTCTATGCCGACACCTACCAGCAAGCGCTCGCGCAACTCGCCGGCGAAAACTTGCCCGCGCCCGAAGCTGCCGCCACGCAGCGGCCGGCCACCAGTACAAATCCCGCCGCTACCGCCGGACAGGCTCCTCCCCCGCCCGACGCTCGTATCGCTGAGGTACGGCGTCACCTGCAGCGCTATCGGGACCTGGTTTCGCAGGGGAAGCTCTCGGATGCGGGCAAGGAGCTGGAGGCGATCCAGGCGCTGGTGGAACGTTAAGAGGCTGGTAGGTGTCGCGGCGGCTCTATCTCGTTTTTAGCAGTGCGGTGGTCATATCGATCTGGATCTGGTTCACGCGTGATGGAGTAGCTTCCTATTTCAGCGGCGACGACCTGATGAATATTTACTTGGCGTGGCAGAAGCCTCTCCAGCGCCTCGCCGGTGAGAACCTGCTCTTTTTTTCCCCGGGTTACCGTCCATTCGGGAATCTCGTCTACCGCCTGCTCTTTGAAATGGCAGGATTTCATCCGCTACCTTTCCGGATGGTTTGTTTCGCTCTGCTCTTTCTCAATTTGTACCTGGCCTATCGGACAGCAGCGGCAATCGCTGGTATAGAAACGGCGGCGCTGACCGTACTCTTTGCTTGCTACAACGCCGGCGTCGATGTCTTTCACGACACCGGGATCATCTACGACATTCTATGCTTCACTTTTTATTTCGCGGCGCTGGGATTATACGTAACGACGCGAGCGCGCAAACAGTACCTCAGCAACGCGCAGCTCGCGTGGTTTCTGATCTTCTACATTTTCGCGCTGGATTCCAAAGAGATGGCCGTGACGCTTCCCGTCATAATCATCGCCTACGAAGGGTTGCTTGGTGAGCCGGCCACTGGGAGTCTGATCCGCCGCTGGTTGCCGTCCGCGTTGGGCGCGTTGATGACCTTGCCTTATGTTTTTGGCAAGTTGTCTCACTCCAGCCCGCTGATCGGTAATGAGGACTACCGTCTGCACATCAGCCCTCGCATTTACATCGCGGGCCTTACGCATTACTTTGACCTGCTGACTTCGGTGCATCCCGGAACGCTTACCGCCCCAATCTGCATGCTGGCGATTATCCTGGCTGCCGCCATCGCCCTCATCACGCGCGATCGCCGGCTGATGTTTGCACTCGCATTCATTCTGATAACTCCACTGCCGATCGTCTTCGTAGCCCTTCGCGGCGCGTATGTGATGTATCTCCCGCTGTTCGGTATTGCGCTCTACCTTGCGCTCGCAATCGTGAAGCTGCGCGATGCTTTGGTGGGCCCTGGGCTTCAATTCGCCACGTTCGCACTCTGCGCCGCGGCAGTGATTGCTTTCCATGCCTCGCGGCCATGGCAGCCGTACGTTAATCCCTTCATCCGCTCGACTGTCAGGCAGCTCAGTGAGATTCAGCCGCGCGTGCCCAGCGGCTCCAAGGTCCTCTTCGTCGACGATCCTTTCGACAAAGATGACACGTGGGTACTGCTGTTCATTTGCCGCCTATATTACGGGCTTCCCGAACTGCAAGTGGATCGGGCGAAGCTCCTGGCAGCCAAGCCGGAGCAAGCCGCGCTCGATTCCTACAATCTTATTTTCCAGTATCGCGATTCGCGTTGGATCCGGCTCAAGCCGTAGCGCGGCTTTTCAACGAGCCTTGGAACCGTAAAGCCGGCGATAAACTTCTGCATTCCGCAGGACGCTTTGGACGTAGACGCGAGTCTCGCTAAACGGAATACTCTCGACAAACTCAGCAGGCTCGTGGTAGTTGGCTGAACTGGTCCAGGAATTGACTCTCGATTTTCCCGCGTTATAAGACGCCAGCGTCTCTTCCCACTTACCCTGGAGCTGATTGGACAGCGCTTTCAGATAGAAGGTACCGATCTTCAAGTTCATGTCGGGAGTGAACAACATCTTGGTGCTGTAGCGCGGAATCTTGAGCTGCCGGCTGAGCTGGCGTGCCGTGGACGGGAGTACCTGAGTCAATCCGCGGGCGTTGGCGGGAGATACTGCCTTGGTATTGAACTCGGACTCCTGCCGGATCAGAGCCGCAACCAGAAACGGATCGAGTGACTGCTGGCGGCTATATTCTTCGAGCGAGTGGCGATAGGGCAACGGAAAAGCCAGCCGCCAAAACTTATCGGGCGCATTATCGAGCGAGAGCGAGAGGTACCCGGACGCGTAGTGCTTTATATAGCGAATAGCCTGATCGGGAGCATCGCGCCGGTTGGCCAGCTCGGCCAGCTCCACCGCGAGAATCTGCGGCTGGCCATCGGTTTTGGCGCCGAAACGCAACTCATTCTCCGCTAGATCGTCCAGCCCGGCCGAGGCCAGCAGATGAGAGCGCTCGATGCGATCGGTAGTGGTGGCCGTGGCTACGAAACTTTCCGAAGTATGGCGAGGCGTCAGTTGAAGCCCACTTAGAAATTGCAATGCGTCCGCGGCCGGTGTGGCGCCGGAAATGGCCTGTAAGGCCAACCGTTCGCGAGCCAGCATGGCGTAGTAATAATTCGGAAAAGCCTTATCGATCTTTTCGTAGTAAACCCGCGCAGTTCCCAGGTCCGCTTTCGACTCGGCGATCCGCCCCAAAAAATAGAGCGCTGTACTTACGCGGTCTGAATCCGGATAGCGCCTGAGGTGCTCCTGTAACAAAGAGGCGGCCCCGGAGGAATCACGCAGATATTGCGTCCACGCGATTCTCCACTGGCACTGCGCGGACCGCGGCTCGTTGGGAAAAGCCTCATAGCAGGTGTGGTAGACCGACTCGGCGGCATCGCTCTGGCTGTGCGCGGTGTAGTAATTTGCTGCCGACAGAAGCGCGTTGAAGCGCCAGATCGATTGGGGATACGACTCCGAAAGTTTCTCCAGAATGGATCTCATCTCGTCGATGTGATCCAGCCGCCGCGCGCATTCCATCAAGTTATAAAGCCGCTCCGCTTCCGCTTCAGGTGTGGAAGCCTGAAAAGAGGAAAGGTATTCGTAGGCCTGTTTATCTTCCCGGGCCAGGTGCCGCGCCGCACCAATCCGCACGCGCGCCAACTCCAGATTGGCTCCGCTTAACACGGGTAACAGGACCGTAAGCTCCTTGCGCGCGCGATCGTAATCTCCGCCATCCACCAACTTAAAGGCACGCGCCAGTAGCGCCTGAGTATCGGGCGCTGGATACTGCGTCAAAGCGGACTGCGCATCCGACGCCTCATTCGACAATGGATAATCGATGTAGATTTTCTGGTAATGCGCGGCTGCGGCCTCGCGGTTCCCGTCGGCTTCGTAGCTTCGCGCTAGTAATAATTCCGCCTGAGGCACAGTGAAATCCGTTAAGTGTCTTTGGATCAACTCCAGGGCGCTGGTGGGCTTGGAATCCTGCAAGTAGGAATTCACTTGTAGCGTTACTGCCTTCGCTACAAAGGGGGAAGCAGGCGTTGCTTGCCACACCGGCGCCAGTGTTTTTTCCGTATCCGAAAATTGACGCAGCTCAGCCTGGGATGCAGCGCTCAGAAAGGCGGTGTAATCAGCCAGCGTTGGCAAGCGCTTGGCGGCAGCGGTCAAGTGTTGCAGGGCATCGCCGAACTGCCGCTCGTCGATTTCGGTCGCACCAAGAGCCAGTAGAGCGAGAGCGCCGTTCTTGTCGTTGGGGTGCGCGTTGGCATACCGCAGCAGCGCTGCGCGGGTCCGCGGTGTGGGCGTCTTGCGGTAATTCGCGCCCAACGTCTCGAGCGATTGCGCGGACATACTCGCGGCGCACAGGCAGGCCAGTGCGGCGAGCCGGAGCCGGCTAGAGTAGAGGACCGGGATAATCGGGGCCAAGTAATTGGACATCGTCGTTTGCAAGCGTTTGCACCAATTCCAAGTGCAAATAGTCGACCATAGTGCCGGGAGCGGACAGAAAATCCCGCCGAAAAGCCTCCCGCGCTGAATCAATCTCTGTTCTTAAGGACGTATAAAGATTACTCCCGGCGCGGCCGTTCTTCACATTTTCGGATTTATAAAGCCTAATCTCGGCGACCTGATTGCGTGCAAAGCGCTGCGCTTTGACGTGCAGGTCCTGGTCTGGCTGGATGTGCACCAGGGTTGGGCGCGAAAACGTCCGGCTTTCGCTCACCGCCCCGGCCACAGTCGCCAGGATTTCCAGGCCGTTAGTCTCGATAATATTTTGCACCGCGTCAGCATACAGCAGCGCCACGATGCGATCTTTGGCAGCGATCGGAAACAAGTAGAAGTTGCGAGCCGTGTCTTCCCCAAAGCAGTGAGCGATGGGCTCGGACATCTCGCTCTTGGTTCGTAACGCCACGACGGTGTCCTTGGATTGCGCCGCGCTTCGAAACGCAGGCGCCGAATCGAGCGGGGTCGCGAGCCGTTGATCCACCCCAGGAATATTCCGCACGGCCGCAAGCTCAAGCGAACCGTCGCGAAGCAGGAACAAAGCCGCACGGTCCGAGAAACCTTCCGTACCGTCAACGATGGCCTTGCTCCATTGCTGCTCAGTTTCCGATGCCCGCAGACGCCGGATCGACTTATTCAATTTCGAGGTAAGTTCGCGGCGCGCACCGGCCAGCGACTCCGCGACAGCTTGGACCACGCCCGCGCTCAGAGCGGCCAATCGTTCTTCGAATATTCGTTCGATCTGGTCCCGCGCGACATTTCGAGTATCTGCGGGGCGGTTATCCGAGGGGCGTGTTTCCGCGGAAAATGCGCGCGTCAAATCTTTCATGTGATGCCGGGGTCTAATAGTATTCTATCGGACAAGAAGCCCGGTGACTACAGTTTGACGAAAACTAGCGCGCCGGAGGTGTATCCGGATGGATAGGCAGCAGCATCCCGCTCAGCCTCAACTGCTTGCGCCCACTGGTCAATTCCAACACGATGTGACCGTCCGGCTGGCTGGAACCTTGGCCCGAGAACGTGTCCGCCCCCTGCTCCACCTGAATGTTGGAAAGTACTAGTCGCGGGATACCAGAAACAGGCGCCAACTTGTAGCCGCCAGTGATCGCGCTCACTTCAGTATCCGGGCCCAGCTCGATTCCCTGACCTTCGAAGGTGCCCTGCGACCGAATATTCAGCAGCAGGTTTTGGGCTACCCCACTGGTCTGGATCTCGCCATCCAGATCCAAGCGGCCGTTCCGGTATTCCAGATTTTCGATCGTGCCCGTCCAACTGTACGCGGGCGACGGCTTGTCTAGATTCAAACTTAGCTTGCCCTGCGCATGCATGTCGTCGAGCCGGCAATCGAGGCCCGACAACACAATGCTTGGTCCGTCCCACACCAGGCGGGCGCGAATCTCGCCGATCGGCGATTCACCGTTCACGAGCTTGACAACGTGAATATCGCCCTCCAGTTCGCGTTCCAAAAGCCACTTAGGAAGGGTCTCTTTGCTTAGACGAAAAGTCCGCGCCAGGAAACCTTCGTTGCGCCGAAGCGTGGGCATCATCAGACTCTCCAGCTCGCCGACCTGCAATTCCGGGATGTTCAAGCGAATGCGGTGCGGGCGGCCGGCCGCCGGATCGTATCGATAGTCACCCTCCAGCGTCACCGCTCCTGCGCGCGCGTGAATCCGGCTGATCTGGATCAGCCCATCTTTGATTTCCACTGCTGCATTCGCAAATCGGATCGGCGTGGCCAGCCCGGGGATGTCCATCACAGTATTCTGCAGCTCGTACTGGCCCGACCAAACACCCGGATGATCGTCCGTGCGTTCATAAGCGATGGAGCCATGCCAACTACCTTGCCGGAGACTCTCGAGCAACGGAATGGGCGGAGCGGAGACCACATGCTCGGCGCTCGATTCCACTTCGGCGATAGACAACTGGCGGGTAGTGATGCGAAGCGCGGCGCGGCTGTTGTCCAGAGCAAAAATGCCGCCGATTTGCGCCGACTGGCCGTTCTCCATGGTCACATCGGCGGGACCAAACTCGATGGCGTTGTTCGTGAATAGGACAATTGCCGACTCAAACTCCGCGGAAGCCTCGTGAGTGGACTTCAACGAAGCATTTTCCAGCGCAAGCTCGCCTTGCAGGCCCCCTGCGTTCGAATAGCCGATCACGCCATTCACGCGGCCATCCACCTGCACGCCGGGGAGAAAGGGAGCACCCATATGACGCGCTGTTTCCACCAGTGAGGCGGCCGGGAGGTCGCGGAAGGCGAAGCTGGCGGCCCATTTTGGCGAAGCAAGATAATCGGCCAGCCGCAGCTTCACCGCCACCGGCTGAACTTGTCCCTGAGCTGCTATCGTTTCCACATCCAGCTGATGGCCGGGCAGGTTAAGCAGGCCGCGATAATTGAGCGTCCAGCCTTCGCCTTTGGGCGGCATCAGATCCCAGCGATGGACGTCGGTAATATTCAGATCGCCAGTGACAGCCAGCCGGGAAAGCGGCCCAGCCAAGCGCGCGTTGGCGACCGCGAAGCCATGCACGCCCATGTCGCGCCCGTTGAACAATCGGGCTAGCTCGGATATCGCCGTTCGCTCCAGGCGCAGGCCCATGTTGAGCTGGTCTTCGGCGCTCGAAGAGAAGTGGAGGATGCCGCGGGCACTCAGCTCGCCGAAGTTCTGCGATCCGCGATCGGTGCGGGCGGGCGCCCCGGAAAATCGGATCACTGCGTCGCCGCTCTCGTTAGCGTAGACATCAATATCGGCGGCGCTTATATAGAACACCGACTTGGTGTCGCCGAATTTGAAGTTCAGACGGCCGTCGCGAATCTGGATATCGGGGACGTTGCGGCCGCCACCTGAGCCGATTCTGGAGGTGTGGTCCAGTAGCTGTTGGATATTCCAGGGGCCTACGGGCTGCTTCACGAGATTAACGCTGGGTGAATCCATCCGCAAGCTGGAGAACGCCAGTTTGCCGCGCAGCAGGCTGAGCCACCGGACTCGCGCCTGCATGCTCTCGACGTGCGCGAACGGCTCGATGCCGGCGGCAGGATCGTCTTCGATCACGACGTCCTCTACGGTGAAGCCGGGTCCCGAGAATAGATTCAGATGCACGGCGCCGATCTCGACCGGCCGGTTGAATGCCGTTTCGAGGGCCGCTTGAATGCGCGGCCGCATACGATTCGCATCCATGTATGGCGCCAGCAGCCCGATGGCTACGACAGCCACAAGGGCGATCCAAAGCGCGCGCGTGAGCTTCTTCCTCATGGGCTTTGTGCCAGCAGGCCGGCGTATGCTTCTGGATCGTCCACATCGATGGTAACGGCGGGGTCGTCTACTTCGATGTACCTCGTCCGGCTGACGTATTTGTGAATGACGTCGCTCGCCATCGCGCCAGCCGGAAGCTCCAGAAGTTCGTCGGCTAACGCGCGCGCAATGCAGACCGGATGACCATGCGCGCCGCCAAAGGTGGGCACAATGACTGGCGCCACCTCAGTTTCAAATAGCCCGGCCAGCGTTTTGACCGTGGCGGCCTGGAGATTGGGATGATCCACCGGCGTGAACATCACAGCTTCCGTTTCGGCCGGCAGAGTTTGCAGACCGCACTGGAGCGAGCTGAGCATGCCGCGTTCTGGATCGGGATTCACGGCGAAGGTGGCTTCGGAAACGCGTTCAATCCCGGAGCGAATCTGGCCCGACTGATGGCCGAGGACGACGATCACCGGGTTCGCGACGCCAGAGAATAAGCGAATCAGTCGGTCCAGGAAGGTTTCGCGTTGGAATCGCAGCAAGGCTTTGGGTGTGCCCATGCGCCGCGATGCACCGCCCGCCAGAATCAGGCCGGCAATCGGACAGCGAGAATTCACTTCAAGACGGCTCGCGAGGTCTCAGTTGCGAAGATGGATTTGGAATGCGACCGCCAGTCCGAATCGGGCGCGCGGCGCATGGCGATCATTTCGGCCACAATCGAGATAGCGATCTCTTCGGGCGTGATGGCCCCGATATCGAGACCCATGGGCGCGAAGACGCGTTCGAAGGCCGCGCGCGAGATGCCTTCCTTCTCCAGTTCCTTGACGACGCCGATCACCTTGCGCTTGCTGCCGATCATGGCGATGTACTTGGCGTTTGTTTCCACCGCCCAGCGCAGCACGCGCATATCGTCGCGATGGCCGCGCGTCACGATGACGATATAGCTGGTGTCACGGATGACCAGCTTGGGGAACACTTCCTCGTACTCTTCGGAGTGAATCTCATCGGCTTCCGGGAACCGGTCGCGATTAGCGAAGGCCTCACGATTATCGACGATCACGGTGGCGAACCCGGCCATAGTGGCGAACTTGGAGATGCTCTTCGAGATGTGGCCGGCGCCGAAGATGAACAGGCGCGGCTGGGGGATCACTGGTTCGACGAAAACGCTGAGTTGTCCTCCGCAGATCAGGCCGTTGTCATAGGCGGCATCCTGTCCGAGGCTGAAGTTCATCTGCCGGGCGCGCTCCTGCTGCATGACTTCGCGGGCCGCGTTCCAGACCTCGGCCTCGACGCAGCCTCCGCCGATGGTCCCGATCATGGAACCGTCTTCGCGGACCAGCAGTTTGGCGCTCTCGTAGCTGGGAATGGATCCATTAACCTGCACGATGGTCGCCAGGGCGCATTTCTGGCCCAGCCGGCGCAAACGGACCACTTCGTCGTAGATGTCCATTCGATTGAATTATACCCAGGAAATTAGGGACAGTGCATTCGGTAGTGTCCTAAATCTGTGTGGGCTTGGTGGCGGCCTCGGCATGGCGGGCCGCCAGTGGCTCACGTAGGAAGTTCCCAATCGAACGTCATCTGCGCGGTAAAAGCGCTCCGCTTGAAGACCTTAGCGAACTTTTCCCGAAAGTCGTTCATGTCCTTGCAGAGTTTCATAATGGTGATTACGCGCTCGATTTGGTCATGCACTTTCTGCCGTCCGAATTCCTTCAGCCATTGGTGATGATTCTGCTTGAAGTGCGGATCAGGATTCCTCTTCCGAAGCTCTTTTCCAACATCGCCGTCAACCGCATCATAAACGAAAGCCATGATATATTTGCCCCACCGAAGTGGCCTGGATCTCGGCGAATAGTGAACACTTTCGAGGCGTGCCAGTTCGAACCAAAATTCATGGGGGAACATCAAAGCCCATTCTTGAAGGTCTTCGGCGATGAACGCTTGAAGCTTTAGCTGGTACTCCTGCTTCTTCTTAAAGGCACCGTATCCCGTCGCTTCGTCGATCAGAGCGATAATTCCGACCTTCGCACATGCTCGTGTAATGATTTCAGCTTGCTTAGCTAGTTCCAATTGACTCTCTGCTAACTTCCCTTCTTCCCGGGCCCGCAGGTAAGCGTCGCATATGTCTAACAGCAGAGTGGCTTCGTAGCCGATGCCCTTATATTGGGTTCCAGGTATCGAAAACTGGATTGTTTGTCCAGCGAGTTCCTCGGTGTCGATGTATCTGGAAAGAGCTTGCGCTTTCAGATAGGCCCCAAGATCGCCGCTAACCCTTCCCGTCAGCAATCGAACAATCTCACGCTGAGCCATGACGCGCTTTCCGTTGTCGAGGACATAACAAACGAACTGGACGTTCCCAATAGTTAATTTTCCAGGAAACAACGCGATAGGCAGAATCGGCCCGTTTTCCAAATTGCCCTTTGGTTTCAACGCCTTGCCAGCGGCCGATGCTTGCTTGTTTTTATCCTCTTCAGGTTCGCCCCATCGAGCGCGGGCAGCAGTTCTAGCAATCTCTTTTCTCTGCTCCGAGGTCAACACGGAGGCCCGCGCTTGACCGCCCTTGGCGGCATACTTCGAAACCATTTTGACAACCTTCATGACTTCCAGGATACATGCTTGGCAAGCATCTGTCAATACTTACTTGGCAAGCATTAACATTTCTCTTGACTGCTTGCAAGGCAAGCATTAGAATCAATCATGAAGTCAAAAGCCCCGGCCAGTGTTGAAGCACCGACCAGGGCTTGTAATCCAACACAGCCTAAGCCGTATCAGACTCGCAATCTCATTATCCGGCTTCAGGCTGTGGAACTCAAGAGGAGATTCCATGACCTGCCACAGTTGCCGGACTCAGTGCCAGAAGCACGGTAAAGACCGCAAAGGACATCAGCGGTACAAGTGCCAGCAATGCTCCAAAACCTTCCTGGAGCCTCGCGAGAAGCCGCTAGACGGCATGTACCTGCCGATGGAGAAGGCGGAGACGATTCTCAAAATGCTGGTCGAAGGCATCAGCATCCGCAGCATCGAACGGTTAACTAACGTTCACCGCGATACGATTCTTCGCGTGCTGGTGAAAGCTGGCGAGCACTGCGAGAAACTGATGAGCGAGAAAATCGTAAATGTGCCGTGTAGGGACGTGGAGCTCGATGAAATTTGGGGTTGGGTTTTCTGCAAGGAGCGGGCCAACCGACCGGAGCACGATCCGAGCTTTGGCGACAACTACTGTTTCGTCGCAATCGAGCGAAACACGAAGCTAGTTCTCAACTTTGCTCTCGAAAACGCGACCAAGCGACCACGAATATCTTTATCGAAGGATTGCGGCACGCAACAGCCGCGCAGCCGTTCCAGCTCACTGCTGATGGATTCGGGAGCTACCCCAGCGCGATTGAGAATACACTAAGCGACCGCATGGATTTCGCTCAGCTCATCAAGGTTTATCGCGCCACGCCGGAAGGCGAACGCCGGTATTCTCCCGCCGAGGTAGTGTCAACGGAGCGAGTCCCAGTCATCGGTAACCCCGATCCGAAAAGAATTTGCACGTCAATTGTGGAGCGGCAAAATCTCACCATGCGCATGCAAATGCGTAGGTTAACCCGCCTGACTAACGCCTTTAGCAAGAAATGGGATAACCTATGGGCAGCGTTGTGCCTGCATTTCGCGTGGTATAACTTTGGCCGGGTTCATAGGAGTTTGCGCGTGACCCCGGCGATGCAAAGTGGCATCGCCGATCACGTTTGGGAAATTACGGAACTGTTGGCGTAGAAACTAGCTGAAGGGTATCGCGAGTACACTTCAACCATCTCTAACGGCCTGCCTTGAGTCTAGCATGGGGAGGTCAGGGGAAGATGTGTTATCTCACGCTTGAAGCCGAAGACATGGCAATTAAAAAAGACGTCGCTACTGAAATCAAAAAGGCTGTACACGAAGCTTTCGATGAGCATGCACGATCCAAACTAACGCAATTCAAATCCTGGTCGCCGCTTGGGGCGATGGTTGCTATCGCAATTTTCACACTAGTCCAATGGAATGGATATACCGTATTCAAAACGCATACCAGTGACCGCTTGGATGTTATAGAGAAGACCATGCGTCTTTCCAGCGCTGCTTTGTCTCCCAACAATCCAACTAGTCAAGCTACCGTAAAAAACGTGATTGCCGAATTGAAAAAACACCCATCGTCGCGATTGCCTGAGCAAGTTGCGCAGCAGGTCGGAACTCAATTCGTTAAGGCGTCACCCTCCGACCTGGGAGCTTGGAGCGTAGCACGAGATCTAGTTGAGTATCGATCGTTGCTAAATCTGTCATACGTTCCTCAATATCATTGGGCGCGACTATCGCGGACACCAAAGCCAAAAGAGGCGGCGGATTTTACCAACGCCTACGTCACTGGTGAAACCGTTCCATGCACCAAAGGCGCTTGGCAGGTCCATCAGGTAGGGGAGGGGATTCTAATTTTCAGCACTTCCGGTGGCGACAAGTGTACTGCGTACCTACGCTTTGTTGGCGGCGAAGTAACGCTGGATGGGAGCTACTACATAAACACTATCTTCGAAAACATGCGGATAACTTACCAGGGCGGAAGCCTAATCCTTGAGAATGTAACCTTTGTAAACTGCACTTTTGATATTCCTCAACCAAACCCCGAGACTATGCGCCTAGCCTCGGCTGTGCTAGAGTCCACGCAAGTGACCCTCACGTCACCAAAGGGATAGCGCGGGCCTACACAGATTTAGGCCCCTATCCCGCGAAAACAGCAGGTCCGCACTATAGGGACATACCAGCAGTCCTGGGTATTTGAGTTACATTGGGCATCATGGAACGTGAATGCCCAGCCTGTGAAGGTTCTGGAGTTTGTCAAAACGATATTCATGATCGCGATCCAGTTTGGATGGAAATAAACAGCGATCTTGAGTGTCCAGGGTGCGGTCAAGAGCCGAATCTGCCAGGAAAATGTTCCGGCTGTGGTGGCACTGGAATAGAAGAATACGACCCGTTCTAAACTTAACTACCTCGCGGCACGCCGCCCCACACAGATTTAGGACACTACCGTGCATTCAAACCCCAGTAGGCAGCCTGTTCAAGATCTGCGGCAGCGGTAAAATGTACGCATGCGCAACGAGTTCACCGCCATAGTCGAGCAAGACGGTCCATGGTATATCGCGTACTGCGCCCAAGTGCCCGGCGCTAATGGTCAAGGCCAGACGCGTGAAGAATGTCTGGCGAACCTTCGTGAGGCGATTGAACTGGTCCTTGAACACCGCCAAGAGGAATCCTTGCGTGCCCTGCCCCCCACATGCGATCCAGCGCGGTAGAATCGCCGCCGGTCACCAAGCTTCCCACTCCCCTCTTTCCTCTGCTTTCAACAACTTCCTGAACTAAAAACTGCCGAAACCATCCGCTCGCATGCTATCTAGATGTCAGGAGCAAAGAACCTATGACCCCGTCATCGAATGGAAATCCCGCCCGCGCCGCCGTCAATCGCGCCAACTCGGAACACTCCACCGGACCCCGGACGCCTGCCGGCAAACAGCGCTCTTCCCTGAACGCTCTGCGCCACGGCCTCACTGGACACGTTGTCGTCCTGCCCACCGAAGACCTGGCCGCCTACGAGAGCCACCTCCAGCGCTTCGTCGATCAGTTTCAGCCCAAAGGCGCGCTCGAAGACCAGCTCGTTCAATCGCTCGGGGACTCTACGTGGCGCCTCAATCGCGTCCCCGCCATCGAGGCCACCTTCCTCACCCTCGCCGCCGAGGACCAGCTCGATTCCATCCGCACCAATGAACCCCGAGCCGCGGGAGCCCTCGCCCTCGCTCAAGCCTTCCATCACCAAAGCCGCGCCCTCGCCAACATCAGTATTTACGAGCAGCGCCTCGCACGCCTGTTCGACCGCACGCTCAAGCAGCTCCGCGAGATCCAAGCCGAGCGCCGCGAACACGAACGGCGTCAAATGAACGACGCCGCCGAGATTCTCCAGATGCACGCAGGCCGCGACATCCCTTACGATCCCGCCCAAGATGGGTTTGTTTTTTCGACGGCTGAAATCCAGACCTTCATCCAGCGTCGCGACCGCCTCGATGAGGCTTACTGCGAGCCCGACCGCGAGCTCGCCGCCGCTTCCTAGCTAATTTAATTTGGAAAGGGCCGCGCGGATCGCGGGGTCACGCTGGGCTTCCACTTCATCGCCCTTGGCGACGCCCAGCGCCTGGTTGAAAATCTCCTGCTTCAGCCGGTTCTGAACCCACTCGCGCTCTCGCACCCACTCGCCCACCGGCGGTTGGATGCTGTGCTCGGCGGCATAGACCTGAAATTCCTCCAGGACCGCGGGTGTTACCTCGAAGGCATCGGTGATCTTGTTCCTCTGGATGAAATCGGTGGCGAAGGAAGTGATCGTCGCGCTCGCGTCCAAGGCGAGGCGCAGTTGTGTCGTCGGCTCCGGCGTAATCAAAACATCGGGCTGAATGCCGCCGCCACCAGTTACGACACGTCCCGAGTCCGTCCGAAACTCGTCCTTCTGTTTCTCGATCTCCAGATGGCCGCTCGGCAAAGTTTTCTGGATCGACCGCCCGCTCGGCGTGTAATAAAAGGCCGTGGTCAGCGCGAGCGCCGTGTTGCCCGATAGCGGGAACACGTTCTGCACTAGTCCTTTTCCGAAGGTCGGCTGGCCGATGATGGTCGCGCGATCGTGGTCTTGCAGAGCCCCCGAGACGATTTCGGCTGCACTGGCCGTTTTAGCATTCACGAGCACCGCGACAGCAAATGAGTAAGGCGTCGCGGTCTTGGGCGTATCGACGTCCTGGCCCTGGATGCTGCGCCCCTTCACGCTGAGTATCCGCTGCTCGGGTTTGAGAAAGTAGGACGCGGCTTCGAGCGCCGTTTGCACCACGCCGCCGGGATTGTCGCGCAGATCGAGCACCAGACCTTTTAGCTTTTCGCCGCCAAGATTCTCGATCGCCGCTTTGAGCTGCTTTGCGGTCTGCGGATCGAAGCCGTTGGCGCGGACGTAGCCGACACCAGGCTTGAGGAGGAACGCTCGATCGACGCTCGGGGAATCGACCAGCGCGGGGTCCAGGATGAAGTCGAGCAGCCGTACATTGCCCGGACGCCGTACGATGAGCTGCGCCTGATGCTGCCGCGCCTGGCTCAGAAATTCGATGATCTGGTCAAACTCCAAGCGGGCCAGAGCGATGTTGTTCACCGCCACGATCTCATCGCCCGGCTGCAGCCCGGACTTGGCCGACGGCGTGCCAGGCAGCGCCTGGAGGATAATCACGCGGCCCGGGAGTATCGAGACTACGGTCCCGAACCCCTTGCGCTCGGAGCTTTCCATTTCCTTCAGTTGCTGGTTCTGCTGGGGATCGAAGAAAATCGAGTGGGGATCAAGCTCCCGCAACATGCCTGGAATCGCCCCGCCGTAGATGGCTTGCTCGCTGTTCACCTTATCCGCCGCCTGGCTCTCTACGATGGCCACTAGTTGAGTGAAGCGCTTCAGGAGGCCGTCGAGGTCTTCGGCCGCCGGAGGAGGCGCAAAAAAGAAGAAAAGCGGAGCGAGCATTTACTTCGTGTAACGCAGTCGTTTCTTGACCGCATGCCGCTCCAGGGCCAGCTCGATCAGCCGGTCGATGAGCTTAGGCATGGGGAGGCCTGAATATTCCCACATCTTCGGGTACATACTGATAGACGTAAAACCTGGAATGGTGTTGATCTCGTTGATGTACAGCGTATCGGTGGCGCTTTCCAGTAAAAAATCGACGCGCGCCATGCCTTCGCACTCCACCGCGCGATAGCACTCCACGGCCAGCCGCTGCAGTTCCGCGGTCTGTTCCGGCGATAGATTGGCGGGAATTACCGTCTCGGCTTTTTCGAGCAGATATTTGTCGTCGTAGTCGTAGAAATCGCGCGATGGAAGAATCTCGCACGGGACAGCGGCGACCGGATCTTGGTTGCCCAGCACCGAACATTCGAACTCGCGCCCGATGATGCCGCGCTCCACGATCACCTTTCGATCATAAGACGCCGCCAGCTCCAGCGCGGATTTCAGCTCCTCGCAATTGCGGGCCTTGGAGATCCCGACCGACGATCCCAGGTTGGCCGGCTTCACGAATAAGGGAAAACCAAAATCGCTAACCCAACCCGAGGAGCAGGGCACGACACAATAATCTACTACCGGCAGTCCACGCGCGGCGGCGACACGCTTCATCATTTCCTTATCCATTGACAACGACGAAGCCAGCACTCCGGCTCCGACATAGGGCAAGTCGGCCAATTCGAGCAAGCCCTGCACCGTGCCGTCCTCACCAAATGTACCGTGCAGGACTGGAAAAACCACGTCGATCTCCGGATTCGCGCGCGGCTCGGGCACGATCGGCCGGGGGCTCCATTTGCCTTCCTTCGAAATCAAATAATGCAGGACCTTGTACTTCTCAGGATCCATGGCATCGATGATGGATTTGGCCGAGCGCAGCGATACCTCATGCTCTCCGCTCCGCCCGCCGTAAATCACCGCCACGCGCGTCTTCATTCGTTACAGAATCCTTTTTCCCATGGCCGACATCACTAATTCGACGGCCAAAGCCGCTGTCCGGTTCACTTCATCGATCACCGGATTCACTTCCACCACTTCCATGGACGTCATGCGGCCCGAGTCGCACATTGTTTCCATGGCCAGGTGGGCCTCGCGATAAGTGATGCCGCCGCGCACGGGTGTGCCGACGCCGGGCGCCTCGCGCGGGTCGACCGCGTCCATGTCGAGCGACACGTGAAAGCCCGCGGTTCCAGTGCCCGCGATCCGGATTGATTCTTCGATCACCGACCGCATGCCGCGCTCATCGATATCCCGCATCGTAAAGGCATGAACCCCGGACCTCTGCACGTTGTCGCGCTCGTCGTCATCGACGGAACGAATTCCGACCAGCGCGACGTTCTCCGGCGCCACTTTAGGTGAGAAACCGAAAATATCGGTCAATTCTTTCGGTCCCAGACCGATGCAGCAAGCCAGCGGCATGCCGTGCACGTTACCGCTAGGGCTGGTGGCGGGAGTGTTCATGTCGGTATGCGCATCGATCCATATCATGCCCAGCTTTTCGCCGCGATCGCGAAGGTGTTTCGAAACACCCGAGACCGTGCCCACGGCGAGAGAATGATCGCCACCCAGAATCAATGGGCACTTTCCCGCCGACATTTGCTTCTCCACCAGCTCCGCAAGGTGGGTGCAAGTTTGCGTGATCTGGGGCAGATACTTCGCGTGCGGCTGACCTTCAGGATGACTTTCCGGCTGCGCCACGGGGACGTTGCCGAGATCTTCAACTTCGAAGCCGATTTCGCTGAGCCTGGCGTTCAAATTCGCCACGCGCACCGCGGATGGGCCCATGTCGACGCCGCGGCGCCCCGCCCCGAGATCAAGCGGAACTCCGATGATGGTTATGTGGGAATGGCGCATGGCTACGTCCTTCAAGGCCGCGTGCGATAGAGCATTCGGGGAAACGCAATGGTCTCCCGGATGTGCTCCAGTCCGCACATCCACGCGACGAAGCGCTCGATGCCCATTCCGAAACCTCCATGCGGAACCGTGCCGTATTTGCGGAGATCGATATACCAGTTGAATGCTTCGCGCGGCAGGTTGTGCTCTTCCAGGCGCTTCAGCAGAAGATTCAGATCGTGGATGCGCTGCCCGCCTCCGACGATCTCGCCATATCCTTCGGGCGCGATGACGTCCACACCCAAGGCCAGCTCCGGCCGGTCGGGATCGGGCTCGAAGTAAAACGCTTTTACCTGAGTCGGGTAGCGGTCTACCATCAGCGGGCGATCGAGTCCCTCGGTGATCATGGTTTCGTCGGGGCCGCCGAAATCGCCGCCCCACTGGATCTCGCTGCCCTTCTGCTGGAGAGCCTTCACAGCGTCGTCGTAGCTCATGCGTGGAAATGGAGCCTTGACGGTTTCAAGCTTGGTGATGTCGCGTTCCAGGGCGGCGAGGTCCGCGCGACGGTTCTCCAGCACCCGTCCCACCACGAACACAATCAACTCCTCGGCCACTTGCTTGACGTCTTCAAGGGTCGCGTAGGCCATCTCGGGTTCCACCATCCAGAATTCCGTCAGGTGGCGGCGGGTCTTCGATCGCTCGGCTCGAAAGGTGGGCCCAAAGCAATACACTTTTCCGAACGCCATCGCGTCGGCCTCGTTATAAAGCTGGCCGGACTGGGTTAGGTAGACTTTTTCGTCGTCGAAATAATTCACTTCGAACAACGTCGTGGTGCCTTCGCAAGCAGCCGGCGTAAAAATGGGCGTGTCGACCAAAGTGAAGCCGTGCGAATCGAAATAATCACGCACTGCCTTGATGACTTCGTGGCGCACGCGAATGACGGCATGCTGGCGCTTACTGCGCAACCAGAGATGGCGATGGTCCATCAAGAAATCGGTGCCGTGTTCCTTGGGCGTAATAGGGTAGGGATCGGACTCTGGCACGCGCTGCACCACTTCGGCGCCCTCGACGTCCATTTCGTAGCCACCGGGCGCTCGCTGCTCGGCCCGGATCTTGCCGCGTAGGATGACGGACGATTCCTGTGTCAGGTCCTTCAATGTGTCGAAGAGCGCCGCATCGACGTTGGCCTTGACCGCGACGCACTGCATGGTGCCGCTGCCGTCGCGCAGGAGCGGGAAGACAATTTTGCCGGACTTGCGCAAGTTATAAAGCCATCCGGCGATTTCCACCGGTTCACCGGCGTGCTTGCCGGCGTCTTCGATTCTGATTCTGGGATAGGACATCAAACAGTCTCGAGCTTTTCGAAAATTTGCTTCACAACCTCGAAGGATTGGGGAAGCGGATGCTCGGGAAATTCCCTCAATTCAAGAAGCAGCGGGTACTGGTCGGGCTGCGATCGCAGCAACCGCATAGTGTCCTTCCAGTCGATGGTCCCTGCGGGGGAGTAAAACGGCCAGAAATGATTGTCCTCCGTGCCATTGTTGTCGTGCAGGTGAGTGGACCGGATGCGGCCTTTCATGACACTGAATGCCGTAGAGATGCCTTCGTTCATATTGGCGTGCCCGACATCCAGGCAGAAGTTCATCTTCAGATGCGTCTGGTCCAGAAAACTCACGAGCCGCTCGGCACTCGAAAACTGGTTCGGAATATTTTCGAGCAGCACTTCCACGCCCCGTTCGCGCGCAAACAGGTTAATCTCCTCCAGCGCCGTAAACGCAGATTCCACCTTGCGTTCGTCGTACTCCTCTTCATAGGCGCCGATATGCTGGATCAAATAGCGGAAGGGGATGACATCGGCTATGTCTAAAGCGCGTTTGACGTCATCCAGCATAATCATCCGTTTCGATTTTAGAGGCTCGGTGATATTGATATAAGAGTTTGGACCCGATCGGCCCCACATGTCATCGCTGTACATGGGCGAGTGCAGCGAGTGTATCTTCAACTCCGAATCCCGGAACCAATGACCGAGCTCGTTGATCTGCGCCTTGTCGCGAAAGTCCAAGTGCTGCCTCGCGCAGAATATCTCGACAGCGGGCACTCCCGCCTGCCAAATCTTCTCCAGCCAAAACGTCGTTAGCCGATGGTTTACAAATATGTGGGTCGATAGGACGTGCTCCATTCGGCTCTTTAGTATCCTTCCGCTTTCGCTTCGCCGCGGCCATCCGCACCGCCCTGCAGCCAACCTTTGTCGTTCAGGATCGCCTCTACGCGCGCGACCACCGGATTGGTGGTTTCGTAGGGCGCGATCTTATGCCCCATAGCGCTCAGAATGGCGATCGTATCGGGCGAGATGCCCTTCTCCAAATACAATTGATCCGGCATCCATTGATGATGGACGCGCGGCCAATCTAGAGCGTCCTGCACGTTCATGTGAAAGTCCACCACGTTCAGGATTACTTGCAGAACACCGTTGATGATGCGCGATCCGCCCGGTGCGCCCAGCACCAGGAATGGTTTGCCGTCGCGTACCAGGATGGTTGGTGTCATCGATGATAGCGGGCGCTTGCCGGGTTGGATGGCATTGGCTTCGCCCTGAATCAGGTGGAAGAGATTTTCCTCGCCCGGCTTAGCCGCGAAGTCGTCCATCTCGTTGTTGAGCAGAAATCCAAGACCCGGAACAGTGACGCCGCTGCCATAACCGCCATTCAGCGTGTAGGTGACCGCCACGGCGTTGCCCTCGCTGTCCACGATGTTATAGTGCGTGGTCTCGGTCTTTTCGTAAGGGCCGAGATCCCCTGGACGAATCTGATCGCTCGGCGTAGCGTGCTGAGGATCGATGCTGTTACGGCGGCTCGCGATATAGCGCGGGTCGAGCAGTTTGGGCATGGGCACCTTGACGAAATCCGGGTCGCCGAAGTACTCGCTGCGGTCGGCGTAAAACCGTCGCATCACCTCAGCAACATAGTGGATCGTTGCGGCTGATCCAGCGCCCGTCTTCTCATACCCAGAGCCCTCCAGCATGCCGAGCATTTGAAGGATACCGATGCCGCCCGAACTGGGTGGAGGGGAGGTGACGACTTCGTAATCGCGATAGTGCCCGCGCAACGGCGTACGCTCGATGGCCTGATATTGTTTCAAGTCATCCACCGTGATCAATCCCCCGTTAGCTTCCATGGCGGCTGCGAATTTCCTGGCGGTCTCGCCTTCGTAGAATTCGCTTGCGCCATGCTCCCGGATGCGCTTCAGAGTCGCGGCCAGCTCGGGTTGAACGAGCTTGTCGCCATATTTCGCAGCCAAAAATATCCGCTTTGACTCAGGAAATTGCGACAGAAGCTTGGTGGTCCCCGGGCTTTGCAACGATTCCGAACGGCTGTAGGAAACGGTGAAACCGTCCGAAGCCAACTTCACCGCGGGGTCCAGCACTTCACTCCAGGACTTGTGGCCGTACTTCTTGTGCGCCAGCTCGAAGCCGCGTACCGATCCGGGAACGCCGGATGCGCGCCACCCAACCAAGCTGTCCCTGGTGAGCTTGCCATTGGCGTCCAAATACATATTGCGGGAGGCCTTGAGGGGCGCTTTCTCGCGAAAATCGATGAATGTCGCGCGGCCATCCGCGAATCGCACCAGCATGAACCCGCCGCCGCCGATGTTGCCGGCGAACGGATATGTGACCGCTAGTGCAAAACCGACCGCCACCGCGGCATCCACCGCATTTCCGCCGGCCTTGAGAACGGCGACTCCGACGTCGGCAGCCAACGGCTCCTGCGCTACCACCATGGCGTGTTGGGAATGGACTGGTTGGCGGGCCGTGAGGCTCACCACAAGTAACAAAGCGCACAGGACGACCTTAATTCGCATAAGTACCTCGATTTTACCGTGGCTTGACCGTTCGTGCCGATAACGTTCGTTTCGCCCCGTGGCTGCTTAGAATGAATAGTGATGTCTTCGGCCGCCAAGGAACTCACCGCGCGTCACTTCTTTTCGCGGCACGGCCTGCTTTCGCGGTGGCATCCGCGCTACGAATTCCGGCCGGGGCAGCTAGAGATGGCCGAAGCGGTGGAATCGGCGCTAGCCGAAAAGAAACACCTGCTGGTGGACGCGGGAACCGGCACCGGCAAGACTCTGGCCTATCTGGTCCCGGCTATCCTTTCGGGAAAGCGCGTGGTTGTCTCGACCGGAACCAAGAACCTGCAGGAGCAGCTGTTTTATAAAGATATCCCTTTTTTACAAAAGCATTTTGACCGGCCGCTCGAAGTGAGCTACATGAAGGGCCGCAACAATTTCGCGTGCCGGCAGAAGATTTATGACGCCGAACGCGAGCCCATTCTGACGGGCCTGGAAGAGATCGCCGACTTTCAAATCATTCGCGAATGGGAAACGACCACCACTACCGGCGATCGCGCTGAGATCAAGACTCTGCCCGAGGGTAGCTCGGCTTGGCACAAAGTGGATGCCCGGCGCGAGCTTTGCACAGGCCAGAAGTGCAAGCAGTTCGAACGCTGCTTCATTACCCAAATGCACCAGCGGGCGAACGAGAGCGACATCATCATTGTTAACCACCATCTGTTCTTCGCGGACCTGGCAGTGAAGGACGAGGAATTCGGCGGCATCATCCCGGAGTACGCGGCCGTGGTCTTCGACGAAGCGCACGAAATCGAAGATGTCGCCGGAAGGTACTTCGGCATCGGCATCAGCAATTATCAATTCCAGGAACTGGTACATGACATCGCGCAGATTTCGCGGACCAAGCAATTGGGGTCGGGCGAATTAGATCGTACTCTTGATACGCTCGACGATCGTGCCACGCAGTTCTTCGCCCTCTTCGGCGAAACCGAGGGACGCACTGGATTCAAAGGCCACACGGCCTTCTTTGAGAAGAATGAAGACGCCTATGACGACGTACAGCGTGCTCTCGAACTGGTGGCCACGCATCTGCAACTGGTCAAGAACGCCCCAGATGAGGTGATTCCGCTATTCCGCAGGACGCAGGAGCTGCAGCAGCGTCTGACCTTCTGGAGCAAGGGCGACAATCGTTCTTATGTTTATTGGATCGAGCGGCGCGGCCGCGGCTGTTTGCTACAGGCCACGCCAATCGATGTCTCCTCGGTCCTGGAAGAAAAGCTGTTCGACGTGCTCGACACCGTGATAATGACCTCGGCGACGCTGGCTGTGGGCGGAACGTTCGACTTCACGGAGAAGCGCCTGGGAATCCGGCACACCCGGTCTTTGGTGGTCCCGAGTCACTTCGAATATCAGAAGCAGGTCCTGTTATATGTACCGCAGCACATGCCCGACCCTCGTTCGCCCGCGTTCCCCCGCTGCGCCGCCGAGGAAGTGACGCGTGTCCTGCAGCACAGCCGCGGCCGGGCCTTCGTGCTCTTCACCAGTTATCAGCAGATGCGGATCGTCTATGACCAGGTGTCGCTTCAGATCGACTATCCGACGCTCCTGCAAGGCACCGGTCCGCGAAACGCGCTGCTGGATGAGTTTCGACGTACGCCGCACTGCGTCTTGTTCGCGACTTCGTCGTTCTGGCAGGGCGTGGACGTGCAAGGCGATCAGTTGAGCTGCGTCATCATCGACAAGCTGCCGTTCGCGGTCCCGAGCGACCCGGTCGTGGAGGCCAGGATCGAGCGAATCCGGGAAGATGGCGGCAATCCGTTCTACGACTATCAGATCCCTCAGGCGGCGCTAACATTGAAGCAGGGATTCGGGAGGCTGATCCGCAGCAAGACCGATCGCGGGGCCTTGGTTTTGCTGGATAATCGTATTACCAAGCAACGCTACGGCCAGGTATTCTTCGATAGCCTGCCGGACTACGGTTTTACTACCAACTTGAGCGACGTAGAGAACTTTTTCGATGTTTGAAGTTTCTGTTGAACAAACTTTTGCGGCCGGCCACGCCCTTCGCAATTACAAGGGCAAGTGCGAGAACGTGCACGGCCACAATTACCGCATCCGGATCACCGTCCAAGGCGACCAACTGGATTCCACCGGCCTGTTGGTGGATTTCCTGGATGTGAAGAGCCTGATCGGCGGAGTGATCGACTATCTCGACCACCAGTTCATCAATGACCTGCCGCCCTTTGACGAGCTCAACCCGTCGGCTGAAAACATCGCGAAGTATTTTTATGATCGGGTAAGCGGTGGGCTTAAGAACGAGGTCCCGGTGCGAGTGTCAGAGGTGAAAGTCTGGGAGACGGATACTAGTTCCGCGGTGTACCGGCCGTAGGAGTGTTAACGTCCGAAGTACTCGGCGTTGGTCTGCGCAAAATTGGACCACTTCTCCGGCAGATCGTCGAGGGCGAAGATCGCCGACACCGGGCAAACGGGAACGCACGCTCCACAATCGATGCACTCCACGGGATCGATGTAGATCATGTTCACGTCACCGAAGTTGGGTTCGTCTTTCTTGGGGTGGATACAATCCACCGGGCAGGCATCCACGCAGGCCGCGTCTTTAGTTCCGATACAAGGTTCTGCAATTACGTAAGCCATTCACTCTCCAAGAGCGCCGCGAAAGGCGCCTCTCGTGGGGTAAGCCATATTATAGCGTGACCACTCATAGAAGCGCGACCTTGGCATCGAAATGCTTGATTTAGCAGCCAGATGGCGGAAATCCGGGGCTGGCGCGACGTGCTATGCTTCCCACAGGTGGCCACCAAGACCCAAATCACGGCTGAGCAGTATCTGCGGATGACGTTCGAGCATGACGCCGAGTTCGTGCATGGCGAGATTGTCGAGCGCGCGATGCCAGACTATATACATTCAAGAATTCAGGTTTTGCTCGCGGCTCTGTTTGAGAGCTTGAGGCGAACGCATGGCCTATTGGCTTGCGCTGAGTTGCGAATGAAAATCGCATCAGGCGTGTATCGCATTCCGGATGTTGCTGTTTTTACACAACCGCCGCAGCAACCGGTTCCGGACACGCCTCCCCTTATCGCAATCGAAATCCTCTCCAAGGACGACCGCCACTCCGACCTTATGCAGAAGCTCGAAGAGTATCTCGCTTGGGGCGTCGCCAACATCTGGGTGGTCGATCCGATCACTAAACGCTTCTCCGCTTACACCCATCTGGGACTGCAGAATGTTTCCTCCTTCAGTCTCCCCGATTATTCTTTTCAATTGACGCCTTCCGACTTGTTCAGCGACCTCTAACGAGAGACTATAGACGAGGAACGAGAACCCAGAAACATGATTCCAAAAGTGCGTAAAGCGGTCTTCCCCGCAGCAGGCCTCGGTACGCGATTTCTTCCAGCCACCAAGGCCATGCCCAAAGAAATGCTGCCGCTGGTGGACAAACCCCTCATCCAATATGGAGTCGAGGAGGCGATCCATTCCGGCATTCAAAACATCATCATCGTGACCGGACGCGGAAAGACAGCGATTGAGGATCACTTCGACGTCAGTTTCGAGCTGGAGCAGACGCTCGAAGCAAAGAACAAGAAAGACTTGCTGAAGATTGTTCGCGATGTTTCCGACATGATCGACGTTGCTTACGTTCGCCAGAAAGAAGCACTCGGGCTTGGCCATGCGGTCTTGCGGGCGCGCGATTTGGTTGGGAACGAGCCATTTGCCGTGGTGCTCTCGGACGACGTGATCGATTCGGAAATCCCCGCTATCCGCCAGTTGCTAGATGTCTACGAATTCTACGGCGCATCCGTGGTAGCGCTGATGGAAGTGCCTGGTGACGCCATCTCCGCCTATGGGGCCGTGGACGCAGAACCGATGTCGCACAGCAACGGCAGAGATCGCCTGTTCCGGATACGCAACCTGGTGGAAAAGCCCAAGCCTTCGGAAGCACCTTCCAATCTGGCCATTATCGGCCGCTACGTGCTGACCTCCGAAGTTTTCCAATCCATCGAAGCGATCGAGCCCGGTAGCGGCGGTGAAATCCAGCTCACTGATGCCCTGAAGCACCTTCTGCGTAACCGGCCCATCTACGGGTACGTATTCGAAGGCACCCGCTACGATGCCGGCGATAAACTCGGGTTCCTGAAGGCCACGGTGGAGCTGGCTCTCCACCGCTATGATCTCGGCAATGATTTTCGCGCCTATCTAAAGGGCCTGAAGTTGTGATGGGAGCTATTGCATGAGTCAACTCAAGGATAAGGTCGCGATTGTGACGGGCGGAAGCCGCGGAATCGGGCAGTCCATTGCGGAAGTGTTCGCCCGCGAAGGGGCCACCGTCGTCATTTGCGGCCGTAAGCAGAATACTCTCGAGGAAGTAGCCGCCGGAATGAAGGGGTTGGCCGGGCGAGTGGTTCCGATGGCTTGTCATGTCGGAAAGCTCGAGGAACTGCAGCGGCTGGTGGATACCACGGCCCGCGATTTTGGAAAAATCGACATCCTGGTGAACAATGCCGCCACCAATATCGCCCAGGGTCCAGCCATCGAAATGGACGACGGCCAGTTCGACAAGATGGTGGAGGTGAATCTCAAGAGCACCTATCGGCTCACGCGCCTGGTTGCGCCGGGGATGTGCCAGCGCGGCTCCGGCTCTATTATCAATATCGCGTCCATCGCCGGACTGCGCCCGCAATATCACGGGCTGCTTTACAGCATGACCAAAGCCGCCTTGATCATGATGACCCAGTCATATGCAGTGGAGCTGGGGTCCAAAGGCGTGCGCGTAAACGCGATTGCACCGGGCCTGGTACAGACGGTCTTGAGTGAGTATTACTGGAAAGACGAAGGCCGCCGCCAGGAGTTGATGTCACACCAACCGATCCAGCACCTGGGGCAGCCGCCGGAGATCGCCGAAGTGGCCCTTATGCTGGCCAGTGACGCTGCGTCCTATCTGACCGGGCAGACTATCGTTGTAGATGGCGGCCGCCTGTTATCCTCGATGTAGATGCCATTTAGACTGTTAGCTGCCTCCTTGCTCGCGGCAGCCGCCTGGGCGGACGTCGTTACAGACGTTCGTGCCGCCCTTGCCAAGAGTAATTTTCCACTGGCCGTATCGTTGGTCCAGAATTATCGGGCGCAGAAGGGCGTTACGTCCGAGCTGATCGAGGCAGTTTCATGGCTAGGGCGCGGGTCACTGGCTGCGAAAAATCTCGACCAAGCCGAAGCTTACGCGAAAGAGGCGCAAAACTTGGCGCTCGGGGAGCTTAAGAGGCGTCCACTCGATGCCGAACCTCACCTGCCGCTCGCTCTCGGTGCCGCCATTGAAGTACAGGCCCAGATCATGAACGAGCGCGGCGAACGAGCTGAGGCGGTGGCATTTCTGCGAAAGGAGTTGGCTCGCTACCGAAGTACGTCCATGCGCGCCCGGCTGCAGAAGAATATCAATCTGCTGAGCCTGGAAGGAAAGGTGGCGCCGGCTCTCGATGAGCATGAGTTTTTGGGGTCGAAACCCGTGCCGCTCAGTGCGCTCAAGGGATCGCCGGTGCTGGTGTTTTTCTGGGCGCACTGGTGTCCGGACTGCAAGCAGGAAGTTGCCATCCTGACCCAAATCGAAAAAGAGTACGCGTCCAATCATCTGATGATCGTCGCCCCCACGCAGCGTTACGGATATACGGCCCGCGGTGAAGAGGCCAGCCCGGCCGACGAGTTGAAGTACATCGATGAGGTGCGCCACAAGTTCTATCACGACCTGCTCGATATTCCCGCGCCGGTCAGCGAAGAAAACTTCAAAAACTACGGCGCCAGCACCACTCCGACGCTGGTGCTGATTGACCGCCAGGGCATCGTGCGGCTGTACCATCCCGGCGCGATGACGCTGGAGGAGCTGCGCGCCGCGATAAATCGGTTAGGTTAGGCCAGGACCATGGCGGACGGGATCACCCGCATCGCGGTCGAAGGCTTCAAGTCGATCGTCAACAGGCAGGAGATCGAGATTGCCCCGCTGACGATTCTCGCCGGCGCTAACAGCTCGGGCAAGTCGAGTATCATGCAGCCGCTGCTGATGCTCAAACAAACCTTAGAGGCGACTTACGACCCGGGACCGCTTAAGATCGATGGCCCCAATATTAGATTCACTTCCAGCGATGAGTTCCTTTCGAAGGTGCCCAACCGGAATCATCCTTTCTCCTTCGAAATCACTGCCGCTCACCTCCAGTTCGAGATCATTTTCCAGAAAAGCCAAAGCTCCGGTATCGAAGTGCTTCAGGAGTCCCTCACCGAGGCGGGTCAAAGGCGAACGACGTTGCGTCCGGACATGTCGGCGGACGAGATTCGCACGCAGGTTGGTGTAAAAGAAAGTGGCAATCTATCAATTGTTCCTTTGCGTTTCTTCCTCAATGTCACCGGCGAAGGTACAAGGGCTTCAATGATGACCTGGATCGCGCCGTTTATTGAGGACGTGATACATGTGCCGGGCTTGCGGGGAACCACCTCCCGAACCTATCCAGGGGCTGCGGTCGGCCATGGTTTTGCAGGAACGTTCGAATATTATACGGCCAGCGCAGTATTCCTCTGGCAAAGGCAGAGGCACCAAAAATACGAAGATTTGATTCGTGATATGCAGAAGTTGGAACTGGCACAGAACGTACTTGCAAAACGGCTGAATGACGCAGAAATGCAGGTACTCGTCAATCGGACTGAGGGCAGTCCTAATGACATGGTGAGCATCGCGGACGTCGGTTTCGGCGTCTCTCAGGTTTTGCCCGTGCTGGTCGCCCTTAGAGCAGCCAATGAGGGACAACTTGTATACCTCGAAGAACCGGAGATCCATCTCCACCCGCGCGCGCAGGTCAAGCTGGCCGATATTCTCGCCGATGCCGTGAAGCGGGGTGTGAGAGTCGTGGCTGAGACGCACAGTACGTTGCTCCTGACCGCGATCCAAACGCTCGTTGCGAAAGGCGAACTTAAGCCTGAGCTCATCAAGCTTCACTGGTTCCAGCGTGATCCAAAGACCGGAGTAACGCGAGTAACCACTGCCAACCTCGATGAAAATGGCGCGTTCGGTGATTGGCCTGAGGACTTCGACGATGTCATTCTGAAAGCGGAGAGCGCTTACCTCGACGCTGTCGAAGGCCGCCAAGTCCGCTAGTGCCCGACCGCATCTCGAAACTTCTGGTCGTTGATGCCTCAGTCGTCCATGCGGCAGGAGCGAAAGAACATCCTGAATCAAGCACGACACGCCTGTTCCTCACTTGGGTCCTCGAGATCTGTCACAGGGTCGTATTGACGGCACAGATCCGGGAGGAGTGGGGCCGTCACCAATCCAAGATCTCACGTCGATGGAGGTTGGCAATGTACGCCCGAAAGAAGGTGGTCGAGCTTAAGGTCACGGTTGATGAGGACTTCAGGCAGCGACTGTCTGGACCGGGGCGCAATCCCGAGCAACGGGCGGCGATGCCGAAGGATCTACATCTGATTGAGGCGGCTCTGCAGGCTGACCGGATCGTAGTCTCCCTGGATGAGAATGCACATATGCTGTTCCAGGTTCAGGAGCTGAACTCTATCATTTGGGTCAATCCTGTTTCTGAGCAACCACGCATGCAATCCTGGCTGGAACAAGGCGCTCCGCCGGTCGATGAGTGGAAGCTTGGCTATCACGCTTAGGGAGAAGCCCCAATAAGCTCAACGCGAGAGCCATCATAGGTGGTCACAACAGCTATCCCCATACCGAGAACATGCGTTTGGAGGAGCGTTTAGTTATCGCCGGCTGGACGCCAACACACGAGAGCTCCCGATGAGCGCTACGGATCCGGAATATTACAGCCAGCCCGTGAAAAGCGACAAAGAGCGACATAAAGAGCTTTCTACCGTCCGAGGAATTCAAGGTCAACGGCTCAATTCGCGACGACGACGGCGGCGAGCAGGGCAAGCGAGCGTTTCTACACCAATTTCACAGCACGCTGGGCAGTTTGGTCTCGGTGCCGCACCAGGCGCGCCAAGTGGCGGATTCCGAGGGCGGCAAAATCAGCAGATGCGGCTTGAGCACGATGAGCGTCGCGCCGTAATCTGTATTGATATTGTTGCTGCGCAATAGCGGTATCAGACTCAAGATAGGTAATCCGGTGATCGTGCGGGCTTCTGAGGACGTCATCAGGCCGGCCAGGACGGCCCACTCGCCGGTCATCACGCGAGTCTTAGATTCATATTTCCGGCTGGAAATGACAGGAATCCCGTCAACGGACGCGGCGCCCAGCAGCTTGAACTCGGCGCTCACATCGAGAGTCACTTCGTCAGTTCCGTGAATGTGAGGAGTTACCTTAAGCAGCAGGCCGAGATCCTCAAAGCTGAAAGTCGGTGGAGGAGTGAAGACCGCGCCGCCTCCCGAAGTGTTCCCGATATATTCGTTGGTCACCAGCGGATACTTGTCGCCCACATGCAGGGTGGAGGGTTGGCCATCCAGCGTCACGATTTCTGATCGAAGAATGGTGCTGGCGCTGGCTTTCGAAACGTTGGCGAAGAGTTGGGCATTGGTCACTCCGAAACCGAGCAAGCTCGCACCGCCGCCGAAGGTCATGAAATTCGCGAAGCCGGAAGGGATGCTGGCCAGCAGGTTCGATTTGCTGGAGAAATTGACGAGAGAGAAGCTGGTCTGTAGCGACAACCCATAGCTGAGCGCCGAGGACTGGTCGGTGGTCATGATCTCGACCTCAATGGCCACTTGGGCCCGCGGGCGCATCAGATCTTGAAACAATTTCTCAGCCAGCCGCACTTTGGTGACACGATCACGGATCAGGATCAAATGCCGCTGGGTATCCACCATTAAGCGGTTCATATCGAGCGTGCCGCGCACCCCCGTGGAAATCTCCTGTAGTTCCTGAACCGACATGGTTTCCGGGAACGGTATGACGACCGCGGCGGTGCTCTCAAACTCAGTGCGCTTAGCGGGACTATCGTTGGCGACGAAGAACAGGCGGTCGCTCACCGGCGTAAGAAATGAGTTGGTAGCTGCCTCGAGCGAGCGCAGGGCATCTCGATAATCCGCACTATCCAGTTGCAATCGGAGGGCGGGCACAGGCTGGTAAGCTGTGTCGAAGACCACCATCAGATGAAAGGCGGCGGCGATCTGCTCCCATAAAGCCTTGGAATCGCCTCTCAAGTCGAAGTCCTGACGTCCGGGCGTGGCCTTTAGCGTGGCAGGGGGCAGGGGTTTGCGGGCCTGCTCGAGATCCTGATCACTGACCGAGCCAAATAGCGTCCGGTCCACTTTCTCGGGCGCCAGATCTTTGGGGAGGGCTGGAGTCTCTTTCATAAGGCTGGCCATTGGGCGCAGAGCCTGGGCCCGTTCCCAGTACGCGAGATTGCCCGGCTCGGCTGCGGCGGCCTGGGCATAAAGAAGATAAGCGCGGACGATTTGGCCGGCGTGCTCGGCCTTTTGGGCCTGCTGAAAGAGCAGTTCCGCGGTAGGGGCGCCCCAGGCACCCATAGCCATCCACCAGCCGCAGAACAGACCACAGAACTTCACAAGAAGCTTGACGGGTTTTTGTCCACAAGCGTGTATAAACAATTGATCGATAACGGCCGATGAGGAGAGTGAGGCTTTTTTCATTCATGGCTGCCACACTTGCGCCCATTCGCAGCGGGTTCGCTCCCAGCGTTCCCCAAACATTTGAAGATTTAGGGATCTCACAGTCATTGGTACTGGATCTTGTTCTGCGGCGGCTGTTACTGGAAGGCTTTAGTAACCTCCAGAGCTTGAGCCAGACGTTGAAGCTCTCGGTACCCATTCTGAACATAGTGTTCAACCACATGCGGCAGCAGCAAATGGTGGACGTGAAGGGCATGATCGGTAACGACTACCACTTCACGCTTTCACAGGCCGGTAAGCTTTTGGCCGGCGAGCGTTTTCAGATCACGCAATACGCTGGAGCGGCGCCGGTCTGCTTAAAGGATTACGCCGCCGCAACCAAGGCGCAAGCCGCGGAGGTACGGATCGATCGCAAGGCGCTGCGTTCGGCGTTTTCGGATCTGGTTATTAGCGATCAGCTCCTTGATCAGCTGGGACCGGCCCTAATTTCGCAGAATTCGATATTCATTTACGGGCCTACCGGGAACGGGAAGACCAGTCTGGCGGAGAGGATGCTGCGCGTTTATCAGGACGGTATCCTCCTGCCGTACTCGGTGGAAGTGGACGGCCAGATCATCAGCTTGTACGATCCGGTGGTCCACCAGCCTCTGGACGTGGACGATCAAGATGTCGATCCCAGATGGGTCCTGTGCCGCCGTCCGTGCATCGTGGTGGGCGGCGAGTTGATTCCCAGTATGCTGGAGTTGAGGTTGGATGAGTCTTCGGGTATTTACGCTGCTCCGCTGCAGATGAAGGCCAACAACGGCATCTTGATCATCGACGACTTCGGGCGTCAGTTGATGTCGCCCAGAGACTTGCTGAACCGCTGGATCGTGCCTTTGGACCGCCGCGTCGATTACCTGATGCTCCGTTACGGCGTCAAATTCCAGATCCCCTTCGAGCTCATGGTGGTGTTCTCGACCAACCTGGAGCCGAGCGATCTGGCTGACGAAGCGTTCCTCCGTCGTATTCACAACAAGATCTTCGTCGACGCCGTGGACGACAAAGCATTCGATCAGATCTTCCACCGGGTGGTGGGCGCCTTCAACATACCCTGCGAGCCGGACAGCGCCGAATACCTACGTAAGCTGTGCCTGCGCGAAGGCCGCACCGAGCTACGAGCGTGCTACCCCGCCGACATTTGCAACATCCTGACCTCCATCGGCAAGTACGAAGGCCGGCCGCCCTACATGAGTAAGTCGGAGCTGGAGCGGGCCGCGGCGCTTTACTTCGCGAAGGGGTAGTTGCAATCCTAAGGTTTGCCGCTCGCCGCCACTGAGTCCGAACTGAGCCAGCTTTTATCGCAAGTTGGTTCCACTAACCATTACGGGTTCCAACTCTACTCCTTTGGCGACGGAGAATGCACGCTCCTGGCGCCATTCCGCAAGGATTTCGAACGGCCCGGCCGGGTGGTCGCTGGCCCGCTGTTCATGGCGGCTGCTGACGTGGCGATGTGGCTGGCGATCATAACCAGGCTTGGAATATCGGACAGCTCGGTGACCGCGGAGATGAAAACCAACTTTTTGAATGCCGCGCGAGAAGAAGACATACTTTGTCACGCAAAAATCCTGAAGCTAGGCCGGCGACTGGTCTATGGCGTGGCCGAGTGTACTAATCGCGAAGGCAAGCTGCTGACACACCACACCATTAGCTATATCCGCCCGTGAAGCGCGCGAGCGGATGAGTCGCGCGCCATAATGAAGATGACCCGCGATGCGAGTTCTGCTTGTGTCCACCTACGAGCTTGGCCGGCAGCCCTTCGGGTTGGCGTCCCCCGCGGCCTGGTTATCTGAACGTGGGCACGATGTTCGTTGTGCCGATCTCTCGGTTGAACCGCTACGGCCAGATGTGGTCCACGACCGGGAGCTGATCGCGTTCTACCTGCCGATGCACACCGCCACGCGCCTGGCGGCGCAGCTAATCCCCAAGATTCGGCGAATGAATCCGGTGGCGCACCTGTGCTGCTACGGTTTATACGCGCCGCTCAATGAAGCTTACTTGCGAACGATCGGTGTCGATACTATCCTGGGCGGGGAATTCGAGGCGGCCTTGGCGGCGTTGGCCGATGGCGCCAGTCCGGGCCCGCTCGTTTCACTCGACCGCTTGCAGTTCCTCACTCCTGTGCGCACCGGGCTGCCGCCGCTCGAGGAATACGCGAAGCTGCGCATGAACGGTACACGTAAGCGGGTGGGCTACACCGAAGCAAGCCGCGGATGCAAACACTTGTGCCGGCATTGTCCGGTGGTGCCGGTGTACAAGGGCGCATTTCGCATCGTTCAGCCGGAGGTGGTGCTGGAGGACATCCGCCAGCAAGTGGCGGCGGGCGCCGAGCACATTACTTTCGGCGATCCGGATTTCTTCAACGGACCAACCCACGCCATGCGGATCGTCGAAGCGATGCATCGCGAGTTCCCGGGCCTGACATATGACGCGACAATCAAGATTGAGCATCTATGCAAGATCGAACATCTGTGGGGGCATCGCGACCTGTTGCAGCGGCTCAAACAGACCGGCTGTCTGTTCGTGACCAGTGCCGTCGAATCAGTGGACGATCGCGTATTGGAGAAGCTCGACAAGGGCCACACACGCGCGGATTTCATCTGGGTGGTGGAGCAGTTCCGGCGCATCGGCCTGACGGTGGCGCCGACGTTTATCCCGTTCACGCCGTGGACCACGCGCCGGTCGTATCACGAGCTTCTGGCGGTGTTGGTCGACCTGGACCTAGTGGAGCACATCGCTCCGATCCAGCTTGCGCTGCGGCTGCTCATCCCGCGGGGATCGCTCCTGCTGGAGCTGCCCGACGTTCAGGCGGTGATTACTGGTTTTGACGAGCCGGCGCTGTTGTACCGCTGGACGCATCCGGATCCTCAGATGGACGCGTTGGCGGGCGAGGCGATGAAACTGGCCGCGCTAGAAGGGTCGCGCCGCGAAATTTTCCGTAAGCTGTGGGACCTGGCGGCGGATCGGCCGCTGGCGGAGGATTTCGACCTGATGCCGCGCGCCACCATCCCCTACCTGGATGAGCCCTGGTACTGTTGAGCGGAGCCAACCGAAGAGCAGTTAGCTCTTGTTTAGGGTGGTGGGATGGGTAATCGCAAAAAGTTGCTGCTGATTGGGGCGACGACTGGATATCAGACACGAGCGTTCGACGCCGCCGCGGAGCGCCTGGGCTTCGAGCTGGTGCTCGCCACTGATCGGTGCCATGTGCTGGATGACCCATGGGGCGATCAAGCCATCGCGCTACGGTTCGAAGATTCACAGGCCGCCGCGGACATGCTCGCGGCTCAGGCGATCGTGGATGGCATCGTCGCGGTGGGCGACCGCCCGGCGTATCTGGCGGCTCTGGCGGCCGAGCGCCTGGGGATTCCGTATAACTCCCCCGACTCCGTGCTGGCCTGCCGCAACAAATTCCTCGCACGCGAGCGATTTCGCGCCGCTGGGCTGTTGGTGCCGCGATTCCATCGTGTCGCGCTGAAAGACGGACCAGAGCGCTATTCCGAGACCGCGACCTATCCTTGTGTCCTGAAGCCGCTCGGGTTGTCGGGTAGCCGCGGCGTGATCCGCGCCAATGATCCTCGCGAGTTCGCGGCCGCGTTCCGCCGCATTGAGACTCTCCTCGGTGATCCCGATATCCTACGTCTCCACGAAGAACAAGATCGCTTTCTGCAGGTGGAAAGCTTCATCGAAGGGCGCGAATTCGCCCTGGAGGGCATTCTCACGGGCGGCCAGCTTCGGGTGCTGGCGATCTTCGACAAACCCGATCCGTTAGACGGCCCGTACTTCGAAGAAACTATTTACGTGACGCCCTCGCGCGAAGCGGATGAGACGCAGCGCGATATCGTGCGGGCCACGGAATCGGCCGTGAAAGCGCTGGGGCTTACGCACGGCCCGGTGCATGCTGAGATGCGCGTGAACTCGCGCGGCGTCTGGATGCTGGAGGTCGCGGCCCGGCCAATCGGGGGTTTGTGCGCTCGCGTGCTGCCGGGGCTCGAAGGGCTAATCCTGCGTCATGCGGCTGGCCAGGATGTCTCGGACATCGGGATGCCCAGGGATGCCGCGGGCGTCATGATGATCCCGATCCCTCGCGAAGGAATCTACATCGCAACGGAGGGTTTGGAGCAGGCCAGGTCGACGGCCGGCATAGAGGACGTGATCATTACGGCGAAAGAGGGCCAAAAACTGGTTCCGTTGCCGGAGGGCGCGAGCTATTTAGGCTTTATCTTTGCCAGAGCGAACTCGCCGGAAAATGTGGAACGAGCGCTACGCGCATCGCATAAGCGGTTACGTTTTGAAATTGCCGCCGCGCTGCCGGTGATTTAACCCTTGGCCTTGGGCGGAACGTAGCCGGGCGGCAAGGCCGCGCCTTCACCGAAGAAGTAGTCTTCCATCTGCTTGAGCAGGAATTCTTGCGCTTCCTGAGTGCCTAGGTTGAGCCGGTATTCGTTCATGATCATCTTCATCTGCTCCAGCCATAGCTTCCAGGCTTCCTTCGAGACATTCTCATAGATGCGCTGGCCGAGCGGGTGGTTATCAAAAGGGGCCTCATCCAGCCCTGGCATTTCACGTTGGAATTTGACGCAGAAGACCTTGTGCTTGCCGGTCTCTTCTTCGATTCGGGGGCCCACCATCCCGCTGCCACAACCCATGGGTGTTCTCCTTCTGCGATGTTGCTGCCCCCAGCATAGCAGACAGGGGATGAAGTTTCGATCCTTGGGCGGGAGTAAGTGCCTGTTTAGGCAGGTTCGGATTTGACGGATGCTGACTTCTTGCCATTTAAGTATTGGGACAGGCGGAAAGGAGTGGGCGCGCCCTTTTCCATGGCCCTCTGCACGGCCTTTTGGTAGCGGCGCAGGGTCTCTTTCTTAACCCCGTCGCGAAGGTTGCAGGCTTCTATGTCCAGCAAAATTTCTATCTCCCACGGCTGGAACGTGTTACGTGTCATCGTGCCGCGCAGCAGCTCCTGCAAAAGCTTGTTGAAGCGGGTTAGTAAGACTTCGCTGTTTTGCGTCTCCGCAAGCATATCCAGTTGAGATATCGGCAGTTCCCCTGAGAATCTTGAGCGCCCAGACACCTAGTCCCGCCGATTGGGGACAATGGGATGGGAACGGAACCTTCCCGTTATGGCCGACCCCAAGTTCGACGAGCCGCGCCTCGCGCTGAATCGCATTTACACCAAGACCGGTGACAAGGGCGAGACCCATCTGGCCGGCGGGCAGCGCGTTGCCAAGGATTCGCTGCGGATCGAGTGCTACGGGACCGTTGACGAGCTGAACGCCTTCGTCGGAATGGCCTGCGTCTCATCTGAGGAGAGCATCCCCGAGTTGGCAGCGATACTTCGCCGCGTGCAGCACGAGCTATTCAATTTAGGCTCAATTCTCGCCACACTCCCCAAAGATGTCCATCCGAAACAGGCGCGCATCACCGGTGCCGAAATCGAACGGCTCGAAAAGGAGATCGACCGGATGAATGCCGAACTGTCGCCCTTGCGCTCGTTTGTTCTGCCGGGCGGGTCGCGGCTGAATACGGAATTGCACGCCTGCAGGACTATTTGCCGGCGGGCGGAACGTTTAGCAGTGAGCCTGGCTCGCGAAGAGGAGACACCGGCCGAAGCGGTCCAATATCTGAATCGGCTGAGCGATGCATTTTTCGTCTGGAGCCGCTGGGCGAATCATGTGCTAGGCGTGCCCGAAGTACTGTGGGAGCCGAACAAAGCCGCGTCGGGACAATAGACCTGTTCCGTCACCCAGTCGGTCCAAATCGCCGACTCGCCGCTCGATAGTAGGGGTGCGCCATCCAGCACAGCGGCGACGAAGTTCTCGATCATCGGGAAATGGATGTTCGCATGAGCCGGCAGATGTTCGAGTCCACCCGGACGCACCAGTTCCGGACCACTCAGCGGATCGAGATTGATCTCGCCCTTGGTCCCGATGATGCGAAACTGGTCGCGCACGATATCAGAGTGCCAGCGCACGTCCACAATACCGCGCACCCCGTTCTGGTACTCAACCAACACCGTTGCGTTGTCTTCGATCGGCCACTGAAATACCGCGTTTGAGAGCATTCCGGCCGCACGCACTGGTTTCCCGAACATATAATTCAGCAGGTCGATTCGATGACTGGCGACATCGAACAGCGGACCCCCTCCGGCCAGCTTCGGGTCGAGGAGCCAGGATCGGAACGAGCCTTGCGCGGGCGATGCACTGTGGTGGTTCGCTTCGGCTAGCACCGGCTGCCCGATAGCGCCCTGCGAGATCAATTCACGCGCGCGCTGCACCTTCGGGTAAGTGCGCCGGTAATAGGCGACGCCCAGGACCTTGCCGGTTTCTTTGGACACGCGCACCATCTCGGACGCTTCTGAGTAGTTCATGGCGACCGGTTTCTCGCACAGAACGTGCTTGGCGGCTTTCAACGCCGCGATGGTCTGGGGCGCATGTAACGCAACTGGGGTGGCGACGTAGACGGCGTCGATCCGTGGGTCAGCAAGCGCCGCATCCAGATCATCCCAGGCATGCTCGGCGACACCCGCGCCTTTCGATTTGTCGCGAGTCACCACGCCGTACAGGCGGCTGCGCGATTCCGAGCGAATAGCGGGGATCACGCGCTTGGTGGTGATATCCCCAATGCCGATTACGAGCCAGTTAAGCATCCTCTATCATCGTATGGATGAAGCTTCTGATTTTCTCCGACATCCATGGAGACAGAGTCGCGCTCGAGAAACTGATGGCGATTGAGGCGGATTATTATTTCGCTGCCGGTGACCTGGCGAATTTCGGACGCGGTCTGCACGCGCTGGGCCCGATCATGCAGAAGCGCGCCGATCGGATGTACGTTATCCCGGGCAATCATGAGTCAGAAGACGATAACACCGATTTCTGCCGCAAATATGGTTTTCACGATTTCCACGGTCAGACCATGCAGATCGCTGGCCAGACGATAGCCGGTCTGGGCTACTCGAATCCAACGCCGTTCAACACGCCTGGCGAATACACTGAGGACGAGCTGGCGAAACGGCTCGCGAAATTCTCCGGCCTGAATCCGCGGGTGCTGATCTTACATACCCCGCCCAAGAACACCAAGCTTGATTGCGCCGGGCTCGATCGCGCGGGCGAAGGTCAGCATTTCGGAAGCACCGCCATCCGCGATTTCATCGAACAGACGCAGCCCGAGTATTTCTATTGTGGACACATCCACGAGGCCGCCGGCCAGCAGGACACCCTCGGGAAATCGCGCGGCTGGAACGTCGGAAAGCGCGGGCGGGTGCTGGATTTGGATGGCTTGCTAAAATAGGATTTCATGACCTTCGAAGAATTGGAAAGAGAGTACGGTTCGCTCCGCCAGCAGGCCGAAGCTGTGCGGAGCTATCTTTGACGCCTCCGGCAAGAGAGCCCAATTAGCCAAAACCGAGCAACAGATTTCCGACCCGGACTTCTGGAACCAGCCCGAAAAGTCCCAAAAAGTGATGCAGGACCGCAAGAAGCTGGAACAGGCTATCGCAGAGGATGCGGACGTTACGCGATTGACCTCGGATCTCGACACCCTGTTCGAGCTAGGACGCGAGGGCGAAAATGTCACGGCCGACCTGGAGCGCGAGATGAAGACGTTTTCGGAACGTCTGGAGACGCTCGAGACGGGCATGCTGCTTTCGGGCCGCAACGACTCGAAAAGCGCGATCATGGCCATCCATCCCGGTGCGGGCGGAACTGAAAGCCAGGATTGGGCCGAGATGCTGCTGCGGATGTACCTGCGGTGGGCGGAGCGGCATGGCTATCAAGCCGTGGTCACCGATCGTCTGGAGGGCGAAGGCGCAGGCATCAAGTCGGCTACGCTCGAAATCAATGGCGAGAATGCTTATGGGCTGCTGCAATCGGAAATCGGCGTGCACCGGCTGGTGCGGATCTCCCCCTTTGACGCCAATGCCCGGCGGCACACTTCGTTTGCATCAGTGTTTGTCTATCCGCAGATAGAAGACGATATCAACATCGACATCAAGCCCGAAGATCTGCGTGTGGACGTCTTCCGTGCCAGCGGCGCGGGCGGGCAGCATGTGAACCGGACTGAATCGGCGGTGCGCATGACCCACTTACCCACCGGAATCGTCGTGCAGTGCCAGAACGAACGGTCGCAGCATAAGAATCGGGCCAGCGCTATCAAGCAACTGCGCGCGCGGCTGTACGAATACGAGATGGCCAAAAAGCAGGTCGAGCAGGACAAACTGGAAGATTCGAAGCTCGATATAAACTTCGGGAGCCAGATTCGTAGCTACGTGCTGGCGCCGTATCGGATGATCAAGGACCACCGGACCAAGCTTTCGATCGGCGATGTCGACCGCGTGCTGGACGGCGATATGGATCGTCTCATGCACGCTTTCCTGGTCTATAAGCACACCGGCAAGGTGTCCGGCGACGGAAAAGAGGATCTGCCTGATTGAGGCATCCGAGCTGCATCGGGCTGCGCAGTTGATTCGAGCCGGCGAACTGGTGGCTTTTCCTACCGAGACCGTTTACGGGCTAGGAGCCAACGCGCTCGATCCCGCGGCAGTGGAGAAAATCTATGTGGCCAAGGGCAGGCCCGCGAACAGCCCGTTGATCGTTCACGTCGATTCAATCGACATGGCGCGGGGGTTGGCACGGACGTGGCCGGAAAAAGCGGAGATGCTGGCCCGGCGTTTTTGGCCAGGACCGCTG
>DATMMD010000237.1:0-3137 GCA_035569875.1 Bryobacteraceae bacterium
CTCAAAATGCGAACTCAAAGTCGGAGAAAACTGTTGTCGTTCTGGTGAAGCCGCAATTCGAAGCCGGCCGCGAACAGGTAGGCAAAGGTGGAATCGTGCGCGACGAAGCCGCCCAATTTGCGGCGCTCGAGCGTGTTCGAGAATCTCTGCTTCAACTCGGCGCTCGATGCACCGATCACATCGAGTCCCCCATTCTGGGCGCAGACGGCAATCGGGAGTTTCTGCTGTACGCGGAATTCTGAAAGGCAGTTTCAAGTTTCCAGTCTCGGGTGAGCTGATGCAGCTGCGGACGATTGGAACCACTCGAAACCCGAAACCTGCAACTCGAAACTTTAGAGTGAGAACCCCAGGAACGAAGCTAAGGCCCGGAGACCGGATCGCTAGAGCCCAGAGCCTAAAGGCTAGAGCCTGATGGCTACGTTACAATGCTTCCTTCACCATGCCCACCGGCAAGACGCCGCATCCCAAATCCGTTGGCATCATTTCCAAACCGGCCAAGCCGGAACTCGCACAAATTCTTCCGCCGCTGTTCGAGTGGTTCCGCAAACACGACTACCAGATCGTCATCGACCGGGAAACCGCCGTCTACTGTGCCGGTCCGGAAGTGGTTGAGCGCAGAGCCATGGGATCACGCGACCTCGACTTCGTGGTCGTCCTCGGCGGCGACGGCACCTTGCTTTCGACTTCGCGTGTGGTCGCCAAGTCGGGCATCCCTGTGCTCGGGGTGAATCTCGGCTCGCTCGGCTTCCTCACCGAAGTGCCCTTGTCGGAACTCTACGAGGCGCTCGACGAGGTCGATCAAAAACGCGCTACGACAGAAACGCGCTCCCTGCTTGTCTGCGAACTCCTGCGCGGCGGCAAAGCGATCGTGCGTTACTCCGCGCTGAACGATGTCATCGTGAACAAGAGCGCCATCGCGCGCCTGAACACGTACGAGCTGTACATCGACAAAGTTTTTGTCACCACCTATAAGGCCGATGGCCTCATCGTCTCAACTCCGACGGGATCGACGGCATATTCCATGGCGGCCGGCGGCCCCATCCTGACTCCTTCTGTGGATGCGTTTGTCGTTACACCCGTGTCGCCACACTCACTCACGCATCGCCCGCTGGTCGTGCGCGATTCCTCGGAGATCGAAATTATCGTGAAGACCGGCGAGGAAGAGGCCTATCTCAGCGTCGACGGCCAGGTGGGCACGCCAGTGCGCGATGACGATCGGGTGGTGTGCCGGAAGGCGGACTACCGGGTCCATTTGCTGCGCATCCGCCGCGCTTTTTTTGAAGTGCTACGCACGAAGCTGAAATGGGGACAGAGATAAGCGGAGTTTCAGAGTGTCAGAGTTTCAATGTCAGTCGAGTTTCCAAAATCCAATGATTTGTCGATGGAGCGACGGGCTCCCCGCCAGTCGAGCGCTCAATGATCAAACCGCTGCATCTTCTATTCTTTCTTTGCTGCTCGCTCCTGCTACTGTGCCAAACCCAGGCCCAGACTCCACCCGCCGCCGATGTCATCATCACCCACGCGAATATCTGGACCGTCGATCGCGCGAAACCCTCCGCGCAAGCTCTCGCCATCCTTCGCGATCGCATCGTCGCCGTGGGCACCGATGCGGAAGTCTCGGCCTGGCGCGGGCCCAGGACGCAGATCCTCGACGCGGGAGGCGAACTCCTCCTCCCCGGCTTCAACGATTCCCACGTGCATTTCGTTTCCGGCGGCGCTCAACTCGATAACGTCCAGCTCAACGACGCCACCAGCGCCCAGGAGTTTGCCCGCCGCATCGCCGAGCGCGCCAAAGTCACGCCCAGGGGATCGTGGATTCTCGGCGGCGACTGGGATGAAACCAAGTGGACTCCCGCGGAACTCCCGACCAGGGAGCTGATCGATCCCGTCACCCATGACACGCCCGTCTTCGTCAGCCGTTACGACGGCCACATGGGTGTCGCGAACTCAGCCGCCCTGCGCGCTGCTGGTATCACCGCGCAAACTCCCGACCCGCCCGGCGGCACAATCGTTCACGACGCCCAGGGTAATCCCACCGGCGCGCTCAAAGACGCTGCCCAGGACATGCTCTATAAAGCGGTCCCACCGCTCTCTCACGACGAGCGCATACATGCCGTGAAACGTGCCCTCGCTCACGCCGCCTCGCTCGGCGTGACCAGTGTGCAGCACATGAGCGCCGGCTACGAAGATATCGCTGTATACGGGGAGTTGCTGGACCGCGGCGAGCTGACCTCTCGCATCTACGTTGCTCCTTCCATCGTCAGCTACGAGGACCTTGCGAAGATCGGCGTCCGGCGCGCCTTCGGCGGCCCCTTCCTGCGCATCGGCGCCGTAAAAGGCTTCGCCGATGGCTCGCTCGGATCGCGCACTGCCTACTTTTTCGAACCGTTCACCGGCACGCCCGGAAATCGCGGCCTGCTCTCCAGCGACATGCAACCACCCGCGGCGATGCGCGATCGCATGATGAAGGCCGACGCCGCCGGCCTCCAGTTATGCACCCACGCGATCGGCGATCAGGCAATATCGATCATCCTTGATTTCTACGCCGACATCGTCAAAGAACACGGCAAGGCTAACCGCCGCTTTCGCATCGAGCACGCCCAGCACATGGCCGCGAAAGATTTCGATCGCTTCGCCGAACTCGGTGTGATCGCCTCCATGCAGCCCTATCACGCCATCGACGATGGCCGCTGGGCCGAGGGCCGCATTGGCCACGATCGCGCCAGCCGTACCTACGCCTTCCGCACGTTCCTGGACCATCATGTCCGTCTCGCCTTCGGCACCGACTGGGACGTCGCGCCGCTGAATCCGATGCTCGGCATCTACGCCGCCGTCACCCGCGCCACGCTCGATGGCAAGAATCCGAACGGCTGGTTTCCCGAACAGAAGCTCACTGTGGCCGAGACGGTTGAGGCCTATACCATGGGCTCCGCCTATGCGGAATTTCAGGAAAACGAGAAAGGCTCCATCACGCCCGGAAAGCTTGCCGACCTCGTCATTCTCAGCGATGACATTTTCAAAATCGACCCGGCGAAGATTCGCGATGTGAAGGTGCTGAAGACGTTTGTGGGCGGAAAACTGGTATGGGACGCGAAAACTGCGAAGAATTGATTGCTGGATCAGCCGAGCCTTATTGT
>DATMMD010000238.1:0-12706 GCA_035569875.1 Bryobacteraceae bacterium
GTACGTCTGTCTCGAGAACAACAAAGACTTGCTGCATCTCGGGACGAAAGAGCCGAAGTAACTCTCACGCGGTATCATCGATATAGCGATGGTTCTTGAGGCGGAGGCGACGCATGCGCAGATTCAGCGCATTATCCAGAGCAAAACGTTCCGAAGCTCCGAAGTACATCGCAACCTGCTCGTCTATCTAGCCGAAAAGTCTCTTGAAGGGTCCGCCGATAGCCTCAAAGAATACACCGTAGGCCTCGATGTTTTCTCGAAGCCCGCTTCCTTTGACCCACGGCAGGAATCTGCCGTCCGCATGCACGTTGGGCGCTTGCGTCAAAAACTGGTGGAGTATTATCGCACCGAGGGCGCCGGCGATGCGCTGATCGTAGACCTGCCTAAGGGCGGGTTCAAGATGACGTTTGAGCCGCGCCCGGCTTCGGTTGACCGCGACCCGGTGGCGCGTCCGGCGCATCGAGGCGTGCTGGCGCTGGGTGTCGCCTTGGCACTGGCTATTTTGGTGGCTTCGTTTTTAGGATTCCGGCTTTGGCGCGTCGAGCGTGCGCCCGAAGCCGCTGCCGCTCCGTGGACACCGGAGTTGCAGCAGCTCTGGGGGCCGCTTCTGTCATCGAATCGTCCGCTCATGCTTTGTCTGGCTACGTCGAAGGAATCCGGATCCACAGGCGCCGGCACTGCTAGTGGAGCATTCCAGCTTGGCCAGTTTCTAGCTTCCCGCAAGCCGAACATCATGCTGACTCGGAGTGACTTGGTCTCGATGCCGGAAGTCACTATGGACAATGTCATCTTCTTGGGATCGTCGACCGGCAATCGTCAGATCCAGGCACTCTCGGCCGGTCAGCCGATTGTACTG
This sequence comes from Bryobacteraceae bacterium, assembly GCA_035569875.1. Lineage (GTDB taxonomy): Bacteria > Acidobacteriota > Terriglobia > Bryobacterales > Bryobacteraceae > Palsa-89. Next base: position 857 of record DATMMD010000238.1, read on the forward strand.
GAGCCGGAGGGCATTCGAAACCTGATTCCGCGGCCAGGGGAGCCGGCTTTCATCCCGGATTCGTCGGACAACGACGAGAGTCACGCTCTGATTAGCCTGATGCCCGGCATTTACGGTCACGGCGAGCTGCTTTATTTTTCAGGCAATCAAATCGCGAGCGTAATGGCGGCTGTCCAAGCCTTCACAGATCCGACGTTGGCCCGTACTTTGGTCTCGAAGCTCACGACGCCGACAGGCTTTCCTCGCTACTACCAGGTGGTGCTGAAAGTGAAGTCCATGGACAACATGCCCATCGAGATTGCGTATATGTTCCACCGGGATCTCACTGGAGATACTCGGTCACTTACCGGTCACTGACCGTCTATTGACCGCTGTTGGCTTCGTTTTTGCGAGTGCTCCATGCTACGCTGCTAACGGCATGAGACCCATCGTCTTCCTGTTTTTCGCGGTCGCGGTCACCGCACAGGCGCCGTCCTTCAAACCCAAACCGATCGGCAATCTCAAGCAGGTAATGCGCAGCATCCCCTATCCGAACTCGGACATCATCTTCGCCGTCCAGTCGAAAGCCCCCGCCGACGAAAAAGCGTGGCAGACGGTGGAAAATGCCGCCATCGCGATCTCTGAAACTGCAACCTTGATTACCATGCCTGGTCGGCTCCGATCGAATGGGCAACCGGTCCGGGTGCAGCGAACCGATTGGATCAAGTATTCCCAAGGCTTGGTCGCCGCGGGACAGGCCTGCTACAAAGCGGCGCAGTCGAAAAGCCAGGACGCTGTAAGCATGTGCACCGACGAGCTTTCCGAGGCCTGCGACAACTGCCACAAGGTTTACCGTGACAATCAGGCGCAAAAATAAACTTGCCGCCTTGGCCTTGATCGCTGCCGCTCCCCTCTTGGCGCATCATTCCTTTTCGCTTGAGTTCGACGCCACCAAGCAGGTCACCTTTCAGGGCGTCGTGACCAAGGTCGAGTGGACGAGCCCACACATCTACTTTTACCTGGACGTGAAGGAGGGGCCGAGTAAGGTTGTGAATTGGGTCTTTGAATCCGCCGGTCCCAACGCGCTGGCCCGTCGCGGCTGGAATCGCAACACTTTGAAGATCGGCGACCGGATCACGGTAGTCGGCTATCGCGCCAAGGATGATGTACACGTGGCAGCAGCCAGAGAGGTCGTGCTGGCTGACGGTCGCAAAATGATCGCCGCGTCGCCGAACGATGGCGGTCCGCAGTCTTGATTCGGGCCGTCGCAGCCTTTCTCGCCTTCGCCGCATTGCTCCTGGCCGGGATTACCGGAAGTATTTCCGGCGTGCTCAAGGACCCCAGTGGCGCGGTAATTCCGCGCGTCATGCTGACGTTGACGAACGCGCTGCAAGGCATCCACTTCCAGGCCATGACGGACCAGAACGGTGTCTACACTTTCCCGAGTTTGCCCGTTGGGCGCTACGACCTGAAAATTGAAGCGTCCGGATTTATGCCTTGGGAGCGGAATGGCCTGGTCGTCGACGCCAACAGCGCCATCAGGCTGGACATCACCATGGAAATGGGCGAGAAGCTCGACACCGTGACGGTCTCAGAAAGCGCGAATCATCTGGAAACGGAAAGTACCCAGTTGGGTGATGTTGTGTCTGCCACGAGGATGACAAGCGTCGCCCTCAATGGCCGCAGCTTCACCGACCTTCTGGCGCTTCAACCTGGGATCGTGCCGATGACCACGCAGCAGCCCGAGTCCATCGTCATGGCAGGCGCATCGGTTGCGATTGCGCCTTCCGGCGTTCTGAATCCCGGCAACCAGTCGATCAGTGGCCAACGGGAGGACGCCAACGGTTTCATGGTGAATGGCGGCGACGTCAAGGAGCTGATGAATGGCGGCACGACGATTGTGCCCAATCTGGATTCGATCGCCGAGTTTCGCATCCTGACCAACAACTTCGATGCCGAGTACGGCAATTATAGCGGCGGCGTGATCAATGTGGTCACCAAGTCGGGCAGCAATGGGGTGCATGGCAGCGGCTTCGAATTCTTGCGAAACACCGATCTGGACGCGCGCAATTTCTTTTCTCCGGACCGTAGTTTCTACCGGCAAAACCAGTTTGGCGGAACGCTCGGTGGCCCTCTGAAGAAAAACAAACTCTTCTTCTTTGGCGACTATCAAGGAACGCGGCAGAGCCAGGGCGTTGATACCGGGCTCATTCCCGTGCCATCACTGGCCGACCGGTCGGGCAATCTGAGCGATATTGCATCATCGCTCACAGGCTCGGTAGGTGGCCCGTATTTGGCGAATCTTCTCTCGCAGAAACTGGGCTACAGTGTGACCGCGAACGAGCCCTACTATGCTCCGGGTTGCGTCGCGTCCACGCAATGTGTCTTTCCAAATGCCATCATTCCAGAGCGGGCCTGGTCGGCACCGGCCCAACATCTGTCGCAATATATTCCGGCGCCCAATATCGGGGACTCTACTTTCTCGACTGCCTCAGATGGCAAGATTTTGCGGGACGACAAAGGCAGTTTTCGACTGGATGGCAGCAGTGACCGTTGGGGTCTGCTCACGGCTTACTATTTCTTAGACGACTATTCGTTGAACAATCCTTACCCGACCGGGCAGGGAGGCGCTACCGTCCCCGGCTTCGCCGCTTTGAATCTGGGCCGCTCGCAACTGATCAATCTCGGCCAGACTAAGACCTTCGGCGCCACCATGGTCAACGAATTACGCTTGAGCTACATGCGCAGCGCCAATAACGTCGGCAAACCGCTAGGAGGCGTCGGCCCGAGTCTCGCGTCGCAAGGGTTTGTCACCGGACCGGGAACTCCTGGAATCGTCCCGCTGGCGCCATCCATCGAAGGGATTGAAAATGTCACCTTCAATTCCTTTGTGATCGGAACGCCGACCACCAACCTGACGCAGGCCAACAACACTTTCGCCCTGATTGACAACCTGTCGAAAGTCATGGGCACGCATAGCATCAAGGCCGGAGTTCAGCTCAGCTTCGAACAGGTCAACGTCAATCCCAACCCCACCTTCAATGGCGCTTTCGCTTTCTACGGATCTGAAACGGGTTCCGACTTCGCCGATTTTCTGATCGGCGTTGCCAGCAACTACAACCAGGCTGATTCACAGACTTACTATGCACGCCACAAATACGCCGCGGCGTTCGTTCAGGATAGCTGGCGGGCCACGCCCAGCCTGACGCTGAACTACGGGCTGCGCTGGGATTTGATGCAGTATTGGTCGGAGAAATATAATCAGATTCCGACTTTCGTCCTGGGAGAGCAATCCAAGGTTTATCCAACGGCTCCCACCAGCCTGGTTTATCCGACCGACCCGGGTGTGCCGAATACGTTGGTGCCGGAAGGCAATCGTTTCTCGCCCCGGCTGGGCTTAGCGTATTCCCCCAGCAAGAAAGACGGGCTGCTCGGCAAGATTGTCGGTGGGCCCGGGAAAACCAGCATCCGCGCCGGCCTCGGCATTTTTTATTCGGTGATTGAGGGCAATACGGTGGCTATCGACGAGCCGCAGCCACCCTACGGCCTGAGCTACACCAGTTCGGGTAAACCGCTGTTTGCGACGCCATTCATCTCATCGGCGGACGGCCAGGTTCATGTGCAGCCTTTTCCGTTAACGTTTCCGCCTTTGAACGCATCGGCAACTCACCCCAACCCGAGTATCGACTTCTCGCCGTTTTTGCCGCAGGCCGGAATGACAGCTCCGCCTCCCAGCAACACGTATCCCTATAACGAGAATTATTTTTTGTCCGTCGAACGCGAGCTTTGGGCAAATACGTTGCTGAGCTTGAGCTACGTCGGCTCGCAGGCGCACCACTTGCTGGCGATCTACTCGGCGAATCCAGGGAATCCGGCTCTTTGCCTGGCTTTGAGCCAACCCAGCGCAGTCGCCCCAGGGTCGCCGACCTGCGGACAATTCGGAGAGGACACGACCTACACGACCGCGGCCGGCCAAGTCATCAACGGCACTCGAGGACCGCTGGGGCCCAATTTCCACAACAACGATTACGACGCCAGCATCGGAAACTCGAATTACAATTCGTTTCAGGCCAGCGTGCGGCACTCCGGTGCGCGAGTCGATTTCATGCTGGCTTATACGTTCAGCAAATCCATTGACCAGGCTTCCAGTATTTCCGACCCTTTGAATCCTTTTAATTTCCGGTTAACCCGCGGCCTATCGGCCTGGGATCTCACACACGATCTGGTGGCGACGTACCAGTATCAACTTCCACTGGGACATTTTTCCGGTCGTGCGAAGCTGCTAACCGAGGGCTGGTCGCTTTCAGGAATCACGCGGCTCGCCTCTGGCTTTCCGGTAACGATATCGAGCGACACCGATCGATCTTTTATGGGAAGCTTGCCGAATGGGGTAAACAATCACAGCCTCGACCTTCCCGACTACACTCCCGGCGCTTTGAGCCTCAATGGCGATCCACGTAATGCTCTCCCGTATTTCAATACGTCGCTCTTCAGCGCCAACGCCCTCGGCACACCCGGATCGGCCTCGCGCCGCAGCTTCCACGGACCGGGCATGCTTAATTTCGATCTGGCCCTGCTGCGAACGTTTCGCTTCTCGGAATCGAAGGCGCTGCAGTTCCGGATGGAAACTTTTAACACCTTCAACCATGCTCAGTTCTTCGGACCGGTGGCGGTGGATGGCGACTTTAACAGCAAATCATTCGGCCAGGTTATCAATGCCGCGCCGCCGCGCTTGATGCAGGTTGCCCTAAAATTCAGTTTCTAATTATGAAAACCACATTGATTCTCGTGCTCGTAAGCATGTCAGGTGCCTTCGGGCAAACTTTTCGAAGCGAGCCGCTCGCGAATCCGGCCGGACCGGGCAGTATTCAGTCCAACTGGTCTGTCACTCCCGATGGCGGCGCGCTTCTGAGCTGGGTTGAGCCCGCAAAAGGCGGCTCTCTTTCGCTCCGTTATTCGGTACGTCACGGCGCCAATTGGTCGGAGCCTCGCACCATCGCTGCTCAGCGCCACTTCTTCCGGCACCCGGCTGAATTGCCCGAGGTCGCGCAATTGAGCGAGCATCAGTGGCTGGCGCACTGGGTGGAAATGCCGAAGGAGGAAAGCGAGGCCGAGTATGTTTACACCTCCGCTTCCACTGATGGCGTGCAGTGGACGATGCCTGTCATGGCGCATCGCGATCGCGCAGCGGTGCAGCACGGCTTAGCTTCGATGGTCGCGAGCGGGTCGGCGGAAACCTCGCTCTTCTGGTTGAAAGGGGGCGCCAATGAGGAAGCCCCAACGGCTATGATGCGAACGATCGTCGACGCGTCGGGAAAGGAGATTCGAGAGGAGCGCCTCGCTCCGGATGTGTGCGCCTGCTGCCCGACTGCTGTTGCGAAGACAGCCAAAGGCTTGCTGCTCGCTTATCGAGGCCACACTTCCGAAGACATCCGCGATATTTCCGTACTGCGCCTGGAGAACGGACACTGGTCCCAGCCCAAGAATCTCTACGCCGACAACTGGAAAATCAACGCCTGCCCGACCAATGCCGCTTCCGTCGCGGCGTTGGGCGACAAAGTCGCGATCTCGTGGTTCACTTCGGCGCAAGATGCGCCTAAGACCGAAATCGCGTTCTCCAGCGACAGCGGTTCCACCTTCACCAAGCCCTCAACCGTCAGCACCGGACACTCTTACGGATACACGTCGGTTGTTCTCGATGATTCGGGCGCCCTGGTGTCCTGGCTGGAGCAAGGGACGGGTGGCGGTGCAGCGCGCGTGCTGGTTCGGCCGATCAGTTTTGCCGGAGCCGCCGGGCTGGTCGTGCAGGTAGCCGAGGGAGGCAGAATGGGCCTGGGATATCCACGCCTCTTTCATTCCGGCGGCGACACTTTTATCACTTGGGGCGATGCCAAGCAGGTCCAGACCGCGCGTCTGAAAAAATAGCTCGCGGGCGCGTGCGTGTTACACTGAAAAGAAATTATGAGAGAGCGCTCAGAGGGCTCGGACCTCGCTGGGGAAGCTTATGTCATCATTCGTGAGCGAATCCTGCGCGGAGAAATAGCCATCGGCCAAGTCATCTCGCGCCGGAAGATCGCGGTCGAGTTGGGGATGAGCTTTCTGCCAGTTTCGGAGGCGTTTTTAAGGCTTGAATTTGAAGGGCTCTTGGAGAGCCGCCCGCGGGCCGGAACACGCGTCCGCATCCCGAGCAGAGAAGATGTTCGTGGTCACTACCTGGTGCGAGAAGCCCTGGAAGCGGAAGCCGCGAGATTGTTCACGGAAACGGCGACTCCTGAGGAGCGCGCTGAGTTGCTCAAGCTGGCCGCTCGCGTGGACGCGATGTCAGTGCAGGAGGAGACGGATCGCTTCCACTACCTGAATTTGCACTCTAAGCTGCACCGGCGGATCGCCGAATCCACGCGCTGTCCGGCGCTTTGCGAGGCCATCGAGAAGACCCGCGCGCTTTCGTCCACCTGGCTCTGTGTGGCCCGCACATTTCCAAACGGACATGCGCCCCGCCGTCACATCGAACTACTGGAAGTTCTGGTTCGGGGCGATCGCGAGGCGGCCGCCGCGGCGATGCGAGAACACGTGACTACCAGCATGCAACGAGCCTTGGAGCGTTTGGAGCCGTATTTCCGCGCCCGCAAGACTCACGGGAAGACCTATTCGCGCAATCCCAAGAAGCAGTTCGTCGTCGAAATGCCTGTCGAGCACAATGGCAGCCTCACTATCGAAAGCAGCCCGCAGGCCTAGCTTGAATCCCGGCATCATGCGGGAGCATCTGGAATATTCATGGAGACGGAAGTCGGCACAGTACAAACAGCCCCGGTAAAAGACGAAGGCCAGAAGACCGTCTACCCGATCCTGATTGCCGCCAGCTTCTGCCATTTTTTGAACGACATGGTGCAGTCGTTGCTACCGGCGATTTATCCGCTACTCAAACAAACCTTTGCGCTGGACTTCGGCCAAATCGGGCTAATCACGCTGACCTATCAGTTGGTGGCTTCAGTCTTGCAGCCCGCTATCGGACTGTATACCGACATGCGGCCGAAGCCGTACTCGCTGACCGTTGGAATGGGCTTCACTCTAGTCGGCTTGCTGATCCTGTCGGTCTCGCCCACTTACGGCGTGCTGCTTTTTGCGGCAGCGCTGGTGGGCATGGGCTCGGCCATCTTTCATCCGGAGTCTTCGCGTGTCGTGCGTACAGCGTCGGGCGGCAAGCACGGATTCGCACAGTCGTTCTTCCAGGTGGGTGGGAATACAGGGTCGGCCATGGGCCCGTTGCTGGCGGCCTTTATCGTGTTGCCGCGAGGGAAGGGATCCATTGCCTGGTTTTCATTAGTGGCCCTGCTCGGAATGATCGTGCTGGCGCGCGTGGGAGCGTGGTCGAAGACTCATCGGAAGATCGCCGCCAAGACGCTGGCTGCTAGCGCCCAACAGCGGCACGACCTGTCTCCCAGGACCGTGGCGTTCTCCATTGCGATTTTGATCGCGCTGATCTTTTCGAAGTTCTTTTATATGGTCAGCCTCAACAGCTATTACACGTTTTACTTGATGAGCAAATTTCACGTGAGCGTGCAGAGCTCACAGATTTATCTGTTCATTTTTATGGGCGCGGTTGCGGCTGGAACGTTGATTGGCGGACCGATCGGCGATCGCTTCGGACGCAAGCCTGTGATCTGGGCTTCGATCCTCGGCGTCCTTCCGTTCACCTTGTTGCTGCCATATGCCAATCTTTTCTGGACCAGCATTCTGACGGTGATCATCGGCGTCATTTTGGCCTCGGCCTTCTCGGCGATTCTGGTATACGCGCAGGAACTGGTGCCCGGCAAGATCGGCATGGTCTCCGGCATGTTCTTCGGACTAGCGTTTGGAATGGCCGGCATCGGCGCTGCTGTGTTAGGCAACCTTGCCGACCGCACCAGCATCAATTTTGTCTATCAGGTTTGTTCATTTCTGCCCGCTATCGGATTGTTGACCGGATTCTTGCCGAACATCGAGAAGTCGAAACAGCAGCGCGCCTAGGGGCCAGGTGTCGCCGATGAACGGGAATAATGATATTGCATGTGATATTATTGCAAACGATGCAGTATGCGGCTGGTTCTAGATACCGATGTAGTGGTTGCGGCGCTGCGGAGCGATCAGGGCGCGTCTCGACAATTGCTCTTAGGCGCACTGGATCGACGGATTACAATGCTGGCTTCGGTTCCGCTCATGTTAGAGTACGAAGCTGTTTTGACCCGACCCGATCAATTGGCCTATATCGGTTTGGGCGTCGCGGAAATAAATGTTGTGCTGGACGCCTTGGCCTCCGTGATCGAACCAGTTCCTCTTCACTTTGTATGGAGACCACGACTCAAGGACCCAGCAGACGAGATGGTGTTGGATACGGCCGTGAACGGCGATGCAGACAGACTAGCTACTTTCAATCTACGCCATCTTCGAGACGCTGCGATGGAATTTGGTATTCGAGCGGACCGCCCTGGGGTGATCCTACGGGAAATTAGAGGTGCAAGAACATGAGGAAGAGCAACGTGGCCCTGCGTCTTCAGACATCGTTGCTGGAGGAAGCCAAGCGCGTCGCCGAATCAGAAGGCGTGGCTCTGAACCAATTAATTAATGTTGCCGTGGCCGAGAAGTTGTCGGCGCTGCGCACGGAGGACTATTTTCGCGAACGGTCCAGCCGCGCCAATATCAGCAAGGCGAAGCGCATTCTCAAACGCGCAGGAAGAGGCCGGCCGCCAGTTGCTGGGGATGAGCGGTAAGTCTCTTCAGTCCGCAGCCGCGGACAGCTTGGCGATCGCATCCAGCACTTCACGGTAGCTCTTGGGAGCTTCGCCTCCGAAGCGCTGCTTCAATCCAAGCTGCGCGCTCCAGTCCATTCGGCGGACGGTAGCTTCGGCCGTGATGGGCTCAATGTCGAGCGATCGCAAAGTATCGGCAACTTCCTCCATTTCTCGCGCTCGGCGCTCGCCATGAACCACCACGCGGCCGATCATGTAATCGGCTAGCTTGGGCCAATCGATCCCCGGAAAGCTCTCGGCCAGTGACGCAAAGACGCGCGGCTCGGCGCCGTAGCGGCTCGCACCGAGCACGCATTCGGTAATCAGCGCCTCCATGCCCTTCACTATGATGCTGCGAAACATCTTCGTGGCCGAGGCGACTCCGATTTCACGGGCTGCGATCTCGATTGAAAATCCAAGAGGCTTGAGGCGGTCCGCGAATTCTGGCGCTGCTCCGCCGCCGGCCAGCATCGGCACACGATGACTATAGGGCGGAACGGGTGCCATCATTGCGATCTCCACGAATCGGGCACCAGTGGCTTCAATCGTTCGCGCGATGGATTGTTTCAAGCCCGGCGAAATCGAATTCAGGTCCGCATAAGTGTGGCGCGCGCTGAGGTACGGCGCGTTTTGCTCGGCGGCTTGCGCCGCTTGATTTGCGGTCACGGTGGACAAAATGATTTCGGATGCATCAGCGAGTTCGGCATTAGTCTCGACAAGACGAGTGCCGGTCTCTTGCGCTCGCTTGCGGATCGTTTCTCCAAGCCCTGGACTGCGGGAGTTGATATCGTAGGACACGCAGGGCTGGCCCACACCTTTGGCAATGTGGAAGGCGGCCTCGCCAAAACCAACAAATCCGATCGAGATTCCGTTTGCCATCAGAGCGCCCCAATCAACTTCCAGTAGCCGGTTGATATCACCACGGTCAGGAGCGTGAGAATCCCATACATGTTTGCGAGCTTCACGCGTTCGCTCGCGCTAAAAGCCATGCCTTCGGTAATGCCTTCCCCCATGGCCACCCAAATGTTCTGATAGCTCGCCCAGAATGGCACCGAGGCCAGGATTAAGGCCGCCGTCAAAACCAGCGGTGGAATTCCGGCTGCGCTAGTGGTGTCGACAATCGGAATGAACAAGACCGCAATGGCGATGAATCCGCTGGGATCAAGAAAACGTACCACGAACATCGCGATCGCGACCACCAACAGCAGCACAATGGCGTTGAAGGTCAGGTGCTGGGCGATGGGCACGAAATAGCCAGCCAGCCAGTCCGTGATCTTATATTCGGTGAGCACGTTGCCGAGGCTGAAAATGCCGCCCATAAAGAGCAATAGGGTCCAGGATATTCCAGGGCCTATATCGGCATTGCCGACGATCCCGGCCAATGCGAACGCGGCTAATCCGACCATGCCGATGAAGAAGCTAGGCAGATGATGCCAGCGATCGGTTGCCCAAAACAGGATCGAGCAGGCGACGATGATGGCGGTGATCGTTTCAGCTCGCCCCATCGATCCCAGGTCGCGAAGCTTGTTGCGAACGAACTCGGGCGACGAATCGAGCGCCTTCTCCGGCTTCAGCACCCACTGATTGCCAAAGACGATGAGCGCGCACAATAGCAGCGTCGGCAACTCGAGAATCCGCGCGTAGGCGAGATAACTCAAGGGGAGGTGCTTGACCTGGAACAGAGAATCGACTACCGGGCCGAACAGAGATCCATACAGCAGGCCGCATCCCGGCACCACCGCCATCTCGACGGTCGTGAGCATGATAAGGGCGGATCCCTGGCTGCGCGGCTTCAAATCGAGCGACTTTACCAGCGCCCAGGCGATTGGCACCATAATGGCGGTCCGCACGGTCATCGAAGGAATGCCGAGCGATAGTACTGCGCCGATTACGAAGAACGCGGCCAGGATTCCGGAGTAAGTGGCGGGGAACAACGACAGTATCCAATATGAAATCCGGGCCGCCAATCCGGTGCGCTGCATGGCGAAGCCATAAAAGAGCACAGCTAACAAAATCCACCAGGAACCGGTCGAGAATCCGCTAAGTGCCAGCGCAGGTTTGACTCCAGCTGGAATCAACAGCGCCATCATCAAGACCGACGCTACGCCGTTGTTCATCACTTGAAAAGCCCAGAGCACGATCGTGAATCCGGTGACAGCGAGCGCGACTTGGCCGATTCTGGAGAGGCCCTGTGGGGTCGGCATGAAAAAAATCGCGGCGCCTATCGCGATGGCCAGCAGAAAGGATCCCCACTTGACGCGCGCCGCAGCGGCTGTGACGGGCTGGGCGGTAGCAGTGGCCATAAAAACGAAGCCTGATTTATTGCTTGGCGGCGGCCTGTTCCTGTCGCATGCGCCGCTGCTCGGCCTGAACCACAATGAGCGACATCCACATGCCCAGCGGATGCGCGCCTGCTTCCACCAGCGGATGCGGCTTCAAGGACCGGACGGCGTCGATGCTTTCGTCTTTCATCGTTTCGAGAACTTCGGCCTGCTGGTCGGTAAGCCCGTAGTCGGCGGCCAGAGCTCTGGTGTTCTCGAATAGACGCCGTCGCAGCGGCTGGCTGAAGCGTAAATCAAAAAGCAGCTTGTTCAGCGGATAAATTGCCGGATCAGGGTGCTTATAGAATTGATATCCACCGCTTTGAAATGTGAAGGCCGGCTCTGGTTCCGGCGTGGTCGGCGCATTCTTCTTGTTGGGTATGAAGCGCATCACTGCGTGGCCATGGTGCCAGGTGGGCTGATAAGTGATCAATTCGCCCGGCCGATTGCCAATGGCGCCGAACATCACCATCCAGGGAAGCATCTCGGTGTTGCCGACCTCGTCCAACTGCTCGCTGGTCAGCTTGAGAAGGGCATCGTTGTGGCCGCGCTCCATCTGGGCGATGGCCCACCAGTCGAAATCGTAAGCCGGCTGGGGGTATTTCCACGCGCCGGGATAATGCGACATCCCACCGCTGGCGACAATCGCAATCCTATAAGGAGAGGCTGCCACAGCATCCTTGATCGCGGCCCCGAGCTGAGCGCAACGCTTCGCGGTGGGGAGAGGCGGCAGGTAGGTATTCACAAAAATGGGAACCACGGGAATCGCGCGGCCCTCGATAACC
>DATMMD010000239.1:0-25083 GCA_035569875.1 Bryobacteraceae bacterium
TGTTGAAGTGATCGCCGATCTCGCTCACCACTTGGCCACTCCAGGTGTAGCGATAGTTGCGGTTATTCTTCAGCAAGAGCAGGAAGTCGGACATCTTAACGGCTTCGAGTTGCTAACTCCTGATCACTGAACGCTTTCCCGGCGAACAGTGATGGATTTGATGAAGGCCATATCGAGATCGTAACCGAAGCCGGGCGCGTCCCTAACCTCGATGGTCCCGCGCGGCGTCGTCTCCACCGCCGGATGAATTATGTCGCGCTTCCAGTAGCGCTTGCTCGCCGACACATCTCCGGGTAGCACGAAATTCGGAAGGGTCGCCAGCGCGACGTTGTGCGCGCGTCCAATCCCAGACTCCAGCATCCCTCCGCACCACACCGGAACTCCGGCCGCATGCGCAACGTCGTGCACTTTCTTCGCTTCGGCAAAACCACCCACGCGGCCCAGCTTGATGTTGATGATCCGTCCGGCCTTCATCCCCAAGGCCTGCTCGGCATGATGCGCCGACCGTATGCACTCGTCCAGACAAATTGGGGTCTTAAGCTCGGCCTGCAGTTTGGCGTGGTCGATAATTTCGTCATGCGCCAGCGGCTGCTCGATCATCATCAATCCGAATTCGTCCAGGCATTTCAGGCGCGCCGCATCTGCCAACGTATAGGCCGAATTAGCATCCGCCATCACCAGCGTATCCGGAAACCTACGCCGCACCTCGCGCACCACATCGACATCCCAATTGGGGCTGATCTTCATCTTGATGCGCTGATACCCCGCGGCCAGCTCCATCTCGATCTTCTGGAGTAGCTGCGGGACTGACTCTTGAATGCCGATCGAGACCCCGCACGGAATCTCTCGACGCGCACCGCCACCGATGTGCTGATACAGCGGCCGTCCGAGCATGCGTGCTTCCAGGTCCCAGATTGCAGCCTCGACACCGCCTCGCGCCATCCGGTGCCCGCGGATATGCGCCGTCCGACCGCCCACCTCCGCCGCGCTCTCGAACTTGTGATTCAAGACCCGCGGCGCCACGTAATCGCGCGCGATCAGCCAAGCTGACTCCGTCCACTCCTCGTTGTAGAACGGATTCTCTCCCGCCGTGATTTCGCCCCATCCGGAAATGCCGCTGGAAGAAACTTCCACCAGCACCATGTGACGGTCCGTCGTCCGGCCGAAGCTGGTCTCGAAGAAATGGACCAGGGGCATCTTGATCTGGTGCAGCGTGACTCGTTCTATTTGCATTCCCATTTTCCTAGCTGGTATGTTCCGGCCTGCTCCGATTTCTCGAATCCGATAACGGCCAATCCCCGATCGAAGGCGCTTCCGAACTCCTGACTCGCCTGCTGCTGGAGCGCGCGCGCCCCCGCCGGGTCCTTCGTTCGAAGCTCCGCGATCTCGGTGGGGATCGCGATACGCGCCTCCACCGGGTTACGTTGGAACTTCTCGCCGGCGATGATCGCCTTAACCCGCGCGCTTGCGATCCACCATTCGGCCACACAGCGGTCCGTCGGCAAGCCTCCGTGTAAATGGCTGGTAGTTGTGCCGTATTGATTGAGCACGTAGCGGCGAACTACGGCGCCCAGCCGCTCGATGTTGAAAAATGCATTCTTGATTTCGAGTGGATCGAACGTCCATTCAATCAAATCGACCCCGCGGCCAAGCGCATCGTCCCGTTGCGCCAGTTTCAGTCTTCGCCCTACGCCCGAGTTGCGGTAGCCCGCCAACACGCCCAGCATGTGGCTATGCAGGTAGCTTTTCCCGCCGGCCTTCAACCCTGGAATGGAAAGCGCGAACCCCACCATGCGTTTGCCGTCGAACGCTCCGAACGCCTGCCCGCCGATCTTGGTCGCCACCACGAACAGCCTCAGCGGAAGCAGTTCGACATCTTTGAATCCCCAAATCTCCTGCTGCAGCCGGACCGCGTCGTTGAATTCGGCATGGTTGGTCAGCGCGCGCGTCTCAATCATCGGCTCTCTTGGCCTCCTGCCAGAGTGCCTCCATCTCTTCGATGGTTGCGCCTGGGAGCTTAGCGCCCGCCTCGACGTGCGCGAACCGCTTGCGGAACTTCGCATTCGTTTTGCGCAAAGCTTGTTCGGGGTCTACCTTCACGAAGCGCGCCAGGTTTACCAGCACGAACAGCAGATCGCCAATCTCGCCTTCCAACTCCTCGCGCGATCCACCGGCGCGCGCCTCATCCAGTTCGTCCAGCTCTTCATCCAGCTTATCGAGAACCTGTTCGGCATTCTCCCAGTCGAACCCGACCCCCGCTGCCTTCGAAGAGATCTGTTGCGCCTCTACCAATGCCGGCAAATTGCGAGGGACCGATTCCAGCAGCCCGCGCACAGCTTCGCCCTTACTCTTTTTCTCATCGGCTTTGATTTCGTCCCAGCGGCGCTTGACGTCGTCGGACGTCTTGGCCGACCCATCCGCGAACACGTGGGGATGCCGCCGGATCAGCTTTTGGACGATCGCGTCGATGGAATCATCAATGCGGAACTTGTTTTCTTCGGAGGCCATTTGCGCGAAGAAAACGGCCTGCAGCAGCAGATCGCCGAGTTCGTCGGCTAGCGCCGGCCAGTCGCGCTGGTCGATCGCCTCCAGGACCTCGTAGGTTTCCTCGAGCAGGTAGGGCTTGATCGTATCGAAGCTCTGCTCGCGATCCCAAGGGCATCCGCCCGGCGCTCGCAGCCGCACCATGATCGCGACCAGACGCTCGAATTTCTCACCTGTTGTTTGTGAATCAGCCGGCATTCCGTGGGAGAATCCCCAGTCTATCAAAGACTGCTGGAATGCCGGCCGCTTGAGCGGAAGAACTAGCGGGAGGACACTGAGACCGCGGCGACCCCGCCTTTCATCGGAGCACGGGAAGCGAACAGAATACGAGACTGCTGCCCAGGCAAATGGATTTCGGAAAGCACCAGCGTCCCGCCTTCCCGCGTAAATACGAGGCTAGCGTTTTGCAGCGGTGCGTTCGACTCCGTAGCCATCGTTAGAAACGCGGCCGAGTTACCAGACGTGCCGTGAATCACTAATAGATTTGATCCCCCGGCTCGGTCCACACGATAGTTGCCGGCGGGCAGTAGTTTGCCTCCAGCCTCAAACGCAAACGGAACATGCACGGTCACCACTTCGGATTGTGCGTTCACGGTCACCGCAAACGCGAGCAGGCTGCTGAACAGCAACATTAATTTTAGAAATCGGACAGTCATTGTGAATAATCCTTTCGATTGTGTTTTTTCGGTATCGGTTAGGCGGCATCCCGGGCACACTACGCGCATGCCAGCGCGGATACACACCAAAAGATTTCAACCGGGAAAAATGAAGTATGTCTTCGAGGACCGCAGATTGCCAGCAGTAACCTCTTACTGCCAGCCTATGACACCAAGAGTAACCGAGTTCCGGCGCAAGCGCCAATCAATCTTTTCTATCTGATTGATATAAGGCCAAATGCTTAGCTCACAACGGGTAAGGATATTTGGCCGGGTCCCAGTAGAATCGCTCGGTCACAACCTGGCCGTCCCGCCACACGCCGATCAACCGGACACTATGAACCTGCGAGACCGTCCCGGCCCACTCAACCGTCCGTTGGCGATTAGCCGCCTTGCCCCGGCACGGCTCACCGAAGTTTTCCTGCATGACCACATCGTCCGCATAAAACTGCTCAAAGGCTTCGAGGACCTTCTGGTCTTGCAATGCCTGATTCAGCTCCCGTTCGAGTTCAGCGGTGTTCACCCCCGGATTCTCTCATAGTCCAACAGCTAAAATAAGAACAGAATGAGTGAGAAGGAATATCCCCTGCCGCCGGCTACGTTCGACTTCCTGGTCATTTCTCTAAAAACCCAGATCGAGGTCCATCTCGGCCTGCTGCATTTCGGCGACGAGAAGGAGCGGCCCGAGCCCGAGTTCCGCATGGCGCGGCACAGCATCGATCTGCTGGCCATGATTCAGGAAAAAACGCGCGGCAATCTCTCCCTGGAGGAACAGCGGCTCATCGAGAACGCCCTCACCGAGCTGCGCTTTCGCTTCGTCCAGGCCCTTGAACAGCATCAAAAGAAGACTAGCGCCGCCGCTGAAACGGCAGCTCCCGCCGCAGAGCTGCCCAAGTCAGAAGGCCAAACCGGTTCGTAAATGCCCGTCGACTCGTTCAGCATCACGGTGCTCGGTTCGGGCACCAGCGTGGGAGTGCCAACTATCGGCTGTCATTGCGCAGTCTGCAATTCCGACGATCCCCGCGACAAACGGCTGCGGCCCTCCATCTATGTCAAGTTCCAGGACCATGGCGTCCTCATCGATACCACGCCGGATTTCCGCCAGCAGGTCCTGCGCGCCCATATCGAACGCATCGACGCAATTCTCTTCACACACTCGCACGCCGATCACGTCATGGGCCTCGATGATGTGCGCCCCTTCAACTTCAAACAAGGCGGCGTAATTCCCATTTACGGATCGGCCGAAACGCTCGACAATATCCGCCGCTGCTTCCACTACATCTTCGACAATCACAAAACGGAATCCTCCCGGCCTCGTCTGGCCACTCACGTTTTCGATACGGCACCCATCGAACTCTTCGGCCTGCCGTTCACGCCCATACGGCTCTTCCACGGCAAGGGCACAGTGTACGGTTTCCGCTTTGGCGCGGCGGCGTATCTGACCGATCACAGCGACATCCCGGATGAATCCATGGAGCTGCTGTGCGGGCTAGACGTGCTGTTTCTCGATGCGCTGCGCCACCGCCCGCACCCCACCCATTCGACAGTCGGACGCTCGCTCCAATCGGTCGAGAAGCTGTCGCCCAAGCGCGCTTTTTTCACGCACATATGCCACGATCTCGCGCACGCGTCCACTGAGGACAAATTACCTCCGAATGTTCGTCTGGCGTACGACGGCCTCGAAATCCAGGTGGAGGGCTCCGCGCAATGATCTACCGCGGTCTTGCCGAAGTCCCGCCCGATTTTGGTCCTTGCGCCATCACCATTGGAAATTTTGACGGCGTGCACCAAGGGCACCGGCAGATCATGCAACGCGTCCGGGCAATTGCGCGCGAACACGGCTGGAAAGCCGCTGTTTTGACCTTCGATCCGCATCCCAGCAAACTCGTAGCCCCCGCTCGCGCGCCGCGACTTCTTACTACGCCCGAGCAGCGCGGGCGCTTGATGCTGGAGCAGGGAATCGACGAAGTCCTGATTCTGCCGTTCACGCCTGAAATCGCCAAGCTCAGTCCCGAGGAGTTCGTCCGCGAGATTCTGGCCGATGGCCTCAAGGCTCGATCCGTGCTGGTCGGCGACAACTTCCGCTTCGGACATCGTGCGGCCGGCGACGCGGCCACAATGGAAGAGTTGGGCGGCGAATATAGCTTTAGTACAGAAATCATCCCAGCGATTTCCTGGCGGGGGCGCGTCATTTCGAGCAGTGAGATCCGGCGCTTGATTGAGGCCGGTAATGTTTCGCTCGCCTGCAGATTACTCGGACGGCCGTACGCGCTCCAGGGCGCAGTTGTTCAGGGAGAAGGCAGGGGATCGAAACAAACCGTGCCGACGTTGAACTTAGATACCCAGGCCGAAGTTCTGCCCAGGATTGGTGTCTATATAACGCGCACGCGCGAATCCCATGGACCGCGGAATTGGCCTTCCATCACCAACATCGGCTACCGTCCGACCTTCAACGGCCACGGCCTGACCATCGAGACGTTTTTACTGTCCAACCTGGATGGAGCACCGCCCCAAGCGATTTCGGTGGAATTCCTTCGTTGGGTTCGTGAAGAACGGAAGTTCGAGAACGCAGAAGCGCTCAAGGCCCAGATCCTTCGCGATGTGGGACGCGCCCAGGCATACTTCCGGCGCCTGGAAGGCGCGCTGATGCCGGATGAGGGAGAATCAAGAAGAAAGGTAACGACATGAGTCTATCCGAAGGCAAAGTGCGCCATATGACGGCGCTTTCCAATAAAGACGGCGTCATCGCTGCCGCCGCCATGGACCAGCGCGGAAGCCTGCAGAAAGCAATCGCAAGCGCCAAAGGAGTCGCCAACGACCAGGTGACGCCCCAGATGATGACCGAGTTCAAAACCGCGGTGACCAAAGTTCTAACGCCGCACGCCAGCGCGATCCTCCTGGATCCGGAATTCGGGATTCCCGCCGCCAAGGCTCGGTCCTCCAACGCGGGCCTCTTACTGGCGTACGAGGAGAGCGGCTACGATAACACCAAACCCGGTCGCCTGCCCGATCTGTTGCCGCACGTGTCCGCCAAACGCATCAAAGATTGGGGCGCAAATGCGGTCAAGATTCTCCTTTACTATTCGCCGTTCGATGATGCCCAGATAAACGATATCAAGCACGCTTTCATCGAGCGCATTGGCGCCGAATGCGAGACCCACCAGATCCCGTTCTTTCTTGAATTCGTCGGCTATGATCCGAAGGGCGGCGACGAAAAAGGTCTGGAGTTCGCCAAACAGAAGCCTCAAGTCGTAATGGGCGCGATGGAAGAATTCTCGAAGCCGCAATATCGCGTGGACGTGCTCAAAGTCGAAGTTCCGATCAACGCGCACTTTGTTGAAGGCAGCAGCGTGTACAAGGGGCAGAAAGCATATACCAGAAAAGAGGCGCTGGACCTTTTTCGTCAAGCCGCCGCGGTAGCGAAGAAGCCTTTCATCTATCTGAGCGCCGGAGTCGACAACGCGCAGTTCGTCGAATCGTTGAATATGGCGGCGGAAGCCGATACGGACTATTCGGGCGTTTTGTGCGGCCGTGCGACGTGGAAAGACGGAATTCCGATCTACGCCACCAAGGGAGCGAAAGCGCTGGAAGATTGGCTGTCAAACCAAGGCGTCAAGAATATCGAGGCCGTCAACGCCGCCGTCAAGACTGCAAAACCTTGGTACCGGAAAGCCGGCGTGGCGCAACCGGCGCTGGCTTAGTTTCTTAAGCTCCACCGGCCGCGGCGTCCGTCACTGGCACTTCGTCGAGAGTAATCGGCGCTTTCTTGAACTGGACACCTTCCCAGCGGGCCACCACCACCGTAGCCATGCAGTTGCCCAGCAGGTTTACCGACGTTCGCGCCATGTCCATCAGCGCGTCGGCGCCCAGAATTAGCGCTACGCCGGAAACCGGAAGACCAAAAGTCGCCAGCGTCCCGGCCAGAATAACGAGC
The DNA here is from genome assembly GCA_035569875.1 of Bryobacteraceae bacterium. Classification (GTDB taxonomy): domain Bacteria; phylum Acidobacteriota; class Terriglobia; order Bryobacterales; family Bryobacteraceae; genus Palsa-89. Next base: position 7,135 of record DATMMD010000239.1, read on the forward strand.
GAGGCGCGCGGCACCGCGGCAACGCCCTTGCTGGTGAGCATCAGCGTCAGCATCATTAATAGCTGCTGGCTGAGCGGCATGTGTATGCCGGCGGCTTGAGCCACGAAGACCGAGGCCAGCGAAAGATAGAGCGTACTGCCGTCCAGATTAAAACTGTAGCCCGTTGGGAGCACGAAGGCCACAATGTGTTTGGGCACGCCCATGAGCTCCAAGTTTTCGAGCGCCAGCGGCAGCGCGGCCTCGCTTGCGGCCGTCGAGAATGCAATGATGAACGGCTCCTGGACCGCTCGAACAAATGGCCGCAGCGGGATACGAGCAATCAAGGCTACGGCGCCCAGCACCACGACAATGAAGATCACCAAGGCGCCGTAAAGCGTCAACACCAGTTTTCCGAGCCCCAGCAGAACACCCAAGCCTTTGCTTCCGATCGTATGGGCCATCGCCGCGCCAACGCCGATCGGAGCCAGATACATGACGTACTTGGTATAGCGAAACATCACTTCGGAGAGAGCCTTGCAGAAGGTGACCACTGCTTCGGCTTTGGAGCCAATCGCCGCGCAAGCCGCGCCGAACAAGAAGGCGAATACCACGATCTGCAGAACGTCCCCGCGCGCCATGGCATCGATCACGCTGGCCGGAAAGGTATGCTCCAGCGTTCCCGAAAACGTCGGGCTGACTTGAGGCAGGCCCGTCTCAGTGGCTGCGCGCTCCAGCGTCATGCCCTCTCCCGGCCGAATCAAATTGACGGCGCCCAGGCCCAGGAACAACGCAATAGTAGTCAACACTTCGAAATAGATAATGGCTTTCAAACCGATCCGTCCCATCGTCTTCACGCTGCCCGTGCCGGCGATGCCGTAGACCAAAGTGCCAAAGATCAGGGGCGCGATGATGGACCTGATCAAGCGCAGAAACACGTTGGCCAGCGCCGCCACCCAGTCCGCTTTGCCGACGTCGGGGAAGACCGCGCCCAGCACGACGCCCAGCACCATGGCGATAAAGATCCAAGCTGTGATTGAAAGCCTTTTCATCGCTCACCCCATTTTAGTTTTTGCCGCAATACATCGAAGAAATACATTCTCGGCGGCCGGACCAGGTGGACGCAATTCTCTGATCTGCGGCAGACAATTTGATCTTCGTGAAGGAGAGGCTCGCCCACCTGGCCATCCACGGTCAGGAATGCTTCACGATCGGCGGCGCGGCAAATGATCCGAACCACCATGTCATCGGGAACCAACACGGGACGGTTGGTGAGCATGTGCGGGCAGACCGGCGTAATACAAATAGCCGCGACGGCCGGGTACACAATTGGGCCGCCGGCCGAGAGTGAATATGCCGTCGAGCCTGTGGGCGTGCAGACAATCAGTCCGTCGGCTTTGAAGGTGCCGATGAACTGCTGATCCACATACGTCTCTAGATCGATCATGCGCGCAATCTGGGTTTTGTTAATGACGATGTCGTTTAGAGCTTCGTAAGAACGGATGGTCTGACCGGCGCGCAGCAGTTCGCCATGCATCATCCGGCGCGGAACAATCCGCTGCTCGCCGTGCAACGCGCGCTCTAGTTCCGGATAAAGCTGATCGAGTGTGATGGCGGTGAGAAAACCGAGCCCACCGAGGTTAACGGGGAAGATTGGGATCACCCGGCCGGCGACGGCCCGCGCGGCCGCGAGCAACGTACCGTCCCCGCCCAACACGATCACCAGTTGCGTGCCCTCGGGGACCTTATCGCGCGACAGCCCAGCATTTCCGCCCATGTAACGAGCGGCCTCTTCGTCCAGCTGCACCTTGACGTGGCGTTCGTTCAACCAAGCCACCAGAGCCGGCACGAGAGTGGACGCCTCAGGAATCCCGGGCTTAGCCATGATACCGGCCACTTTCACTTTAATGTCGGGCATACAAGAGGAATTCCTGGTTGCCTTCAGCGCCCAAAATGGGAGATGGAATAATCGCGGTTTGAAAACCGAGCTGCTTGACGGCCTCATCCACACGCCGGCAAGCCTGCTGGTGCAATGCGGGTTCGCGAATAATTCCTCCTTTGCCGACCTGATGCCGCTCCAGTTCGAATTGGGGCTTTACCAGGATAACCATTTCCGCGGTCTTGGCAAGCACGTTCGGCAGCGCCGGTAAGATCATTGTGATGGAGATGAAGCTCACATCGCAAACCGCAAGATCGATCGGCTCCGGGACCTCGTTGCGGCCCAGGTGCCGCGCATTGATTTGTTCCTGGACCACCACGCGCGGGTCGTTTCGTAATTTCCAATCGAGCTGGCCGGTGCCGACGTCGATCGCGTAGACGCGCGTGGCGCCGCGCTGCAGAAGACAATCCGTAAAGCCGCCCGTGGAGGAACCGATATCGAGGCAGACCTTGCCGGCGACGTGAATGCTGAAATGATCGAGCGCTGCTTCCAGCTTTAAGCCGCCGCGTCCGACATAGCGCGGCTGCTCTGTAACTTCAATCTTCGAATCCGGCGCAACCGTGTGGCCCGGCTTGTCTACCTTTTGGCCGTTGACGAAGACTTCTCCGGCGAGAATCAACGCTTGCCCTTTTTCGCGCGACTCCACCAAACCGCGCTCCACCAACAGCACATCCAGCCGGAGGCGTTGTTTCATAGCCTGGTCAAGCGGTACGGTGAACGATAAAGTCGGCCAGTTCGCGCAGCCGATCGGCGCTCTCACCAAATTCACGTAAAGCCAAGTGGGCCGCGACACGCTCCTGCTCGGCCATGGCGCGCGATCGATCCAAACCGTAGACGGCTGGGAAGGTGATCTTCTGCTGCTTAACATCTTTACCCGCTGTCTTGCCGAGAGCCTCGGAGGACTGTTCGACATCGAGTACATCGTCGACGATCTGAAACGCCAGGCCGATGTGCTCGCCGTAGCAGGAGAGCGCGTGCAACTGATCGTCATCGGCTCCCGCGTAGATTCCACCGATTCGCAGACTGGCTTTGAGCAGAGCGCCGGTCTTAGCGCGATGAATGGCTTCGAGCAAAGCGGCCGTCGGATGTTTGCCTTCCCCCTCCAGATCGTGCACCTGGCCGCCGATCATACCGTCGACCGTTCCTGAGGCAAGGGCCAGCTCTTCGATTAGGCGAACCTTGCGCCCGGGCTCGCAAACGAGTTGCGCGAGCACCTGAAATGCCAGCGTCAACAGAGCGTCCCCGGCCAGGATCGCGATCGCTTCGCCGAACACTTTATGACAGGTGGGCCGGCCCCTCCTTAGGTCGTCGTTATCGAGCGCGGGCAAATCATCGTGGATCAAGGAATAGGTGTGAATGAGCTCCAGCGCGCAAGCAGCGGATTCAATTCCGGCGGGCGAATCGGAAACGGACTGTGCGGCCGCTATACATAGGATGGGCCGCACGCGCTTGCCGCCCGCGAAGAGGCTGTAGCGCATCGCCTTGTGGATCGATTCGGGCGCCGTAGATTCTACGGGGACCCATCGCCGCAGAGCTTCCTCAACCCGGATCTGCTGCTCGACAACGTATGCAGCCAGCGTCATGCTTTGTCGGGCTGGAACGGCTCGGCTTGGATCTTGTTGCCCTTGCGGACCAGCACCTCGATGCGGGTTTCGGCTTCTTCCAACTGTTTGCGGCAAGCCTCGCTCAGGCGCATCCCCTTTTCAAACAGCTCGAGTGCACGCTCCAAAGGGAGATCGGCGCCTTCCATCTCCTTGACGATCTTCTCGAGCTCCTGAAGGCCATTCTCGAAGCTGGCGGCTGGTTTTTCCTCGCCGGGCATTTTCTCATTCTGGCACAGGAGCCGGGAGGCACGGGTTCAGATGGGACCGCGCCTTTGACGCATCTCATCGGACTGTCGGGATGGCGCCCAACCGCGTTTTGAAAAAACGAAGCCAGCCTGGCAAGGGGACTGACGACGCGACGGCCGCGCGGAGAAGCCATTGGGGGGCGCGTCCCTCGCGATTGCCTTACGATGGAGTTGATGAGTAGACGTAAGGCCGCAAAGAAGAAGGCTCGCAGTCACGCCGCCCATCATTTGACTGAACTGGTCAGCAAACAGATGGGATTAACGCTCAGCGATGCTATTATCTCGGCCCTGGAAGACAAGCTTAAGACCATCGTGAACCCATCGATCGCTCGACGATAGATGCAACTACTGCGGCGTTAGACGCGCTTCCAGTTGTCGATCGCCGTTCACCGGAGGAGATTCTAGAGTACGACGAGATTGGAATTCCCAGTAATTGACACCTCGGCTCTACTTGCGACTGCGCCGTTTATGCGCTGGCTGGAATTCGTGGTGAACCCGTTTTGGCGACAGGCAACGATTTTGCGGCTACGGACTTGATTGTCCATCTGTTATAGACAAGAAGTGCGAGGACCCGACCAGAGTGTCGGCGCGCCACGCAGGGATATTTCCCGTGCCAGCTACAGGCCAAGACGATCGAGCTTCGGTTTCTCATACACGTCGTCTTCTCCGGGGTATCTCAACGCGTCGTCGAACTTGCCGGTTTCCTTCGCAAGCGCCCACAGCAGCGACTCGCCCGCGGGAACCGTCTTGGGCGCGCGCAGGAAAATCGGATCGCGAAAGGCGTGCTCGGCACTCACGATCCGCCAGCCGCGCCGGTGAAACATATTAAGCACGTCCGCCAGGAACAGCGAGTTTAGAAGATTCCAGTGAACCAGGACAGTATGCGGCACGCTCCGGCCCAGCACCCGCACGGATAAATCGTCATAGAATTGCGCCCGGTCCCAAAGGTGATCGAGGTACGGCTGACGGAAACGATTCACATCGAACCCGGCATCGCTGGCCAGGCGCTGCCGCAGCCGGCTGTCATAGTACCAATCGGAGGCGTCGATAGTGACATAGCCAGTGCGATAGTGATGCGCGGACAGAAACTCGCGCATACGGTCGCGCTTGGCGGCCGTATTACCCTCTTTGAGCAGCGGGAATCGAAATAGGCGGGGCGTGGAGAGATCCGGGGCAAGGACGTTATCGGCATGGACAACATCGGCCGAAAACTCTTCGAAGGTAATCGAATCGTAGTTGCGGTGCGAGTAAGTGTGGTTGCCGATGAGGTGGCCGGCCTGCTTCCAGGGCTGGATTAGGGCTTGACCCGTGGCGTTGTCGGCATTGCGTCCGATGACAAACAGGGCAAGCCGGGCTTGATGACTTAGCATGGCGCCGAGAAGCCGCGCGTTGGTCTCGGTGGGATTGGGGAGCGGCATCCAGTTGAGGTCATCCATAGTGATCGCGATGGACCGCTGGGTCGTTGCCGCGCGGGCGACCGTGCCTGCGGTCCCAAACAAAAAGTCTCGGCGAGTCATGGTACAGCGACTCCTAGCTGCTGTGCAGCTTGGACCAGGTTTTGCCAGACGCCGTCGGAGAGTGGGATACCCTCACGACGGCGAAGCTCTTCGGCACGCCATTCGGGCTCGCCAGCCACCAGCACTTCATCGTAGCCTTTGGCGGCACGCGAGGACTTGACGAGCGTCACCAGCGACTGCATCCGTGAAGAAAACTCGTCCAACGGCATGAAGCGGGCCAGGTCGACAGCCAGGAACAATTGGCTGGTGCGCATGGGTTGTCCCTGGATGCGAATCCCGCCGAGTTCCGTAGACATCGCGCCGCCGCTAAGCACCGCGCAAAGGATTTCGGCCATCATCGCCAGACCGCTGCCTTTGTATCCGCCGAGCGGCATCAGAAGACCGTTAAGCGCGGTCTCGACAATTTCAGTGGGGACCCCTTGGCAGTCCATCGCCCAGCCAGGAGGAATTGTCGCGCGGCCATGGAACTGCGCGTTCATGATTTTGCCTAGCGCAACCGTGGTGGTGGCCATGTCGAGCAGCCAGGTGTTTGGTCCCGGTACCGACATGCAGATCGGATTGGTTCCGAAGCGCTGCTCACATCCTTGCCAGGGCGCGACCAGAGGCGAGGCGTTGCACATCACGATGCCGATCATACCGGCAGCAGACATGCGCTGCGCCCAAAACGCGGCGGCGCCGAAATGGTTTGACTCCCGCGCGACTACCATCCCCAGGCCGTGTGCCCGGGCCAATCGGATGGCGTGCGCGCAACAGGTTTCTGAGATCCACTGGCCAATGCCGTTTTGGCCATCGTAGATAAGACACGCGCCGTTCTCGCTGATCACGCGGCCGTCGGTCTGGGCATCGATGTTTCCCATCAGTATCAACTCTATATAAAAGGACAAGAGCTGGAGGCCGTGGGAATCGACGCCGCGCAAGTTAGCTGTGACCAGCGATTGCGCCACCAGCTCAGCTTTGGAGTGAGGGACCTTAGACGCGATTAGAAGTTGGTACGCAAAGTGAGTGAGAATGTCCGAAGAAAGCGTCATCTATCGAACATCACTGTACAGCGCGCCTCTGTGACACGTCAATGAGTCGGCACGGAATAATCGTCCATTCGCACTAATCGCGCGCCCGCGGCTATGGCCTGCATCTTTGCAAACGCGACTTCGCGCGGAAGATATTTCATGCCGCAGTCAGGCGCGACGACGATTCTTTCCCCGTTTACAAAAGGAAGAGCGCGGCGAATGCGCGCTGCGACGATTTCAGGAGTCTCCACTTCGTGCGTCGAGAGATCGATGACGCCGAGGATAATCGTTTTGCCGGGGAGCTGGGCGAGTACCGAACAATCGAGCGAGGATTGAGCGGTTTCGATGGAGATCGCGTCGACAGGCGAGCTGGCGAGTTCGGTCAAAAACGAATAGGCCGCGGGCCGATCGTGAACCATTGCGGCATATCCGAAGCAGAGATGAACTGCGGTTTCGCCCGTGACGCCATGGAGCGCGCGCTTCAGCGCGGTCAAGCCGAACTCGCGGGCCTTCTCGGGGCGCGCCTGCATCCAAGGTTCGTCGATTTGGACGATGTCGGCGCCGGCTTGGAGAAGATCCCTGATTTCGTCGTTCACAGCCGCCGCATAATCGAGGGCCATCTCTTCTTCCGAAGCGTAGAAATCGTTCTGCGCTTGTTGGGACATGGTGAAAGGCCCTGGAACCGTGGCTTTGATCCGCCGAGTCGTGTTGGCGCGCAAGAACCGCACGTCACGGACTTCGACGGGACGCCTGCGGCGGATTTTGCCGGTGACTCGCGGGACGATTGTGGTTTCACCGGATCGGCTCATGACACTTGCGGGATTGTCGAGGTCGATGCCTTCTAGAGCGGTAGCGAAGCGGTTGGAGTAGCTCTCCCGGCGGATCTCGCCATCGGTGATAATGTCGAGGCCGGCGCTTTCCTGGTCGCGGATGGCGAGGATCGTCGCGTCGTCCTGACCCTGCTCTAGCCAGTCGGGAGCAACGCGCCAAAGTTCACGGGCACGCACGCGCGGAGGCAAGCGATCAGAAAGTTTGGCGCGGTCGATTAGCCAATCAGGTTGCGGATAGGACCCGACTAAACAAGTCGGGAACAAAAGTTGATCTGCCGGGTTATTTGCTCGAGTCACCGGCCGCCGGCTTGACAGTCGGGTACTTGATGCCGAGCTGTTCAAGATAAGTGTTGTATTTCGAAGGATCGTAATAGAAGGCCTTCATGCGTTCCCTGTAAATATCCATCGTTTTTTGATTGAGCCAAGTGGCAGGCTGATCGGTGGGCCTTAAGAAGCTGGTGTACTTCGTTTCTTTGGTCTGGACATTCTTGAAATAATCCCAGGCTTTGTCGACCAGTTCCGGATGGAGCAGGATGTCGAGCATTGTCATAGCCTGCACTTTGGCGCCGGCGATCACGCCCTTATGCGCGATGGGCGTGGCCATGGAAATCGCGTTGGCCCAGTTGTGGCCGGGACCACCCGGAATGTTGGACGGGTAGCGCAGCGTGACGGTGGGGACGTTCCAGGAAACGTCGCCGATGTCATCGGAGCCGCCGCCGGTGGGTCCGATACCTTGGCCTTCTTCACCGCTGAAATCTTGCGTTTGCTCGCGGGGCGCGCGCAGCTCCGTGACTTTCATGGCGAGACCTCGAACGGGAACCTTCAATTCGCGCTGGAAGGCTTTGGCGAGAGTCTGATCGTCGTCCGACCATTGCGGCAGGCCGACCTTCTTGATGTTTTCGTACATGTCTTCGGCGATGGGCTTGTTGAAATATCCGGGCCAGGCGGTGCCGAGCAAACGTGAGGTGTAGGTAGTGTCGGTCATCAGAGTGGCGGCCTGCGCCATATTGTCGCCGATGTGCCACAGGTTCATGATGTGATCGTAATCGGCTTCGCGGAAGTAATACCAGACGCCGGCATTGGGCGGAACGACGTTGGGCTGATCGCCGCCATTGGTGATGACGTAATGCAGGCGCGTGGCCAGGCGCAGATGTTCGCGGCGAAAATTCCAGCCGACGTCCATCAGCTCCACGGCATCGAGCGCGCTTCTGCCGCGCCAGGGAGCGCCCGCGGCGTGCGCACTCTCGCCTTTAAACATGTATTCGACCGAGACTAGGCCATTTTGTGGGCTGGGTCCATAAGAAACCGCGAGGTTGTTGGCGACGTGGCAAAAGAGCACGATGTCGACGTCCTTGAACATACCGGCGCGAACGTAGTAGGCCTTGGTGCCGACCAGTTCCTCGGCGACGCCGGGCCAGAGGCGGATGGTGCCTTTCAAATGCTCACGCTCCATCACCTTTTTCACCGCGAGCGCGGCCATGATGTTCAGCGGGACGCCGGAGTTATGGCCTTCGCCGTGACCAGGTGCGCCTTCGATCAGCGGCTCATGCCAGGCTACGCCTGGTTTTTGCGAAGCTTGCGGAATATCGTCGATGTCGGAACCGAGCGAGATGACCGGCTTGCCCTCGCCCCAGGAAGCGACCCAAGCGGTGGGAATGCCGGCGACGTTGCGGTCGATCTTGAAACCTTCTTTTTCGAGAATGCCGGTGAGGTATTTCGTTGTTTCGAATTCCTGGAAACCGAGTTCGCCAAAGCTAAAGACGCTGTCGACCATGACCTGCGCCTGCTTTTTCATGGCGTCGATCTGGCCGGTGAGGTCGGCCTTCATCGCGGCTTCTTTGTCGGGTGCGACCTTGGGCTGCGCTAGAGCACAGGCGGCGAGAAGCAGAGAGAGTGCGAATTTTCGCATTTCAGTGGTGTTCTCCTTCCAGTTCTATTTAGTTTAAGCCGGAGGGGGAGCGCGGCGGGGAGTGATAGATTCCAATTGTGGACCGGGTCGAGGAGATCGAAGCCGCGATCGCCAGTTTGCCGCCGGAGGAATTCCGTCGCATTGCTCAATGGTTTTTATGAACGCGAGCGGAGGCTATGGAACGAACAATTGGATGGCGACTCTGCTTCGGGAAAGCTGGACTTCCTTTTTGAAGAGGCCGAAAGGGAATCCGCGCAAGGTCTTCTCCGTGAGTGGCCACCGGCGGAATGAAGTCCGTCGCCACTCGACGGTTAGGCCCTCTTCTTTGATCCATGTCCGCTCGCACGCTCTTCGTTGAGCGCCTGGCTGAGCAACGTCTTGACGACCGCCTGCCGGCTGACATTGAGACGGGCCGCCCGCTCATCGAGTTCTCGCCGCATGCCTTGCGTAAGATCGACATTCACGCGGCGAAGCGGTTTCACCACTGTGAACTTGTTGGTAAAGTGCGTGGAAACATCTTCGCCCCTCGACGCCATCTCGGTCAGCGGTGAGTTTCGTATTAGGCATCTTCGACTTAGCTTTGCTCGGATTTCGCATGGAGGATCACACCGGCATCTTCTCCAGCTTGGACCCCAGCGTCAGAAAATTCAGCAGCGTCGCAGCGGCGCCGCACCCGGCGATCACGATGGCCATGGGTAGCGCCGTAGTTATCTCCATCGTGCCGAGCACAATTGTCGCGATCGCGGCGAGCGTAAACTGATTGGTCCCGAGCAGCGCGGAGGCCATGCCCGCGATCTTGCCGTGCCGCATCATAGCGATGGCCGATCCATTGGGGAAAACGAATCCGGCGCTCGAGACATAGATGAATACCGGAATGAAAATCCCTAGCAGTCCTCCTTTTCCGGTGAGCGCCGCAGCCAGCAGCATGAGGCCGGCCGCCAGTTGAACCAGGTTGGCCGTCCGCAACACGCGCCACAGCGGCACGCCGTGTAACATCCGGCCGTTCACTTGCGAAGCGGTGATTACTCCAGCCGCGATGGCGCCAAATAGCCAGCCGAAACGTTGTGTGGGAACTTTATATATGTTGATAAACACGAACGGCGCACTGGCGATATAGGCGAACATTCCGGCGGAACTGAATCCGGATACGAACGACGCCCCGAGAAAGGTTCGGTCGCGAAAGAGTCGCTGGTAACTGGAAAGGATGTGGCTCGCGTGCAAAGGCCTGACGTCGTCAGGACTAAGCGATTCGGGTAAGCGCAGATGGATACCGACTAGGCACGCAAGACCCAACGCGGCTTGCGTCAAGAAGATCGCTTTCCATCCGGACCACAGCAGAATGTAGCCGCCGATGAGGGGCGCGGCAATGGGCGACACGCCGACCACCAGCATCAACATCGAGAATACGCGGCGCATTTGATCGGGCGGAAAAAGATCGCGAACCATCGCGCGCGATATGACGGCGCCGCCGCAGGCTCCGATGGCTTGCAGCAGCCGGAAGAAGGCTAGCGCGCCTATCGAGCGAGTTGTGGCGCAGGCAATCGAAGACAAGACGAACAGCAAGAGGCTGAAGTATAGAGGCGGCTTGCGGCCGTAGCGATCCGTGATGGGGCCGTAGAGAGATTGGCCGAGCGCATAGCCGACGAAGAAGGTCGCGAGAGTGAACTGGACTTGGGCGGTCGTTGCGCCGAACACGCGTTCAAGCAGGGGCAGGGAAGGGAGGTACATGTCGATGGACAGTGGAGCGAAGGATTGCAGCGTGCCCATCAAAACCAGAATTTCGAGCTGGCGTATGCGGGTGCCCTGGGCCTGAGCGGCGATCACGCTACTCGCGCTCCCATTCCTGGAATCGGAAACTATGCCGGTGCATGACTTCGCGAGCCTGTTCCAGCGACTCCGGCAAGACATAAAAGAATGCTCCCACGCGCGTACTGCGGAACAGCAGGCCGCCGCTATACTTATCGGTTTCGACCGCGTACTCGACTTCCGATTCGGTGAGCGCATTCTCCAGGCGTAGAGCCTCCTTGAGGTTCTTCGCGATGTAGATGAGGTCCATTTCGCGATCCTCGAAGAAGTCCGCTTCCCTGCGCATTTCGCTTCAATCTTATCGTGTTTGCCTGATCGTATTTGCTATGTTGAGACCGATGACCCGGTTTGTACTGATCTGTGCGTTGATGCTGAGCGTGCTTCCCCGGGCGGAGGCTCAGCGCTGGAAGGCAGCGGCGGCGCGCGATTGGTATGCCGAGCAAGGCTGGCTCGTGGGAAGCAACTACATTCCCGCCACCGCGATCAACCAACTGGAGATGTGGCAAGCCGACTCGTTCGATCCACAGCGCATCGATCTGGAACTGGGCTGGGCGGAAGGTCTCAGCTTGAATACCATGCGAGTCTTTCTGCACGATCTGTTATGGGAGCAGGACACTGCGGGATTCCGCCAGAGAATCGATACGTTCCTGAAGATCGCAGCCAGGCATAAGATCCGGCCGATCTTGGTGCTGTTTGATTCATGCTGGGATCCGTCGCCGCAGTTGGGCAAGCAGCGGCCGCCGACGCCAGGAGTGCATAATTCCGGCTGGGTGCAAAGCCCGGGCGCGAAGGCGCTGCAAGATCGGGGTGAGTATGGACGGCTGGAGGCGTACGTTAAAGGTGTGGTGGGAGCGTTTGCCAACGACAAGCGCATCCTGGCGTGGGACATTTGGAATGAGCCGGACAACCTGAATTCCGGCAGCTATGAAAAGCTGGAGCCCGCGAATAAAGGGGCGCTGGTGCTGGCGCTGTTGCCGCAGGCGTTCGAATGGGCCCGATCTGCGCATCCAAAGCAGCCACTGACAAGCGGCGTTTGGCGCGGCGATTGGTCGGCGCCCGAAAAGCTTACGCCGATGGAGAAGGCGCAACTGGAATTGTCCGACGTAGTGTCATTCCACAACTACAACGCGCCCGAAGATTTTGAGCAGCGAGTCAGTTGGCTGGAGGCGTACAACCGTCCGATCTTTTGCACCGAGTACATGGCGCGCGGGAACAAGAGCACGTTCCAGGGAATCCTGCCGATTGCCAAGGAGCATAAGGTGGCGGCCATCAATTGGGGGCTTGTGGCCGGCAAGACGCAAACCTATCTTCCGTGGGATTCGTGGGCGAATCCATATACCGGTCGCGAGCCGGCGGTATGGCATCACGAGATTTTTCACACTGATGGGACGCCGTACCGGGAAGAAGAAGTGGGGTTCATCCGCACGATGATCGGCCGTAAGGGCAAGCGCTAATTTTTGACGCGGGCGGTGTAAGCTTCGTAGGCCTTGGGATTCGCGCGATTCATGTTGTCGATCATGCCTTTGGCAACGCTCTCGATATTTGCCAGGTACTTCGGATTGTTGAAAAGCTTTCTTAATTCGGGCACTATGTCCTGAATCTTCGTCCAGACGAATAAAAGTTCACCGCCGCTTTGCTGAAATAACTCCTGATTGAGGACGCCGGAAGTGATGAACGACGCCGCCATCTCCCAGTAGCTGGTCACCATGCGGACCGAGGCATCCTGCTCGGAGCCGGGCGGGCACGCGGCCTGCAGCTCAGCGAGCGTCTTCACTTTAAGACCGCCGAAACATTTGCGGGCCTCGCGTAGCCGGTCGTCCCGGCGCAGCTCGTACAACTTCAGAATAAGATTCACATCATCGTAGGTAGCCTGGTTGTCCATATCGTCCCCAGTGTATGAGAAAAGGCGGGCCGTCTGGGCACATCTTCCTAGGTATGCCCGCGGCTCTGCCTGCAATCACCAAAGAAGAAGAGCTCCACTGGTTGGCGCTCCGGCTTGTGCCGGGCCTGGGTACCAGCAAAGCTGGACGGCTTATCGAGCAATTTCGCGCGCCGCAGGCGATCTTTCGCGCTTCACGATCGGATCTCGAAGCCAGCGGACTGTCGGGAAGCGTCGCTCAGAGCATCGCTAGCGGCTGCACCTTCGAAGACGCCGTCGATCAGCAGCAGAAGATGCTGGAGACTGGAACGGCTCTGGTCCCGATAGCCGATCCAAGGTACCCGGCCCGGCTCAGGGAGATCTTCGACCCCCCGATTGCGCTGTTCGCGCGCGGCCGCCTAGAGCTCTTGCAGTCGATCATGCTGGGCGTTGTAGGTACGCGGCGTCCAACGGTGTACGGCGTCGCGGCTACCGAGCGGCTTTCCCCGGACCTGGCGCAGGCCGGGCTCACGATCGTTAGTGGCATGGCGCGTGGAATCGACACCACGGCTCATCGCAGCACTCTCGCCATCAGCGGCGACACGATCGCGGTATTCGGCTGCGGAGTTGATCTCGTTTACCCGGCTGAGAATCGAAAGCTGGCCAGCGAGATCGCCGAAAAAGGCTTATTGCTATCGGAATTCCCCATGGGATCGCCGGCGTATCCCCAGAATTTCCCCATCCGCAATCGGATCATTAGCGGCATGAGCGTGGGGATTCTGGTGGTGGAAGGCGCTCAATACAGCGGCTCTTCGATTACAGCAAGAATGGCTTTAGAGCAGCAGCGGGAGGTTTTTTCGGTCCCGGGGAATATTACATCTAAGATGAGCTGGGGGCCAAATCTGCTCATTAAACAAGGCGCCAAATTGGTCCAGGAGTGGAACGATGTGTTGGTGGAGCTTCCGGCCGAAGTGCGACGCGTGTTGATCGCCAAAGCCCAGGCCCGGTACGGTCAGATATCATTGGAAACAAAGGATGAAGAGGCCGGTCCAGCACCCGAGATCAGCCCTGCCAGCCGGGCCCTTATCAAGGCCTTGAAGGCCGATTTGCCGACCCACATTGACGAACTATTGGCAACTTTTGATACCCTTACATCATCTGAGATAATTGCCGGGCTGTTCGAGCTTGAAATGCTCGGTCTCATCCGGCAACTCCCCGGCAAGAACTTTGTTAAAGTGTGGTAGGCTTATGGCCGTCATATAGTAGGTGTGGACCGTTCAGTCCAACCAAGTGTAATCAGTCTTACTCACGGATCTAATCATGGCAAAATCTCTCGTCATCGTCGAATCGCCGGCGAAGGCGAAAACGATCGGTAAATATCTCGGCAAGCAATACGTCGTTAAGGCTTCGCTCGGTCACGTAAAGGACCTTCCGAAGAAGGATCTCGCTGTAGACGTCGACAAGGGCTTCGAGCCGCATTATGAAGTAATCGAAGGCAAGAAGAAGCTCATGTCTGAGTTGAAGGCAGCGGCCAAGGGCATGGATTCTATCTACCTGGCGGCTGACCCGGATCGCGAAGGCGAGGCTATCTGTTTTCACCTTCAAGAAGAGCTGAATGGCTCCAAGAAAGGGCCCAAGTTCTATCGGGTGATGTTCAACGAAATCACCGCCAACGCCATTAAGAAGGCTTTTGAGAAGCCGGGCTCGGTGAATCTCAATCTGGTGGATGCGCAGCAGGCGCGCCGTATTTTGGACCGCCTGGTAGGCTACAAGATCTCCCCGCTGCTGTGGGACAAAGTGCGGCGCGGGCTTTCGGCCGGGCGCGTTCAAACCGTCGCGCTGCGATTGATTGTCGATCGCGAGCGTGAAATCCGCGCGTTCATTAAACGCGAATACTGGACCATCGATGTCCAGCTCAACGCTAAAAAGCCCCCGGTGCTGACGGCGCGCTTCACCAAGAAGGACGACCAGGTGTTGGAAGTGGCCGAAGAGGCGGCGGCCAAATCGATCGTTGATCAGATCGACGGCGCCAAGTACCTGGTTCACTCCGTCACCACGCGCGAAAAGAAGCGCAATCCCGTCGCCCCGTTCATCACGTCCACGCTGCAGCAGGAATCGTCACGCAAGCTGCGCTTCAGCGTCAAGCGGACCATGATGCTGGCCCAGCGGCTGTACGAAGGCGTTGAGTTGGGCGCCGAAGGATCGGTCGGGTTGATCACTTATATGCGTACCGATTCGACCCGCGTGTCGAGCGACGCATTGGACGAAGTACGCAAGTTGATTACGGACCGGTACGGTGCGCCGTTCTGTCCGCCAACGCCCAACGCGTATAAGAGCAAGAAGGACGCGCAGGACGCGCACGAGGCCATCCGTCCGACATCGGCGCTGCGCACTCCGGAATCGGTGGCGTCGTTTCTGCAGGAAGACGAGCTGAAGTTATACCGGCTGATCTGGATGCGTTTCGTGAGCTCCCAGATGATGCCGGCCGTGTTCGATCAAACCACCATCGACGTGGCTGCCAAGGGCAAGGATGGTGCGACTTACATGTTCCGCGCCACTGGTAGCGTGCCCAAATTCAAGGGATTCCTGGAAGTTTATGAGGAAGGGAAAGACCAGAAGGACGAGGACGACGAGGAGCTGAAGCATCGTCTGCCGTCAGTGCAGGAAGGCGAGGAGCTGAAATTCAAGTCCATCCTGCCGGAGCAGCATTTCACTGAGCCGCCGCCCCGCTTCAACGAAGCGACCCTGGTGAAGGAGCTGGAAGCCGATGGCGTCGGGCGGCCATCCACTTACGCGTCCATTCTTTCCACCATCCAGGAACGCGAATACGTAAAGAAGGAAGGCGGCAAGTTCGTGCCGACCGAGCTCGGCATGGTGGTAACGGATCTGTTGCTCGAGAGTTTCCAGAACCTTTTCGACGTTACTTACACGGCTGGCATGGAACAACGGCTGGACGAAATCGAAGACGGCACTATGGATTGGCGCGCGGCCATGTCGGAGTTCTACGAGCGTTTCCAGAAGGACCTGGAATACGCCGAGCGCCACATGACTGACATCAAGCGCATGGAAAAGCCGACTGACCTGGTCTGCGACAAGTGCGGCAAGCCCATGGTGATCCGATGGGGGCGGCATGGCAGTTTCATCGCTTGTACCGGCTACAACGAAAAGAACGCCGATGGCGAACCCGCCTGCACCAACACGCGCGAGTTAACGGTAGATCTTCCTGACCTCGACAAGGCCGATTTAACCGAGCAGGACGCTGAGGAGTACTGCGAGAATTGCGGCCGTCCGATGGTGCTCAAGAAGGGGCGCTTCGGGCAGTTCTACGCTTGCTCCGGATATCCGGACTGTAAGACCACCAAGCAGATCGGCGGCGAACAGAAGAAGTCGGACGTGCCGCTGGATGAGAAATGCCCGCAATGCGGCAACAATCTGGTGTTGAAGCACGGGCGCTTCGGCGAGTTTACCGCATGCAGCAATTATCCGAAGTGCAAATTCGTCAAGCAGAAGACCATCGGCGTGCCCTGTCCCAATTGCTCGCAAGGCGAAGTGGTGGAGCGGCGGTCCAAGCGCGGCAAGACCTTCTATGGCTGCAGCCGCTATCCCGAATGCGACTTCGTGGCGTGGGGCAAGCCTATCGCCGAGAAGTGCCCGGACTGCGGATCGGGCTACCTGGTCGAGAAGTGGCTCAAGGCCGGAGGATTTGCACAATGCCCCAACGGCGAGTGCAAGTATAAGAGACCGATCGTGCCGGTGGAAGAAGTCACCGCGTAAGCATTTCTGGAGACCCGCATGTACGACCGCTCGGATCTAGGGTTGCGCGGTCCGGTGAAAAGCTGCAGGTCCGAGCAAACGTTATCTTTTCGCCGCTGCGGCGCTGACGCTTGCGATACCGAGGAGCGCTGCTCCGTTACAACCACCGAGTACGATAGCGAGGGCCAATTGCTGCGCCAGTGGTGTCAAAACCCAAACGCATCGGAGTGGACTGCAGTCTACACCTACGATCAGAGCGGGCGCCTGCGGACGATAATCACCGATGGCACCGCGGGTCCGTCGGGCGTTCGAACGCATTACTATGATCAAGCGGGACGGCTGGAGCGAATCGGACTCAAGACGTCGGACTCTGCTGAGCGAACGGTTGAATCGTTCAAATATGATTCTGTCGGCAGAAAGACAAAGGTCCTGCACATTGATCTGTCTTCGCGGCGCCCGGACACCACGTACGGCTATGGCGTAGAAGGAACTACTTCAGCCTACTCCGCTCCCGGTGCGAGAGAGATTCAAACCAGGTATGACGAGCGAGGCAAACCGGTCGCATTGGCTTTTTACGGCGATGATCAAAATTTGTTGCGGCGGGTTGGTTTCCTCTATGACTCGGCTGGGCGACTCATTGAAGAAGCGCAGGAGGAGGTCGCCAGCGCCTTCCCTACCGAAGTGCTAGAACAAGGGACAGCAGCGCAGGTCGCCGCTCTTCGCGCTGTGTTTGCCAGCGTCAAGATCTTTCATCGCTACGACGACACAGGCCGTCGAGCGGAGACCAGGTCCGAAATCGGGCGGCTTGGAGAAGATCGTAAAGTAACTACCTATAACGAGCATGGAGATCCTGAAAGTGAGCAGAGCTTCCACGCCTCCCGCGACTTCGAGATCGACGACGAAGGCCGCTTGAGCGATCGGCCGACCCGGGAAAACATTAGTACATCCGAAGCGCGTTTCACCTACGTCTACGATGAAGCGGGAAATTGGGTCCAGTTGACCATAGCCGGCCGAACCGGTCCGAAGGAGCCGTTTCAAACGTCCAGCATTGAAACGCGGGTGTTAACGTATTGGCAAAATGCCGGTACGACGCAGCCTTAAGAGCTGACGGTGATGTCATACTGCGCGGTTGTAGGACCGTGCTCGGGCGGATCACTTACGGTGTAGCTGTAAGACGTTCCGGATGTGGCATTGCTACTCAGGTTCTCAGTGTTGTGTCCCTGGCTAAGGCTCAGCGTGTTATTGCTGCAATTTGTGAATGGACAACCGGGAGGGTTGGTGAACGTGAGCGTGCAGGCGTAACTCGCGTTGAAGTTGGCGCCCCCATTTTTCGCGATGCTAATACCGGCAGAGGTGGGATTGGGAACGCCCTGCGCATTAATCGTGATCGGCGTTGCCACTGGCGGTGTATCTTTGGCTGGTTTCGGGTTCATGTTGTAGGTCTCCTTGTTTTGTCCTTCGGTTTACTTCTTTGGCGCCCGAAAGCTCGGGTCGTCGAGGATTTT
>DATMMD010000240.1:0-39822 GCA_035569875.1 Bryobacteraceae bacterium
CGTCGGAATTTCTTGAAAGGCGCGGCCGCCGGCGCGGCAGCCCTGGTTGCCAAACCTCAACCCGCGATTGCGCAGCAAACCGCGCAAAAAGGCGCCAATGCCACAGCGCCCATTCCATCCAATGCCGCCTTAGAGCGCGAAGCTCCTACCAGCGAAGGCGGACGCGGCTCTGAACCACCCGGAAAAATCATCGAGCATCCCGGCTCCGATTTCATGGTCGACGTCATCAAGTCGCTGAAGATCGACTATCTCGGCTCCAACCCCGGCTCGACTTTCGAATCGCTCCACGAATCGCTGATCAATTACGGCAAGAACGAGATGCCGGAGTTTCTGACCTGCTGCCACGAAGAGTCGGCCGTGGCCATGGCGCACGGCTATTACAAGATCGAAGGCCGTCCGATGATGGCGCTGTTGCACGGCACTGTCGGACTGCAGCACGCATCCATGGCGATCTACAACGCCTACGCCGATCGCGTACCTATATATATGATCGTCGGCAACCACTCCGACGCCGCGGTCCGGCGGCCTGGCGTGGAATGGTATCACAGCGCTCAGGATCTGCCGGCGCTGGTCCGCGACTACGTGAAATGGGACGACCAACCGGCTTCGTTGCAGCATTTCGCCGATTCCGCCGTGCGCGCGTACAAAGTCGCCATGACCCCGCCCATGGGCCCGGTGCTGCTGGTTGCGCATCATGAGCTGCAATCGCGGCCGAATACCGAATCCGGTTTGCGCATCCCGCACATGACTCCCACCGCGCCTCCGCAGGGCGACACGTCCGCCGTAAACGAAGCCGCTCAACTGCTGGTCGCCGCCGAGCGGCCCATGATAATCGCGCAACGATCGGCCCGCACTCCCAAGGGCGTGACTCTGCTAGTCGAGCTGGCCGAGACGTTGCAAGCTCCAGTCGAAAACCAGGAACGGATGAACTTCCCCTCCCATCATCCTCTCAATGGCTTGGGATGGCCTGGCTATCAGCCCGATGTCACCCTGTGCCTGGAAGTCAACGATGTCTCAAATACCGAACGGATCGCCCGGGGCCGCAACGCCAAGGTCATCAACATTTCCTCGGTTGATCTTTTCATGAAGAGCAACATCCAGGATTTCGGCCGTTATGCCGACGTCGATATCGATATCGGAGCCGATGCCGAGGCCACGCTGCCCGCCTTGATCGAAGCCTGCAAGCGTCTGATCACGCCGGACCGCAAGCGCGCCATGGAAGATCGTGGCGCCAAATTGGCCGAGGCGCACAAGAAGGCTCGCGCTATGTCGATCGAACAGGCGTCCTACGGCTGGGATTCCAGCCCGATCACTTTGGCTCGCCTCTGCGCCGAGCTGTGGCCCTTGATCAAGAACGAAGACTGGTCGCTGGTATCCTGGCAGGGTTTCATCAGCAATTGGCCAAACCGCCTGTGGAAGTTCGACAAGCATTACCAATACATCGGCGGTCAGGGCGCGGGCGGCATGGGCTATGGTGCACCCGCTGCGGTGGGCGCGGCGCTCGCCAACAAGAAATACGGCCGGTTCTCGCTCAATATCCAGACCGATGGCGACCTCAACTATGCTCCCGGCGTGTTGTGGACCGCCGCCCATCACCGCATCCCGTTGCTCACCATCATGCACAACAATCGCGGTTACCACATGGAAGTGATGTTCGTCGAGCAGCAGGCCAGCTTGCACAATCGTGGCGCCGACCGCGCGCACATCGGGACAAAGCTCTGGGATCCCAACATCGACTACGCGAAAATGGCGCAGGCTTACGGCATGCACGGCGAAGGTCCAATTTCCGATCCGAACGACCTTGTCGCGGCGCTCAAGCGTGGCATCGAAGTGGTGAAGCGAGGCGAGCCGGCCATGATCGATGTGGTCACCCAGCCGCGTTAAGGAGCCAGCGTGCGAAAACTTCTCCTGATCCTGACCCTGGCCGTGGTCGCAGCGGCCCAATCGAAACTGCCCGCGGGTGATGCCGCCCACGGCAAAGAGCTGTACGTTAAGTACACCTGCTACGCCTGTCACAGCTTCGATGGTCATGGAGGCGCAGGCGCGCGTCTGGTCCCGATGAAGATGCTTCTGCCCGTGTTCACCGCGTATGTGCGCGCGCCGCGCCAGATGCCGGCTTATCGGGAAAAGGTGATGTCCGATGCCGACCTTGCCGATGTGTACGCGTACATCAAGTCGATTCCCGAATCCCCTGCGGCGAAGAACATTCCCCTGCTCTCCCAATTGCCCCAGTAGCGAGGGCAAAAGCAGCAGAAATAATCCAACCTGGCCGAGCGTTGACGGTTCTGGCGTTGTCACGTCTACTAGCGAATAGTCACCGCAGAGAAGGGTACCGGTTCGCAGTTCTCGATTGGACAGGTGCGGAACCCGAAGAGTCCGTCGAATTCAGCGTTGGTGTGAGCGGTCGTGTCGTAGATCGTCGGAGCCAATGGATTCGCCTGGATTTTAACGCTAGCCGTCAGAGTCATCGAGAACACTTGCGGTACGCCGAACGTAAATGGGCTCGTGCAGTCTGGGTTGTTCGGAGTGCAGCTAAACAACGGGTTAATATTCCCTGCATCGCCTTCCAGAGTTCCGCGGGCCATGAAAGTCGGCCAGGTGGTCGAGGCGATTCCATTCAGAAAAATGAAGAGCGGGCCACCTTCGTTAGCGGCATTCAAAAGCCGTCGGAGACGACGGCCAACGCCTATCGCTTCGAAGTGAAGCTTGGCTCCGATTCCACCGAGAAATTTCCAGTCGCCGAAGAACGCGTCTACGACAGCACTACAGCCGTGTCCAACCTGACGCCTGACGTGTTGGCCGCGTACGTCCAAAACAAAGCAATTTCCGATACAGGCTGCCGGCTGCAACAGATCGTAGATTTAAAACGACAGATCCCCGGCCTCGACAACCAGATCCGCCAGCTGGATGGCGATATCAACAATCTGACTCAAGATCAGAATCGTATTCGCCAGAACATGATGAGCCTGAATCAGGTGAGCGGCCAGCAGGATCAGGTGCAGAAGTACGCGCGCAATTAGCGACGCAAGAATCGAGTCTCAGCGCATTGATCGAGAAACTGGATTTCTAACGGCTCGCCCAGCGGGTGACCGCTTGTCTAGCCTGGTCGAGCGCGGGGGCGTCGGCGGCTGCGAGCAGACCCCGCTTATTCGCTGCCTCCAGCGCGGGGATGCTTTTCTGATACCAAAGTTGGGCGTGCCGACGGTCCTTTAACAATTCGTAGGCTTTGGCAATTCGGAACTGGGTTAGTGCCAACACCGGCACGTCGTCTATAGAAAGTTCGGACAGCGCACTCTCTAGTTCGGCCAGGGCCGCCGCTCCGTTTCCCGATTCAACCAGCGCGGCGCCGATCTTAGCGCGCACATTTATCAGATCCTTGTGGAACTGAATGCTCTTGGGATCCGCCAGTGATAAAGCCCGCAAAGTATCGAGCCCTTCCCGATATTTTGCCAAACCACCACCAGCGTCGCCTTGCGCACGCAGTTCGTCGCCGATGTCCACCGTTTCCCACGCCTTGAGCCGCCGCAAGCCTGTATTTTGCGCGTCTCTCTTTAACAGCGATTCCTCGATGACTAGCGCCTTGCGGTGCATCGCCAAGGACTCGGTGTGTTGCTTCCCGTAGTCGGAAAGTAAATCGCCGATCCGTTCATAGGCCAGCGCCAACACGCGCCCCACGCGTCTATCGCCGGGTTCCGCTGTCGCCAAAGACTCCAGCATGGACGCAGCCTTTTTGCAATCCTCCACGCCACTTTTCCAGTTCGCGCTATTGGCACGCTTCCAGCCATAGTCCAGATAAGCCAAGGCCAGGTTGCGGCGATCCTCGAGATTTTTCGGGTCAGCGGCCGACAATCGCTCAGCGATCGGCAGCAATTGACGCAGCTGGTCGAGCGAACCCGCGGGATCGCCAACTCCCGTAAACGCGTCACTGAGCTTGCCGTGGGAAGTGATCAACTCCCGCTGGGCAGCGATATTTGCCGGATCTGCCGCCACTACTGCTTCTCGAATTGCGAGCGATTTGCGATAACTCACAATTGATCCCGGGATGTCGCCCAGGTTCGACGATCGGAATCCGCCTTGCACGTCGCCGACTTTCTCATAAGCCGCGCCCAGCTCCCGCTGCAGCGACAGGTCACCCTTGGATTCTTTGGCCAGCGCATCCAGATATTGGAGTGCGCGATCGACGATCAACTTCCGCGCGGGCGTGGCTCCGGGCAGGGCCTGTATCGCATCGTGCACTTCAAAAAGCAACGAATTCGCCAGTTTCCGTACATCGTTGAAGCGCTGCTCGGCTTTCGCTCGCTCCCCGCGTGCGATGAGGGTTTCGTGTACGGTAACGGCCAGGCCAACCACCAGAGTCAGGAGTACGATGATCGCGGCCGCCACGCCGCCCTTGTGCCGGCTGACAAACTTGCTGGTCCGATACAAAAACGTATCCGGCCGCGCGATAACTGGCAGCCCTTCGAGATGACGCCGGATGTCCTCGGAGAATTGCTCCACCGAGGCATAGCGTCGCTCCGGCTCCTTGCGCAGCGCCTTGAGAACGATATTGTCCAAGTCGCCCCGCAGCCGCCGCTGCAACTTCTCGGGAATCTCGTCCCGTGTTTCACTTACAGTTTGCGCCGTCCTAGTATCCGCGCGCGTTATCGAGGCGCTCGGCTTTTCGGGCTCGGTCTCAATCACGGCCTGCACGATGTCGCGCGGCACCCGGCTGGCTCGACCGTAAGGCCGGCGCCCGGTCAGCAAACCATACAGCACGACGCCTAGGGAATATACATCGCTGGCGGTCGTGATCGGCTCCCCACGGACTTGTTCGGGACTGGCGTATTCGGGTGTCATCAGCCGCATCACCGTTACGGTTTGCTCAACGCCCGTTTCCTCCGGATCGAGAATTTTCGCGATCCCGAAATCCAGCAGCTTCGGCTCCCCGTCTTTCGTCACGAGAATATTGGCGGGTTTGATGTCGCGATGAATGACCAGACGTTGATGAGCATAGGCGACGGCTGAAGAAACGGTGCGGAAAAGCTTCAGGCGTTCGGACACCGCAAGCGTGCGCTGGTCGCAGTACTCATCAATCGGCCGACCTTCGATGTACTCCATCACAACGTAGGGCTGCCCATCTTCGGTCGCGCCACCGTCCAACAACCGTGCGATGTTGGCGTGATCGAGATTGGCCAAAATCTGGCGTTCGGCTCTGAAACGATGCACACGGAACTCGTCGCCCAGCCCACCGCGAACCACCTTGATTGCTACCTGCTTGCGGTACTGATCGTCGGCCCGGACTGCGCGGTAGACCGTACCCATGCCGCCGTGTCCGATCTCTTCGACGATCCGGTAAGGGCCAATCCGGGCGCCCGCCAACGAGATCGGCTCCGGGGGCTCGGCTAGAGT
Organism: Bryobacteraceae bacterium; assembly: GCA_035569875.1. Taxonomy (GTDB): domain Bacteria; phylum Acidobacteriota; class Terriglobia; order Bryobacterales; family Bryobacteraceae; genus Palsa-89. The sequence continues at coordinate 5,389 of DATMMD010000240.1, forward strand.
TGGCGAAGCCTCTACGGCATTGCCGGCCAGAAACCCCGTGCCCGCCTGCTCGTTGGCGGCGATCAGCGTTTCCACTTCCTGGCGCAGAATCATATTTCCAGCACAAGCTTCTTTCAGGTAAGCGGGTCGCCGGTCTGGAGCCAACTCCAGGGCTTGCTCGAGAATCTCGCGCACGCGCCGCCAATCCTCAGGCGTCACAGGATCCTCTGCTGATTTCGCGAAACAGCCAGGCTCGCGCCGAAGCCCATTCACGCTTCACGGTCGGCACGGACACGCCCAGAACTTCTGATGTCTCTTCGATCGACAGGCCACCGAAGAAGCGCAATTCCACCATCCGGCTCTGGCGGTCATCCAACTTGGCGAGGCTATCGAGGGCGTCATCGAGCGCTACGAGACTTAGCTCGCGGCGCTGCGGAGTTGCCAAAGCTTCCTCCAGAGCGAGCGTCAGAGCGCCTCCGCCCCGCTTGGCGTATCCATGTCGTCGCGCGTGGTCCACCAGAATTCGCCGCATCATCTGCGCCGCCACGCCGAAAAAGTGCGCCCGGTTCTGCCAGGTCACTTCCTTTTGGTTTATCAATCTCAGGTAGGCCTCGTGAACCAACGCGGTGGAAGAAAGCGTATGACTTTGCTTTTCCTGCTTGAGATAGTATCGGGCTACGCGCCGCAATTCCTCGTAGACGAGAGGCATCAAAGCATCCAACGCCTCTGGATCGCCCCTGCTCCATTGGACCAGCAACTTCGTCACATTCTGGGCAGAAGGCTCACTCAAGCGAGGAAATCCAGTGTTCGTTCCAGTATACCTCTCAACAAGTTGCAGACTTGAATTGTTATCATAGCGGCCAGGGCCGCGCGGGACTGATCCTTTCCGGCCTGGATTCTCGCGTATCTCTTTTGAAAGCCTTGCAGAGTAGAAACGTAGCTTCGATTACAACTCCTGAGGAGGAGAGCTTATGAAATCTGTACCTTGCCTTTTGAATATTAAACTTACTAGAAATTTAGCAACACTGACAGCAATGGCCGTCGTGGCTTTCATTTTGCCCGGCGCCGCTCTGGCGGATATTAACTCCAACGCGACCCTGTCGGTCGGCCAGAGCCTGAACTTGGACACGGGCGCAACTAACACCTCTGGTAGCGGAGACATCACATTCACCGGGACCAGCATCACCTACATAGGCGCTGCCAAGGGAGGGGTCATACCCGGGTTTACGGGAACCACGTCATTCGCCCAGCTGACCCAATCGCTTCTTCAGTCATTGGCCGCGCTCGCGTCAGCAGCGCCGATCCCCGCCAGCTCCCTTACTGCTGGAACAACTACCGGATCGATTATTGGTATAGGAACCAACGGCGGAAATGCCGCTAAGCTGCTAGTAACGGCCATCAGTTCAACCTCGATCAGTTTTCAATACACGACCTACGGAGCATCCAGCACGGGCGGTGGCGCTGGGAGTCCGACCGTCACGGGAGTCACGAACAACTACAGCTTCATTCCGTCAGGGTTCACTAACTCCGGCGTGACACCCAGTTCAATCATCACGATTTTTGGCACCAACATGGCCGCTCCTGTGACGGGTACCGTAACCCTACAATCTAGCGCCGGACCGGCTGGCATTCCGACTACCCTGAATGGAACCAGCGTCTCGGCAACGGTGGGCGGGACGAAAGTTACATTGGGGATTTACTACGCGACTCCAACACAGATCGCGGCGGTCCTCCCGGCGGCTACACCTACCGGAACCGGAACAATCACGGTGACCTACAACGGGACTCCCAGCAACGCTTTGTCGATTACCGTGGTAGCGAGCGCGTTCGGATTGGACACCTACTATGGGACTGGAAGCGGTCTGATCACAGCCACGGATGCCCGGACAGGGGCTCTGTTCAATTACACTAGCTCAGCGGCTCCCGGCGAGATCATCACGCTGTGGGGCACGGGACTTGGCGCCGACCCCGCCGACAGCGACACCGTCTTTAGCACGTCGCCGCACGCGGTGAATCAGGCCGCGGTGCAAGTATGGATCGGCGGGGTCCAGGCAGCAGTCGGCTACGCCGGATCCTCCGGATATCCCGGTCTGGATCAGATTAACGTCACCATCCCATCGGGTTTGTCGGGCTGCAATGTATCGATTGTGGTGGTCGTGAACGGCGTTGCTTCCAACTTCGCGACGGCTCCCATCACTCAGGGCAACGGCGTATGTAGCGATCCGGCATTTGGGATCACCGGGTCTCAATACAGCCAGTTGAGCGGGCAAACAAATGTAAAAAGCGGCTCAGTGTTCTTGGGCCAGTTCGTCAGTACGAGCTCGGGCGGTACACAGACCGAGAACTTTGCCTCGGCCGACTTTCAGAGCGTCACGGGCTCAGTGTACGGTTCGGCGAGCGGTATAGTATCGGTTGGCAGTTGCATCGTCACCGAGGTAGTTTCCGTCGGCGGCGGTAACCTGACGTCAACTGGTCTCGATCCAGGGACCGTTTCTCTCGCAGGACCCGGGGGAGCTAATTATCCTTTGATGTCCCTTGGGGTAGCGCCAGGATTCTTCAGTGCCTTGCTACCCGCTGGGGCGATCACTTCGTCCGGCGGAACCTATGTATTCAGCTGGACGGGCGGCAAGGATGTGAGTGCATCCACGGCGACTGTGACTCTTCCTAATCCGCTTTTGAACTGGACCAACGAGAGCACCGCATCCCCGGTCAACCGATCGGCGGGCGCCCAGGTTACCTGGACCGGCGGGGCCCCAGGGACGTACGTCTTCATCTCGGGATCCTCGAGCTCGAATGGAGTAACTGGCAGCTTCACTTGCTACGCCCCACAGAGCGCGCTGCAGTTCACCGTTCCCTCTTACGTTTTGGATACGCTGCCGGCTGGCACTGGCAGCTTGTCGGTGGAGAATATCACACAGTACACCAGGTTTACGGCCACGGGACTCGATTACGGCACTGCGTTCGGCTTTACCGGGTTCTCTACGAACGCCACTTACCAGTAAATTCAGACGGCGTAAGATTCCGATCGGATATGCGCGGGTCGGCAGAGGTCCTCACCGGCCCGCGCAGTTTTTTGATTCCTTCCCGCTTACTAACCTTGTTACAGATCGGGTCGGATTGGCAGGCGGCTTGCTCCTATCCTCCGCGGAGGAGCCATGCGACTACAATTACGTAAAACTTTCCTTTCGAGCGCCGCTGTGATGGTGTTCTTTGCCGTTACCGTCTTTGCCGCCAACCACCACAGCTTGAACGGGACCTGGAAACTGATTCCCGAGAAGAGCGATTTCGCCGGTGGAACCATGGTCCAATCCGCCAGTATTACGATCAACGACCGCGAGCACAACATTTCTATCTCGCGAAATTTCACGTCGGAAGGCGAAAACACCACAGCTTCGTTCACATTCGACACCGACGCCCGTGAAAACTCGACCATCCATCAAGGCTCCTCTTTCAAAAGCAAAGCCAAATGGGAAGGTAATGTCTTGAAGGTCACTACCACTCGGACCAATGGCGTTGAAATGGAGCGCTATAGCATGCAGCCGGATGGAACGCTGATGTTGGTGATGGACCGGCCGGACCATCGTACGCTCACGCTTTACTTCCAGCGCCAGTAGCCCGGCGAAAGTAGCAATGCTACACTGCGCGTATGCGCAGACTTCTGATCGTTCTCGCTCTGTCGACACTTGTTCTGTTCGGTGCCGACATTTCCGGAACATGGTCGGCGGCTGTCCGATTAGATGCGGGCAGCGGTACGGCTACTTTTGTCTTTAAACAGGCCGGTGACGCGTTGACCGGCACGTACTCAGGCACGCTTGGAACTGCCGAAGTGAAGGGAACGGTGAAAGGCAATCAAGTCGAGTGGTCGTTCGACAATGCCGACGCTGGCAAGATCAGCTATAAAGGCACACTGGAAGGCGCCACCATGAAGGGTATGGTAGAGTACGGGCAACTGGGCGCCGGGACGTTCACAGCCGAGAAAAAATAGCCCGCTCGGATCAAGAAACCATCGGCGTTCTTGAGTTACCGGCCGCAACCAAGCGCTACGATCGGCCGAGGGGCTGAAGGGTGAGCCCCATCGATAAAGTCATCTTTCTCGCCAGCGTAGTTCCATGGGTGGCCTATCCTTTTCGGTTGGGGCTTGCATGGGTTGACGGTGACGTTGCAGTTGGCTCTGCCTTGGATTTTGGCTGGCATCGTCGCATGTTGCCCGCCCGGGTCGTTTCTTTCGCGGAGATCGGCAGGCCTCAGAACGTTCTGTTCACGATTTCGACCGCCTTGCCGCTCAACTCGGAGAACGCATCGCGGCGATAGAAATAACCGCTAAGCCGCCTGCGGCGAAATCACGCACAGAGTGTTATCTTCAAAGCGCGTGAAATTCTGCATTTATGGCGCTGGTGCAATTGGGGGCTATCTCGCTGTTGAACTGGCAACTGCCGGGCACGACGTGTGCGTCATCGCGCGCTGCGATCATCTTAAGGCCATTCGAAAGCGCGGACTGATACTGCGAATCGCGGGACGCGAAAAAATCGCGCGAGTCGCTGCGGACGAGAACCCGCAGCGGTTTGGTTTTCAGGATGTCGTGATTTGTGCCCTTAAAGCGCATCAAGCAAACACTAGCGCGCCCGACTTCGCGCCGCTGCTCGGACCATCGACTTCGGTGCTTACGGCGATGAACGGAATTCCTTGGTGGTATTTCTACAAGAACGGAGGACGTTTCGAGGGGCACCACTTACAGTCCGTTGACCCGGCGGGGCGCCAATGGCAGTTCATCGGGCCACAGCGCGCGATCGGCTGCGTCGTCGAGCCCGCGTGTGAGGTCGCGGAACCCGGCGTTATTGTGCATCATCAGTTCAATCGGTTGATCATTGGAGAACCTGATGGCAGTCATTCCACCCGAGTGATGGCACTGAGCAGAGCACTCAATGAATCGGGCATAGACGCGCCGCTGCGTGACAATATTCGCTGGAACATCTGGTTGAAGCTATGGGGTAACGTCTGTTTCAATCCCATTAGTGCGCTCACGGGCGCTACGCTAGATCGTATTACCAGCGAACCCGGGCTGCTCTCGCTGTGTAGAGCGATGATGTTGGAGGCGAAGAGCGTGAACGAGGCGCTCGGAATCCAGATCCCTTTGGAGATGATGGATCGCAGGCTAGCGGCTGCGGGCTCGGTGGCAGGGCACAAGATGTCAATGTTGCAGGATTTGGAGCGGGGCCGAAGCTTGGAGATCGATGCATTGGTCACCGCCGTGCAGGAGATTGGACGGCTTACCGGTGTGCCGACTCCAATCATTGATGCGGTCTTGGCGCTGGTACAGGAACGCGGCCGAACCGCACATCTGTACGTGTAGGAAAACCTCGATGAGCATCTGTTATTCGCCAGCAAAACTCCGGCACTGGCACGACTCCGGTCCTGGTTAACACCACGGCGTTAACACCACGGAGAAAATCACTCCGCCGAAATTCTCCGTTCGCCTACTCGGATCTGTAACGGTCTCCGAGAGCCAAATTTTTCCCATCTGAGCGCCAACGCCGTTGACGCCATCGCCCCGCCTGCGCGACCGGTTTCCGTCAAATTGGCCCGGACGCTCCGTTTCTCCGGAGAGCCGCGCTCGCGGTTAGCGCGGTCGTCGTCTCGGTATACAGTTTTCGGCTCTCCGCCGGAATCTCGCGGGACACGCATTTTAGGCGGTCCGTACCATATGTACCGGTCGGTTCAGCCCGGTGACGCGGTGTGTCGGGTGCTACGCGCGGGCGCGCTGGGGAATCCCCTGGTAGACGGCGCAAATCCGCCCCCGGGATGGGGCCGCGGTGCGGCTCGTTTCATTCCGTACAAGTAGCCGTTGGAAATGACTACCAAGCACGGCCCGTTACAATGGTTTAACGATCGCCTGATCGTGTGCAATGGCTGACGACTGGAAACAGTGGGAAGGTCAGGTCATAGCTGACGCGTTTCCCTTGCGACAGTACTTAGGGGGCGACGAAGACCACGCCGTCTTCCTCACTGAGTACGGTCAACCTGCGCCACAGAAGGCCGCTATCAAAATCGTTCTAGGGCCGCCGGAAAGCACCGAGTCGCAACTTTCTCGTTGGCATCTGGCGTCCAAACTATCCCATCCCAATTTATTGCGGATCTTCAGCAAGGGCAGCGCGAAATCAGGCGAGACGCCGCTCATCTATCTGGTGATGGAATACGCCGACGAAAGTCTGGCGCAAGTGATTCCAGTACGGCCGCTCACTACGGATGAGGCCCGCCAGATGATGGAGCCTGCGCTCAGCGTGCTGGCGTATCTTCACGGTGAAGGGTTCCTGCACGGTCACTTGAAGCCTGGGAACATACTGGCGATTGGGGAGTGTCTGAAGATCTCGAGCGCGGACCTGTGTCGCGTTGGGGAATGCCCGCCTTCAACCCGTGATGCTTATACTCCGCCTCAGAAAACCGCATCGCCGGCCGGCGACGTCTGGTCGCTGGGCATGACTTTGGTGGAAGCTCTGACCCAGCATCCACCCGTCCGCAGCGGAACACACGGCGTAGCCGAATTCAACCAGCCGATCGTTCCTGATACACTCCCGCAGCCTTTTCTCGATATCGCTCGTGAATGTCTTCGAATTGACCCCAAGGCCCGGCCCACTGTCGCCGACATTTCCGCACGCTTGCAACCGGCTAAGAGTCTGGCCAAGCGCCCGGCGCTCAAGTGGGCCTACGTGCTAGCCGCCGTTGGGTTGGTGGTGACAGCAGTCGTCATCGCACCCCGGTTAATCGACCGCCACGAGCCCGTCGCTTCGAACGACCCCGCGCAGATTCAACCGACTGCGCCGATTGAGCCCGCTCAGCCCGCGCCGATTGAGCCCGCTCAGCCCGCGCCGAAAGTGCCAGAGCCTTCTCCTCCAGCGACTGTTCAAAACGAGATTATTCAGCGCGTTTTGCCGGAAGTACCCTCCGAAGCCCGGCGAACGATCCGGGGCCGAGTGAAGGTCAGCGTACGTATTCGTGTTGACCCATCCGGCCAAGTGACCGAAGCGAAGTTGGACTCCGCTGGACCGAGCAAATACTTCGCCCAACTGGCTCTCCAAGCCGCGCGGCGTTGGAAATTCGAGCCTGCGCCCGGCGTCGATCCAGGCCAGCTCCGCGAGTGGGTTTTGCGCTTTGAATTTCAACGAACGGGCACGAAAGTTGCGCCCGTTCGAAAAGGGACTTAGTCTACGGATTCGGCCCTACAGGAAAATTGGTTGGCAGACCCGCCGTAATGGCTGTGGCCGTCGCGTCGCATGTCGGATGGCCGAATCCGGTCTGATTCGCTGGCGGCTGATTCAGATCATAATCATGTTGTCGGTATTCATAGCCCCTACTCCAGCCGGCACGTCGTCGAAGTTCAGCGCGTGGCGCGTCTTCCAGGCGACGATATGGTCGGTACAAGATGTGTCGCCGCTGACGCCCAGAGCTCCCACCAAGACTCCAGTTTTGTTGTAGAGTGCCAGCCCACCGCCGAAAACGTTGATGCCGCCGATCTTGCGCCCAACCATCGGATCGTTCGCCTGGCCGTAGTTGGCGGCATTTCCATCGTAAGCAGCATCGGTCGACACCGGATTACTCTCTTGCAAGCCCGAACAACGTGCCACCGGGCTGGACCGCCGCGTAAAGATTGGCGGTGGACAGCGCGAATCCTGGCAGGCTAAAGGCATTGGCGGTGTTGGCCTTCTGCGCGGAAATGACCCGGCTGCCAGGCCACTGCGACTGCCGATCGGCGCCCGTGAAAACTATCGCGCAAACTATGCCATCGCGATCGATGATGGTTCCCCACATGTTGAAACCTAAGCCGCCGTTGACGCTTTTGGGTGCCGGAGCAACACTTTTCAAAGCAGCCTTCAGGTCGCTGTAACTTGGCAGCTCGTTGCACGCGTTTGAATTGTTACCTTCGCCTTTTCCGCCATTATCGCTGGCCAGCAAGACTCCGGCAGCTAGCGAACCGCCACGACGGCGAGGCGCCCCATCAGTAGGATTGGTTTTCTCATACAGCCTCCTTTGCCAGGTTTTTTTTAGTCGCCTGGCCCAAACTTTCCAGTAGTTGTTCAGTGATGCGCGCAATGTCCTGGACCGCCGCATCAAACGCGGCCTGGTTGGCCTTGGATGGTTTATGAAAGCCGCTCACCTTGCGCACGAATTGCAAAGCGGCAGCCGAAATCTCTTCCGAAGTCACCAGAGCGTCGTTGCGGCGTAGAACTTTAATGCTGCGGCACATAGATTGTGGCATTATCCTACAATTGCGATGACTTCCGATACCGCGGAATTTTCATCGCTATATCAATCATTTCCACGAACTCAACCTCGTGGCCGTCCGCTAACGGCGCTAAGCTCAAGCCGAGCAGTTATGTCAGATCGTTCCCATAGAATCGACCAAACCCAGGCGCTGCTCTATCATGCCCGCGCCGCAACGCCCTTTTGTTCGGAAGACGGTGAACCCTGTGCCAGCATCCCATCGACGGTCGACTCACGCCGCGTGCTGGCGCTTCGCTCCGACTCGTTCCGCGACTGGCTTACTGCCAACTTCTACAACGAGTACGAGACCGCGCCTTCGGCCACCGCTTTCCGCGCTGCGTTGCGTATGCTGGAAGCACGAGCACGATACGGAGAGGAGCCGGCTCAAAAGGTCGATGGCCGGCTGAGCTTTGAAGGCAACCCGTTCATGCCTTCGCGAATCATTCTCGATCTGGCCAATTCCGCCGGCGAACTCCTCGATATTTCGCCCCAAGGCTGGCAGATCACGGGCAATTTGCGTCATCCTTTCCATCAATCGCCGACAGCTCTTCCACTGCCGTACCCGGATTCATCGCCATCGCAACCGATGGAAAAGTTTACCGAGATTTTTCGCCTTACCGCGGCCAATCGGACCCGCGCCCTCGCCTGGCTGGCAGCCGCTCTCCGCCCCACCGGGCCCTATCCGGTGCTGGTGCTCCGTGGCCCCGCCGCTGGCGGAAAATCTGTCCTCGCTCGCGCTCTGCGCGCGCTCATCGATCCCTCCACCGTGCCGCTGCGGCGCCTGCCCACTCGCGATCGTGAGCTTCTTCAACTGGCGCGCCAAAACTGGATACTGGTCTTCGATCAGGTGTATCGCGTGCCATCCAAAATGTCGGAAGCGCTGTGCGCGCTCTCATCCGGCGATGCTCCGGAAACTGTGCGCTCCGCGCGGCCTCTGATCCTGATTACACCGACCGGCGAAACGCGCACTTCCTGGAATCCGTCTCGAAGTCTTTCCAATCGCACCTTGACCATTGATCTACCACCCCTCGCTGTGTTGCGCCCGGAAGCTTCGCTGTGGGAGCAATTCGACGCTCTGCGGCCTGGCATACTGGGCACGCTGGCTACTGGAGTCGCGCATGCTCTCGGCCACATCCGTGAGGTCGATCTTGGCAACGTAGCCCGCTTTCCCGATTGCGCCGCCTGGGCCGTCGCGGCAGCTCCAGCGCTCGGCTTGGACCGAGCCGCGATCGTCAATGCTTTTGGCGACACCATGTCTATGTGGGCCGGCTCCGATCCGCTCCACGAGGCAATCCATGTGTTCCTTCGCGATCGTGGCGCTTGGACCGGCAGCGCCACCGAACTGCTCAGCCAGCTTCGCAAGATCGCACCGCTGGCCGCGCTTCCGGCCACGCCCAAAGGGCTCTCGCAGACCCTTCCACGGGTCGTCGGCCTTTTGGTAACGCGAAGGCGCAATGCGCGCGGCGATCGCGTGCTCAGCATTCACTCAGCTTCCGGTATTTCAGCCAATACCGCCCGAAATTAGCGGCACACTGGCAATTCTCCCAGGTGCCTGAGTGGGCGTTAAGTTGCACTCTAGCAACGTGTGACCGACTTTTGGAGCAGGTTACACGAGCGTTAGAGAGGAGAGACTATGTCGCTGATACTTTTTATCATCCTGATCGTACTGCTTTTGGGGGCCCTTCCTACGTGGCCTTACAGCAGAGGTTGGGGTTACTATCCGAGTGGTGGTCTGGGCCTGGTTGTCCTGATTCTGATCATCCTTTTGTTGATGGGCCGCATCTGAAGGCAAAATCTTCAAACTGCGGGAGGATTTGCCTTCGCCACTACTGATCTTTGTGTTCTGATGCGGCCACGGTTGGCGCCGGCTCTGCTGGTTTGTCTTCCGTCGGCCGCAATTTACGTAGGATGTCAGCGACGTAGTTGAGCGTTTCCACAATCGGTGGAATGCCGCCTTCCTGATCCACGCGTCCCGATCCCGCGTTGTATGCGCTCAAGGCCAAGCCGAGATCGTCGTCGTATTTTGTCAACAGCAGCTTGAGCATCTTGGCTCCGGCATCGATATTCTGTTGCGGATCGAATGGGTCTTGCACATTGAACTGTTCGGCCGTCGCCGGCATTAGCTGCATCAGGCCCTCCGCACCCCGGAACGAGACTGCGCAAGGGCGGGCAGCTGACTCTTCTTCGACTACAGCTTTAATCAAATCAAAACTTACTTTTTCCTTTTGCGCGGCGCTTGTAATAATGCCGTTAAGCTTATCTGGGGGCAGGGGATCGCATTCGGCCAGTAGTCCTAAGCCGAGCGGCGGAGCATCGGTGAAGAAGGATGACCCGGCCGCGCTTGCCGCAGCCATTCTTGCAGCGGCGACTACCTGAGCCCGAACGGACGCTCGCTGCTGAGCCAACGAAGGCGCCATGGCCGCGTGCACGCCGGCCTCGAAATTCGCGCTCGTCTGCGCGTAAGCGCTTACGACGCACACTAACGCAAGCTCGAATTTCATGACCTACACTGCGATTGAGCCCGCGGGCCGATTGGTTGGATTGTACGACTGCGAGCCGTTGGTGAGGCCAGGAGCAGCCGCTACGGGACTCTGGAAAGCGGACGGAACCCAGGTGTAGCCCATGTCCTGCCGCAGGGTTGCGACTTTGGAAGGGTCCCAACCCCAGACCATGATCGGCGTGTCAATCTGATAGCCGGAAGCAGCCAGTTGCGCGGCTGCCATTGCGCGCTGGGCTGGATCGTCGATCTTTTGCAAAGCTTGCACGGCAGGCGGCTGGCTGGCCCAATAGGACGCGTCGAAGGATAGCACGGGATCTTTCGAGGCCAGCGTACCATCGCTCGATTGGGCCAGCGCCGGCGTAGCACTCGCAGTTTCTGCGGCAGCGGTGAACGGCGTTTGTGCGCTGCCAGTCACGATCGGTGCAATGCTCAAATTGACGTTATTGGGATTGATGCCGAACTGCTCCAGCGTGCTGGTGAGGGCCGCTGAAAGCTGGCTGTGAAAGCTGCTGCCGTCAGCTTGGCCGGCCGCATTGAACAGCATAGGCTGGTTGGCCGTGTTGATTGAAAATGGCGAAACGCCGTTGAGTTGGATCATGATTATTTACTCCTGATGTAGATTTGCAATCGATTTCCTAAGTTCACGAAATTGTCTTGGCGCCCATCAGCTTGTAGATGTAAGCGAGAATCTCGGCCACCGCGCGATAGAGATGCGGCGGGATTTGCTGCCCCACGTCGACGGATTTGTACAAAGCTTGCGCCAGCGGCGGATTCTCGATTAACGGAACCTGATGTTCCATCGCCAGCGCGCGAATGCGCAGGGCCAGGTAATTCCTGCCTTTGGCTACCACCACCGGCGCGGACATCATTTCGTGCTGATAGCGGATTGCGACTGCGTAATGAGTGGGATTCACAACCACGGCGGTGGCAGTCTTGATATCCTCCATCATCCTGCGGCGGCGGGCGTCGCGCTGCAGGCGCCGGATGCGCATCTTGATTTGCGGGTTGCCTTCGGTGTCTTTCAGTTCGTCGCGAACTTCCTGCTTGCTCATCTTCATCTGCTGATTGAAGCGGCGCTGCTGGCGGAACATATCGATCATTCCGAAGAGAAGAAAGAAGGCCACCCCTTTCCAAAGCAAATTGAAACAGAGCGTGCGCATGGTTCCGAGCCCAACTTGCAGGCTGGCTAGCGGCAGCGCCAGCAAAAGGCTGGCATTCTGCACGACGATCCAGTAAAGCAGAACGCCGAATACAAGCACCAGCGCCACCGCTTGAACGGCCGAGGAGAAGCCCTTCTGCGGCGCCGATTTGAGTTTGGAAATGGGGTTGAAGTTTACAGGTTTTGGCGCCAGCCGCTGGAGGCTGAAGGAAAAACGCGTCGAAACAAGTTGGAACACCACGCCCGTAGCCACCAGGATCGAGCTCCCGGCTATCAATGGAAATATGGTTTGCGCGAACGCCTGATGAACCACCTCCAACAGCGTGTCGTTGCCCTGATCGGTACGGAACGCCTGTTGCAGAACCGCGCCCGCGGCGTCTTTGAATCCGGCGAACAACTTCGGACCCATCTCGCCGAGCAACACGACAAACACCGTAAACTGCAGGCCGCTGACGAAGTCCTTCGACGACGGAAACTGGCCCTCGCGACGGGCTTTGATTAGTTTCCGTGGTGAGGGTTTCTCTGTTCGGTCGCTGTTGCTCGGCATATAGGATCGGGGATACGGTCAAAATCCAAGAACCTTGGCAAGAGCGCCGAAAGCGACGCCAGCGGACTGCTGGTAGATCTTGGGGACCAGCAGAATCAGAAAGCTCAAAGCGGCTAAAGATGCCACCATTTTGATCGGGAACGCGAGCGCGACCAATTGCAGTTGGGAATTGAGCCGCCCAAGAAGCCCGATCGAAAGATCAATCAGGAACATCAATGTCATCACTGGAAGCACCAGCCGCAGGCCGGTGGAGAAAGCGCTGGAGCCGAGCATCGCCAATGTCTCGACCGCTGAGCGCGAAAGGACCAGCGATCCAGGCGGATGAGTTTGGAGGCTGCGGGCTAAGATCGACAGCAGTTGGCGGTCGAGTCCGAGAGCGAAAAAAAGCAGGCCCGCGGTAAGCTGCGCGACCATGATGAGTACGGTGGAGTCGGCTTCGGTGTTAGGATCGACCAGGGCAGCATAAGAGAAGCCGGCCTGGGTGCTGATGGCCTGCGCAGCCACGTAGACGCCTTCGATGATGAATGCTACGGCCAGCCCGGCGGCCAGACCGATGGCTGCTTCCACAAAGATCCAACCACTGACTTGCACGATCGTGGCTGGAATAGGCTCCACTTTGGGCCACAGCGGGAACAGCGCAAAAGTCAAAGCCAGCGCGAGTACGATCTTGGCGGCGCTGGGTCCGGCCTTGAATGTCGGCAGCGGAATAAGAATAAAGACTCCGGAAACTCGCGCCAGCACTAGCAGAAATCCGTAGAGCAGCGAGACCGATAGCCCCGGGTTAGCGTGCATAACGCGAAAGATCGCCCAGCAGAGCGATCGAATAAGCCGAGATCTGTTTCAGCATCCAAGGCATCAGGAGCAGAAAGCCGAATAAGAAGGCGGCCAATCGTGGGATGGTACTGAACGCCGCGTCCTGCATCGAGGTCGCGATCTGGATGATGTTGACCACGATCCCCACCGCGAATCCGATCAACAACAAAGGAGCGCAGAGCACAACTGTGGTCCAGAAGGCTTGGCTGATGAGATGTACGGCAAAATCGGGACTCATGGGCTCCTCAATAAAAGCTCTTCATCAACGAACCGATCACCAGGTTCCAGCCGTCTACCAGAACGAACAGAAGGATCTTGAATGGCGCTGAAATCATAACCGGCGGCAACTGGATCATACCGATGGAAAGCGTGACCGAAGCCACTACCAGATCGATAATCAGGAACGGCAAGAACAAAACCGCGCCGATCTGGAAGCCGGCTTTCATTTCCGAAAGAATGTAAGCCGGGACCAGGACGCTGAGCTCGAGATCGCCGGGCGTTCGGGGCGCTGCCGCCTTTGAGATCTCCAGACAAGTCTTGATATCTTTTTCGCGCGCGAAACGCAGCAGAAAAGCTTTCAGAGGTTTGGAGCCCTCGTCGAACCCTTGCTGCCAGGCGAGCTGTCCCTTCTCCACCGGCTCCCAGCCGCGATGATAGATATCCATCACCACAGGCTGCATGATCAGGAATGCTAGAAATAGTGCGAGACCGATGGTCACCTGGTTGGATGGCGTGGTCTGAGTGCCGAGCGCTTGGCGCAGGAAATGCAAAACGATGATGATCCTGAGAAACGGGCTGACCGACATGACCACCGCCGGAAGCAGCGTCAGCATCGTAAGCATTATGACGATCTGCATGGGCGTGCTAAGGTTTACGCCGCCCTTTGCGGTAGTCGCGCCGAACACCGGAATCACGGGATCGGCGGGTGCGGCCCATGCGGACCCGGCCGCCAATAGCAAGAGCAGGATTGCAACGATTCGGATCATTGGGAGAGGCGAGCCAGATCCTGGCCGAATGAGGGAGCTTGTTCTTTGGTGGCGGGCTCAAGGAGAAGCGTGCAGCCGGACGGCGCAGTGCCGATCAGCAGCACCTTGTCGGAGACTCGCACCAGGTGCAGGGCATGCTGAGGCGTGAGCGGAATCCGTTCCAGCACTTCAACGCGACGGCCGTTGCCGCCACGCCGCGGGCCGAGGTTTAACGACGCCAACCCCCGGCGTTTGAGAAACCAAAGCAGCAATCCCAAGAGCGCGAAGACTGCCAGCACCATCGCGACTTGTTCAGCTAATTCCATTGCCGCCCGAAGATGCTTTGCTGTTATCGCTGAGCCGGGTAATGCGAATGGATAACGAATCATCCACTATTACAATGTCGCCCGCCGCCAGATCGACGCCGCCCACCTGCAGCGCGACGGGAGCGCCGGCGGGGTGATCGGTTCGCAGTACGGCCCCTTCGCGAAGCTCGAAGATTTCGCCGATGGTCATGACCAGGCTGCCCAGCTCGACCTCGGCCGGGAACGGCAAATCTTCGAAGCGCTGTAATGCCTGGGAGGCGTTCATCGGTTAGTGTATGAGAGAAATCAGGTCCTGGACGATTTGGTCAGTGGTTGAAATAACCCGGGAATTTGCCTGGTAGGCGCGTTGGTAAACGATCAAATTCGTGAACTCTTTGGCGATATCTACCGTGGAAGCCTCCAGCGCTCCGCCTTCAATGGATCCACGCGAACCCGTTGCGGGGGTTCCCACCACCGGTGTGGCGGTACTGGCGCTCACCTGGAAATTGTTGTTGCCGACGGAGACCAACGACTCGGGGTTGCTGATTCCGGCCAGCGCTACTTGCGCGAGCACTAATGAGGATCCATTGGAATAATGGGCGAGCACTTGACCATTGTTATCGAGGCCGACTTGAGTCAATTGGGCGGCCGCGACTCCGTCCTGGGTGCTGCCCGACAGCGCCGACGCGGAGGAAAACTGCGTCAGAGTGGACGCGCCGTTAGCGCCGTAGAGACTCCAGTTGAGATTGAGATCCGCCGCTCCATCTGCCAGGCCGGTGATCGCGACTGCCACAGGACTTCCGGCGGCGGGAGACGTAAGCTGTCCCTGCGCGTTGAACGTGAGGTTACCTTTGGCGACCGAGGAAGGCGTTCCGGCTTTTCCCGAGGCCAGGTCTTGACCCGGAATGGTAACGTTGTAGCTCCACGCGTTGGGGCCAGTCTTGGTAAAGTCCACCGTCAGCGTGTGCGTGGCGCCGAGAGAATCGACCACCTGGATGGGGGACGAAAAGCTGCCGGTGGTGGGATCTCCGACTACGCCATTCGAGTTCAAATTCAGGTTGAGCGCGAATTGAGTGGATGCCGAGGGGTTCACCAGAGCGTTGCTGGGCACGACAATATTTCCGATCGGCCCGGTGGTGTTCAAGACCCCATTGGTCGCGCTCCAACCTTGCACATTCTCCCCGGTGGCGGTTTGCAAGGTGCCATTGGCGGACAGTTGAAAATTGCCGGCCCGAGTGTACTCGGTCGAACCCGCGCTATTTTGGACGACGAAAAACCCGTTGCCCTGAATCGCGGCGTCGAACGCACCCGAGGTCAGCTGAAGGGACCCCTGCAGGAACTGGCGCTCCGTGAGGGGCGGCGAAACGCCTTCGCCGACCTGCGAGGTACCTTGTCCGATTTCTTGCGCGATGAGGTCCGTGAACTGCGTTGAGACATCCTTGAAACCAACGGTGTTCAGATTGGCCAAGTTGTTTCCTACAACGTTCAGAGCGGTTGTGGCCGCGTTGAGTCCGGTTAAAGCGATTGAAAAGGCTCCCATTATTTTTCTCCGTTTTATTGCAGTATTGAATTATTAGTAATGATCGACGCCGGCGTCGGGCTGGTCGTGGTTGCCGCCGGCAGCGTTATAGGTGTTGTCGGTGTCGCTGGCGTTGCCGGCGTGGACGTTGGAGTCGACGCGTCTGTGACCAAGGTCGAGACCCCCTGATTGATGCCGAGTAGTTGCTCGAGTTGGCTGAATGACACCAGTTGACCCACGAATTGCGTGCTGTCAGTAGGATTCATTGGATCCTGATTCTGGACCTGTGCCATGAGCAACTGCAGGAACGTGGTCTCGTTGGTGAGCGAGCCAGGCGCATTGGGGTTCGTGATGCTGGATGACGAATTGGACGGCGTGGGCGTAGTAGCCGGCGCCCCTGGATTCGCGGCAATGGCGGGGGTGTTTAATACTTGCATTAACTCTTACCTCCTGGTGCGCCCGGGGTACCGGACGTTTCTAGATCAAGCTGATCGCGCCAACGGTCGGGATTGGCGCGCCGGTCGCGCTGGTTCGGGCGGCCGTCTGGCGTGAACTGGTGTTGGTGGCCGGAAGCGTCACGGCCGCTCTGTCGCGAATCGTGTTGGTTGTCCGCGTTGGCTGCCAAAACCGCGGGTTTTACCATTTCTGTCTTGTAGCCCTGGCCGGTGAGCTGTGAAGCCAGGTCGCTAAGATTGGAGCGTAGCGAGCTTCTCAGATCGGCGTCGGCGGCGTGCACGGTAACGTTGATAGTGCCCATCCGGTCCACTACGCGCACCGAAGCAGTGGACTGGTTCTGCCCGGCCAACTGCAGCATGATTTCCGTGCTCGCGGGCGGCTTAGGCATCTCCGGCAAAGCCGGCTGAATGTCCTGAATAGCGAGGCTGCGCGCTGGTGCCGCCGGAGTGGACTCGGCGTGTTGGGGCGGGGAAGCGGGCTGCCGAAGATCAAGCACGGAAGCGGGAGATATCTCGCGGACCGGTAGCACCGTCTCCGGGGCGTTAGTTTTTTTGGAGTCGGCCGTCGGATACGGGTCCTTACCGGATGGCGCCGCTGCGGTTGGCTCGGCAGCGGTCCGGGTTTGTTCGCTTGTCTGCGACCGGCTCGGCGGAAGAGTTGATATTCGTGTTGCTTGCACCGGCGCAGGTGGCGACTCGGGTTGAGTTAGCCGAGCTGAAAAGGCCAGCTTTTCGTCCGCTGGAGCTATAGCAAGAGGAGCGACCGGACCGGCCTTTGGAAGCGGCAGGTTCAAACCAGGGGGAGCGGCGGAGCTAGCGTCGTTAGCGCCGGACTGCATAAAAGACTGGGACTGATTCTCGGCCGGACTGGGTGCTTCATCTGAAACCGGCAGCGATTCGACCTCGTGCCCTGGCAATGGGATCGAAGGAATCGAAAACGTCAGAGGGTTTTTCTGAACAACCATCAGGTTCGGCATAGGAGTTGCCGTCACGTCTACCTTGTCGTTGCCGTCGCTGGTCTTCTTGGATTTCGTGACGGTCGACGCAGTGGCTTTCTGCTTCGGTGCTGCATCACTCTGCGACTGGTCTTCACTAGGAACGCTCTGATAGACATCTTTGAAACTTTCGCGCCGGCCCGATTGCGTACTGCCCGTAGTGCTCGGAGGAGAGGCTGGGACTGATTGCGCAACCGGACCAGAAGGCGCGAGAGCAGTAAGCATTACGGCGGCACTAATGCAGGTTCGCGGCCACAAAAACGAGGCAAGGTTTTCAGCGGCTTAGATTGCGGAATCGTCGAGAAATCGCCGACCGGCGACTTAGTCTCGACGAAATTCGAAGGCCTGTCAGTAGTGGTCATATCGCAAAAGTGAATGCAACTTATAAACTTTCTTTGGACGACTTACTTTGGCCGCGCACTTGCAAACGCAATGGTCACTCTATGGATCAGATCAGCGTTATAGCCGCAAGTTCCATGCGGGCCAGTCTACAGTCGCTGGATCTGCTGGCAAACAACATCGCCAACAGCTCTACCAGCGGATACAAGGGCGATGGCGAGTTCCATTCGCTGTACACCTCCGAAGCAGCCATCGGAGACGAAACGACCCCCGCTGCCACACTGCCCACGGTGGAGCGGCAATGGACGGATTTCGGGCAAGGTCTGCTGGAGCCTACCAATAACCCGCTGGACTTCGGCCTCTCAGGTAAGGGGTTTTTCGTCGTCAACGGCCCCTCGGGTCCGCTTTATACGCGCAACGGGAGTTTTCACATTTCGAAAAAGGGCACTCTGGTGACCGGCGACGGCTACACGCTGCTGGATCAAAATGGACAACCGATCGAGGCCGAATTCACCGCGCCACTCGATGTAGCACAGGATGGCAGCATTCACCAGCACGGGCAGCTCCTGGGACAGTTCAAGCTGGTCAACTTCAATGACCCGTCGGTTCTGACCAAGCAAGCCAACACATATTTCAAGAATCCCACTGACCAGAAACCCGTGGACGCTACGGATATCGAGGTCCATCAGGGAAAAATTGAAGAGGCCAATATCAGTCCCGCCAAAGGGGCGGTACGGCTGGTAAGCGTCACGCGGCAGTTCGAAATGATGCAAAAGGCACTGTCGCTTTCCAGTGACATGAATCGTCAGGCCATCGAGGAAGTAGCCAAGGTTTAGTAACCGAGGGTTGGACCGAGACCGAGGATTGGTACGAGACCGAGGATTGGTATACGAGATAGAGGAGATAGAAAATGATTCGAGCTCTTTTTAGCGCAGCCAGCGGAATGAACGCGGAGCAGTTGAACGTGGATAACATCGCCAATAACATCGCCAATGCGAACACCACGGGCTTCAAGTCGCGGCGCGCGCAGTTTCAAGATTTGCTTTACCAGAACCTGATCCAGCCGGGTGCCGCCGCCAGCCAACAAACCACGGTTCCTACCGGCCTCCAATTAGGATTGGGCACTAAGGCCGTCTCCAACGAGGTCGTGTTCTCGCAAGGCGATTTCTCGGAAACGAACAATCCACTGGACCTGGTCATTCAAGGCCAGGGCTTCTTCCAGATCCAGCGAGCCACGGGCGACCTGGCGTATACCCGGTCCGGGAATTTTCATTTGGACCGGAATGGCCAAGTTGTAGATGCGGCCGGTGACTTACTCAATCCGCCGATTACGATTCCGCAAAATGCGACGTCACTTACGATCGCCCCCGACGGAACAGTCAGTTATTCGCAGGTTGGACAAACAGCGTCGCAGCAGGCGGGCCAGATTCAGCTCGCTACTTTTGCCAATCCTTCCGGTTTGAATAGCATCGGAAGCAATCTCTTTCAGCCGACAGACGCGTCCGGCGACCCGGTGATTGGCCTTCCTGGCGGCCAGGAAGGCATTGGTCAGTTGTTGCAAGGCTATACCGAGCAGTCGAACGTGAGCGTCGTGAATGAGTTCATCAACCTGATCGTCAGCCAACGAGCCTATGAGGCCAACTCCAAAGTAGTCAAGGCCGCAGACGACATGTACCAGCAAGTCAACAATCTCAAGCAATGATCCCCTGGTTTGTCTTAGTAACAATGATGGGTCATCCCGCATGTCAGATTGTAAGTGGCGAGCAGATATTCGGCGCCGACCTAGCCAACGCTTTGCCCGTGTTCGCGGCTATGCCCCGGGACACGGTTATCGGTTATTCCCCGGCTCCAGGCGCACGCCGGTTTTTCCAAATCGCCGAGTTGAAACGCATTGGGGCCTCATATGGCATCCCGGTTCCCAACGACTCGCGGGCGTGCTTCGAATGGAAATTGCGGCGCCTCACCGAAGACGCCGTGCGAAGCGCGATTCGTGAAGGTCTCAAAAATCCCGAAGCGCGCGTGGAGGTTCTCGCGATGAGCAACGCGCCGGCGCCCGAGGGCACGCTGGTTTTTCCACCCAGCGGGTTAACGGCAGCCACCAACACCGATCCATCGACAGCCGTGACTTGGAAAGGCTATATCCTCTATCAATCCCCACGGAGATTCTTCGTTTGGGCGCGCGTGAGGATGGCGGCGACAATGACGCGCGTAATCACAGTAAAGGGCTTGGCCGCTGGCAAACCAGTAGAAAAAGACCAGGTGCGAATCGAGACCTTTGAAGACTTCCCGCTGCGGAACGACACTGCCCGTACTTTGGAAGAGGTGATCGGACGGATGTCGCTACGGCCCATTCGCGCGGGACTGCCGATTCGGCGGTCGGACCTCGCGGAAGCGTTTCAGGTGGAAAGAGGAGACATGGTGGACGTTACGGTGGTATCGGGAGCGGCCCAATTGGAACTACAAGCCGTGGCGGAAGCGTCGGGGAGACAGGGCGATGTGATTTGCTTGCGTAATCCGGGCACTGGAAAGCTGTTTCGCGCGCGTATCGAGGCTAAGGGACGGGCCCTCGTGATGGTTGGCGCAGCCGGCCTGCTGGCGAGGGTGCAATGAAGACGCGTCTCTTGATCGTTCTGTTGCTACAAATATCGGCGTCGGCCGGCATATTCAGCAAAAAGAAAAAGCCGGAAGCAGAGACTCCTTCTCCGCTGAAGCAATACATCACCGAGGCGAACAAGAACAATAGCGCGTCGCAGGCGGCGCGAGCACCGGGCGCCATTTGGTCGTCCAACGCCATCTACACCAATTTGGGATTGGATCTGAGAGCAAGTCGCGTCGACGACCTGGTTACCATTGTCGTTATCGAAAAGGCCTCGGCCGTCGCCACCGGCGATGTAAAGACCCAGAGGACGTCTGGCGTCCAAAGTTCGATCACAGCGGCCGGGGGCATAACCAAAGCCACCGGTCCATTGGCAAATCTGGCGAAGGCCAACACCGCTACACAATTGCAAGGCACGGGCGAAACCAGCCGCGGAACCACATTGACGGCCACGGTGAGCGCGCGCGTGGTCAACGTGCTACCCAACGGCTACCTGGTGGTGGAGGGAATCAAGCGCGTGCAAGTGAATGCCGAAAACCAGGTGATCACGATCCGCGGAGTGGTGCGGCCCGTCGATATAGACACCACCAACTCCATCCCTTCCGACCGTGTCGCGCAGATGGAACTGCTGGTGAACGGCAAGGGTGTGATTGGAGATTCGGTCCACAGGCCCTTCATCCTGTACCGCCTGCTTTTGGGTTTGTTGCCCTTCTAGCCATGTGGATTCGATCCAAACAAGTTTTATCGATTCTTGTAGCGGTGCTGCCGGCGCTGGCCGGAACGCGTGAAGTTCGGCTGAAGGAACTTGTGTCGCTGGAGGGAGTGCGGGACAACCAACTAGTGGGCTATGGCCTGGTGGTGGGCCTCAATGGCACCGGCGACAAGCGCCAGACTTTATTCACCGCGCAAAGCCTCACTAATATCCTGCAACAGATGGGTGTAACGGTCCAGCCTTTGCAGATCCTAATTCGTAACACCGCCGCTGCGTTGGTCACCGCGACCCTGCCACCTTTTGCACAGCCTGGATCGCACATTGACGCGACAGTGGCCGCCATCGGCGACGCATCCAACCTTCAAGGCGGTCTTCTAATAATGACCAGCTTGCGGGGCATCGACGGGCAAGTGTATTCCGTTGCGCAAGGCCCAGTGGTAACCGGCGGGTTCGTGGTTGGCGCTGCAGGTACCAGCCAGACGGTCAATCATCCCACCGTCGGACGCATACCGGCCGGCGCCAGCATCGAACGTCTGGCGCCTTCAGCGGCGCCCGCCAATCAGGTCAAGCTGCAACTGCATGATGCCGACTTCACCACCGCTGTGAGAATCGCTGAAGCCGTGAATCATCACTTCTCAGCCTCGCCGTCCATCGCTCATGCCGACAACTCCGGGTTGGTGAGCATTGCGGTTCCGCCGGCCTTCTCATCACGGGGCGCCGAATTCGTGGCTGAGCTGGAAAGCCTGACCGTCGAAACAGACCGGCCGGCCAAGGTAGTCATCAACGAGCGGACCGGAACGATCGTGATGGGCAAGGAGGTCCGCGTTTCACCGGTCGCCATTATGCACGGCAGTCTCACCGTGGAAATTCAGACCGCTTTCAACGTTTCGCAACCCAACCCGCTGTCGACAGGCACTACCGAGGTTGTTCCTCAAGTGAATGTGGGGGCCAAGGAACAGAAGGCGCGCAATGTCGTCCTCAAAGAGGGCGCGACGGTGGAGGAGCTGGTGCGCGCGCTCAGTTCTATCGGATCGACGGCGCGCGACATCATCGCGATCCTGCAGGCGCTGCGGAGCGCGGGAGCATTGGAATCGGAAATTGAGGTGATCTAGGGTGCGCTACGACATATGAATATTGAACCTACGCACTCCCCTTCCACTCTTCCTCAACGGACGGCAGCCACATCCAACCCATCCGGCGCTAGCTTCCAGGAGGCTCTGAACAAGGCATCCTCTTCCGACCCATCCAAGATCGCCGACGCGGCCAAGCAATTCGAGGCCCTGATGTTGGGCCAGATTTTGAAAGCCTCCCGCGATTCATCCGATGGCGGGTGGCTGGGAACGGGCGACGATCAGGCCGGTTCGCTGGCGGTGGAAATGGCCGAACAGCAGTTTGCCCAAGCGATGAGCGCGAAGGGCGGATTCGGAATTGCAAAGCTGGTGACGGCGGGAATCGATCGCGGCGCCGCTAAAGCTGCCAAGTCCGGCTCTCCAGCCGTGGGCCTGGCGACGACGACGAATAGGGATTCGCTGCTATAACGGGTTCCGCCGCTTGGCTTATTTCGCTGCTGCCCCCGTTTGCCTGGGCACCGCTGGATTTTTCGATCGCGCCGGACCAGCCTTCCAGCAGAGTGTTGAGCAGCCGCGAAGCCTCCTGGAGCAAGCTCTCGGACTGTTCGGCGTGTGCCCGAATCAATTGGTGCTGGATATAGCCGTACAACTCGGCCAGCGTATTCGAGTACTGCTCCTCGACGTCGCGACGCAAGGAAACGCGCAGCTCTGCCAGGATCTCGATGGCTTTGTTTATGGCTTGTCCCCGGCCCAGAATGTCACCGGAATGCAGCGCCCGGATGGCCCCCTCGACCGACTGCACGGCGCCTTCGTACAGGATGCGGACCAGCTCCATCGGCGATGCGGTCTCGATCCGAATCGCAAGATATTCTTTCTGACGGGTCGACGAAGTCATGTTCCGAATTCCATATCGATGACCTTTAGAACTTTTAGAGGAAATCTTAGCGCGCCCCCCGCATTTGCGGGGGACAGCCGCTCCCTCATAAGAAAAGTCACTGAAGTATCAAGTGTTACCCCCGAACCACCGATTTCTAGTCTTAAGGTAAAACTCAAGGTGGCTGACTACTATTCGGTGGTGAGTTGTAGTGTGGACAGGGTACTGTGGATATCCAGCGATGGGCCAGCGCCAGATACTTTCCTAGACCCTGACACCGGCGGCAAATTCGAACCTGTTTTTGCGGAGAACCTCGCTTCCGCCCTGGAGGTTTTGCGGCGGAGCCCGGTGCAGGCGATTCTGATTCACCTGCCCATCCGGAATTGTCCGGTCGAGGAGTTGTTGACCCAACTTCGCAATGCCGGCGAACAGGCCCCGGTGGTGGTTTACGAGCCGGACGGTCAAGTCGCTCGGAGCGCTAGGATGACGCTCCTGGGCGCGTTTCAGTACATCTCCCAGCCCGTCCCGCTGGAAGAACTTCGACAGGTGTTGTTAGCTGCGCTTCGCCAGCGATTCTCGCCGGCCCGAATGGTGACGAAGCGGCCCATGAGCTGGAGCAATCTGCTGGTGGGGTCGAGCGAGCCGATGCGGGAAGTGATTGAGGTGATCGGTTTGGTGGGGCACCGCCGGTCCACCGTCTTGATTACCGGCGAAACGGGAACTGGCAAGGAAGTGGCCGCTCGCGCCATTCACATGGCCAGCAATCGCTCGGCATCGAGAATGGTGGCCATTAACTGCGCCGCTCTTCCGGATCATTTGCTGGAAGCCGAACTCTTCGGGCACACCAAGGGAGCTTTCACTGGCGCCGTGAATGCGCGAGTCGGACTGTTCGAACAGGCTCACCGCGGGACGATTTTCCTAGACGAAATCGGAGAGATGCCGCTGCAGTTGCAGACCAAGATCCTGCGCGTTTTGCAAGAGCGCGAGGTGCAGCGCATTGGCAGCTCGGAGCCGCTCACCGTGGATGTGCGAGTAATCGCCGCTTCGAACCAGAACCTGATAAGAGCCGTCGCGCAGCGGCGTTTCCGCGAGGATCTGTATTACCGGTTGAACGTCGTCGCGCTGAAGATGCCGCCTCTCCGCGAGAGGCTTTCGGACATTCCGGAACTGGCCCAGCATTTTCTCGAAAAAGTTGCCGAGCAGGAGTCCGCGGCCCCCAAGCGAATTGATCCAGCGGCTCTGGAAGTGCTAGTGCGCTATGGCTGGCCTGGCAACGTGCGTCAGCTCGAGCATGCGCTCGAATCGGCGGTGGCATTGAGCGGTGCACGGACTACGTTGTATCCGAAGGATTTTGATCTTCCCATGGATATGCTCGCGGCTGAGCTGGATCCTTTGGCCTTGCTGGACGTGCCCGAGTCGGGAATTAACTTCGAGGAGCTCATCACGGGGATCGAGCGGCGGCTGCTGGAGAGAGCGCTGCAAAAATCCGGCGGCAACAAAGCGCGGGCCGCCAGCATGTTGAACATGAAACGTACCACCTTGATCTCGAAGTTCAAGTCACTCGAAGCGTGCGTGTAGTTTTGTTATGGCTCAGGCGCAAGCAATGACGGCTACCCCGGCGCAATCCCCCGCGCTGGTTGCCACGCGGCTGTCCAACTTAGGCGAGCTCGGCGTCCCGATCGCGGTACTGATGATCGTGATAGCGCTCATCACGCCGCTGCCCAGCTTCATCCTGGACTTCCTGATCGTGATGGACCTGATGATGTCGGTCATCGTGATGAT
The DNA here is from genome assembly GCA_035569875.1 of Bryobacteraceae bacterium. Taxonomy (GTDB): domain Bacteria; phylum Acidobacteriota; class Terriglobia; order Bryobacterales; family Bryobacteraceae; genus Palsa-89. The sequence goes on from DATMMD010000240.1 coordinate 30,255, forward strand.
GGTGGCGATGTACATCGGCCGGCCTGTGGAATTTAGCGTCTTCCCGACTGTACTGCTACTGCTGACGCTGTTTCGCCTGGCACTAAACGTGTCGTCGGCGCGCCTGATTCTACTCAATGGAAATACCGGGACGTCCGCGGCCGGACGGGTGATCGAAGCCTTCGGCAGCTTCGTGGTGGGGGGTAACTATATCATCGGCGCGGTGATCTTCTGCGTATTGATCGCCATCCAGTATGTGGTGATCAACCACGGTTCGGTCCGCATTTCGGAAGTGACCGCCCGTTTCACCTTGGATGCCATGCCAGGTAAGCAAATGTCCATCGATGCCGACCTCAACGGCGGCTTGATCGACGAAACCGAAGCGCGGCGGCGGCGCAAGGAACTAAGCGGGGAAGCCGAATTCTACGGCGCCATGGACGGGGCGTCACGGTTTACTCAACGCGACGCCATCGCCAGCATAATCATTACCGGCGTCAATATCATCGCCGGATTTCTCATCGGTGTTCTGCAGCATCACATGGACTTGGGACACGCTCTGCAGACGTACACCGTGCTCACCATCGGGGACGGGCTGGTCACCGTAATTCCGGCCTTGATGATCTCGATCTCCGGAGGATTGATTGTCACCCGCGCCAGCTCCGACAATCGCCTCGGTGCGCTGGTTCATAGCCAAGTGTTCGGGAAGCCGGAGCCGTTGCTGCTCGCCAGTGGAGTGCTGGTAGCGTTGGCCTTGATGCCTGGCTTGCCCACCATTCCCTTCCTGGCGCTGGGCGGCGGACTGGGCGCGCTCTCCTGGCAAAAGCGTCGAAAACATGACAACGATGTCACGCTTTCGACGGATTCGGCGGGGAAACCTGCCAAGGAAAATGTGGAGGCTTTGCTGCAGGTAGATCCGCTGACGGTCGAGGTCGGGCTGGGCTTGGTGCGCCTGGTGGATGGCGGCGCAAACTCGCCTCTGTTGCAACGCATCGCGGGAATCCGCAAGAACCTGGCGACGCAGTTGGGCTACTATCTGCCGCCGGTGAAGGTGAACGACAACCTGGCGCTGCGATCGCGCGAATACTCGATCGTCCTGAAAGGCGTTGAGATCGCCCGCTATGAACTCCCAGCCGGCCATGAGCTCGCCATTCCAGCCGGCGGAATGGACGGCAGCGTGGAAGGAAAGCCCACCAAGGATCCGGCCTTTGGTTTGGCGGCGCTCTGGATTCCTAATGAGCGGGCCGGTTTCGCGCGCTCGCGCGGCTATACCGTGGTCGACGATGTCAGCGTGCTTGGGACGCATCTCTCGGAAGTGGTCCGGCGGCATGCCCATGAGCTGTTTACCAGGCAAGACACCAAGAGCTTCTGTGATCGCGTGGCGCTTGGCAATCCCAAGGTAGTGGAGGAACTGGTTCCGAAGCTGCTGTCGCTCGCCGTGGTGCAGCGTGTCCTCCAGAATTTGTTGCGCGAGCGGGTTCCGATTCGCGACTCGGTGACGATCCTGGAGGCCCTCAGCGAAGCCGCGCAGATGAGCAAGAATCCCGTATTGTTGACCGAGTATGTGCGCCAGGCGATTCGCCGGGTAATCGTGAAATCGCACGCCAATCCGCAGGGCGAAATAGCCGCGTACCTGGTGGAGCCATCGGCCGAACAGACCGTGGAGTCGGCTGTGGAGCATAGTGAACATAACAGCGTATTGAGTCTTGCACCGCAGGCGGCGCGCGAATTTGTCGGCCGTCTTACCCGCAAGCTGGAACGTCCGGATTCCCCGGCCATCGTCCTGACCAATCCCGCCATACGCTACTTCGTCAAGCAGTTGCTCGAGACCGCGTTTCCAGAGGTGGCGGTACTTTCGCACAACGAGGTTCCGCCGGAAATAAAAGTGAAGTCGCTGGGGTGGATCGGATGAGGCCCCAATGGAACAAGGAGCAGCTTCCATGAAGATCAAATCGTATTACGCCAGCTCGGTTGAGCAGGCGATCCAAAAGGCCCGCCAGGAGCTTGGGACGGAGGCCATGTTGGTCACATCCAGACGCGCCGCGGCCGAAGCCCGGCACCTGGGCGCTTACGAGGTAGTATTTGGAGCGCCGGATTCCGGCGAGAATATCCCCGCCGCTGCCACACCGCGCCCGCCGTCCAAAGATCTCAGCGCGGAACTGCAAGTGCTCCGCGCGCAATTAGAAGACATCAAGCGAGTATTGCAACTGAATAACGCCCGCGCCCAAGGTTCCGATCCGGATATCGACGAGCTGTACCGCGAACTGGCAGGCGCTGGCCTGGATAGCAGTCTGGTGCGGCAAATCACGGACCAGGTAGCGACGTTATGGCAGGCTCTTCCTCCCGCGCAACGATCCGCCGCCGGAATCGATCTGCTGCACGGCTTGGCCGAAGAATGCATTCGCAAGCAACTGCGGATTGCGCCTCCCCACGAAAGTAAGGAGCAGGAAGGCAACCGGATTTTAGTCTTTGCCGGACCTCCTGGCGCCGGCAAAACCACGACGCTTACTAAGATCGCGATTCAGGAGTTTCTGGCCCGTCGCGTCCCGGTGCGCATCATTTCGATGGATCCCTATCGCGTGGCTTCGCATGAAAAGCTGCGCAGCTTCGCTGGAATTCTCGGGACCGGCTTTACAGCGGCCAGCACCATGCGGGAATTTATCGAAGCGGTGGAAGAGTTTCGAAGCAAGAATGTCCTGCTGATCGACACGCCCGGCTACAGCGGAAACGATCTCGAAGGTGCACGGGACCTCAGCGGTTTCCTTACCCGGCTCAACCACAAGGAGGTCCATCTGGTGCTTCCGGCTTCGATGAAGAGCGCGGATCTGAGCCGCGTGGTCCGCGGTTTCGAAGAATTTAAGCCAGACTTCCTGCTGTTCACCAAACTCGACGAGACCGAGTCGTTCGGGGCGATTGTTTCAACCGCCATCCAGGCGGAGAAGCCGCTCTCGTTCTTCGCTAATGGCCAAAGTATTCCCGAGGATCTGGAGGCGGCCAACCTGGAGACGCTGCTAGAGCCCTTGTTCACGCGTGAAAGGGCCGGCGCGATATCCGCTGCCTAGACGAGATCGAATGCGAACATATTGAAGCAATCATGAACGCGGCCCTTTACGCACAAGTTCCGGCGACCGATGAGCGAGAACGCTTGATCCTCGAGCATCTGCCGAACGTACGTTGGATCGCCATCCGCATTCATGAAAGACTCGGCGGATCAGTAACTTTGGAAGACCTCATTTCGGCCGGCGTCATCGGGCTCATCCACGCCGTTGATAGCTTCGACCCGGGTTTCAATGCCAAGCTCAAGACCTACGCCGAACATCGAATTCGCGGCGCCATTCTGGACAGCATCCGCGGATTGGACGGTGTAGCCCCGCACAAGCGAAAACGGATGAAGCAGATGGAAGCCGCCATTGCGGTGGTCGAGCAACGGTTGCAGCGTGCCCCCACCGAGGAAGAGATCGCTGCCGAGTTGCATATTCCGCTGGCCGAATACCAAGACAGTTTGGCCGAGCTCCGCAGCGTCACTCTGGGCAGCCTGGACGAAGTATCGGAAGGAAGTTCGGAAAGCAAGCTTTTGCGCTACGTGCCGCAGGATGAAGAGAACCAGCCAGCCCGCATCCTGGAACGCGCCGAACTGCAGAAACTGCTGGCCGAGGGCGTCGAGAAAATGCCCAAGCTGGAGCGCACCATCCTCACGCTCTATTACAAGGAAGAGCAGAACCTCCAGGACATCGCTGAAATTTTGGGAATTCACACTACCCGCGTTTGCCAATTGAAGTCACAGGCGGTGCTGCGCCTCCGGGCCTACATGAACAAGAAATGGCCGAGCAGCAGAGGAATCCTTTAATGAACGAATCCAATGAAAGCATGGAACAAACCGAGAATGCCGACCCGGGAAGGTCGGAAACCGGGACCATCGGTTTGAGTACGGATGCTATGAGTCCCCAGTCGCCGGCTTCGAGTTTGTCTCTAGCGGCGCCCCTGCTGCTGGGCGTGAAGCTCCCAATCCGGGTGCTGCTCGGGCGAACCCAGCTTTGTTTGCGGGATGTGGCGCAACTTGGCAGCGGCTCAGTAGTGGAGCTGGATTGTTCTCCTAACGATCCAGTGGAAGTTATCGTAAACGACAAAGTAATCGCCCATGGCGAGGTGGTGGTGGTCGGCGGCAACTACGGTGTTCGGGTTACCCGAATAGCCGGTCCGGCGGACAAGTCAGAGCCCGAGGGGCAAAACGAACTGCTCAATCTTTCAGAAAGGCTGAGGGGATGAATATGCAACTAGCCATCAACCTACTACCGTATATCAGCCTTGCGATCAGTTTGGTCGCCTTTCTGGGTCTGTTTTCAGCGCTCAACCGGAAGGTCGAAAAGTTGCGCATCCGCCTCGCCAAATTCGAGGCGCAGATGGAGCAAACTACGGACCTTAGTCCCGCCGTCGGCGAACTGAAAAAGAAGATCGAAGAACTGGAACCGGCGGCGCCAGGCATTGAGATTCCAACTGGAAAGCCCGCCAGTCTGAATGGCACAGTACGCAGTAAGGTATTGAAAATGCACCGTTTGGGGCAACCGGTCGAGAGGATAGCCGACAGCCTTCGGGTACCCAAAGGGGAGGTGGACCTTTTGGTAAAGGTCCATCAGATCGTCATGCGGCCATATGAGCAGGTGCCGGCCAAGGCGGAAAGGCCCGAGGCGAGCTAAAAAAAATCTTCAATTTTGCGAAAGGAACTTCGATAGAGGATCTGGTAGGTGAAGCGATGATTGTCAAAAACGGAGAAACTCCCGACCTTCCAGGCGTAAACCTGGAAAGGGCACAACAATCGCGCGAAGTTAGCAGCGCTGTAACACCGGAAGCTCCGGCTAGCAGCGCGGCCCCGAAAGCACCCACCCCGGTCAACGACCAGATTGCTCTGTCGCTAGCTACGAACCTGGTGCAGCAGGCGTCCAACGCCGGCCAGCAGGCTAGGTTGGAGCGCATCCTGCAGCTCAGAACGGCGATCGTGAAAGAACAGTATCGATACGATCCGCTGGCTGTAGGTCATGCGCTGATAGAAGCGAACCTGTTAGGAGAGTAAGTCAGGTCAGTTGAGTACAAGCATGGGGGATGGAACCGCTTACGGCGATGCTCGGGAGTGTATTCACGCGGCCAAGGCGCACATGCGCGAGGTCCGCGGTCTTCTGTCCAAGCCTTCCATCGAGAGCGCCGAGCGCACTGCCGCCATCCTGCGCGACATTGAGGTCCAGTTAGGCTGCGCCGCCGCGATCCTGAAAAAGAGCGGCACGCGGCTCGATCTGGAAATGAGATCCGAAGTCGAGGATCTGCAGGATCAAGTCGCCGTACTGGCTCAATTCTTCGCCGAAGCTGACCAATTGCTCTCCAACTGGCTGCGGGTTGTTCGAACCAAGCGCGCGGGCTACACCGAACAGGGACAGGCCGCTCCGCTGATTCTGGTCAATCGTCTGACGGTGGAAGGATAAGGCAGCATGGGCAATCTTTTTTCAGCTCTCGGCACGGCAGGCGAATCGCTCAAAGCGTTCGAAACCGGGCTCAACGTCACGCAGAACAACGTCACTAACGCCAACACTCCTGGCTATGCCGATCAGGTCCCGGTTTTCGATTCATTGAGCTTTCAGCCGCAAAACGGCCTTCTCGGCGGCGTCCAGGAACACACCCAAGACACTACCAACCAATTCGCGGAAACCGCGGTCCAGCAGCAGACGTCGCTGCTCGGCCAGTATCAGCAGCTTCAAACTTCGCTAGCGCCATTGCAGAGTGTCTTCGATGTTTCAGCCAACAGCCCGATTCCGTCAGCTCTCAATAATCTTTTCCAAAGCTTCTCCAATTGGAGCGCGAATCCCGGCGACCCGACTGCTAGAGGCGCGGTCCTCAGCGCGGCCTCGCAAGTATCGGCTGCCTTCCAGCAGTCTGCCAGTCAGCTCGATTCCATTCGGACCACCACCGATGGAGACATTCAATCCACGGTCGCCCAGATCAATCAGGACGCGGCACTCATTCAGGGTTACAATGCGGCCATCGGGAACCAAACGGCGCCGGACGCCGGTCTGAAAGCTCAGTTAACCAGCACTCTCGATAACCTGTCGAACCTGGCCAATGTTCAAGTGATACATGGCAACGGCAATACCGTGACCGTACTGCTGGGCGGCCAGACTCCGCTGGTAATCGGCACTCAGGTGAACGCGTTGAAGGTCCAACCGCAGAACACCACCGGCGCTCCGAATCCGGGCGGCGCGCCCAATACTCAAATTGTCGATAGCGGCGGGAACGACGTGACGTCGCAGATAACATCCGGCGGTTTGGCCGGCTTGTTATCGGTCAGGAACACCCTGCTGCCGTCGCTGGCGGGCGGGGCGAATCAAACAGGCGAGCTGAATGTATTGGCCAAAGGCCTGGCCGACGCTGTCAACGCCCTGCAGACGCAAGGCTCGACGACTTCGACGCCGCCCTATCAAACCGGTGCGCCCTTGTTTACCTATGACGCAACTTCGGCCACCGATTCGGCCGCGACTCTGGCTGTGAATCCCTCCATCACTGCCAGTCAATTGGCGCCGGTCGAGACCGGGCCTCCGCTGGTATCGAACGGCAACGCCCTCAACTTGGCCGGTCTGGCTTCCACCAGTCAGATCAATGGACAGAATTTCACGCAATACTTTGGCTCTATGGTCGCGACTGTCGGAAACGCGGCCGCCACCGCGAATACGCAGGCCACAGCGCAGCAGAGCATGCTCGCTCAGGCTCAGAATCTCCGCCAGCAGCTTTCGGGAGTCTCGCTAGACGAAGAGGCCATTCGCCTGGTACAAATGCAGCGCGCCTATCAGGCGGCCAGCCGGATCGTCAGCGTGGTAGACCAGTTGGCGCAATCGCTCCTCGACATCCAATAAAAAGATATGGAGAGGCAATCATGATTGATGGCTTAAATGCGGCCGGCGAGCAATTCCTGGCGTCGATAAATAACTTGCAGAACCAGATGAACACCGCCGAGACGGCTCTATCGAGCGGACTGCGCGTGAACAAAGCTTCGGACGCGCCCCAGTCGGTGGGCGATATTTTCCAGGCGCGCGCCGATCTCGGGAACGCAACGCAGGTGGACCAAAACCTCACCATCGTGCAGGCTCAAGCTCAGGCTGCTGACTCCGCGCTGCAATCCGCCGTACAACTGATGGACAATGCGGCTAGTCTTGGCCTCCAGGGCAGCGGGAGCCTGGGCACGGCCAACCCGAGCCAGCAAGCCACGCTTGCCAGCCAGATCCAAGGCCTGATCTCGCAAATGGTTTCCATCAGCCGGACCTCGGTGGATGGCGTGTACATTTTCAGCGGAGACCAGAGCGGTTCGCCGGCCTACCAGGTTGATCCGACCAGCGCCACCGGCGTCCAGCAGTTGATTCAGACCCAGGCTACGGCTCAAGCCGCCGATCCCACGGGCATTACATTCCCGGTGGCTTTGACGGCCCAGGATATATTCGATAAGCGCGATTCCAGCGGCAATGTTACGGCTCAAAATGTCTTTGCGTCGCTGCAGAACTTGCAGAACGCGCTGCAGGGAGGCAATTCGACGACCATCGCCCAGGCAGTCGATGGGGTCAACACAGCTAGCGCATATTTGAATCAGCAGCTCGGGTTTTACGGCGAGGCAGAGAACCGCATCTCGTCCGCGATCACTCTGGCTCAAAAGTTCCAGGTGCAAGCGCAGACGCAGTTGAGCAATTTGCAGGACGCCAACGTTCCCGCCGAAGCGCTTCAGATAACGCAGACGACCACGGCGATGAATGCCGCGATGTCGGCCGAAGCCAAGCAGCCGACCACCAGCCTGTTCGACTTCCTGCCGCAATTCTAGGTGACTCAGGTTATTGCGCAGCGAAGTTCACCGCGCAGAGGGAAAGCCCAACTTGACTCTGGAGTCGACTCCAGAGTGTATTCTGGTATGGCGAGCAATGGAGACCGCTACCAACATACAACTCCTCCGTATTGGAGACGTAGCCCGTAAAACGGGCCTGACCGTGGATGGCATAAGGTTCTACGAGAAAGAGCGCCTTTTGGACCAACCACAACGAACCAGCGGGGGATTTCGCCTTTTCAGTGCTCAAGACGTTGAGAGAGTACAGTTCATTCGGCAGGTCCAGGAACTCGGCTTTTCTCTCTTTGAGGTGAAAGAACTGCTCGTTCTGCGGAGTGGATCGGTAGAAGCTTGTTCGAGGGTTCGAGGGATGTTGGAGCATAAGCTCGTTAAAGTGCGCCACCACATTCGTCAATTGCACAACCTGGAGACCGAACTCAAGAACGCTATGCAACAGTGTGACACCGCTCAAAGGAGTAAGCGCGGCGGCCGGCAACCGTGCCCGGTCCTGGAACCGGTGGGTCAGAAGCGGAAGGGAAGCAATGAAGATCGAAGTCCTGTACATAGAGGGCTGCCCGAACCACCGGCCAGCGCTGGAACGAGTCGTTAGCGTTCTTCAAGAGAGCGCCTTCGCCGTGGCTGTCACCGAAATACCCGTCGCCAGCGCCGAGCAAGCTAAAACGCTTGGATTTCCTGGATCACCAACCATCCGCGTCAACGGCGTGGATGTTGACCCCGAGGTTGAGAGTTTTTCTCAATTCAGTTACAGCTGCCGGACCTACACTGAGCAAGGCAAGCTGAGCGGTGTTCCTTCGCAGGACCTGATCCGCCGGGCAATCCAACACGCTATGCGGCAAAGTCATGGCAGATAACGAGCGGCGAAGACTCTTTGGGTTGGGAGTGGGCGCCTTGCTTCCCGCTATCGGATTTTCGCTTACTTCGTTTTGCTGCTTACCTATCGCGGCGGGCCTTTTGGGCGTGGGGCTGGCGGGAATGGGAACCAAACTGATGTCCCTACGCCCGGTCTTTACAAGCTTCTCTTTGGTCTGCTTGGGCGTTGCGTTTTATCAGGCTTATCGCCCTCAACCATGTGGCCAGGTAAGCTGTTCGACATCAAACAGCCGGCGTGGCCAACGTTTCTTGGTTTGGTTCATGGCCGTTTTCATAGCAACGCTCCTCACGATTCAATATTGGAGTAGCTGGTTGATCTACTGGACTTCGTAAGACAGGGACTGAACCATGAAAAGACGGACGTTCTTACAAGGGATTCCGAGTTTGGCTCTGGCCGGAGCCACTCAGTTGATAGCGGCTCCGGAACTACTCGACCTCCGACAAATTGACGATCTCAAGAAGTTGTTCAACGCCGATAAGGGTCAACCACGCATTGTATTGTTACTGTCGCCCACGTGACCCTACTGTGTCGCTGCTGCCCGGTGGGCACAGAACAATTGGTTAGCCCAGATGCCTTCCGCCAAACTTAAGATCTATGCGGTCTGGTTCGAGATGATGACGTCGGATCAGCGCGCGGAGTGGCCCTCGAAGCTGCTGACAGATAGGCGGGTGACTCACTTCTGGGACGACAGGAAACTCCTCGGCAACTGGTATGCGACGTTTAGGGAATTCTCTAAAGGCTCGGACAATGCAGTGTGGGACGCGTTTTTTGTTTATAACTCCGATTCCAGGTGGACAGATCAGCCGTCTGGTTTGATAGGCTGGGGCAGCACTATTATTAGCCACAAAAATCAG
>DATMMD010000241.1:0-3327 GCA_035569875.1 Bryobacteraceae bacterium
GGCTTGATCTTTCTTGCTAATTTTCGAGCCCTCAGTCATCGCGCCAGCCGGTTCTCTTGGCCCAGTCTAGTAACGATCAGTCGCGCAGCGGTTACCTACCGGGCGCCAAGCCGCTTTGCCGGATTGGGCCTGGGAAACGCCGTTTGCTGATTGTGGCTTGCGGAGGCAAATTACTGTTTTGGATCCCTCTCGGACCAACTCGGCTTTGAGTTCAGCCGTCGTTCCTGGTTAGCGTCCGATAATGTTGTACATCAGGCCGATTGGGGCCAACTCAGATGGGCCGTGTGCGTCTAATTGGTATGCATCGCACGCCGTCGTCGATTCGAACTGGCCTGACCGGGATTTCAATTTCACGACAAAGTACGCTGCTGACGAAAGGCAGGTCGCAAATCTGAACGCAACCTGGCATGTCCGCCACGTCCGTTTCCAGCCGATACCCGCGCTGTTAGTCACAAAATCGAGGGCGGCTTGTAACCAGAGCGATCGTACTGAATATTCTATCGAGAGGTGCCGCGAACGATTTTGAGAACCGACGCGCTGATTCATCCGTATTTGAAAGGGAACCCTGAGCGTGAGGCATGGGTCACAGCAGCAAAAAACACGATAAGGAAAAACGGCATGACGGATCCACAGGAAGCGTTTCGACAACTCAAAAAGGCACCCGGATTCACCACGACTGCGGTGATCACGCTCGCCCTGGGAATCGGCGCAACAACAGCCATTTTTACCCTGGTACATCAGGTGATGCTCAAATCTCTGCCGGTCACCAAGCCCGAAGAGCTCTGGCGGGTGGGCGACAAAGTCCGCTGCTGCAACTGGGGCGGTTATACGCAGGACAACGACGGTGATTTCGCACTCTTCTCCTGGGAAGCGTACAAGAATTTCCGCGAGCACACGCCCGAGTTCACTGATCTCGCCGCGCTACAGGCCGGAAATGCTGCGCTCGGTGTCCGCCGGGCCGGATCGCAGGCGCCTGTTGATACCCGCAACGGCGAATACGTCTCGGGGAATTTCTTCCACACCCTCGGCGTCCAGCCCTGGATCGGCCGGCTCATGACTGATGCCGACGATCGCGAAGGCGCCGCTCCCGTGGCCGTAATGAGCTATCACATCTGGACCGATAAGTATGGCTCGGATCCTTCGGTCGTTGGCGCCAGCTATCAGATCAACGGTCATCCGTTCACCGTGATCGGCGTGGCGCCGCCCGGTTTCTTCGGCGCCAAGCTTGCCGGCGGGGGCATGCCCGATATCTGGATTCCGGTCACCACCGAACCCCTGCTTGGCGGCGAAGCCCAGCGTCTCAAACGACCGAACGCGAACTGGCTCGACATCCTTGGCCGAGTGCGTCCCGGCGTTAATCCCAAAATGCTCGAAGCAAAGCTCAGAGTCGAGTTCCTGGACTGGCTCGCCAGCCACGTGCCCGATATGGAACCCTCGGAAAAACAGACGTGGCGCCAGCAGACGCTCCATCTCATTCCGGGAGGCGCCGGGGTCACCGCCATGCGCGATCGATACGAGCGCGGATTGAAGCTTCTGCTCATCGCGGCCGGATGTGTGCTCCTGGTAGCCTGTGGCAACCTCGCCAATCTCATGCTTGCCCGGGGATTAAAGGACCGCTCGCAAACCTCCCTGCGCGTCGCTCTCGGCGCCTCGCGCGGCCGCCTGGTGCGAAAGGCGCTGGTCGGGTCCACGCTGCTCGCCATCATCGGCGGGATTCTCGGAATCGGTGTGGCATACGCCGGCAGCAAACTGATCCTCTATCTTGCTTTCTATACCAGCGGCGGACCCGCGAACTACGTCCCTGTCAACGCCTCGCCGTCCGGGCCCGTTTTGCTGTTTACGTTCGTCATCTCGGTTCTGACTGGCATCCTGTTCGGGATCGCCCCCGCCTGGATGACTTCGCACGTCGATCCTGCCGAAGCTCTGCGCGGAAGCAACCGTTCCGTCCGCGGCGGCGGCTCCATCGCGCAGAAGTCGCTGGTCATCGCACAAGCCGCTATGTCGCTCGTATTGCTCTCGGCCGCCGCACTCCTGGGACAGAGCCTGCGCAATCTTGAGCATCAGAATTTCGGCTTCGAAACTGATAGGCGCTATCTCGTCTCCATCAACCCTAGCCTCGGCAATTACAAGCCCGAACAAATGGAGCCGCTATTCCGTCGCATTGACGAACGCCTGCTCCGCATCCCCGGCGTGCGCATGGTGGCGCCGGCTCTTTACGCGCCCATGAGCGGCGACAGTTGGAACGAAGGGATTCGAATTGCAGGCCGCCCGGAGCCAGGACCGAAAGAAGATACCGGGGCCGGCTGGGCGCGCGTGATGCCGGGCTTCTTCGAAACCCTGGGTGCAAAAATCGTGCAGGGCCGTTCGATCGAAGAGCAGGACACACCCACAACCCGCCCCGTCGCCGTCGTGAACGAAGCATTCGTTCGCCGCTTTTTCAAAGACCAGAACCCTATCGGTCAGCACTTCGGCATGGACCGCATCCAATACGCCGGGTCCTTCGAAATCGTCGGTGTCGTGCGCGATATGCGCTACATGACCGGGGGCTACAAAGATCCCATCCGTCCCATGTTCTGGGTACCCGAAACACAAAGCGCCAAATACGATGACCCGCAATTCAACACCTTTGATCTCTACTCCCACTTCCTCAACAACATCGTGATCTGGGCGCCCGGCAACCCACCCGGCATCGAAGTCGACGTCCGCAAGGCGCTCGCCAGCATCGATCCCAACCTGGTCGTCTACGGCGTGCATCCGTATTCCGAGATTCTGGCCGGCGATTTTCAACGGGAAAACATGATCGCCAGCCTCACCATGCTGTTCGGTGTGCTGGGCCTCGTACTCGCCGCTGTGGGCTTGTACGGAGTGATGGCTTATAGTGTCGAACAGCGCACCAGTGAGATCGGCGTATGTATGGCGCTGGGCGCCGATCGTAGTCGCGTGGTCCGCATGGTCCTTCGCAGCGCCTTCTCGCAGATCGGCATCGGACTCGGACTCGGCATCCCTCTCGCCATCGTCGCCGGCCGCCTGATGACTGAGCAACTCTACGGCGTCGCCCCATGGGATCCGCGAATGCTCACCACTGCTGCTCTATTACTCTGTGCCGCCTCGCTCGCGGCATCCTGGATTCCAGCTGTACGCGCGGCAACCGTCGATCCTATGGTTGCGCTACGCACGGAGTAGAATCAGGGGCTCAATACAGCAAAGCCTTCACCTGACAGTGCGTCGAACTGCCTTCGTTCTGCGTTGTGACGATCCAGGGGAAAATGCAGCCGTCCCGGACATCAGCAGAAAGTCTCTGAACTACGTCGCTAAATCCATGTGATG
>DATMMD010000242.1:0-20490 GCA_035569875.1 Bryobacteraceae bacterium
ATTTGCGCGCTGCGAACGTAGACGTCGCGACGATCGGCCAATATTTGCAGCCTACGCGCCGGAATCTGCCGGTCGCATGCTATGTCACACCGGCGCAGTTCGACGGCTATCGCGACTATGGCCTTTCCGTCGGCTTCAAGATGGTATTCAGCGGCCCGCTGGTCCGCAGCTCCTACATGGCCGATCAGGTGAATGAAGAAGCGTCCCGCATCCCTGCTTAACTTCGCGCTTGCGCTGCTTACCGCGGTGCTCCTCATTCTCGTTTTCCCGAACCTGATTTCCCCCACCTTCGGACTGCCGTGGCTCGCACCCATGGCATTGACGCCGCTTCTGATAGCGCTGGCGCGCGAGCCCCGCCCGCTGTGTCGCTTCTTGTTGGGCGAGTTCGCGGGAATCATCTATTGGTTCGGCGTCTGTTACTGGATCCAGTTCGTGCTCGAGGTTCACGGCGGAATGGGACGCTGGGGAGGCTGGGCGACGTTTCTTCTGTTTTGCCTGGCGAAGGCGATTCACCTGGGAGTGTTCAGCTTGCTGGCCGCGGTCGTACTGCGAACCTGGTACGCCGTGCCTGCTATCGCAGCTCTGTGGACCGGCATCGAACGAACGCACGGGACGTTCGGATTCGCTTGGCTGGCCCTGGGCAACTCGGCCATCGATATGGCACTGCCGATGAGGCTGGCGCCGTTGGTCGGAGTCTATGGAATTTCCTTCGTGCTGGCAATCATGGCGGCGACCGTAGCGGTCATAATTCTGCGGCGGGGACGCCGCGAACTGGCGTGGCTGGCGGTGGTACCGGCGATGTTGGTATTACCTGATCTGCCGGCGCACCCCTCGCCAACCGCAACTGCCGTGGTAGTTCAACCGAACATGCCCGAGGAAGAACAATGGACTCCCGCTTCAGCGTCGGCTATTCGCGACCAGTTGGTGGAGCGATCGCTGGATGCAGCCAGGGGATCGGGCGCCAAGCTAATCATCTGGCCAGAAGTGCCGGGGCCGCTCTATTACTACAACGATGCGAAGTTTCACGACGAGGCCACCAATCTAGCGCGCTTCACGCATGCCTATTTCTTGTTTGGCACGGTCGGCGAGACCGCGCGCCGGGAACCGTTGAACTCGGCGGTGATGTTAAGTCCCAACGGCGATCTGATCGACCGCTATGACAAAATCAATCTGGTTCCGTTCGGAGAATATGTGCCTAAGTTCTTTGGATTTGTGAATCGCATCACGCAGGAGGCGGGTGACTTCGTTCCGGGAAATCGCATCGTGGACTTTCCCCAAGACGATCATCGCGTGGGTGTCTTCATTTGCTACGAGTCAGTTTTTCCACATGAAGTAAGGCAGTTCGTCAAGCAAGGCGCCGATCTGCTTGTTAATCTATCTAACGACGGTTACTTCGGCCACAGCGCCGCGCGCGAACAACATCTCGAGGTCGCCCGCATGCGCGCCGCGGAAAATCGGCGCTGGCTGATTCGATCCACCAACGATGGCGTCACCGTGACCATCGATCCGGCCGGCCGCATTACGCAGAGGCTCCCGCTATATCAAGCGGCCGTGGCCAGAATCAGCTATGGCTACGAATCCAGCACCACGTTTTATACCGAGCATGGCGACTGGTTCGCGTGGGGCTGTTGGTTAGGCGCTGCAGTAGCGCTGTTCTGCTCGCAGATTCCGCACTACACGCCTCGTAAGAATACATCCGGCAAGCGTCCTATCCGTGCCGGATGACCAGCACGTCGCCATCCTTAACGATATATTCCTTGCCTTCCAGCCGCAACAGACCTTTCTCGCGGACGCCCGGATAACCGGCATGATCGATCAGCGCCTGCCAGTTCACCACCTCAGCGCGGATGAATTTTTTCTCAAAGTCGCTATGAATAGCCCCGGCCGCCTTCACCGCGGTGCTGTTCATCGGAATGGTCCAGGCGCGTACTTCGGTTTCGCCGGCGGTCAGAAACGACATCAAGCCTAGCAGCGCGTAGGTCGCAGCGATGAGCCGTTCCAGGCCAGACTGTTTAAGTCCGTAGCTGGCCAGGTATTCACTAGCTTCTTCCGACGAAAGCTCGGCCAGCTCAGCCTCGACCTTCCCGCAGATCGCGGTGACGGCCGTCCCTTTGCGGCCGGCCAGCGGCCCTTTGCGGTATTGATCCTCGATTTCGTGCATACGGGAGACATCTTCTTCCCCGATGTTCAGCACAAATAACATCGGTTTCTGCGACAGGAACTGGAAGCCGCGAATGAGCTTCTCCTCATCCGGCGAAAGCTCCAGCGTGCGCAGCGCGACGTTCTGCTCGAGAGTCGATTTGCACCGCTCCAGAAGCGCTAACTCGCGGTCGAGCTCGGCGCTCTTGATCTTCTTGCGATCCTTTTCCAAGCGCTCCATGCGCTTTTCCACTACCACCAGATCGCTCAAAATCAGCTCCATTTCGACGTCTTCGAGATCGCGCAGCGGATCGACCGAGCCCTTTTCGTGTGGCACCGTCTCGCTTGGAAATAGCCGAAGCACGTGAGCCAGGGCGTCGGCGACGCGCATGCTGGCCAGGTAGCTCGGATCGCGCAAAGCTTCTTTGGAAACAGCAGGAAAATCGAGGTACTCGACCGTGGCTTGCGTAATCTTTGGAGGCTCGAAGATTTTGGCCAGTGCGGTAAGTCTCGCATCCGGCACCTTGGTCATGCCGACGCGCGCTTCCATCAAGCCCACGCGGGTCGACTCATGCACGCCCGTGAGAATAGTGAATAAGGATGTCTTGCCCACCATCGGCAGGCCGATAATCGCAGTTTTCATGAAAAATGGCTAGAGCGGGACCTCAACCAGAGTCAGGATTTCCTGCAGGATTCTTTCGCTGAGCTCCGTGCTGCGTTGCGAGAGCGAGGCTCGGGCATTGATCGCGATTCGATGCGCGAAGACCGGAACCGCCAGACGCTTGATGTCGTCCGGAATCACGTATTCGCGTCCTTCGATAAGCGCCATGGCTTGTGTCGCGCGATATAGCGCCTGTGCGCCACGAGGACTGACACCCAGAGCCAGCGATTCGTGATTGCGCGTCTTCTCGACAATAGCGAGCATATAGTCCAACAGTGAGTCATCCACCGCGACATGGCTCACTTGCTCTTGTAGATGGACCAGCTCATCGCCGGAAAGCACGGGCCGGACATTTTCGGCATGAACGCCATCGGTGTTGCGCAGGATTTCACGCTCGGCCCCGCGATCCGGATAGCCGATACGGATTCGCATAAGAAAACGATCGAGCTGGCTTTCGGGCAGCGGATAAGTTCCGTGATGCTCTACCGGGTTTTGCGTCGCCATCACCATGAACGGCTGCGCGAGCGGATACGAATGGCTTTCGATGGTGACTTGCATTTCGTTCATCGCTTCCAGCAGCGCCGATTGCGTCTTGGGAGTGGCGCGGTTGATCTCATCCGCCAGCAGGAAATTGGTGAACACCGGCCCCTGTTTGAATTCGAAATCCTGAGTATGGGCGTTGTAGATGGTCACACCCAGCACATCGCTGGGCAGCATATCGCTGGTGCATTGGAGACGGTGGAATTGGCAGTCCACCGACCGGGCCATCGCATGCGCGAGCGTCGTTTTTCCGACACCCGGGACATCTTCAATCAAGAGGTGCCCCCGGGCCAGCAGACAGACCGCCGTCAGACGCACCACCTCCGGCTTCCCGCGAATGGTGGAGTTGAGCGACATCTCCAGCTCGTTTAGTTTTGATAGCGCCACCGGCGCAGCCAGCATTACTGTCATTGTATCGTGTCGAGCGGGCCGGTCTTCACAAAAGGCGCCTCACCAACCGTTAGCGGGTTCGTCTGGAGTATTTTCCCGGCGTCGCCTCTCAACTACCTCAATCGTCAGGACGCGAAACCGTTCCCAGACGCTGGGAAAATACTTCCATGTTTATCCGAACAACCGTTCTCTAACGGTTGTTATCGCCCGTAAGCTATTGATACTGAAAAAGAACGCCGGTACTATCGGACTGTCACCCGAATCCAAAGTCGAAAAGGAGCAGTACCCATGAAAAAGGCAATCGCAGTAATTTTCGCGCTCGGAATCAGCGCGGCCTATGCCGCCTCAAGCTACGAGTTTACCCTCTACAAAGCCACCACAATCAATGGCGCACAATTAAAGCCGGGCCCCGTGAAGCTCGACCTGCAGGGTGACAAAGTCGTCATTAAGCAAGGTAAGACCAGCGTCGAATCCAATGTGACCGTACAGAATGGCGAACACAAGTTCAATGCTTCCTCGGTTACCTACAATGCGGACGCGGCCGATCAAATACAAGAGATCCGGCTAGGCGGCACTGCAACCAAGTTGTTGTTCGATTCGGGCGCCAAGACTGCGGCCGCGAAGTAAGCTCCCGGTCGGAGTGGTCGCGTTATCTTTGGCTGGATTGCAGTTGCTCGAGGAAAGCGTCGGGATCAAAGCCGTCGCTTCCGATTCGCAGCGGGAAGGTCGCGGCATTATCGAAGACGATGCTGCGGAGTCCATCACCTTCCCGCCAGGGATTTAGCATTCCTTGCTCCAGCATGTGCTGAAGTATACCTGTTCGGAAGAAAACAGCGAGGATATCCGCCCCAGGGCTGCAATGCGGAGCAACGAGTTTGATATCGATGCTCACTGCCGATGCGGCTCGGCCGGCCTGCCCACCGGTCAACTGGCGGGTTATGCTCCAGACCCGCTTGATATCGTCTGGATTCACAGGGGGCAGGTGCGAGCCAGGAGTTAGGGATTTAACATTGGTCATGCCGCCACCAGTAATAACGATAGCGCCTCTTGTGGCAGACTGAAATTTGGATAAGTGGGAATCCATCGCGGAGCGGAAGATTCGGGAGGCGATCGAAGCCGGCAAGTTCGATAACCTCCCCAGCAAGGGCAAGCCGATCGAGCTGGATATCGATCCCGACCCCGAGCCTGTGGATGGCGCATCATTTGCTCCGCGTGAATGGCTTCGCGCCTGCATGGATCGAGGAATCCAAGGAAATCGATGCAGCGATCCACCGCTTTCGCGTGGATCTTCGGAAAACGCGCCGGACCTCCGCAGCGATTGATGAATTCCGCAGCCGCGGGGCGGAGCTCAACCGCCGCATTCTCACCTACAATTTGAAGAGTCCATCCCTACAGGTCCACAAATTACCGCTAAACATCGAAACGGAACTAAAACGTTTGGGTTAGTAGGTTATGTTCCGGGCACCGAGAACAACCGCAATCCTCGTTCTTACTCTCTTAATCCCGTCCGTCGCGCTTCTGGCGCAGCCGAACCGAATCACCGGCCGCGTTGACGACGCCCGCTGGGTGAACATTCAGGGCAGCGTCCATCCGAAAGCGCAGACACAATACGACCAGGGCCCGGTCGATCGGTCTTTGAGGCTCGGGTATATCACCCTAATGCTGACCCCCACCGCCGCCTGGCCTGGCTGGCTCCGCTCTAGTAACTTTGGCATCAGGGCAGCGTTTCTGATCGGCGGTTTTCAGGCAGAATGTTAAATAGCATGCCAAACCCGGACACCCCACACGTGCGTCCTCACTTGACACCCCACTTTCCACAACACTCACCCTTCGACTTACCTAAGGACCAGATCGAAAGAGTCGAAAACATTCTAGAGCAGGTCCTGACTTACTTGCGAAGCCAATCGCGCAACTTGCCGCCGCAAGCCGATTTAGCGCTGACTTACAACTTACAACCCGAGGCTGATAGGTGACGATAGTCGAAGCGGGCCAGGCGCTCCGCTCGCGCCAGATCTCCTGCCTGGAGTTGACTAACCGGTGTCTCGATCACATCGGGAAGCTGAACCCACGATTGAACGCCTTCATAACGGTTACAGAGCAGAGCGCCCGCGCGCGCGCCCAAGAGCTGGACCGCGAACTGACCAGTGGCCGGGATCGGGGGCCGCTGCATGGCATCCCGATCGGTCATAAGGATTTGATCTGGACCAAGGGTGTGCGAACCACGTCCGGATCGAAGCTCTTTGAGCGCTTCATACCGGATCGCGACGCACACGTCGTCGAAAAGCTCAACGACGCAGGCGCCGTCATGGTTGGTAAAACCGGGCTACACGAACTCGCCTACGGCATAACTTCCGACAATCCACACTTCGGAACCATTCGCAATCCTCGCAATACCGAGCACATCCCCGGCGGATCGAGCGGCGGCTCGGCCGTTGCGGTCGCAACTGGCATGGCGCTAATGGCTACCGGCACCGATACCGGAGGATCCATTCGGATCCCGGCTTCTTATTGCGGCGTGGTTGGGATCAAGCCCACTTACGGATTAGTGAGCGTCGCAGGAATCCAGCCGCTAGGCTTTAGTCTGGATCACATCGGTCCGCTGACTACAACAGTCGGCGATGCGCGGGTTTCGCTCGATGCCATGGCGGATGGGGCCAGGCGGAAGCCCGGGCCCGTGAGTGTTCGGGATATCCGCGTCGGCGTTCCTCAGAATTACTACTTTACTCAGGTGGCTGCTGAGGTACGGGAGGCGGTTCATAAGGCTGCGAAACGGGCGGAGGAATTGGGCGCGCGCGTGATCCCCGTGCAGGTTCCCGACATTGATGCGATCAATGCAGCGAGCCTGGTCATCCTGCTTTCAGAAGCGGCGGCTCTCTATGAACCGTATCTGGATCGGCAAAGTGAGATCGGCCTGGATGTTCGCGCGCTCCTTTATCAGGGACGTCAGGTTCCAGCCACCGATTATGTCAACGCGCAGCGCCTGCGCAAAGTGCTGGCCAACGAGTTCCGTGCGCTGTTTCGCTCCATCGACTGCCTGTTTACGCCCGCCACGCCCATCACCGCGCCGCGGATCGGGCAGCGGGAAGTGGAGATCGACGGTGAAATGCTAGACACGCGGCTAGTCACCACCCGGTTCGCGCGCGGGTTTAACGCTTTGGGATTCCCCGCGCTAGCGATGCCTTGCGGCGAATCGCCGGAGGGAATGCCGATTGGGCTCCAGATGGTCGGGAGGCCGTTTGAGGAGAGCCTGCTATTCACATTAGGCGAAGCCCTGGAATAATTGGCCGAGCCGCGACCAGAGCAAGCGGAGCACACCACGTGTGCGCTACGTAGCCCTGCTAAACTGGCATTTGGCCGCCACCACCAGATCGGCAACTCTGCCCGGCGAGTCTGCTATGCTCGCCAAGCTGATTACCGAATTTGCGAATTCCCCACTCCGCGAGGGATTACAGTGGTTTACACGCGAAAAACTCTGGATTAACGAGCAACACCTGCAGGTCTGCCGCATTCCGGCGCCGACATTTTTCGAGCAGAGGCGCTCGGAATGGATGCTGGCCCAATTCCGCGCTTTGGGGTGCGTGGCCCGAATCGACCGGGCCGGCAACGTGATCGCCCATCCCGTGGAGAACCGCGAGGGACCATACGTCGCACTCACGGCGCATCTGGACACGGTCTTGGCTCCGCGTAACAACGAAGAAATCTCTCCCGGTCCCGATAATCGACTGCACGGCCCCGGCGTCTCCGACAACGGCGCCGGCCTGACTGCATTACTGGCTATCGCGCGCTTGCTCTCGTCCTTTCCCGGGCTCGAAGAAATCTTCCGCGGCGTAGTGTTTATCGCCAACGTGGGCGAAGAAGGCGAGGGCAATTTGAGCGGCATGCGTTATCTCTGCCGCCAGTCGGCCACCGGCAGCCGCATTCGATCGTTCTTGATTCTGGACGGCCCCAACACTGACCACATCACCTCCCAAGCGCTGGCCAGCCGCCGGTTCGACGTCACTATCACCGGTCCGGGTGGGCATAGTTGGAGCGATTACGGGATCGCCAACCCGGTGCACGCTCTCGCCCGCGCAATTGCTTTCTTTACCGAGCATCGCTTTCCGGGCAGTGGCAGCCCGCGGTCGTCTTACAATTTCGGGATAATCGAGGGTGGCTCAAGCATCAACTCCATTCCTAGCCAGGCTCGCACCAAAGTAGACATCCGCTCGGAAAGCGCGGCCAAGATTGACGAGATTGCCAGCCTGCTCACCGGCGCCGTGGAACGCGCGCTCGAATCGGAGAACGATCGCGCCACCGGCGGCAAAGTTATGGGCAAGATCAAAGAGATTGGATCACGGCCCGGCGGACGCCTCGCCGACGATGCTCCTATTCTGCAGTATGTCCGCGCAGTAGACGCGCACCTCGGTATCCGATCGCACTTGGACTGCGCCTCCACCGACGCTAATATCCCGCTCTCACTCGGACTGCCGGCCATTTCCGTCGGTGCCGGAGGACAGGGAGGCGGCGCTCACACCTCCCAGGAATGGTTCCATCCGGAGGGCCGCGAGCTCGGCTTAAAGCGGATTCTGCTGACGCTCCTGCTGCTGCTCCGCGATTTGGAGCCCTCAGAATTCGCCCGACGCGACGGGAACGGCTTCCGGAATGCCGCCGGGACCGGCTCCTCTAACGGAGGATGACCGCGGAAAAGCCCTCCGGCTGGCTGGTAGACCTCAGCCTGGTTGGAGTGTGTCTGATCTGGGGCGCCACCTTTATCCTGGTCAAGCAAGCCTTGGCCGGCATCTCTACGCTCCTGTTCCTCACCCTTCGCTTCACAATTGCGACTGCGGTGCTGGCGTTGATCTTCCGCAAGCAATTTCGTTCCACCAATCTGCACATGAGCCTTCGCGCCGGACTGCTGGCGGGCCTCTGCCTCTTCACTGGCTACGTATTGCAAACCTTCGGCCTGAAATATACGTCAGCATCCAAGACTGGCTTCCTGACCGGCCTCTACATTCCGCTGGTCCCTTTGTTCAGTGCTGTCATCTATAAGAAAATTCCCCAAATATCCGAACTATGCGGTGTAGGGATCGCGTTCGCCGGCATGGCCTTGATGACCATCCAAACTGATCTTCGCGATATCAACAAAGGCGACCTGCTCGTGGCGGGCTGCGCGGTAGTGTATGCGTTCCATATTCTTTTGCTCGGGCATTTTGCGGGCACCGCCAATTTAGGAGTGCTTATCGTCACTCAGATCGCGACCGGAATGGGAGTGGGCGCCGCAACATTCTGGTGGGCTGAACCAATACGTTTAGCGTGGACCACTCAAGTCTGGGTAGCGCTGGTGGTCACGAGTTTGTTCGCTACCGCGCTGGCGTTCTCGGTGCAGACCTGGGCGCAACGCTGGAGCAGTCCCACCCGCACGGCACTGATTTTTTCGATGGAACCCGTTTTCGCCTGGGCGACATCCTATGTACTGGCAGGCGAAATGCTCTCGCGGCGGGCAACGCTGGGCGCGGTTCTGATCCTGTCGGGGATACTCGTAGTGGAATTGAAACCCATGCGGTTCCTTCAGCGCAAAGAGAACCAGAAACCAGAAACAGGAAACTAGAAAACTAGTATATTGGATAATAGCTGAGTCGGGGCATCAGAAAGGCGAAGAGAAACAACATGCGGTGGTTCAAGATAATGCGGCAGCAGAAATTGCTGTCTTTGAGTCTCCTGCTCGTCACCCTCTCCATCGGGATTGTGATCGGCACCCTTTTCAACACGGGAGTGCACGCGGCCAGAGGGCAAGCTGTTGCTTCCGACGCAAGTCCCCTGGTGGTTCCGAACGCCGTTCAATTGGGAAATGAGTTCACCAAGCTGGCCAAGAAACTGGAGCCCTCGGTCGTGTACATCACCGCCGATTACACCCCTAAGACAGCCGACAACCCGCATAAGCGCGAACCATCCCAGGAGCCCGGCGATAACAACGACGACGGCATGGACTTGTTCCGCCGCTTCTTCAAGAACGGGCCCTTGAGCAGTGACGTGCCGCCGCGCGCATTTAAAGAAGAGCAGTCCGGCGCGGGTTTCATCGTCGACAAAAACGGATACATCATCACCAACAACCATGTGGTCTCCAAGGTAGACCATATCAAAGTGCGCCTCCACACCGACGACAGTACGGACTATCGCGCGCGAGTGGTTGGTTTCGACCCCGAAACCGACCTGGCAGTCCTAAAAATCGATCCCAAGAGCCAGCTTACACCCGTGACCATCGGAAATTCGGACGCGGTCCAGGTGGGCGATTGGGCGGTGGCGATCGGTTCGCCATTCGGCCTGGAAGCTTCGGTTACGGCGGGTATCGTCAGCGCGCTCGGCCGGAATATCGGCACATTGCAATTGCAGCGCTTCATCCAGACCGATGCAGCCATCAATCCCGGTAACAGCGGCGGCCCGCTGCTCAACATCCGCGGTGAAGTGATCGGCGTGAACACCATGATCGCTACTCGGAGCGGCGGCTACCAAGGGATTGGCTTCGCGTTGCCCATGAATATGGTGGCGCGCGTTTATAACGATATTATCCGGACGGGACGGGTCTCGCGGGGCTCCATTGGAGTGGAATGGCTGACCGGCGACAAGCCGGATCTGTTCAAGGCTCTCGGTACCAACCAAGGCGTAATGGTCAGCAAGATCCATGCCGGCGGCCCTGCCGACAAAGCCGGACTCAAGGTGGAGGACATCATCATCGCCATGAACGGGAAGCCGGTGAAGGACGGCGACGATCTGGTCTCTCGCGTGTCCGAGACACCGGTAGGAACGCCAGTCACCCTCACTGTGGACCGCGAAAGCAAGCACATGGACTTTAAGGTCACCATCATGGATCGCGCCGAGGTATTCAAAGACTTGCCGCAGTTTGCTGACCTGCAGCAGAATGGCGACGATA
Source organism: Bryobacteraceae bacterium (assembly GCA_035569875.1). Lineage (GTDB taxonomy): Bacteria > Acidobacteriota > Terriglobia > Bryobacterales > Bryobacteraceae > Palsa-89. Next base: position 10,638 of record DATMMD010000242.1, read on the forward strand.
CCACGCCTAAGCTTGAAGAAGGCCAATACAAGTTCGGAATCAAGCTACATGCGCTCACTGACGCCGAGCGTACCTCCATGGGCGTCGAGAGCAAAGGCGGCTTGGTGGTGCGCAGTGTGGACGCCAACTCATTTGCCGAGGATATCGGACTGTTTGAGCAGGACGTGATTCTAGCCATCAACCGGCAACCGGTCGCCTCGGTGGAAGACGTAATTCGAATCCAATCGAAGCTGAAGCCCGGCGATGCTGTGGCCTTCCGTGTCATGCGGCCCACTCCCGGCGGTCGAGGTCACGCGCCGACGTGGACGAGTTTATTCGTCTCCGGGACTCTGCCCCCCCAGTAAGCTGGCCGTTTTACTGGTCTATCTTATTGATTTAAAGCGGCTTGTTTAAGAGCAAGCCGCTATTCGGCCGATTCTATCCGCTCATCCCCGTCCGCTGGTAGTAAGGGATTTCCTGACGCAATCTGGTACTTTTCATCGATCGGTTCTATCGCTGGACTCAGGCATACTTGACTGGAACTGAGGACCAGCATGGCCTACACCAAGGAAAACCGCCGAAGCCGACAACGGGGGAATGCGATGCTCGAGGGAGCGCTCGCGCTGCCGCCCCTGCTGATGCTGCTGTTCGCCACCATCGACTTCAGCATCGCGATTCTGGTGAAGAACACCGTGCAGGCCTCGGTGCGCGAGGGAGTTCGCTATGCCGTAACCGGTCAAACGGTAAACGGGCTCGGACAGGATGCATCCATCCGTACCGTGGTCGAAAACAATTCTCTCGGTTTCCTGAATAGTTCGAATGGAGACAACCTGATCTCCATTACCTATTACAACCCCAGCAGCTTGCAGGCGGTCACGGGGTTGGGAAGCAACGCGCCGGGAAATATTGTCCAGGTGCAGGTAACCGGCCTTTCGTGGCTTTGGATGGTTCCTTACGGCCGCAGCGCCACTCCTCTGCAGATCTCCGCCACATCCTCGGACATCATAGAGCCTAACAGCACCGGAATCCCACCGCCGAGATAGAGGTATCCACATGAAACCATTTAAAGGAAAGCCGATCCGGGATGAACGCGGCAACGCCCTTCTGGAGTTTGCCGCCGTCTCGATAGTCGTTATCCCCCTGTTTTTCGGCATGGTCGGAGCCGGAATCGAGCTCGGCCGCATGAACGAAGCAGTACAGATCTGCCGGGACGCGGCGCACATGTACGCGCGCGGGGTGGACTTTTCTCAAATCGGCAACAAGAATATTCTGGTCAACCTGGCTACCGGAACAGGGATGACGGTGAGTGGCGGGAATGGAGTCGTTGTCATGTCACAAATCATCCGGATTTATCAAGCGGACTGCACGGCCGCCGGGCTCACCACCGCCCAATGCGCCAATCTGAATCAATTGGTATTCATCAATCGGCAGGTAACGGGGAATTCGGGTCTACGGCCGAGCAACTATGGCACGCCACCCGCCGCCGTGATCGATTCGCTCGGCAATATCGCAGCCAGCGACTATCTGACCCGTTCAAGTTTGGTGGTGGCTGGCGGCATGACTTCTGAACTCACCAATGCCGGTCTCACTTTGAACGACGGCGACATCGCCTACCTGACGGAGTTTTACGAGTCGATGCCGGATCTAAGCTTCCTGGGCGTGGGCGCATCCGGCGGTGTGTATGCAAAGGCAATCTTTTAGGCTAATGCGCGAGGGAGAACCTATCATGAACGGGAACAAACAAAGGACTCTCAAGGAACGCGGCATTTCACTGATCTTCACCGCGATGACGCTGGTATTTATCGTGCCGATGGTCGGTTTGGCGATCGATGCCGGCATTTTGTATACCGTGAAAGGCAAACTGCAGATGGCCGTGGACGCCGCTTCGCTGGCTGCTGCCCGCGCCCTTAGCCGTGGCAATGATGACACCACGCAGCAAAGCAACGCCACGGCAGAAGCTGAGGCATATGTTTTGCTGAACTTCCCCAGCGGCTATTTCAACGTAGCGACACCGACCTTCGGTGTTAACAATAGCGGCATCTCGATTGACGAAAGCGTCGCCAACCAGCGGTCCGTATCGGTAACGGCTTATGTTAACGCGCCGCTCTATTTTCTGCGCTGGCTGGGAACCAACAACACTACTGTGAGCGCTACCGCCACTGCGGTCCGCCGTGACGTAAACGTCGCGATCGTGATGGACCGGTCCGGCTCGCTCGCCATTAGCAATTCTTGCACTCCCCTGAAGGGGGCGGCGGTGTCTTTTGTTAACAAGTTCGCTAACGGCCGCGATAATGTGGCACTGGTGACCTTCGCCACCAGTTCGATGCCCGATTTTCCGATCGCAGACAATTTTCAGACCGCATCGCCCAGCGTTCCTACTATTCTTAACTCGGTAAACTGCACGGGTGGTACCAATACCGGCCAGGGACTCTGGCAAGGCTACCAGCAACTGGTGACCCTAAATCAGCCGAACGCTCTAAACGTAGTCCTATTGTTTACTGACGGCTATCCGAATACTTTTACAGCGACTTATCCAATCAAGTCCAGCAGCAGCTGCACTAACAAAAATCCGAAAACCGGCGTGTTGGCGGCGGGTTATTCCAATCCGCTTACCCAACCAACCACGCCTTCGGCCATCTTCGGGATCATGAATTCTCTGGCCACCACGCAACCCATGGCCAGCGATCAAACCCCTGGTCCTCCCGCGGCCCAGGGTGGCGATGCAGGCTGCTCTTACGCTTCCAACCTTCAAAGTGTCGCAAATGATATTCAATCCATCCCAACTCTGGATTTTTGGGGCAATAACATGAACACCGGCTATCAGCCCGTGACTATGAGCGGCGGCACTATAAGCGTTACCCCAATGTCGGTCCAGAACGCGGGCTGGAACGCCGCGGATAACGCCGCGCTGCGGATCCGCCAGAGCACAACTATCCCCAACATTCGCATTTTCAGCATTGGACTGGGAAATTCGGGCGGAGTTCCCGCCGATTTCCTGGAACGCACCGCCAACGATCCGCGCGCGTCCAACTTCGACAGCAATTATCCGGCCGGCACCTATGTCTACGCGCCCCAGGCGAGCGATATAAGCGACGCGTTCGCGCAAGTCGCTTCCGCGATCCTGCATTTGGCAAGGTAGTATCTTCGACTGGAGCGTTTAATCCCGCCCGTTACGGGAAATCAGTATTCCGAAAACCGCTCCGACGCTGAACGCCATCAGAACGGAGCCCAGCGGAAAGCGCTTGATGTTGTGCGTAGCCTCGTCCAATAAGTCTTCGGCCGTATGGCGAGTATCTTTCAAGAATTGAGTGACGGTATCTTTTCCCTCGTGGAGTGCGTCGGAAACTACGTCTTTGGAAGCGGCAATACTTTCCACGACCTTAGCGCCGGAGTTGATGGTGTTCTTCAATGCGTTGGCTCTCATGAGTTTGGAATCTCCTTCGTGCTGATCTCTCAGGGACCTGCTCCGAGTTTCATTGCACGGGAGGGTCCGAACTGGGATGTCACACTTCCTAACGGACTCCTGTTAACAGTACGCCGCTCCGAGCAATTCGGTGTGGGTGGTGAAGGTCTACGCTGCTGCCAGTGACGGCGAAAAGCGCTACAGTCCAGCGGTAAGCATCGCCTGCGAGAAACGTGAGATGGTCGGATATCCCGCTCCCGAGCATGTCAGCACCAGTTACATTGAACGGGCGAATTTGACGATGCGGATGGGAATGCGCCGCTTCACAAGATTGACGAATGCCTTTTCTAAGAAGATCGAAAACCACACTGCCGCTGTCGCGCTCCACATGATGCACTACAACTTCGTGCCAATCCACCAGACACAACGCGTTACGCCTGCCATGGCCGCTGGCGTGACGGATCGCGTGTGGGAAGTCTCCGACGTGGTGGCGCTGTTGGAAGCGTCAGAGCGGGGCTGGAAAGAGCGGCATAAGCTGTGATGAGCCCCGATGGTATTTCTATCCAAAGTCGACCAATGCTTTCACTATTCCAGGGCGTGGCTGCGTCATAGTTCCGGTCGCCCTAACCGATACTACAGTGCACAACGGAGATGCTCTTCAACTGCGAAGTCCTAGTGGAACAATCCTCGAAGCTCGCATTCTAGGCATAGAGCTAATCAAGCAACGATCCGGCCCGTGTCGTGTAGGCTTTCTGCTGTCGAGCGACATTGTGAAGGATGATGCTCCCCCAGAAACGGAATTTTGGCTTAGTGAATCAAACTAGCCCACTACTAGCAATTCTGACCACAAGATCGTCCTGGTACAATGAGGAAACCGACCATCCTGGCGAGCGTTCGCGGCGGGTTTCGATGGATCTCGATCAACTGCACACGTTTCTCGAAATTGTCCGCTTGAAAAGCTTTTCTAAGGCGGCGCAAACCTGTTACCGTACGCAGCCGGCTATCAGCGCACAGGTGCGGCAGCTCGAGCAGGAGCTGAACACCACGCTATTCGAGCGCCTCGGAACAAAAATCTCGCTGACCACCGCCGGCAAAATCTTCGCCGAATATGCCGAACAAATTCTCGATTTAAGGCGCCAGGCGCAGGACACAATCAATGAGCTAGATCGCGTTCCGCGGGGCGAGCTGGTGATCGCCGCCAATGAAGCTACCTGCATTTATGTTCTTCCCCTGGTTTTTTCCGAGTTTAAGAAGATGTTTCCGAATGTCCAGTTGTCGGTGGACCGTTCTTATGGCACCCGCGTGGTGGAGGCGGTTCTGAATAACCTGGCGGACTTCGGCATCACCCAACTCCCGGTCCAGGAGAAAAAGCTGCAAATCGCCAGGATTCACTCCGATGAGATTGTATTGCTGCTACCCGCGAAACATCCTCTATCGACCAGGAAAACGGTTACGCCCCGCGATCTGAACGGCTATCCACTGCTGTTGCCCAAGTCCGGGACCACCCGAACCAGGCTCGATACCTGGCTGGAGCCAGTGGAGGACGAGCTGCGGATATCCATGGAGCTGGACTCCACCGAAATGATCAAACGCTTCGTAATGGCCGGGCTGGGGCTCTCGTTCCTGGCCGCCTCCCATTGCCGGGAGGAAGTCGCTAGTGGTAAGCTATGTTGCGTGTCGCTTGGGCCCGAGCCGATGTTGCGGAAAGTCGCTTTGATCTATCGTAAAGATAAAGCGCTGTCCAAAGCCGCCCTAGGCTTCATACAGGTTATATTGGAACAGGCAAAGGGAGAGGGGCTGGGAGGGAATCTTGCCAAGCTGCCAGCCGCCGTAGCAACCTGAGCCAGAGGATCACGGATGTCTCGCGTCACTTTGAAAAGTTCGACTATCTTCATTTCCGTCGGGAATAAGACCGAAGTGTTCCGTTCCGTCAATGATGTTCCGCCGCCGTTGCGTAAGAAGCTCGAGCAATCCACCAACAGTATCAATTCCGCGACTATTCTGATCGCGGACCGAAAGGGCAAGGAAGAGATCGTTCGCGCTATCCGCGGGCTTCCCTCCAGTCTCCGTTCGCGCCTCTCCACTTCCCTTCGTCAAGAGGCCAAATTAGAGTCCTCTAAGGCCCCCAACCGCTGGCTGGCCTTATGGCAGGATTGGGCTGAAATCCTGCTCCCGGCCGTGATTGGCTTGGCCGTGTGGTTATTATTTACCGCAAAATAAGCGTTTTCCCTAACTAAAAGTAACCTGCCAACAGTCGATAATCCCTCTATGGAACGACGTAGGGAAGCGCGCATTCGTGCCGACAAGCCAGTTGAACTGACCGTTTTAGGGGACGAGGAGTCCAGCGGTCCTGCTCAAGCGATTGAGTTCTCCGGTCACGGACTGCAACTGGTGATTCATCGCCCAATCCCGGTGAACGCGGCCGTCAAGGTGGAAGGCGACGACTGGATGATGCTGGGTGAAGTCTGTTATTGCCGTCAGGAAGGTATCCACTTCGTGGCCGGGCTCAGGATAGAGCAAACGCTGGAAAACCTTCAAGAATTGGCCGAGCTCAATAAAAACCTGCTTAGCACTGAACGGAAGATCGAGCGTAAAGAGCCGGGTACCGAAGAGAAAATAGTACTAGTTCGAAATTAGCTCCCTTCCTGCACCAGGTCTAGCAGCTTCTGGCGCAGCTTCGCCGCCGTGCCTGCATCCGGCGTTACCACCAGGATCGTATCATCCCCCGCCAGCGTGCCGACAACTTCGGGCCAGGCTTGCTTGTCAAGAGCGACCGCCAGCGCGTTCGCGTTGCCGGGCGACGTGCGAAGCACAATCAGGTTCTGCGCCACTCGCGCGTCCTGCAGAAACTCGCTCACGGTGCTATCAAGGCCCGGACCGCCCGAAGCCTCAGATACCTGCTTATAGCCCTGCGGCGTCTTCAACAGCCCGAGATCGCGGATATCCCGTGATAAGGTAACCTGCGTAGCCTGAATTCCAGCGCTCTCCTTAAGCACGCGCGCCAAGTCTTCCTGGGTCTGAATGGCCTTAGCTCGAATGAGCTTCAGGATTTGGCCTTGGCGGAAGGTCTTGTTCATCGCTTCCCTGATTTATCGCTTCCAATGTTGAAGCCGAGCTTCAGCCTCTGAAAGTGCGCGCGCCACTGCCGCCGGGCCCGTGCCGCCGGGCAGCTCACGCGTCTTCATGCCTTCGAGCGGGCTCAGCAGGCGGGCCATACCCGCGTTAAACTCCGGAGCGAAGGCCGCCAGCTCTTCGGCGGTCCAATCCGAAGGTCTCTTGCCGCTCTTGACGCTTTCGAGCACCAGTTTTCCTACTAGTGAGTGCGCCTGATGGAAGGGCATCCCATTGCGGGCCAGCGAATCGGCGAAATCGGTAGCCACAGCCCAGCTCTCTTGAACAGCCGCCGCCGGACCCGCGGGATTCAAACGCGTGCTGTCGATTACAGCGCGCGCCATCTCGAGCGAGCCGCGTAACTGATCGGCGGCATCGAAAATTCGCGGCTTGTCCTCCTGCATGTCGCGATTGTAGGTCATCGGCAGACCCTTCATAGTCAGAAAGAGCGCCGTATAATCGCCGAATACGCCGCCGCACTTGCCGCGAATCAGCTCGAGGGAATCCGGATTTTTCTTCTGGGGCATGATACTCGACCCGCTGGTCACTCCGTCTCCCAGGTCGAGCCATCCATATTCTTCGCCCGAGTACAGAATCCAGTCTTCGGCCAGGCGGCTCAAGTGCAGCATGGTCATGGAGGCGGCGTGCAGAAAATCGAGTGCGAAGTCGCGGTCGCCTGAAACATCCATCGAGTTGGTAGTGATGCTCTCAAAGCCCAGCTCCTTCGCGATGCTGTCGCGGTCGATTGGAAACCCGCTGCCCGCCAGGGCCGCCGATCCGAGTGGCATGACATTGACGCGCCCGCGCGTTTCGATCAGGCGCTGCCGGTCGCGAGCGAACATTTCAAAATATGCCAGCAGATAATGCGCCCATAGCACCGGCTGGGCGCGCCGCGTGTGCGTGTAACCCGGCACAATGGCATCGGGATAATGCTGGGCCATACGGACCAGCGAGGCGAGCAACTCCCAGAGCACATCCAAACACGCGTCGATCTCATCGCGCAACCACAGCCTGAGATCGAGAGACACTTGGTCATTCCGGCTGCGGCCGGTATGGATCTTATCCGCCACCGCGCCGGCGCGCTCTTTGAGCTTGCGGATCACCAGCGTGTGGACGTCTTCATCCGAAGCGCCCTCGAAGAACGCGGGCTCACGCGCCTCGGTGCGGATTTCTTCAAACGCGTCGACGAGCGTCGTGCATTCGTGCGCGTTCAGAATACCGACCTGCTGGAGTGCGCGCGCGAACGCCTGGGAGCCCCGGCAATCGGCATCGATCAGCCGCTGATCGAAGTGGAGCGAGCCGGAGAATCGCTCGAAGACCTCGGATGGCCCGCTCTCAAACCTTCCGCCCCAAAGCTTCATTTCCCCTGTTTGGCCGCTTGCGCCCGCACGCGAATGGGCAATCCGATCAAGTTGATGAAGCCCTGCGCGTCCTTCTGATCGTACTCGGCGCCCATGGTGAAGCTGGCGATATTCAGCGAATAAAGTGAATAAGGCGAGCGGCGGCTCACCGGCTCGATGTTGCCTTTGTACAAGCGAAGCGTCACTTCGCCGGTGGTGGTCTGGCTGGTGGTCTCGAAGAAAGCATCCAGCGCTTCGCGCAGCGGCGTGAACCACAGGCCGTTGTAAACCATCTCGGCGTAATCGAGCGCCAGCTTCTGCTTGTAGTGCAGGGTGTTTCGATCGAGCGTTAAAGCTTCCAGCTCGTGATGCGCGTAGAGAATCAGCGTTCCGCCGGGCGTCTCATAACAGCCGCGCGACTTCATGCCGACGAAGCGGTTCTCCACCAGGTCGATTCGCCCGATGCCGTGCTCGGCGCCGATCTTGTTCAGCGTTTCAAGCAGACTCACGCCCGTGCCGCGCTGGCCATTTACCGAAACCGGACGCCCGCGCTCGAAGCCGATGGTCACGTCCGCCGGTTTATCGGGTGCATCTTTAGGACTGCGGGTGAGCATCCACATGTCATCCGGCGCGGCATTCGCCGGATCTTCGAGTGCCCCGCCCTCATGAGATATATGCCAGATGTTGCGATCGCGGCTGTAGATTTTCGTGGTGGTCTGCGAGATCGGCACGTTGTGTTTGGCAGCGTAATCGATGGCATCCTCGCGCGACACGATATCCCACTCGCGCCACGGGGCGATCACCTTCAACTGTGGCGCTAGCGCTTTATAGGTGAGCTCGAAGCGAACCTGATCGTTTCCTTTGCCGGTGCAGCCATGCGCCAGGGCGTCGCATCCGGTAGCCAGAGCTACTTCTACCTGCTTCTTGGCCAACAAAGGCCGCGCGACGGATGTTCCCAGCAGATACTTGTGTTCGTAAACGCCGCCCGAGCGCACCAGACGCCACAAGTACTCGGTCACAAACTCCTCGCGCATGTCGGCTACATGAACTTCAGACGCTCCGGTCTTGCGCGCCTTCTCTTCCAGGCCTTTCAACTCATCGTCGCCCTGCCCGATGTCGCCGCATACCGCGACGACTTCGCATTGATAGTTCTCGCGCAGCCACGGAATGATTATGGATGTATCCAGCCCGCCCGAATAGGCCAAGGCTACTCGCTTTGGTTTCATATAGAATATTTCGATTGTTCGATGCTAGGTATTCTCAGTCGATGAATCTAGCCGATCAACATCAATAGTAATGCTTTTTGGGCGTGCAGACGGTTCTCGGCCTGATCGAACACCACGGATTGCGTGCCTTCCATCACCTCGTCAGTGACCTCTTCGCCGCGCTTGGCGGGAAGACAATGCAGAAAGACCGCATCCGCGCTCGCTTCCGCAAACAGCGCCTGGTTCACTTGGTAGTCGGCGAAATCGGACATCCGTTTGCCCTGCTCATTTTCTTGGCCCATGCTGGTCCACACGTCGGTGTAGACGGCGTGCGCGTTCTCGACAGCTTCGACCGGGTTGTTGCTAATCACCAAGCGGACGCCGGAGACTGCGGCGAGCGCTTCGGCCTGCGCGATGATATCGGCATCGGGCTCATAACCGCGCGGTGTCGCGATCGAAAAATTCATTCCCATCCGCAGCGTGGTGAGCATGAGCGAGTGTGCGACGTTGTTGCCATCTCCGACAAACGCCAGCTTTCGGCCGCGCAGGTATTCGAACTTTTCCTGGAGCGTGAAGATGTCGGCCAGCGCCTGGCAGGGATGAAAGCGGTCGCTCAAGGCGTTGATAACGGGCACGCTCGACCAGTGCGCCAGATCCTCAATGGTCCGATGCGAGAAGGTGCGCGCCACGATCGCGTTGGTCCAGCGGTCGAGGTTGCGGGCGACGTCCTTCAAGGGCTCGCGCTCGCCAATCGGGCCGCTGCTCAGGACCGCGTCGCCGCCTAATTGCTTGATAGCCAGCTCGAAAGTAATTCG
>DATMMD010000243.1:0-14845 GCA_035569875.1 Bryobacteraceae bacterium
GAGCGCGGCTTCATCGACCACATTGCCATGAACGGCGCGGGTCCCATTCACGATTTTGAACTGGCGCGGATCGGAGCCACCACCGAGAGCGTCGCTCGCTACATCCGCAGCGGGGAGTTCGGCCTGTGGCGCGAGACTGCCGAGTTGAACGATTGGGTTTCGGAGGCGGATGGCCTCTCACTGGGCCTGGGCGAGAATATCGGCCGCAGGATTCTGGAGAGCAGCTTCCCACATCGCGATTTAAGTATTCTGGGCGCCGCTCACCGGCTCTCGGTGCCGGCTACGGTGCATGCCGGTATCGGCTACGACATTCTGCATGAACATCCTAACTGCGACGGCGCGGCCTACGGGGCAACCAGCTATCGCGATTTCCTAGTTTTCGCGCACACGCTTGAGCGGCTCGAAGGCGGTGTGGTATTGAGTTTCGGATCGGCCACCATGGCGCCCGAAGTTTTCCTGAAAGCATTAGCCATGGTCAGGAATGTCGTCCACCAGCACAATCGGACCATCAATCACTTCACCGCTGCGGTATTCGATATTGCGCCGATTGGCGGTGACCACCGGAAAGAACTCGCGCGGACCGATCCAGGATATTTCTTCCGCCCGCACAAAACTATGCTAGTTCGCACCGTCGCCGATGGGGGCGAAAGTTTCTACATCCAGGGCGAGCATCGCGCCACATTGCCAGCCCTGCGTCGAGCGCTTTTGGTAGGCGAATGAAGATCGCGGAGATTCTCGCCGCGTTTCCAAACCGGTCGGCTCTGGTGGCCGGCGACATTTGCCTAGATCGCTGGTGCACTTACGAGCCCGCTACAGCCGAGGCTTCGTATGAAACTGGAATTCCGAGAATCGGCGTTATTGGGACCGCGATCACACCCGGCGCTGGAGGGACCTTCGCTAGTAATTTGGCTGAGCTGGGCGTCGGCCATGTGTCCGTATTGGGCGCCATTGGCGAGGACGGGTTTGGCTACGAACTGCGGCAAGCGCTCGAGTCACGGAGGATTTCTACCGATTTGCTCATTCGCTCTGACCAACTTTCCACTTTCACATACACGAAGCTGATCAACGCAACCAGCGGCGTTGAGGATCAGCCGCGCGTCGACTTTATCAACACGCGACCGTTGCCGGAAGCGGTGGAGCGCCAGATCCTCGCCCATTTACGCGAGCGAGCGGGGGACTTCGACGTGATCTTCGTGTCCGACCAAGCTGAGACCGACCATGGAGGTGTGGTCACGCCGGCGGTGCGAGAGGCGCTGGCCGAGATCGCTCCGGGAAGAGTGGTGATAGCTGATTCGCGTCGACGGACCGGTGAGTTCCGAAACGTCATTCTCAAGCCCAACGCGCGGGAAGCAGCATGCGCCTCAACGTCGCTGTTCGGCTGCATCGATTATCAGCGCCTTCGCAAGCACGCCGCCGCCCCGTTGTTATTCGTGACTCAAGGACCGCGCGGAGTGCTCGTGATCGAAGATGGCTGCGAGACTCAGGTTCCGACTCGACCGATCGAAAAGCCAGTCGATATTTGCGGCGCAGGCGATAGCTTTGCGGCCGGCATGGGCATGGCTCTAGCCGTCACCGGATCAGCGGTGGAAGCGGCTCGCTTCGGCAATCTGGTCGCCTCCGTCACCATCATGAAGAAAGGCACCGGCACTGCGAGCCCCGATGAGGTGTTGGCGGCGGCGGGCGAATGATCACCCTCGCCATCGACATCGGTGGAACGAAGTTTACTATCGCGATGTTTGAAGGCGATCGCATGGTCGAGCGTGAGTCACGAATCACCGATCGCGAACGCGGCCGCGAGGGGATGCTGCCCCAGATCGCATCCATTGCCGAAGGGTGGAGAGGGCGCTACCAAATCGATCGGTGTGGCATCGGCTTCGGCGGCCCGGTCGAGTTCTCCCAGCAGCGGATCGCGCTATCCACACACGTCGGCGGCTGGAGCGATTTCGATCTTCCCGGAGAACTCCGGCATGCGCTGGGCGTGCTGCCGGTCATCGACAACGACGCCAACCTGGGCGCACTCGGCGAAGCCTGTTATGGCGCAGGGCGCGGTTATCGGCCTCTTTTCTACATGACGCTTTCCACCGGTATCGGCGGCGGCATCATTACCAACGGTGAATTTGTCTATCGCGGCGCCGATTCATACGCTGGCGAAATCGGACATCTGACGATCCGGCCCGATGGTCCGGAGTGCCTGTGCGGATCGCGCGGATGTTTCGAGCGCATGTGTTGCGGGCTGTGGCTGGAACGCGACTACGGCCAGCCTGCCGAGAAGCTGCTCCGGGATCCGGCTTTCGTCGAGCGCTACGTGGTCGATTTGGCCCTGGGGCTCAAGGCCGCGATTATGTTGCTCAATCCGGCGCGCATCATTATCGGAGGCGGAATCAGCAAGGCGGGCGATGCGTTGTTCGTGCCGCTGCGCGCCGAGCTGCGGCGGCAGATCACCGATTGGTCGCGCGCGCGGATCGATGTCGTTCCCGCCGCGCTGGGCGATGACAGCGTGCTGTATGGCGCGTTGGTTCTGGCTGTGGGCGCACGCGCATGATCCCGGCATTTTATCCGCTGGTCGATACCGCTTGCGGACTGCCCGCCGAAGACGCCGCCGAAGCTATCCTCGAAGCCGGCGCCCGCATTCTTCAGTTACGCCACAAAGGTGTCTTTTCGCGCCAGGTTTTCGAAGAAGCCACAAAGATAGCCTCGCTTTGCCGGGATGCGGGGGCGCTCTTCGCCATCAACGACCGCGCGGACATCGCCATGCTGCTTGATGGCGCGTTGCATCTCGGCCAAGACGATCTTCCTCCGGCCGACGCCCGCAGGATCATGCCTCCCGACCGCATCATAGGCTTCTCGACCCACAATGCCGATCAATTGCGGGCTGCCGATCGTGAACCGGTGGATTATCTCGCGATTGGCCCGATATTCGGCACTACATCGAAGCAGAATCCGGACCCAGTCGTGGGTATCGAGGGTCTGCAGGCGCTCCGCGCTTTGACTCGAAAGCCACTGGTCGCCATCGGAGGAATCACCCGGAAAACAGCACCTGCAGTCTTTGAAGCCGGCGCCGATTCGGTCGCGATCATCGGCGATCTCTATCCAGAGCCGCTGACCAAAGCCTCGCTACGGGCGCGCGCCGAAGAATGGCTGGCTATTTGTTCGTCGCGAAGGTCACGGCCACAGTAGTTTCGCTATTTTCGACGCCGACAATTACCAGCACCGTATGTTTGGACGATTCATCTTGCGCGGATAACATACCTGCCATGGATTGCCCATTCTGGTTCGTGATATTGCTGGTGACCTTCAGGCCGGAGGCATTGAATTGATCCTGATAGTATTTGACCACCTTATCGCTCGAATCCCGGGTCTTGAAAGTGAATGTGCCGCTCGCGCCGTTCTCACCTTGCGTCGAAAATGCGCCTTGCGGATCGGACCCCGGATAATCCGGCACCCAGGCCGGCGCCTTCGCTTTTCCGCCCACCGTGAGCGTGGCCTTGCCGTTCTCCGTCATGGTGAACTTTCCGTTCTTGGCATCGTCGAAGCTCATGGTGTAGACCTTGCCGGTCTTCTTATCGCGGACGGTCATCTGCTGCCGGCCTTCGTCCGCGGTAACCATTTCGACATCGGGATTGGCAGCCACCATTAGCTTCGCCGCTGCCAGGCTAGGACTCCGCTTGATCAGATCTGGATCCAGCCCAGCCTGCTTGGCCTTGTGTGCAACGAACATGCCCAGCCCCACTATGGCGATGACGAACAGCATGAAACAAACACCGATCCCGATGAGCACCCACTTCAACACGTTACTTTTCTGCGGCGGCGACAGCGGGGCAGGAGGAGGAACCGGGGGGTAGGTGGCCATAATCAGTAAGGATATAGCAAAAGAGAGCCCAGAGGACGATTAGTCTCGCCCATCTGAGCTCTCTCCAATTGAAACAATTCGCCTAGCTGCGCTTAAGTGGTACCGCGCTTGGCGGTGACTTCTTGGGGGCCTCGTCCGGTTTCTATGGTCAACTTCATTTCGTCGCCGGATATCACGCCAGTGTACTTAATGCTCATTTGATTACCGCGAAATTCACGGACCACGGTGAACGAAACGTTATTACCGTCCACTTTGCCGTCCGAGATCTGGGCTTCGCCGCCGCGCCCGCCCGCCAAAGTACCGGTCAGGCTGCTGCCATCCTGCTTCAGGTTCAGCGTCTGAGTCGTCGGCCCATTTCGGCCTTGCGTCTCAAAGCTCCATTTTCCAGTCGCATCGGCCGCGTACACCATTACCGCCAGGGCACAGGAAAGTAATGCTAAACGAAACTTCATGCTGTTCTCCTTAATTCGGGATTGTTCATCCTCTCTAGAGAGATGAGTCTATAAGCCGATAAAGTTACAGGGCGATCGGTAAAGAAGCGTAAGCTATCTTCTCTTACGTACGATGCTCATGCTCGTGCTGGTGAGTCACCAGAATCGAACAAGGCGTGTCACATTTCGCGTGTTCGAATTGAATAGTGCTGTGATGGATATCAAATTTGCAAAGCAACTCATTGATCCGCTGGAGGATGGTGTTGCTCTCCGACGGCGGCATGTCCTCGATTATCACGTGACAGCTCAGCGCATGCGCGGCAGATCCGAGGCTCCAGATGTGCAAATCGTGCACGTCAACTACCCCATCTAATTGCCGCATCGCGCCGGTAACCGAGCTAAGTTCGATGCCGCGCGGAAGCCCTTCCAGCAAAACATTCAACGATTCCTGGATAATGTCCCAGGCCGTCCATATAATCAGCGCGCCAATCAGGACCGAAAGGATCGGGTCGATCGCATCGAAGCCCGTAAAGTGGATGACAATGGCGCCCGCGATAATTCCAACCGCGCTAACGGCATCGCCTAACATATGCATGAAGGTAGCCCGGATATTGAGGTCGTGATCCTTTTCCCGATGCAGACCCCACAGTATTCCGCCGTTCAGCGCCAGGGCCGCAACCGCTACCCATAGCATGGTCCATTCTTCGACATGTTGCGGATACAAGAACCGCTGCCAAGCTTCGTAGAAGATGAAGACAGCGATGCCTACCAGCGTCAGTGCATTCACGAACGCGGTAAGGACGCCCGCGCGATGATAGCCGTAAGTCTTGACGCTATCGGCGGGTTTGGACTGCAAATATAAGCCAATGGAGGCCAGCACCAGCGACAGCGCGTCGGTGAAATTATGACCGGCATCGGAGATTAGCGCCAAGCTGCCGGCATGAATTCCGGCGATCACTTCGATGACGACAAATAGGATCGTCGCCAGAAATGACCACTTCAGGATCTGCCCGGTCGCCTGTTGATGGCCGTGGTGATGATGCATTCCTTACTTCCATTTTAACAGCGCCCATCCACAGCAGTCTAAAACCGGAGGGGTCTAAAACCGGGTCACCTCGGTGAAGTGAAATTCCCGAGCCTTCATGGCTGGGACCACCATGTCGAAGGCCTCTTCTCCCGACGCGCGCACCGCGGGGGAGAGTGCTTCGACGTTCTTGAGTAACTCGATAATCCCCTGGTTGAAACGGAAATTTCTAAGGCCGGCGACCACGCGGCCGTCTTCGATCAAGAACGTACCGTCGCGCGTCATCCCGGTCATGATCTTCTCGTAAGGGTCGACCTCCCGGATGTACCAGAGGCGGGTAACGAGAATCCCACGAGGCGTGGAGGCAATCATATCGGCGACGGGCGTGTTTCCGCCGGCGATCACGATATTCATGGGAGCTTCACCGATTTCGTTGGGCAGCGGGAAGCCGTGGCCGGTCGGCTCCACGCCAGCGCGGTGAGCGCTCGAACGAGAGTAGGCGACTTCACGCGGCACGCCGGCTTCAACCAATGTCAGTTTCCGCCTCGGCACGCCCTCGCCGTCGTAGGGAGTTCCCGACTGCAACGGATGGGCGACATCGTCGTAGATATTGATGTTGTCGCCGAACAGTTTCTTGCCCAGACGATCGGTGAGGAAGCTGCGTTGATCGTGCAGAGCGGTCGCGCTAAAGTCGCCAAACATCTGGCCAACCAGGTCCAGAACGGCAGCCGGTTCCAAAACCACCGTGTAGTGGCCGGGCGGAAGTTCCTGTGGATTTGCGGACAATCGCGCCTTGTCGCAGGCGCGGCGCGCCAACTCGACTGGATCCATCTCGCTAAGGGCCGCCGTGGAAGCCTTGGCCCAACCCGAACTGTCCTGCGCCATGGTCGTGATCGAAAACTGCGCCGCAGTTTCGCTATGCCAACCCGCGACCCCTTGCGAATTGAAGATCGCTTCCACAGCTTGTCCAGTGGAATAAATGCCGGCGGCGGTTTGCCCGGCGCTTTCTACCAGGCGAATTGCTTCGCTCACGGCTCGGGCGCGATCCACCGGAGTAGCTTCAGCGGTTTTGGGATCGAATCGCGGGATCTGCGGGATGGGGGCGGGCGGAGCTAGCGGCAGAAGGTCGGGATCAGGAGCGACGGATTTCGTCAGCGCCAGCGCCTGCTCGACGGCGGACCGGATGGAATCCTCATCGAAACGATTGGTGGTTGCCCGAGCGGTCCTGTGATCGAGCAGCACCCGCACCGAAAGCCACTGGGCTTGTTCGGCGACATTCTGATGGATGGTGTTGTTGGCGAACCGTGTCAGCGCCTCGCGATGGCCGGCGATTAGCGCCTCGACGTCCGAAACCCCGAGTGATTTTGCGGCCCGCTGGACAGATTCAAACAGCCTCCGGCACTCGGTGAACGACAAAACTGGCGCCAGGCTATCCACCATAGGCCGCTCCGATTTTGATGTTGTGAAAACGCGAAGGGCTTGCCCCGTGGCCCGTTCCAATCACCTGCTCAGGCTGGCCCTTGCCACAATTGGGCACGCCCCACAGAGTCCAGTGATCGCGGTTTGCGATGGCGACGCAAGAATTCCAGAACTCCGTGGTGATGCCGCTGTAGGTCGGATTCTTATACATGCGGACCCGCTTGCCGTCGCGGATCTCCCAGGCGATTTCGCATCCGAACTGGAAATTGTAGCGTTTATCGTCGATGGACCAGCTCTTATTCGTCTCCATGGCGATCGCGTGGCTGACCCCGCCGAACACCTCATCCAGTGTCTGTTCGCCAGGGCTCAGGCTCACGTTGGTCATGCGGATGAGCGGCAACCTGGCCCAACTCGTGGCGCGCATAGTGCCGTTCGAACGCGTCTGGCCGACCGCCGCTGCGGTTTCGCGCGAGGTCATGTAGCCAACGAACTGGCCGTTGCGGATAATGTCCGCCGATTGCGCGGGAACACCTTCGTCGTCGAAAGCGAACGTGCCCAATCCAGGGCCATGCTCGAGCCGGGCGTCACACACCGCGTTGACGAGTTCCGAGCCGTAGCGCAGATTATTCAGTTTGTCGAGCGTGAGGAAGCTCATGCCGGCATAGTTGGCCTCCGAGCCGAGCACGCGGTCGAGCTCAATAGGATGCCCGATGGACTCGTGTACTTGCAGCCCGATCTGGCTGCTGTCGAGAATCAGATCGAAGCGCCCCTCGGGGCACTGATCGGCCGAGTGCAGCGCTACTGCCTCTTCGGCCGCTCGAGGCGCGTGATCCAGCAGGGCCAGTTCTTGGATCAGCTCATAGCCTTTCAATTGATGCTGGCCGCCGAAAGAGTTCGGATACGATCGTTTCTGAATCTCGTCTTCTTTGAAACTCAGGGCTTCAAATCCAGCGCCGCTGAAGGTGCGGGTCTGATCGATCACGCTCCCTAGCGAAGAAACCAAGATCTGGCGATTTCGATGGAAGACCATCGCCGTTTGAGCGAGCGTGACTCCGGAATTGCGGCGCAGCTCCGCATCCACCGACAAGAGCAGAGCAAGCTGCTCCTCCACACTCACCGAAAACGGATCAATGCGGCACGGCGAGGTCCAGGTCACTTCGTATTTGTTCTCCGGAGCGAGGACGATGTCGCGCTTTTTGGCGAGCGCGCTCGAGCGGGCGATGTCGACGGCCAGCCGTGCCGTTGCTTCCACGCCGGCCTTGCCTAGGTCGTCCGTAGCGGCAAAACCCCAGCAGCCATCCGCCAACACGCGGATTCCAAGGCCAGCCGATTCGGCGCTCGACACCTGGCCTGGCTTTCCGTTCTTAGTGGAAAGATCGCGGTCGCGACTTTCGATGACGCGGACGTCGGCGTAGGTCACGCCCGGCACCAGGGCCAAGTCGAGCGCTTGGAGCGCAAGCTGTTTCATGAATACAGGATACGCGGTCCTAATCGGGACGGACGCCCGCGAAGACCTCAGTTACGTTAATGGAGCAGCAAGCCAGTAGATTACGCTGCGCCAGGAGGGCATCGAGAAACTCGTACCGAGCCTTCTTGCCGTTCAGAGTGTCAACGATAACCGTGGTATCCAGGAGGAACACTGCCATCAACGCTTTTTCCTGTAACCCTCTCTCCTCCACAACCTGGTCTTGCTCGTTCCGCATTTGCTCCACCCAGGCCGCAGCACCATGCTTCAGCTCGGGATGATCATCGTCTTTCCATGCACCTGCAGCAGCCTTGAGTGCACCTCGTTGAGACATTCGTTGAACCTCATCACGGATCACTTCGACTAGGAACGCACTACGCCGACGCTTGCCGGCTATCTTGTCGATCGCGGCAACGAGATCCACGGGTAAGATAACGTGTGTTCGCTTTGTAGTCGTTTTATGCACACTACCAGCGTGACATACAACGTGCAAGACGGGCTTCCGTTCTTATTTCAGTGGAGGTGCCCTCCGTATCCTCGAAAAAACGAACCCAGAGTCACCATAAGTACGACGAATCGCTTGATAAGGATCATCAGCATGACAGCGGTAGTCGAAAAAACGAACCCAGGGTGACATGGATCGGACGACGACGTTCGTGGAAGCAGTAGTCATTTGAAAAAACGAAGCCAGGCATAGATGGGACCGTCAATACAAGGAATAACACGGTGGTTCAAGGAAAAGATGAGATCGAGAATGGAAGTTTATGATATATAAGAAATAACTCCGCTCTTGAAGGCGTCACTAAGAGTATGCACTTTCTTTTGCCAACCCTGAACTTCACCGGCACGGAAATTCTGCGACGCTCTCCGTACCGACGGTAAAAGCAAGTATGCCGTTGCTCAGCGCAGCAGCGTCGGCTTTAACGACGACGGGTTCTTTTTGCCCTTTTCGGTCGACCCAAAAAGATACTCATTCTCGCTTCCTTCAACTTTAGAATCACTGGTCCAGAACGCTTCGTTTCGCAGCTCTGGCTAGGACGCCTTGCCCCGCGGGACGACCGGATGGCGGTGCGTTTTCGGCTGGGGGCTGTGAAAACGGCATCGATATCCCAGGCTGAACGGCATCTTCCTCGATCTTCACTCGAAGAGGCTGCTTCCCGCCGAAGACTTCAACTGCCGCTTTCCTTAGCAATTGTTGTTCGTTCTCCGTCTCGGCCCAGCCGCGAGGATTGTAAACATTCCGACGGAGGATTCCCTTCTCGAACCGATATCCAAGATATGCTCCCATCTCAGATAGCAGGTCATTGAGAAGCTCGGTCGATTTGTCGACTGCCTGGGAAAGTTTCGCAGGGTCGTTGAAATCGGGATTGAACAACTGGTCGCAATATTCCCGCCAGAATTCGACTACCCGCTTCGCCTTTTTGTCCTTCTCCGCGTAGAACTCGACTTCGATCGCGTTCAATGCCTCGACGAATGGAGCGGAGAGCCGTGATGCGCGGTAAGTCATCAAGGTTCTGAATACGTGGAGCTTCCGATCTCGGGCGGCGCGTTCTCGATCTAGCTTTCGCTGGATGTACAGGGCAGCAATCGGACCGACAATGATGGCAACGATGGTCAGCAGAGGAAGAACCACGTTCGCCCACATAGCTTTTCTAGGTTATGACTTGAAGATACCACATTTCACTTGCGTAATGTTTCCGACTTCCTTCGAAATTAAAGGTTCTCACTGTCAGGAACTACAGTTCCTGCAGGCGCATGCCGATGGAGGGAGCATCACTGATGAACGATGGGCGAATCTGAAACGTGACGCGATCAATACGATTCGGCAGCTGTGTGAGCGGCATGAGGGCATCATCTCCGAGGTGCGCTTCGACGTCAGACCTCCCGATGACGAACACTACTACTACATGAACCTGTTGATCGACCGAACGGGAAGAGGCACGATCCAGGAATCGACGACCTCTAAGGCCGCGCCTAGGCTTCGTCCGGCCATGCGAGGGGACAGAGGTTAGCGAGCCAGGATATTCTGCACGGTTCCTGTAGGTCCACGGCCCGTCGCCGGATCACTTCGGCTTCTGGCAGACGGGGCAGCAGTCGGACTTTTCGTAAGCCTTCTGCCTGTAGCAAGAGACGACGAGCCGGACCTGTTCCTCCATCGTGGCACCAAGATCTAGATCCTTCTCAGCAATGGCCGCTAGACCACGAGCGAACGGATCAGAGCTGTTCTTGACTTCTTTTTCCCATCCAGATAGTTCGCGCTTCGATTCAACTACAGCTGCTGGTATGACCGGCTTCCAGTTCGGATCGTTCAATCGTCTGAAGACCTCGGTTCTCAGTTCGCGCTTCATTGGACGCCTCCTGCTAAGCGTTGCGCGGTGCCAAGGGTCAAGCCGAGTTCGGCAGCAATGTCGGTAATGGGTACGTGTCGCTTGTAAAAGTGCCACAGCCTTCTAAGCCTGGGCATCGGTCCACACACGACGACGGCCGCCTATCCTGCCTTGGCGTCTGGCACGCTCTAGGCCGGCCTTCACGCGTTCGGATAGGCGTACACGTTCCTGCTTGGCGATGGTGGCCAGAATGGACAGTACGGCGTCCTTAAACAGGCCGCAGGAGTCAAGGTACTGTTCCGTGAATGATCGGGATCGAACGCCCGCATCATCGAGTTGCTTCAGACGTGTGTGTGTCTGATAGACGCCTTCACCGTGAGAAACGGTCAAGGGACCAGAACAGGACGACGTCGAACTCACGTCTGCTGGCAGCTGCCCTCATCTTCAAGAATTGCGTGCGGTCTGCCTTGCCGCCGGACTCGTGGTCCACGTACCGCGCACGCCGATGGGCCAGTTCATGTCGGCGGCAAACTTCTCCAACTGCGGCTGTTAATTCTCATGCTTCTGACGTTTCGTGGAAACGCGTAGGTACAGGGCACTCTCATTCGTTCCTCCTGTGCCTAGCGTATAACAAACCAGTGTTTGATGTACGGCGTTCTTCAGGAAACGGAACAGGCCTCTACCAGCTGTTCGATGGCGGCTGGGAGGGGCCAGGTTAATTCTGCTATAGCGGCTCAAGAGTTTTGGCGCTGAGGATCTATCACGTTCGCGTCCAGCTAAACCCCCAGCCGCTCCTTCAGCGCCCGCACCCGATCGCGCGATACCGTCAGCTCGGTGTGCTTTTCATCTTTCAGCCGAACCATCATCCGGCCCGCAAACCAGTTGTGCAGTTCGTGAACATAGTCGATATTCAACAGAATCGCCCGGTGAATGCGGACGAATTTGCGAGGATCGAGCTTTTGTTCCAGCTCCTGGATGGTATGGTCGACGACGTGGTTCTTCGCCGCCGTGGCAGCATAGGTCAGCTTATCGCGGGCAAAGAAGTGCGTTACTCGTGCCAGTTCGATTAGCTCGACGCGCTCACCTGTGCGGGATGCGATGCGGTCCGGGTAAGTGGCTTGTGCTCCGCCGGCGGCAGCGAGAGCAGTGATCCGCTCCAAAAGTTGCAGAACGTCGGGGCGAGCCTCAATGCCGCGCCGCATCCGATCCACCTTGTCTAAGGCCCTGGCGAGCTGCGGCGCTTCGATGGGTTTCAGTAAATAGTCAACCGAGTTGACGCCGAAAGCTTCGAGCGCATACTGATCGTACGCCGTGGTGAACACGATCAATGGCTGCTGCTGCGCATCGAGCTTGGAAAGCATCTGGAAACCGGTCATCCCAGGCATTTCGATGTCGAGAAACAAGACGTCCGGCTTCGTTTTAAGGATGGCCTCGACCGCCTCTACAGGGTCCATGCTGGTGCCAGCGATCTCGACACGCCCGGTGACTGCGAGCATCCTCTCCAGGCGTTTCAGAGCGAGTGATTCATCGTCAACCAGGAATGCTTTCATGACCATTGCCGGTCTGCGGGACGGCCAAACAGACTCTGTTTCGATTTTCACGCCGCTCGACCGTCAGCCCCGCCCGCTCGCCGAATAGTGTCCTCAGGCGACCCTTTAGATTATCGAGCCCGTGCCCGGCAGGCGCCGATTCCAGGTTAAAGGACGGGCCATCGTCGGATATTTCTACTTGCAGCAAGCCGTTTTCGCGGCTGCCGGCAATCAATATCTCGCCTCCAGTACGGCACGGCGCAACGGCGTACTTCACGCTGTTCTCGACCAATGTCTGAACAGCCAGAGGAGGAACTTTAGCATCGGCCGCTCCCGGACTAATGTCGACCTGATATCGCAAACGATCGCCAAAGCGGGCGCGCTCGATTTCCAAGTAATCGTTTACGATCTTTAGCTCGCTCGAAAGCGGCACCAGGCCGGATTGACTCGCATCGAGTGAGAAGCGCAGCAGGGCGGCCATCTGCTCAACCAATCGCTCGGCGCGCTGGGGATCCTCCGGAATCAGCGATGAGATCGAATTGAGCGTGTTAAACAGGAAATGTGGATGAATGCGCGATTCCAGCGACGCGAGCTGAGCAGCTGTTGCCAGCTTCAGCGCTCGCTCTCGCTCCAGTTCCTTTGTGCGCAGTTGGAGGGTGGTTTGTTCCAACCGCGCTCGCATGGTCTCGAATGTTGAAATCACGCCTCCGGTGACGATGGTCAACAAAGTAGCGATCTTGAGGCTGCCAGTGAACTGGTGCCAGTACGCGTCCAGCGGGCTCCAACCAAGCATCACAAAGATCAGTCCCGCGAGCATGCAGCCCGCGATGCTCACCGCGAAACTAGCTGCTACCCGCATGGCCCATCGCGCTGGGGTGGACGTGTTGCACGATGCGACCCAAATTCGCGGAATTGTCGCAAAAGCCAGGCTTCCGATGCACTGAGCGTAAACGAAGGAAAAACCGAGGTTGATGACGAACTGCCGCCATGTCACGCCTTGGACTATGGTCACCAGCATTACAGGTTGAACAAGGGCGACCGCCGTGTCGATCAGCACGATACCGAATACGTGTTTCCAACGGATCATAGATCGCCCTGGGCCATTCTCATCTTACTTGCCAGTCTTACTTGCTCGTATGGCAGCCCAGACATCCGGACTGAGCGGGAGTCAACGACTTCGTCTCCAGCCACGTCGCGGCCGACTTCTCGTATGGCGTCCCCGGCATGTCCTTCTGAATCCGCTCGAACCACTCCTGCGCCTTTTCCTGGTTGCCAAGCCGGTTGTAGCCGTCCGCCAGTCCGATCATCAATTCGCCGCGTGGGTGTGTCCCCATTTTGTCGAAATTGGGAGCTTGCAGTTGGTAAGACTTCTCAAAATCGCCGACGCCTTTTTCGATCAGCGGGCGGGCCATCTCAGGATTGGGAACATACTTGGAGGCCGTAAGGAGCACGGCTCCGCGCGGGATGACGACGCCCAGTTGATCCGGCGCGAGCGCTACGGCATCGTCCATTTCCTTGAGGCCGCGCGCCCACAGCTCGCCGCCTTTCTGCATGTCTTGCTTTTGAAAGGCTTGGCCGGATGCATAGAATAGGCCGGCTCCATGCCATACCAGGGCTTCGGCATTCTTGGGATCAGCGGCGAGCGAATCCTCGCAGATCTTCATGCCTTTTTCGAGCGATGCAGCGTCGCCCGCAAATCCCGCGAAGAAATAGTTGCGGACCTTGAAATCGAATCGATCCTGGGCCGGCAAGAGGCTCGCGCCTCCAATCAGAAGCAGTACAGCAAGTTTCGTTTTCATGGGAAATCCTTTCAACCACAGGATAAGCGGGGAGCAGCCGATTTGCCCGCGTGTTGCTGACGAAAGGTCGAAAAACCGGATGAGCCGTAACGAGCGGCGGATGAATGCTACTCGCGGCGGAACGTCGGCTCTTCGTAGGTCTCCAGGTTGTAGCGTGTGCGTTCCCCGCGGGGCCGACGCCCGGGCCATTCCAGCCGCATGTCCTTACTCACTTCATCGAGCATTTCGACGGTCGCCACCCTGCTTTCCACCGCGAAGCAGGTAAGCAGAACATTGTCGCAGACGGCGTTGATCAGGCGCGGAATGCCTTGGGTCCTCACGTGGACCTCGGTCATGATCTCCGGCGGGAACACGGTCTGGCCAGGCATTCCGGCTTTTTCCATGCGGGTGTTGATATACCGCGCCGTGTCTTGGGGAGTGAACGGCTGAAGATTGCAACGTAGGACGATCCTCTGCTTCAACTGGCGCAGGTTGGGCGCTTCGAGTTTGCGATCCAACTCAGGCTGGCCGGCCAGGATTATCTGAAGCAGCTTGCCACGCCGGTTTTCCAGGTTCCCGAGCAACCGGATCTCTTCGAGAACCTCCCACTCCAGATTATGTGCTTCGTCGATGATCAAGACCGTGGTGCGGCCCTGTTCGGCCTGGTTCAGCAGCACGGAGTTGAGCGCAAACAAAACTTCCGTTTTGGAGGTGCGCTGGCAGCGCAGATCCAGATCGTAGGCGATCATTTCGAAGAACTGGTCGGAGGTAATGCGCGAGTTAAAAAGGAACGCAAACTCGATGTACTGCGAATCCAGGAAGTCCCGCAGGCATTCCAGCATGGTGGTCTTGCCGGTGCCCACTTCGCCCGTCAGAACGATGAAGCCCTTGCGGCTCTGGACGCCGTAAATGAGGTTAGCTAACGCCTCTTCATGCTGTTCGCTGCGATACAGAAAGGCAGGATCGGGACTGAGGCTAAACGGAGTCTCCGAAAACCCAAAATAGGCGTTGTACATAGCGAA